>CBINOO010000036.1:0-32107 GCA_966252305.1 uncultured Acidimicrobiia bacterium
GGACGTCGGATGCGCATGGTGGTTGTTGTGCAAGCCTTCACCGAAGGTCAACATCGCGACCCACCAGTTGTTGCGCGAGTCGTCCGTGGTCTGGAAGCGGCGCTGGCCCCAGAGGTGCGTGGCCGAGTTGACCAGCCATGTCGAGTGCAGGCCGAGTGTCGTGCGGAGGAAGACGCCCCACAGGACCCAGTTCCAGCCGCCGGCGAGGTACAGCCCGATGCCCAGCAACGTCAGTGGCAGCCAGTGGAATTTGGTGAGCCACACGTGGAACTTGTCCTTCGCAAGATCAGGCGCGTACTTGGACGTCATGCTCGTGTTGTTGTGCTGGGGCTCCCCGAACATGATCCAGCCCATGTGCGCCCAGAAGCCGCCGTGCCGCGGCGTGTGGGGATCCTGGTCCGAGTCGGAATGCTGGTGGTGCTTGCGGTGTGTGGCCACCCAGAACAGCGGCCCACCTTCCAGCGCAAGCGTGGCGCAGATCGTCAGGAAATACTCGACGACTTTGGGGGTCCTGTACGACCGATGTGTCAACAACCGGTGGTACGACATGCCGATGCCCCAGGCCAGCGAGATGTAATACGTCACCAGCAGGACCATCACGCCGGACCACGTGAAGTCGAGCAGGGCCCACACCGCGCCGATGTGGAACAGCGTCATGAAGAAGGCCGTGATCCACGACACCTTCGAATAACGGCCCGGCTTGGCGCCGGCCATGGAACCTGAGCCTCCGGAACGGAGCCCTTGCCGCTGCGTGGTCGAAACAGTCCGTACGTGCATGCGGCCACGATATCAGCGCCATCTAGGGACGACTGTAAGACTTCTGTAAGAGGCGACGCGGGAACAGGTCCGGATTGTCGGTGAACAGCGCGTCAACGCCCAGGGTGTAGAGGAAATACCGCATCTCCGCCTGAACATCCGGGAAGCGTCCGGTTGAGGCCGACCGAAACGTGTACGGCGTCACCGTCAACCCCGCGTTGTGTGCCCAGGCCACGATGGCCGGGGTCTTCTCCAGCAGCGCCTTGGCGGGACCGAGGTCGGTCGCAAAAGCCGCCATCTCGGTCAGGCGTTCCTGGCCGGTGAGCCAGCGGTCGGCCTGTTCGCCTCCCCCAATCAGGAATGTGCGCGGCACACCCGGCAGCGCGCGCGCGAGGGCGCGAACCGCCTCTTCGTCGAACGACTGCACGGCCAGCCGCGGACGCCCATCCGCCAGGGTCCCTTCGAGCCTGTGCCGGCGCACCGCCTGCGCGAACAGTCCGACGATGTCGACGTTGCGCGAACGGTACAGCGAGGGACTCTTTAATTCCGGAAACAGACCGGCGCGGGTGCCGACCAGCGCGATGGCTTCGTCAAAGGTGAGGATCCGCGCGTCAGAGAACTTCTGGTCGAACCAGGATCCCGCGTCCAGCGTTTTGATCTCGGCGAGAGTGAAATCGGCCGCCAGCCATCGTCGTCGGCCCTGACCGTCCGTGGTCGCGCGATCGGGGAATCGCGTTTCGACATCCGTTGTGCGGTCGAGTGACTCATCGTGCAGGCAAATCAGCACGCCGTCTTTCGTGACCGCCAGATCCTGCTCGACGTAGTCGGCGCCTTGAGCGATGGCGAGTTCATACGCCGCCGCGGTGTGCTCCGGCGCGTAGGCTGAGGCGCCGCGATGCGCGACGTTGCGTTTCGGGGGCTGCGCCGAGTGGACGGATGCAGACAACGCAGCCAGGGTTCCGATGACGAGGGGCGCGACGAGACGCATGCTGTAGGCAGGCTACCGTGAACGCATGACGACGACGTGACTTCGGGACGCCGGGACTTCGGGACCTCGTAACACCGATGTACCATGCGACATGGAACGCGTCCGTGTCGCAGCGCTGCAGTACTACATCCGTCCAGTCGATCGGTTCGACCAGTTCGCCGATCAGGTTGAATCGCTCGTCTGGACGGCGAAAGACTACAAGGCTCACCTGCTGGTATTCCCGGAGTATTTCAGCACGCAGCTGTTGACCCTCGGGAACACACGCCTGCCGATCCGCGAGCAGATTCGCATTCTGGCGGATCAGGCGGCGGCCATTGACGAGCTGTTCTCGCGTCTCTCACGCGAGAGCGGCATCCACTTGGTCGGCGGCACCGTGCCCGTCAAGGATGACGACGGCGTGCGCGTCTACAACCAGTGCATGGTCTACAGCCCTGAGGGCGGAGTCGGTCGTCAGCGGAAGCTGCACATGACGCGATTCGAGACCGAGGAATGGGACGTCGCCGCCGGCGTTTCATTGCGGGTCTTTGACACGGCCATTGGCCGTATCGGGGTCACGATTTGTTACGACGTCGAGTTCCCGGAACTGGCTCGGGCACTTGCCAGAGCCGGCGTCACCATCCTGGTCGTGCCCTCCTGCACAGATGACAGGCAGGGGTATCTCCGTGTGAGATACTGTGCCCAAGCCCGCGCCATCGAGAATCAGATGTATGTCGTGCAGGCCTGTACGGTCGGCTCGATTCCCATGGTGCCGGCCGTGTCGCTCAACTGGGGCCAGGCGTCCATCATGACGCCCAGCGATTTTCCCTTCGCCCGTGACGGGTTCATTGAAGAAGGCGTGCCCAACCAGGAGAGCATGATCGTCGGAGATCTGGACATCGCCGCCCTGCTGGAGAGTCGCTCCAGCGGCACCGTACTGCCGCTGCGTGACAGCCAGACGAGCGCGGAGGTGGCCGCTAACCTCGAAGTGGTGAACGTGTGAGTCCAACAAAGGGTCCGTACCACGTTGTCAATACCCGTCCCGAACACTTCGACGGGATTCGTGCGCTGACGCAGATGGTGTATCCGGATTCCCCGCCCTGGTCGTACGCGCAGCTGCAGTCGCATCTCGATGTCTTTCCCGAAGGTCAGTTCGTCGTCATCGACGATGACACCAATGTGGTGATCGGGATGGCGGCGAGCCTGATCGTGTGGTGGGACGAATACGCCTTTGCCGAGAACTGGCTCAGTTTCACCGATGGCGGCATGTTCACCAATCACGATCCCGAGAAGGGACGCACGCTGTACGGCGCCGAGGTGATGACGCATCCGAAGCGTCGAGGGCTGGGTGTGGGCAAGGCCCTCTACAAGTCGCGACGGAAACTGGCGGAGCGGCTGGGCCTGCTTCGTATTCGGGCGGGTGCTCGACTGCGCGGCTATCACAAGTACGCGGCGTCGATGAGCGCCGAGGAATACGCCATCAAGGTCGGCCGCGGGGAGCTGAACGATCCGACGGTGTCATTCCAGCTCTCCCAGGGATTCCACATCCTCGCCGTGGTCGAGGGGTACCTCCGGCATGATCCGGAGAGCCTCGGGTGGGCGGCCGTCATCGAGTGGATCAACGAACGTGTGGCGACGCCGCAGGACTGGGAACATCGCGACGAACGCTTTTCCGCCACGTCAGCGTGACGCCGACGGCGACGGCAAGCGCCGTCGCCTGCGCCACGGCCGCCGGCACCTCGGGCACCCGCACCGAGATGTCCCACCAGAAATTCACGGCCCCGTGGAGCGCGATCGCGGGCCACAGGCTGCGCCAGCGCCAGGTGATCCACGCAAACAGGCAACCGCCCGCGACGGCAGCCAGCATCGGGGGACCGATGACCGCCAGTGAGGCGTAGAGGTCATCACGCAGGAATCCAAGCACGAGTTGTTCGTCGAGATTGCGATGATGCGCCAGGGCAAACACAATCGAAGATCCGAGCGCGGCCGCCCATACCGGCCAGCGGGCACGATGCCAGAGCTGCTGGAACAGGAAGCCGCGATACAGCACTTCCTCCGCCAGCGGGCCAAGCACCACGAATGCCGCGAGTGAGGCGGGATCGAACCTGGTGAACGCCGACGCGAGGGGCAGGGCCGCCATGGGCAGCGTCGACAACAGCATCAGGCCGGAACCGGTCCACGCCGGTGCGAGCAGCCCGAGTTCTGACCATGCGTCCTTCCACGATTCACGCCGGAGGAGCCTCAGCAGAACGATCGTGGGCAGCACCCACAGGACGACCTTGAGCATGCCGTCCACCCAGATGATGCCGTCGAAGCGCAGGGGACCAAAGAGGATCTCCGGCCGGCTGCTGACTTCCCAGAACAGGCGTGTGAGCGCGTAGACGAAAAGAATCGGCAGGATCATCGCGCGTCGACGTCGAGACCGACCGACCGCATGAGCGCGAGGGCATTGCTGTTCTGCACCGGGCCGTCGCGCAGGACGTAGTCGAACTCGAGGGAGCCGGCATCAAGCCGATCGGAGAAGTGCACCTGCCGGGCGGCGACATCGAGGCTGTCGGCAATCGCGCCCAGGGCAAGGTCGTGTGTCGTGGCCAGACCAATCGCGCCCAGTGTCATCAATCCGCGGAGGATACCTTCAGCGCCGTGCCGGCGGTCGTGGGAGTTGGTGCCGCTGAGCATTTCATCGAGGAGGAAGATCATGTGCCCCGAGGTGTGCCTGGCCAGATCCACGACCTGTCTGAGGCGCAACACCTCAGCGAAGAAACGCGATTGGCCGTCCTGCAGCGAGTCACCGACGCGGATTGACGCGCCGATGTCGAGCGGGGTGAGGCGGCAGCGCAGGGCACGCACGGGCGCGCCGGCGCGGGCGAGCACGATGGTCAGGCCCAGCGTGCGCAGCCATGTGCTTTTCCCCGACATGTTCGACCCGCTGACCATCCACAGCCTGGCGTCGGGTGTGCCAAGTGCGATGTCGTTCGCCACGGCGGTCTCGGACAACAGCGGATGCGCCAGCCGGTCTGCGCGAAGCCCTGGTGTGTCCGCGTCGTCGACCGTTGGAAATACGTACGACGGATGCTCGGCCGCGAAGCCGGCAATGGCCGCGATGGCCTCGAACTCACCAATCGCATCGAGCCAGTCGGGAATGTGCCGGCCGTGGCCGTCGCGCCAGGCTTCCACCCGCACGGCCAGTTGCGTGCCCCACAACACAAACGCGGCCACGGGCGCGAACATGACGTTGCGTCGAGACGCCAGCAACGCATCGAGCCTTGACAGTACGCGGATCGCGTCCGACGCGGCTCGGCGACCCTCGTTGCCACGGAGCCTGGTCTGAATGTCGCGCAGGAGGTCGGCCTGCAGAGGCGCGCGTTCTATCAGTCGCGCCGCCTGCACGAGCAGGTCCAGGTCGCGCGCCGGGCCATCGACGCGGCCAATCACCGAGACCACGCGGCCTCGCAAGCCCAACGCGACGATGATCTGGAGGAACAGGCAGAGCTCGAACAGGCCCGCCGGGCCATTCCCGGCCATTCGCCAGAGCGCCGAGCCGATGACTGACGCGGAGATCAGCGCCAGCAATGCCGGCAGCCATGCGCCGCGAGGCAGGCCCGCCGGTGCCGTTGCCCACCGCTTGAGCATGTCGGGGTGCACGCGTGTGGCGATGGCGTCACCCTCCACGCTGAGTTGTTCTCGCAGGTCAATCAGCGGCGCAAGTTCCTGCACAGCTTCCTGACGGCGGCGGGTCTCGCCCGACGACGGCAGGTCGAGCAGCCAGGAGGCCAGGGTGGCCTGGCCCGCCTCGGTACGGCAGGTGCCGAGCAACTCGAACGCGCTGCCGCGTCCGAACAGATCGAGATCGCGGGCGTACGCGTGTGGCGCCTTCGCGTCAGCGTCTGCGGCGGCCAGGAACCGTCCGCCGTCATCACCCGTGCCGGCCCACGTGTTGTTGATGCGGGAGAGACCGCGCCGATAGAAGTCGACCGCGCGCTGCGCGCGATCTCGCGCGTTGGTGACGCGGCCGTGGACCACCGCGAGGACCAGGAAACTCACGACACCCAGCACGAGGAAGGGCCAGGCGTGGAATCCGCCGAACCAGCCCGCGAGCACCGTGGCGAGTGTGACGATGATCCGCAGGAAACCGAGGCGCGCATGGTGCCGGTCGGCACGCGCAGCTTCATCGGCGCGGGCCGCGTGATGCGCCGTGTACAGCGTCGAGATCGGGTGTGTGCCGGGCGTGCGCGTCACGTCCGGTTCGAGTGTATCGCATGCGCCGGCGCGGGGTGGGCGACGGGCCTATACTGCGCATGTGAGTACGGTTCATGCCGAGCGCGCGGCTCGGGTGGTGCGGTTTGCCTGGATGACGCTCGGCGTCACACTCGTGGTGATTGTGTGGGGGGCGGTCGTCCGTGCCACCGGCTCCGGCGCCGGGTGCGGCAGCCATTGGCCGCTGTGCAACGGCGACGTCGTCCCGTTGTCACCGTCGGTCGGGACGCTGATCGAGTTCGTCCACCGCGTGACCAGCGGCGGCGTCATGATCATGACCGTCTGGCTGCTCGTGCTCGTTCGGCGCGTGTGGCCGGCAGGGAGTCACGTCCGTCGCTGGGCCTGGATCTTCCTCGTCTTCATGCTGATCGAGGCGGCGGTAGGCGCCGGCATCGTGCTGCTGGAACTGGTCGAGGACAATGCCTCGGCACTGCGCGCAGGGTATGTCGGTGGGCATCTGGTCAACACGCTGCTGCTCGTCGGCGCCATCACGTCGCTGTTGTGGTGGATGAAGGTCGGGTCCAACGGGTCCAACGGGTCCGTCAAGTCCGGGTGGCCGGTGGGGTTGTCAGTCGTGCTGGTCGGGATGTTGGTGGTCGCGGCGACGGGGGCGATTGTGGCGCTGGGCGACACGTTGTTTCCCCATGCGTCGTTGCGTGAAGGGATCGCCGCGGATTTTGATCCCACCGCTCACTTTCTGATTCGGCTGCGGATCTGGCACCCGGTTGCCGCCGTTGTGCTGGCGTGCACCGTGTTGTCGCTCGCGTGGATGAGTCCGACCCTGCAGACACCAGCGCAGGCGCGTGTCCGTCGCCTGATTGTGGTCGCCGTGTTTGCGCAGTCGGCGCTCGGGGTGATCAACCTGCTGCTGCTGGCGCCGCTGACACTCCAAATGGCGCACCTGCTGGTCTCGAATCTGTTGTGGATCCCTCTGGTCTGGGCGTGGTGGACGGCACGCACCGCATGAGTCTCGATCCACTGTTTGCGCCGCTGCACCAGCCGGTGCACGACTTCGTGTTTGCAGCGCTGAGGCGGGTGCGCCTCGGTCGTCCACTCGTGATCGGGCTGCAGGCGCCGCAGGGCGCCGGCAAGACCACGTTGGTGACACACCTGCTGCGCCGCCTGCCTGAGTCCGGTTGGGCGGGCACCGGCGTGTCCATTGATGACTTCTACCTGACCCGCGCGGAGCAGCTCGCACTGGCCGAGCGGCACCACGGCAATCCCTATCTCGAACATCGTGGGTATCCGGGCACACACGATGTGGCGCTCGGAGACCAGGTGCTGGGCGCGCTTCGCGCGATGGGGCCGGGGGCCACTGTCCGCGTTCCGGTGTATGACAAATCGGCCCACACGGGCCGTGGCGACCGACTGCCGGTCGAGCAGTGGCGGGAGGTGTCCGGGCCGCTGGACGTCGTGCTGGTCGAGGGATGGATGCTCGGGTTTTCGCCGGTGCCCGACGCCGAGCTGTCAGATCCACAGTTGCGCCCGGCCAACGCGGCCCTTGCCGCGTACGAGGCGTGGTACCGCCACGTGGATGTGTGGATCGTCCTGCGCGCGGCCGATCCCGGCTACGTGCTCGAATGGCGGGTTGAAGCCGAAGAGCGGATGAAAGCCTCCGGCAAACCCGGTCTGAGCCGTGAGGCGATCACGGACTACATTCGCCGTTTCATTCCTGCGTATCAGACCTGGGCCGACGGCACGGCCGCCGGACGCACACCCGACCTGTCTCTCACCATCGGCTTCGACCGCCGTCCGCTCGACCGCTAACGGCCGAGCGCTTTCCGGATGGCGTCGACCGTGATCGACGCGCGGTAGTCGACGATGGCCTTCGAGAGGGCCAGCGTCTTGTCGAGGTCCGCAATCGAGACGCCATCAATGGTCGCGAGTCCGGCCTTGACGCGTGCCGCGTGTCTGACGGCCTCGGGATCCGTCGCCATGATGTTCATGGTGATCGCCGGATCATCGTGCAGGCCGTCGCTCTTCCTGCCGGTGGGCAGGAGGCCTCTGGCCTCCATCGCCGCCGTGGTCCCGGCGTAGTCGTAGTACTCGCGGATGTGGACGACCTTCGGCGCGCCGGCCCACTCCTTGGTGAACTTGTCCGCGACGGCCTGCATCCCGCGCACGTTGCCGCCCGAGTCACCGATGAACACGATGTTGTTGAAGCCGTGCATCTTGAAGCTGTGGGCGATGTCCGAGAGCAGCGCCTGGAAGGTCTCCTCTGACAGGCTGATCGTTCCCGGTGAGGTCATGTGGCCGCTGGGCGGATCAATCCGGCCCTCCGGCACAAACGGCACGATCGGAGCGCACAACGCATCGCCCAGCTTGCGCGCAATGGCATCGCAGTTCGCACGAAGCACGTAGTTGTGTTTGCCCGTTGCAATCCAGGGGCCGTTGGGTTCGATGCCGCCGGTCGAGATGATGACCGTGCGTTTGCCCGCCTTGAGGGCATCGCGCACGTCCATCCAGGTCATTTCCTCGATCCAGACCGTGTCGGGTGAGGGGACCGGGTTTGGCGCATCCGGGCAGTTCCACTTGTTGTCGGCGCACTGGCCACCGCCCATCGATGGTGGGCCGGCCTGCCGACCTCGACCGGCGCCCCCCTGGCGTCCGGCCACCTGCTGCTGGCCCGGAGGCGGGGTCTGCTCAGCGGCAGCGATCCACGACGGCGCAATACCCGCAGCCACAATCACGGCAAACAACAGGCTCTTCTTCATCGGCGCACCTCGCACCTCGCACCTCGCACCTCGCACCTCGCACCTCGAACTTCGCACTGAGCACTAAGCACCGGGTTTGTACGCGATGCAGTCGATTTCAACACGCAGGCCCACCCCAGGCAGCCCGGCGGCTTGAATGGTCGTGCGCGCCGGTCGATGTTCGCCAAACACCCGCGCGTAGACGGCGTTCATGGCCTGAAACTCACCCATGTCGAGCAGGAACACGCCGCATCGCAGGACGTACTGGAGGTCAGATCCGGCGGCCTGCAGGATGGCCTGCAGGTTCTTCAGGCATTGCTCGGTCTGGGTTGAGACGTCCGCGCCTGCCAGCTTGCCGGTCGCCGGATCGGTGGCGCCCTGGCCGGAGACGAAGATCAGTCGCTCGAAGCCCATGCCCGGAGAATAGGGACCAACCGGAGCGGGGAGATTGGCGGCGTGAACAGGCGCGTGCGCTGGACTCATGGTGGGCGCAATTCTAAACGCATTTCGGCGCCTGAACTGCGGTAGGATGCCCGCACCATGAACATCCTCGTGCCCGTCGCCGCCGCGGCAGCGTGCCTCTTGTTGGCCTATCGGTGGTATCCCCGCTACATCGCTCGCGTTTTCAGGGAAGACGACGCCAACGTGCCGCCGTGTGAGCTGCTGGCCGACGGCAAGGACTACGTGAAGAGCCGGACGCATGTGGTGTTCGGGCATCACTTTGCGACGATTGCGGGCGCCGGCCCGATTGTCGGCCCAACGCTCGCGCTGGCCTACGGATGGCAGCCGGTCTGGTTGTGGGTGGTCATCGGCGGCATCTTCTTCGGTGCCATGCACGACATGACGGCGATGTTCGTCAGCGCCCGGGAAGGCGGCAAGACGGTCGGCACCATCGCGCGCACCACGCTCGGACCGCTCGGCTACCTGCTGAACCTCGCCGTCCTCATCTTTGTCATCGCCATTGTCAACGCGATCTTCCTGAACCTGTCGGTGACCGCATTGACCTCGCTGTACCCGCTTGAGGCCCTGCGGCTCGAGCCCAACCAGAATCTGCTGGGCACCATCGTCGAGGGTGGTGTGGTGAAGGCGCGGATCGGCGGCATCGCGACGACCTCGGTCTTCCTCATCACCGCCTTTGCGCCGCTGCTGGGATGGCTGATTCGCAAGGACCGGCTGACCACACCACAGGCGTACGTGCTGGCATCGGTCGTCTGCGTGGTCAGCATCGTCGCCGGTTTCATGTTTCCCATTTCGATGTCCGGTGAGGCGTGGCGGATCGTGATGACGGTCTACATCCTGGTGGCGTGTGCGGTGCCCGTGTGGCTGATGCTGCAACCGCGCGATTTCACGAACGTGCAGATTCTCTACGGCGGCGTGGGCCTGCTGTTCCTGGCGGCGATCATTGCCGGCTTCAAGGGCACTTCGATTCAGGCTCCGGCCGTCGACCTCGAGGCCGGATACGCGGCCTTGAAAGCGCCGCTGTGGCCCATCCTGTTCATCACGGTTGCGTGTGGCGCGATCAGCGGATTTCACAGTCTCGTGGCCAGCGGCACGACCGTGAAGCAGATTCCTCGTGAAAGCGATATCCGACGCATTGGTTATGGCGCGATGGTCACCGAGAGTTTCTTCGCGATCCTCGTCCTGGTCGCCGTGGGATCGATGCTGACGCAAACCGAATACATGTCGGTGGTGTATCCCCCGGGAGTCGCCACCAACCCCGTACTCGGGTTCGCGCTTGGCGCCGGGCGCCTGATCCACACGGCGCTTCCGTTCATTCCCGTGGCCATTGCCGTGGTGTTCGGCATCCTGATGCTCGAGGGGTTCGTCGTCACGACGCTCGACAGCTCCGTGCGCCTGTGCCGCTACCTGCTGCAGGAAGCCTGGGTCGTGGTGTTTGGCCCCGAGGGCCCCGCCTGGACGCGCAACGCGTTCGTCAACTCGGCCCTGTCGGTCGGACTCATGTTCGTGTTTGCCATCAGCGGCACCGTTCGCCAGATGTGGCCGGTGTTTGGCGCCGGCAATCAGCTGATCGGCGCTTTGGCCCTGACCACCGTCTCGGTGTGGCTGGCGCAGCGCGCCCGCCAGACCACGTTCGCCGTCGTTCCCGCGGTATTCATGGTCATCACCACCTGCGCGGCGCTGTTCATCCTCGCCAAGGGCAATCTCACCGGCGGCAACGTGTGGCTTGGCGCGGCGGCGACCGGGCTACTGTTCCTGGCAGTAGGTGCGGTGGTCATCGGCGTGTCGCGATTCACTCAGGCAGTCACTGACGACCGAATCCGGGCAGAAAGCTAGTTTCTTCGCACTTTCTGTCCGGAGTTTGCAAACTCCCGCCCCGCCTGCGGCGTCTTTACGGCGGGAGCATGCACATCACGACACGCCTGGCGGGGGCCACCGCCATCTTTCTTGGGGCCAGTGTGTGCCTGAGCGCTCAGGCACCCGCGCCCGTCAGACTCCACGGCACGGTGGAAGCTGTTCGCAGCCGGACAGTGGTGGTGCCCAGGCTGGCTGGGCAGACGCTGCCAAATCTGGTCATTACTTACCTGATTCCGCCAGGGTCATCGGTCAAACCTGGTGACTTGCTCGTGGAGTTCGACCGCCAGGAACAACGGCGGGTTGCCTTCGACAGACAGGCCGAACTCAACGATCTGGCGGAGCAGATCGGGCGAAAGCGGGCCGACCAGGCTGCCGCGAAGGCGAAGGACGAAACGGAACTCGTCCAGGCAAGAAACGACGTCGAACGCGCGCGCCTGGAAATCCGCAAGAACGAACTCCTGCCGAAGGTGGACGCCGAAAAAAACACGCTGGCCCTCGAACAGGCAGAAGCCCGATACAACCAGCTCCAGACGACATTTGATCTCAAGCGGAAGGCGGAAGCCGCCGACCTGCGCATTCTCGAGATTCGCCGCGAACGCGCCCAGCGCGCGTTGACCTACGCCGAAGGCAACGCCGCCCTGATGGAAGTGCGCGCGCCTTTTGAGGGGCTCGCGGTCATCAAGACGACGTTCCGCAACTCGGGCATGGTCGAGATCCAGCAGGGGGACGAAGTGCGCCCGGGAATTCCGATCATCGACATCGTGGATCCGACTGCGATGCAGGTGAGGGCCAAGGTCAATCAGGCCGATGTTCCCAGGCTCAAGGCCGGCCAGACCGCCATCGTTCGCCTGGACGGCTTTCCCGAATTGAAGTTTGCCGGGACCGTGGTGGCCGTGGGCCCGCTGGCCGTTCAGGGATCGTTTTCCCGCTACGTACGTTCCTTCACGGCGCTCATCGAGATCAACGGCACGCATCCGCAGTTGATGCCTGACCTCACGGCATCAGTCGAGATTGGCGGAGGGCAGTAGTGGCTGAATCAACACGACGCGGGCTGTGGGGGTGGATCGTGGTCGTCGCGGTACTCGTGGGCGGCTGGGCCGCCATCAACGGGCTGTCCCGAGATGGCGCGGACCTGCCGACCGCAGACGTGACTCGCGGTGACTACGTGGATGTGGTCGAGGTGCGCGGCGACATCCGGCCCGTGCGCTCGATCCAGCTGACGGCGCCGCCCGACGCCGGGGAACTCACCATCGTCACGCTGGCGCGTAATGGGTCGGACGTGAAGCAGGGAGATGTGGTCGCGCAGTTTGACGCGGTGACACTGCGGCGGACGATCCAGGAGCGGCAATCAGAACTGCGGACGGCGCAGGCCGAGTTGAAGCAGGCGCAGGCGCAGGCCGCCATCGTGAACGAGCAGCAGGACACCAACGTGATGCGGGCGCAGTACGACGTGCAGCGCGCCGAGCTCGGCATCCTCGAGGTCGGGATTGTCTCCGAGGTGGAGGTGGAGCGTGGGCGGTTGGCGCTTGCGGATGCCAAACAACGTTTCGCCGAGGCGGAGGCCGCGGCCGACGCGGCACGCGCCGGCGCCGCCGCTGACATCCGGGCGCGTGAGCGCCGGATCGACAAGGCGAACGCAGACCTTGAGCGCGTGAATCGCTCCCTGTCGGCGTTGCAGATGATTGCGCCGGCCGACGGAACGGTGAACATCCTGCCCAACTATCGAACGTCTTCCCCGATGGCGCAGGCCCAGGAGTTTCGGACCGGCGATCGCGTGCCGCCCATGGCGCCGATTCTCGAACTTCCGGACCTGACATCGGTATACCTGACCGCGCGCATCGACGAAACCGATCGCGGCCAGCTCAAGTCGGGTCTCGAGGCGACCGTCCGCGCCGATGCCATCCCCGACCGCGAGTATGTCGCGAACGTATCCGACGTGTCGGTGCTCGCGCGGGTGGACTTCAACTCCGGGTGGCCGCCGGCGAAGATGTTTGATTTGCGGCTGACGTTCAAGGACTTCGACGCGCGCCTTCGCCCGGGCATGAGCGCGGTGGCGCGCATTCCGGTCGGCAAACTCCCCAACGTGTTGCTCGTACCGGCACAAGCGGTGCTCACGCTGGACGGACGACCCGTCGTATACGTCAAACGCGGCGGCGACTTCGTGCCGGTGGACGCACAGGTGATTCGCCGCGGCCGTGACCAGGTCGCGCTGGCCGGCGGCGTTGAGGTCGGCGAGCAGGTTGCGCTGGTGGATCCCACGGCAGAGGCCGGGACCGCTACGGCAACGTCTGGAGGTGGCTTGTGAGCCGACGGCTGCTGGGACTCGTTCTGGTACTCCTGGTGCTGGGTGTCGCTGGTTATGGAGCCTGGAATCTCGTGGCCGCTGCTCCAGCGGCATCACCCAGCACATCGACGATCGTGACCGGGCGCGTCGAGCGGGGCAGCGTGACACTCGATGTGTACCTTGACGGCGACGTGCGCGCGGCGAAGTCGGTCGCTGTGCCGGCGCCGTCCGTTGGTGGCGCGCTGCGCCTGCTGTCGCTGGCGCCATCGGGCACGCTGGTCAAGGCTGGTGATCCGGTCATGGAGTTTGATCCCGCCGAGCAGCAATTCGCCCTCGAACAGGCGCTCTCCGAACTCGCCGAGGCGGAGCAGGAGATCGCCAAACGCGAGGCCGATGTGGCCGTGCAGGCCGCTCAGGATCAGGTCACGTTGCTGACCGCCCGCTTCGATGTGCGCCGTGCCGAACTGGACGCCAATGTCGATCCGGAATTGATGGCGGCCAACGACATCAAAAAACGCCAACTCGCGCTCGAAGAGGCGCGCCGACGCCTGCATCAGACAGAGCAGGACGTGAAGTCCCGGCAGACCACCTCAAAGTCCGGCTTGACGGTCCTCGGCGAGCGACGCATGAAGGCGCAGATGGGCGCGGATCGTGCGCGCGCCAATCTGGAGATGCTGACACTCAAGTCGCCGATCGATGGTGTGGTCATCGTTCGTGAAAATCGCGACGCGACTGGTGGCTTCTTCTTCTCCGGCATGTCGTTGCCGGAGTGGCGCGCAGGAGACACGGCGTTTGCCGGCCGCCCGATGTTCGATGTCTTTGACCCTGGAGCCATGGAGATCCGGGCCTCCGTCAACGAACAGGAGCGCACCAATCTCTCGGTTGGACAGGCGGTCAGTATCGAACTCAAGTCGGCATCCGGGGCCGTTCGCCCGGGCAAGATCCTGACGCTCGGCAGCATTGGCCGGGGAACACAGGGGCCGCTCCGGCTCTTCGATGTGGTTGTCGCGCTCGACGAGGCGGATGCCGAGATGCGTCCAGGCTCGACGGTGCTCATCGTCGCGAAGGGGAATACGGTGGACAACGTGTTGTGGGTGCCTCGCCATGCGATCTTCGAGAAAGACGGCAAACCGCATCTCTATGTGCGCGATGCAGGCGGGTTCACGGCAACCCCGGTGTCGATCACGCACCGCACCGAGAGTCGGGTGGTCATCGAAGGCGTCAACGAGGGGATCGAAGTGGCTCTCGTTGATCCGACGCGGACTCCCAGCCAGTCAACCACCGGCACCGCCGCGCCAACGCCGGCCGCGGGAGGGGGACGATGAGCGCCGCCGTGCGACGCAAGTCGCTGGACCTTGGCCCGGAATTGCGGCAGGGCGTGGAAAACCTCAGAGCCCACAAGCTGCGTTCGCTGTTGACGATGCTCGGCATGATCTTCGGCGTGGCCGCGGTCATCGCCATGTTGTCAATCGGCGCCGGCGCCCAGGCGCAGGTCATTGCCTTCATCGAACAACTCGGCGTGCGCAACCTCATCGTCGAGGCGAGAGAAGCCAATGACAGTGAGTCGGTGCAGCGTGTCCGGAAGCTCTCGGCAGGACTCCGCTTCCAGGACATGCGCATCGTGGAAGCCAGCCTCCCGGGGCTCGCCGCGATCAGTCCTCGAAAACGGTTCGTGCCGGGGAAGCTCCTGCCCAAGCCGTTTGGCGACATGCCCACCGTGTACGGCGTGACGCCGGCCTACCAGCAGATTTCGAACCTGTCCGTGACCAGCGGACGGTTCTTCAGCGAGCAGGAGGACGCGGAGTCCGCCGCGGTGGCCGTGCTGGGACAAGGAGCGGCGGCCGCGCTGTTTGGCGCGGAAGATCCGGTCGGCAGGTTCGTGAAGGTCAACGAACAGTGGTTTGCCGTCGTTGGTGTTGCCGGGCCGCAGCTGTCGGCCCAGGGGAACGTCGGCGGGCTGCCGGCGACCGATCGCAACAACCTCATTTATGTGCCTGTGATGGCTGCCATGCTGCGGCTGGAAGATTCACGGTCGTACTACACGGACGAGATCGACGCGATGTACCTGTCGCTGTCGCCGGATGCTGACGTGGCGTCGGCCGGGACCATCGTGCGAAGCCTGCTCGACAGCCTGCATCGGGGCGCCGGAGATTTTCAGGTGATTGTCCCCGCGGAGCTGCTTGCAGAACAGCAACGCACCAAGCGCCTGTTCGAATTCATCATGGTGGCGATCGCGTCGATTTCCCTGCTGGTGGGCGGCATCGGCATCATGAACATCATGCTGGCGAGCGTGATGGAGCGCACTCGTGAGATCGGCGTACGCCGCGCCATCGGCGCCACCCGGCGGGATGTGATTCGCCAGTTCCTCGTGGAGACGACGCTGATCACCGTGACCGGCGGTTTCGTGGGGACGGTCGTTGGCGTGGGTCTGTCGCAGCTGGTGGCCTATTTTGCCGGCTGGTCGACGATTGTGACCGTCACGTCGGTCGCCGTCGCCTGTTTCGTCTCAGTGACCGTCGGCATTGTCTTCGGGCTCTACCCGGCCGTCAGGGCCGCCAAGCTCGACCCCGTGCACGCGCTGCACTACGAATAGGTGGCGGGGCCGAAGCCCCGCCATTTCACCGCAATTCGATCGTCGTTGGTCTTCCGCTCAGTGTGATGACGAAGGCCCCGCGCTCCTGCGTCAGCGTCGTCGCCGGTCTCCACGTGCGCCGTTGCACCGTCTTGCCCGTCTGTTCAACCCGCAGCCGCGCTTGCTTCACGTGTGTGGTGCCGGGCTCAAGCGTGACAACAATGCGACCAGTCGACGGGTAGTACTGCACTGCACTGAACTTGCCGGCGTCGAGCGTCAGGTACAAGCCGATGGGGGCCAGGTAGACCCGTTGGCGGAACGAGTCGGTTGGCGTGATGGCGAGGTACGCGTCGCCGGCCGAACCAGGCTGACCTGCGGTGCCGCGCGCCATGTGCTGGATGTTTCCTCCAAATGCCTGCCACCCGAACTCGGGGTGGTTGATCACGTAGGTGCCCGTGTTGAGCGCGTGACCCAGGAAGTTGGGGCCGTAGTCTCCGGTGTACGCATCCCAGTGCAGCTTCTCCGGGACCGAATGGAAAGCCACTGATCCAAAGCCTTCTTGATCGATGTTCGTCAACGCGCCCATCGTGCCCGCGTACCCGATGCGCAGCAGGTGCAGGTCCGTCGGGTCGTCGCGGAATCGGGTGAGCGCCGGGATGGCGTTGAGCCCTGAGCCGTAGTGATGCAGCTGGCGCTCGTAGCCGTTGCCAGGCGCGCCGGCGTAGATGAAGTCCCAGTACCGCCGCGCGGCTCCGTTGTAGCCCCAATGCGGCACGAGCGGCATGTAGCCCACGATGGAATTGAGCGCCGTGGTGGCCTGCGTGTCGTAGCCGAAATAACGCATCCACGCGAACACTTCCTCCTGGCCGGTGGAGTCCCACGCCATCTCGCTGCCGTACGGGTAGCTCTGGCCGGCCCACCGGTCGGCACGGGCCTTCATGCGGCCTTCCAGCGCGGTCACGCGGTCGGTCCAGCCCTCCCGCTTCATGTCGTCGAGCACGAGGGAAAACGTCGTGGCGCCCATCAGGCCGACGTTGACGTACCCGACACGATTGGCCGGATCGGTCATGTACATCAACGTTTCGTGCGCCTGGTTGAGGAACCAGTCCCACGGGCGTGTGGTGACCAGTCCCTCCGTGTTGCGTGCGAGTCGATACATCGACCAGTAGGCCGCGACGACGTGCGCGTAGTTGTAGGCGCGATTCTGAACCTCGGCGCCCTCCTTGTTCCAGCTTGACCACGTCGTCCAGTTCTTTGACGGGTCGTACACGTAGTTGGGGAACTCATCGGGCGCGTAATAAAAGAGGCTCTTGCGGACGCCGTATTTGCGATCGCCTTCTGAATACTGGATGCGGCCCCAGAGGACTTCGTTGATGAATCGTTCGTACTGCTTCACCTGCTCCGGCGTGGGCTGGCCGAACAACTTCATGCCTGCGGCGAGCCAGGAGCCCGCGCCGCCTTCATCGGACAGGCCCGCGATCCAGGCGCGATGGTCCTGTTCGACCACCGCGTTTCGCGAACGGTCGTAGCTGATGATCGACGGGCTGCGCTTGAAGGGATCGTTGGGGTTGTCGTACCACTGCTTCGTGAAGAGAAAGTTGCCGAGATCTGCTGCGACCTGCGCGGCCGGCTTGGTGACGTAGTAGCTCAACGCCTGCACCGTTCCGTCGTTCCAGGTCAGCGTCAGCCGCGCGCGTCCCCACTGCCGACCACGCACGGTGTACCGGTGCCATCCGTTCGTCGTCCTGGGACCTGCGGTGACCGACAACGCGCCCGCCGGTTCAACCGCGACCGTGGCCGTCGACGCGCGTGTGCCGTAGTGCGTGAACAGCGAGAGATCTTCATCCATCGGAGCGACGAAGCCGGGGAATCCGGCGGCTACCGGTCGTCCCGCCTTCACCAGCGTGTCTTCGATCGCTCGAATCTCCGGCGCGAGGTGAAACTCCAGGCCGTATGTGCGGGATTGCCCTGGCGCCAGCGTGGCGTGGGTCGGCGCGTTCCACGGCTTGGCGTCCTTCCATTCGTTCTCCGCATACGCCCGCGTGTGGGCCATCCACTCGAAGATGGCTTCGGACGTTTGGGTCTTCGGCGTGCGGTCGTCAACCGGCCGCCATCCTTCCAGCGGTGTCTTGCCGTGGGGAACGACCACGAGCGCGGGCCCCTTGCCCGACAGGCGCGTGACCTGCACGAACCCTGCGTCCTGGGCGATCGCCGGGTCGAAGAAGGACGTGATTTCGTGGGCCTGTTCGAGGTTGCGACCGCTGATGATGTTGTTGAACACGACGGGAATCCCCAACGCGCCGATTTCAACGGGCGCCGACGCGCGGTTGGTGAGCGTGAACCGCAGCACCAGCGTTCCGTCCTGCACAGCCCAGTCGCGCGTGACCGTGACCGGAATGTCCGACGGAAGCGTGGGCGCCAGATCCGCAGAGGCCACGGCGCCGTTCCGGGCCGGCAGCGGTGTGACCGGTTTCCGCTCACGCGCGGTGTCGTACTCCTGCCATGCGCCGGATGTCCCGGCTCGCAGCCGCATCGTGATGTCACCAAGGTGGTGGTAGCCATCGGCGGCGCGCTGAGCCAGGCGATCGGCCGGGGTGAAGTCGAAACGCAGAGGGGTGGGGGGCGCAGGTGGCGTCGCCGGCTCCGGTGGCGTGGGTGCCGCTCCTCGTCCTCGCCCCCGCGCGGGTGTGGGTGTCGGCGTGTACGTCGGCACACCCTTGGGTTCAAGCGCGGCGATGGTCTGAGATGCCTTGACGAGGCGCAGATCGAAGCCGGGGATGTCGAAGTCAAGCGTGCCTTGATCGAGCCCGAGTGTGGGAGGTGGCGGCGGCGTCTGGGTGCCGCGCCCCTGCGCCTGTGAGTGCAGTGCCGGGCTCCACCACGCTGAAAGCACAACAGCCCCTGCGACGCCGAGCGCTCGAATCACCGAAGTCTTCATCTGTCCCCCTGCGGACGCATTATAGAATCGCCAGACTGATCTGGAGGTCATTCCCTTGGCAAAGTTCTTCGAACGTCGCGTGTTGTGGATCCTGCCGGTCCTGATGGCCACGGTGGCGGTCGGCGTCGTCTCCGCCCGGCAGCAGCGCCTGGCTCCCGGCGCGTTCCCCGACAAGGTGGAGCGTCCGTTTGGCACCCTTCGCGAACAGGCCGACCTGCAGCAGCAGTGGTTACAGAAGCGCCTCGACACCTTTCTGCCGACGCTGATGCGGAAACACGGCATCGACATGTGGGTCGTGCCGATGCGCGAATACATGGAAGACCCGGTCTTCAAGGCGATTGTGTCTCCCGAGACCTTCGCAGCGCGCCGCCGGACCATTTACGTGTTTTTCGACAAATGTGCAGCCGCGGCCACGCCGATCTCGACCGACTGCGTTGAACGCATCGCGCTGGGCGGGACATCGCAGGGTGGAGTGTTCGAGACCCGCGCGTCCGACCGACCCACATCGGGCGCGCCGGGGCAGCGGCTCGCGGAGTTGTGGGGCGCCGAGCAGTGGCAGCTGCTCAAACAGGCCGTGGAAGACCGCAATCCCAAAGTCATCGGAATCAACCGGTCAACGGTGTTTGCATTCAGCGACGGTCTCTCAAGTGGTGAATTGCAGGGGATGACCGAAGCGCTCGGGCCGACATGGGCCGCCAAGTTCCGCAACGCCGAAGGGCTCCCGCTCGAATTGATCGCGATGCGCCTGCCCGAGGAAGAGGCATTCTTCGAGAAAATGAACGCGCACGTCTGGTCTCTCACGCAGACCATGTTTTCGGAGAAGGTGATCGTGCCCGGCGTGACCCGGACCAGTGACCTGGTGTGGTGGTTCAGACAGCGCGTCAACGACCAGGGGCTCGGCACCTGGTTTCAGCCTTCCGTGTCGGTACAGCGCAAGGGCATGACGGGTGGGGCGCTGGGGGCCGACCCGGTCATCGAGCGCGGGGACGTGCTGCACACCGATGTCGGCATCACCGTGGCCCGTCTGAACACCGACACCCAGCACAACGGCTACGTGCTGCGCGAGGGCGAGACCGCGCCACCGGCAGGCCTGCAGGCCGCGCTGCGCAACGCGAACATCATGCAGGACTTCTTCATGGAAGAGGTGCGCGTTGGCCGAACCGGCAACGAAATCCTGAAGTCGATTCTCGAACGCATGAAACTCGCGGGGCTCAACGGCACGATGTATTCACATCCGGTGGGACTGCACGGCCATGGCGCCGGTCCACTCATCGGTCTGTGGGACATGCAGGGTGGCGTGGAAGGCCGTGGCGACGCCAAGGTGGTGCCGTCGATGTGGTTCTCGGTTGAACACCAGGTCACGACGCGCGTGGATGAGTGGGACGGTCAACCGGTGCGGATGGCGCAGGAAGAAGACATGATTATCTCGGCCGACGGCAAGGTGCGCTGGGCGCACGCCCGTCAGGACCGGTTGTTCGTAGTGAGGTAGGGGAGACAGCATGGCGAAGTTCACGGCGGAGCAGTTGGCGTTTGCGGCAGGCAAGACCGGCTACATGGGCCGCGAGGAATCGATTGAGTTCCTGAAGGTGATGGACATCAAACACAGCGTCGGCCACTGGTCGGCCGGCGACTTCTGCGACCGCTTTGCGCCTCCGGGCTACCACTCCGACGATGCGTCGTTTCAGAACGACTTTGAAGGGCAGTGCCGCCGCACGAAGGCCGCCGGCGTCGACTGCATCGAGATCCATCAGAGCGTGTTCGAGAAGACGCTGAACGGAGACCTGGACTTCGCGGCGATCGAGCGCGCGGAGAATGGGTTCCTGAAGGACCTCGGCATGACGGTCACCGCGTGCAACATCAACACGTGGACCAATCCGAAGTTCCGCCTGGGTGGGCCGTGCAATCCTGACCCGGCGCTCCGCAAGGCAGCGCTCGAGGAAGTGCTCAAGGGGGTCGAGGTCTGCAAGCGCATGAAGATCGGTGTGCTCAGCGTGTGGCCAGGCTCCGACGGCGCCGACTATCACTTTCAAATCGACTACAAACAGTCACTCGAGTGGTTCACCGAAGCGTTGATTGCCGTCAACACGGAGTGCCTCAAACACGGCATCAAGCTGGGACTCGAACCGAAGCCGTACGAACCGCGTGAGCTCTACATGATCATCCCGACCGCCGCGTCGGCGATTCTCGTGGCGCAGCAGGTCAACAAGGCCACGGGCGGCAACAACTGCGGCATCACGATCGACTACGGTCACCAGAAGATGGAGGCCACCACGGCGTCGACCGCGTGTGACCTGGCGGAGTTCGCCGGGGTCCCGGTCCACAAGTTCGACATCAATGACGCCAGGCAGGGCCGCAACGATCAGGACTGCATGTTCGGCACGTTGTCGATTCCCGAGTCGGTGGAGTACCTGTACACGACGTTCGTGCGCAACTATCGCGGCTACTACAGCCAGGACCAGTTCACCTACCGGGAAGATCCCACGCGGGCCATCGAGCGCAGCATGATTAACTTCGCCAACCTGTCGCTCAAGGCGGTTCGCCTCTACGCGAAGCAGGCGGAGATCGACCAGGCGCGCGCGGCGGGCACCGGTCCCGACATCCTCAACGTCGTCTCTCCCGTGCTGGTGGGGTGACCCATGGCCTACACGATTGGCGTCGACTACGGCACCAACTCGGTGCGGGCGGTGGTTGTTGACTGCGCCAATGGCCAGACCGTTGGCAGCAGTGTCTACGCGTATCCCAGCGGCGACCAGGGTGTGCTTCTTCATCCGAAGGAGCCACATCTGGCCCGCCAACATCCCGGCGACTACATCAAGGGCCTTGAAGCGTCGGTGACTGGCGCGCTCGCGCAGGCACAGTCGGTCGACGGCTTCGACGCCTCGCAGGTGATCGGCATCGGCGTCGATACGACCGGCTCAACCCCGCTCCCGGTCGATGCCCAGGCGCGTCCGCTGGCGCTGGACCCGACGTGGGAGTCCAACCTCGCGGCGCACGCCTGGTTGTGGAAGGACCACACCGCCGCCGACGAGGCCGCCGCGATCACCGCGACGGCGCGCGCACACGCGCCGCACCTGCTTGCGCCGATCGGCGGCATCTACTCGTCAGAGTGGTGGTGGTCGAAGATCTGGCGCTGCCTCAAGGCGGCGCCGGACGTGTTTGATGCGGCTGCGAGCTGGGTCGAACTGGCCGACTTCATTCCGGCAGTGCTCTCGGGGGTGAACGACTCAACGAAGATTGTCCGCTGCGTCTGTGCCGCCGGCCACAAGGCGATGTACTCCGACACCTGGGGCGGACTCCCTGACAAGGCGTTCCTGACGCGCCTGGATCCAAAACTGGCAGACCTGCGCGACCGCCTGTACGACGCCGCCTACGCGCCTGGCCGCCCCGCGGGACATCTCTGTGGGGAGTGGGCGCAGAAGCTTGGTCTTCCGGAAGGCATCACCATCGCGATGGGCGGATTCGACGCCCACTACGCGGCGGTGGGTGCCGGCGTCGCCACGGGCACGTGGGTGAAGATCATCGGCACGTCGACCTGTGACTGCGCAGTTGCCCCGACGACCCAGCCGGTCGCCGATATTCCCGGAATCTGCGGCATCGTGAACGGGTCGATCATGCCGGGGTATTACGGGATCGAAGCCGGACAGTCGGCGGTCGGTGACATCCTGAAATGGTGGGTGGAGGAAATCTGCCGGGGCGACGAATACGCGCACGCCCACCTGACCGTGGAGGCCTCCCACCTCAAGCCCGGTGAGTCCGGCCTGCTGGCGCTCGACTGGAACAATGGCAACAGGACGATCCTGGTCGATCCCAGACTGTCCGGACTCATGCTTGGGCAGACGCTGCACACGACGCAGGGCGAGATCTACCGCGCCCTCATCGAAGCCACCGCGTTTGGTGCGCGCGCGATCATCGAGCGTGTGCGCCAGTACGGCGTCGCCGTGGACCGGGTCGTCTGCTGCGGTGGAATTGCCGAGAAGAATCCGTTGTTCATGCAGATCTACGCCGACGTCATCGGGCAGCCCATGCTCGTCGCCGGCTCGCCACAGACGCCGGCACTGGGCGCTGCGGTGGCTGCGGCCGTCACCGCCGGGGCCGGCGCGGGTGGCTACGATGACTGGGCCGACGCGCAGGGCCGCATGACGTCGGTCAAGGAACAGTCGTATCAACCCGTGCCCGAGTCCGTCGTCGTGTACAACGAACTCTACGGCATGTATCGCGAACTGCACGACACGTTTGGCGGTGTGCCCGATGCGCATGCCGACTTGCCGACGATCATGAAGCGGCTGCTCGCACTGCGTTCGCGGGTGTCAGGCGGGCAATGAGCCCCGCCGAGGTGGAAGATGCAATTTGAAGAACTCCGTCGACGTGTTCACGAGGCCAATCAATCGCTGGCAGGCAGCGGCCTCGTGATGGGAACGTTCGGCAACCTGTCGGCTGTCGACCGCGCTGCCGGGGTCATGGTGATCAAGCCCAGTGGCGTGCCGTACGACCAGCTGGGACCCGAACACATGGTTCCCGTCTCGCTTGAAACCGGCGCGGTCGTCGACTCGACGCTGCGTCCGTCGTCGGACACGCCCACGCACCTGGAGTTGTATCGCGCGTTCGGATGCGGCGCGGTCGTACACACCCATTCCGAGTACGCGACGACGTTGGCGCAGGCGCAGCGGGAAGTGCGGTGCACGGGGACGACGCATGCCGACTACTTTCGTGGTGATGTGCCTGTGACCCGGGTCATGCACCGCGACGAAGTCGAAAGCGACTACGAGCGCCACACGGGTCTGGTGATTGTCGAGACGTTTCGCGAACGTGGTGTCGCCCCGGACGAGGTACAGGCGGTGCTCGTGGCCAACCATGGACCGTTCGCCTGGGGCGCCGATCCTGCCAAGGCGATCGAGAACGCCCGAGTGCTCGAGTTCCTCGCGCGGATCGAATGCCGCCTCCTGGCGATGGGCCTCGGCGAGGAACCCGAGCCGTTTCTGATCGACAAACACTACCTCCGCAAACACGGATCGACGCGGTACTACGGGCAGCCGGGCTCGTGATGACGCGCGCGGTGTTGTGGGACCTCGACGGCACGATCGTCGATTCCGGAGACCTCCACTGGCTGGCGTTTCAGGACACGATGAACGCCGAGTCCGTGTCGATGACGTACGAGCAGTTTGTCTCGTGTTTCGGCTGGAAAAACGACCGCATCGTCCGCCTCCTGCTTGGTGACGACGTTGCTCCGGATGTGATCACGCGACTGAGCGATACAAAAGAACTCCGGTTCCGGGAGTTGGCACGGGCGTCCGGCGTGAAGGCGCTGCCTGGCGCTGCCGAGTGGATCACCACGTTGCACGCTGCCGGCTGGCGGCAGTCCATTGCGTCCTCGGCGCCGCGGGAGAACATTCGCGTGATGCTGGACGCGCTCGGTCTTGCGCGGTATTTTGACGCGGTTGTGGCTGCCGAGGATGTCTCACACGGCAAGCCTGAGCCGGAAGTGTTTCTGACCGCAGCAGCGCGAGTGGGCGCCACCCCGGCGACCAGCATCGTCGTGGAGGATGCCGAAGCCGGGATTGAAGGGGCGCGCCGGGCCGGCATGCGATCGATTGGTGTGCGCGCCGACATCGTGTTGCCCGCGACCGTACATGTGGCCTCGCTGGCGGACCTTCCGCCGGATGCCTTCGACCGACTCTTGGGGGGGCTTCGATCTACGGACGATGGCATGATAGTGCGATGACAGGCAGCAGGCGGTCCACCACCGGGCTTCGCTTCACTCGAATCCAGCTTGAGAACTGGAGGAACTTCGGGACCGCTGATGTGAGACTTGCGGCGCGGGTGTTCGTCGTAGGGCCGAATGCGTCCGGTAAGTCGAATTTTCTCGATGCGTTTCGGTTCTTGCACGACATCGTTTCGGTCGGCGGAGGCCTGGAGGAGGCGGTTCGTAAGCGGCAGGGAATCTCCAAGCTGAGATCTCTTTCGGCCAGGAATAGGTCGGACGTCGTGCTTCGCGTCGAACTCGGAGACTCAAGTGGTGAGACGTGGGAGTACGTCTTGGCGCTGGACCACGATTCCCGGCAGCGCCCGCAGATTAGGGCCGAGTCCGTTCACCGGGGGGGGCGTGAGTTGTTCGCGCGCCCAAATGAGTTGGACCGTGATGACCCCGAACGCCTGACCCAGACGTACCTGCAGCAAGTGAACGTCAACAAGCAGTTCCGCCCGATGGTCGAAGCTCTCGCCTCGGTTCGCTACCTCCACATCGTTCCGCAACTCATCAGAGATCCGGAGCGGTCGGTTGGGCGTACAAACGACCCCTACGGCGGCGACTTTCTTCAGCAACTGGCTGACACGCCTGAAAAGACCCAGCGCGCGCGACTTGGCAGGATCGCAAAGGCACTGGCTGTGGCCGTGCCCCAACTGTCAGCGCTGGAACTGACCAGAGATACAAAGGGTGCGCCTCACCTACGAGGGCGGTATGAGCACTGGCGGCCCCAAGGGGCGTGGCAGACTGAGGATCAGTTTTCAGACGGAACCCTGCGGTTGCTTGGTCTCCTATGGGCGATCGAGGAACAGGGGGGGCCACTACTGCTGGAAGAGCCTGAGCTCTCGCTTCACCCCGACGTCGTCAAGTTCTTGCCGCAGATGTTTGCGCGGATGCAGCGAGGGACGGGTCGGCAGGTCATGACCAGCACGCACTCCAGTGACCTGCTCCGTGACGACGGCATCGGCCTAGATGAAGTGTTGCTGCTGAAGCCGGGGGCCGAAGGTACAACTCTGTCGACGGCGGAAGGCTATACAGAAATCAGCGAGCTCCTCAAAGGCGGCTCGACGCTTGCCGAGGCCGTGATGCCGCTGACCCGGCCCCACCGTGCGGAACACCTGGCGCTGTTTGGTGGGCAATGACGACTGTTCCCGTCTTTATCTCTGGGGCGGTTGAAGGCGCCTCAGATGAGCCCGTATTCCGTCGGATTGTGGAGCAGCGAGGGGGAGTCGTACATCGACTGCAGGTCCAGAATGGCAAGTCTGGACTGAAGCGGGCCCTTCCAGGCTACAACGCTGCCGCCAGGCATTCTCCTTGGCTTGTCCTTGTCGACCTGGATCGTGACTTCCCGTGCCCAGGGGCACTGGTGGCCAACTGGCTGCCCGCACCGAGTGAACACATGTGCCTGCGCGTGGCTGTCAGACAAATCGAGGCGTGGTTACTCGCGGACGCTGAGCGCTTTGCTTCCTTCTTTGCGGTAAGGCGCGGAGCCATCCCGGCTAACCCAGATGGACTTGAAGACGCGAAGCAGGTGGTTCTCGATCTCGTGACCTCGTCCAGGCGCAGCGCCATTCGGCAAGATATGGCTCCGCGGACGGGGTCTGGGCGACGGGTCGGTCCGGCGTACACGTCGCGACTGATCGAGTTCGTCACGAATCCGAGTGAAGGTTGGCGGGTGGACGTCGCCATGCTCAACTCCCGCAGCCTTCAGAAGTGCATCGCGCGACTCGACCGACTTATCGCGGGACGATCCTGAAGTTCCGCATCATGCCCATGTCCTCATGCTCGAGGAGATGGCAGTGATAGAGGAACAGTCCAGGATATTCGCTGAAGCGGACCTGCAGCTTGACCTGCTCATTCGGCAGGACGAGCACCGTGTCGTGCCAGCCATCGTCGAGCAGGCCTTCCCTGACCGCGGTGGAGCCCGGCGTGGCGCCGGTGAGCGGCGCGCGCGACAGGACGCGGAACTGCCGCCCGTGCATGTGGAACGGGTGCGCCATCGGCGTGCCCATCATGCCGCCGACATTCATGACGTTCCAGATATGGGTGGAGCCGGCAGCGACGGTTTCCGCCGGCGTCGTCTCGTGCATGTCGAACGTCCGGCCGTCGAGGAACCACTGCGCCTGGCGGAACGTGATCGGCAGGTCGCGGACCGGAGCGTTCGCCACCGGCGCCCACGCCGCATCGAAGGTCGACAGCCTGTCTGGCAGCGTGAATGAAGACGCGACGCTGCGATTGATTTTCAGAGTCAGCAGGGCGGTGTCGGCCCCGGCCGCACCACCCATCATGCCCATCGTTGGATCGACGTCGCTCTGCGGGAATGCGGTTGCCTGCAGGTGCACGGTCGACCCTGGAGCGCGTCCGGACAAATCGATGATCAGGTCGGCGCGTTGCGCTGGCGCCAACGTGAGGTGGCGTTGCGTCCGCGGACGTTCCAGCAGACCGCCGTCGCTGCCGATGACGGTGAGCGGTGTCCCGTCACTCCATGCGAGCTTGTATACGCGTGAACTGGAGCCGTTGAGCAAGCGCACGCGGTGAGCCTGGCTCGGGACGTCGAGTGTTGGCGCCGGGCGGCCGTTGACGAGAAACCGATCGCCCAGGAATCCATGCATGCGGTCCATCATGCCCGGACCGAGGTAGGAGAACTGATTGTCGGCATCGACGCGGCGATCCTGAAGCACACAACAGAGTTCGCGAACGCCAGCCGGCAACTGCAACCGTGTTTCCTCGTCGTCTTCCACGATCAGCAGCCCCGCCAGGCCTCGCGCCACCTGTGCGCCGGTCCGTCCATGGGGATGGGGGTGATACCAGTACGTGCCGGCGCGGTTGATGACCTCGAACTCGTACACGTATCGCTGGCCCGGTTCGATCGCGAGGTGTGGATGTCCGTCTGCGGCTTCGGGCACATCCAGCCCGTGCCAGTGGATGATGCTGGCCTCTGGGAGATCGTTGACGAACGTGATCTTGACCTTCTGACCGCGGCGCAGGCGCAGCGTGGGGCCAAGGTAGCTGCCCGCGTCGGAGCTCAGTGTTCCGCTCGGCCCCTTCTGGAGGGTTCCGGTGTACCTCCACACCTGCGTCTCGGCTCCCGGAAAGACGGGAACCGCGCCTGGCGCCGCTCGCAACGTCAGTTCAACGTCGGGGGCTGCCTGTGATGTCAGCCTGATCGGGAGGATGCCCGCGGCAGCACTTGTTCCGAGCAGCCGGAGGGCATCACGGCGGGTGAGGGGCTGAGGCCGGATCGACATGGCCGAGATCATCGCACGACCGTACAATATGCGGATGAGACATCTGCTGGCTGTCGCACTGCTCGCCGTGGCCGTGACCGTCGTCGGTGCCCAAGGCACCGCTCCGGTCGTGAGAGCGATCGCGTCCCCCGCCGCGGTTTCGAGTGAAGCACCTCAGTTGACCGTATCGGAGCGCGGTGTGCTCCTCAGCTGGATCGAGCGGGAAGGCAGTCGGGCTTCGTTGAAGTTTGCCGAGCGTACCGCTGACGGTTGGACGCCTGTGCGCACCGCGGCATCGGGCACCAACTGGTTCGTGAACTGGGCAGACGTGCCCTCGGTGCAACGGCTGGCCGATGGCTCGCTGGTCGCGCACTGGCTGCAGAAGAGCGGCGCGTCCACGTACGCCTATGACGTCAGGCTGGCGCGATCCACCGACGATGGGCAGAGTTGGACGTCGTCGGTGACGCCGCATCACGACGGCACCCAGACTGAACATGGATTTGCGTCGCTGCTCCAGGTGCCAGGCGCCGGTCTGGGCCTTGTGTGGTTGGACGGGCGTCAGATGACAGGCGGACACGAGGGCCACGGCGAGGGTTCCATGTCGGTCCGCTTCGCGACGTTTGATGGCACGTGGAAGCAGACCGCCGAGATGCCCGTCGACACCCGGGTGTGCGAATGTTGTCCGACGACGGCGGTGGTGACCAGTGATGGCCTGCTGGCGGCATTCCGGAATCGTACCGAGGACGAGACCAGGGACATCCATGTCTCTCGCTTCGAGAACGGGAAGTGGACCGAGTCAAAGGCCGTTCACAACGACGGTTGGCAGATTGCCGCGTGTCCGGTCAACGGCCCGATGCTCTCCGCTGACGGCCGCAACGTGGCGGTCGCCTGGTTTACGGGAGCCAACGATTCCGAGCGCGCGTTCGCCGCCTTCTCGAAAGATGCAGGACGGAGCTGGAGCCCGCCCATCCGGCTCGACTACAACAACGCGATCGGCCGGGTCGATGTCGAGATGATGCCCGATGGCAGCGCCATCGCCACGTGGATTGAGGGGCTCGATGGCGGTGCGGAATTCCGCGCCCGGCGCATTCGCCCCAACGGATCCCGCGAGTCGGCATTCACCATCGCCAAGGTCGCGGCCACGCGCACAAGTGGATACCCGCGAATGGCTCGCAGCGGCAACGAACTCGTGTTCGCGTGGCTTGACGTGGGCCCGTCCACGCCGGGCCAGCGCCCGACCACCCGCGTGAGGACGGCGGTCTTGCGGTAGCTGCCGTCAGACGACGTGACCCCGCCATCTTTCCAGACCCTGCTCGAGCAGCGGCCGAGGTTTCTCAGCTTCGTTCACGCCCGTGTGGCGGACCGAGGGGTCGCGGAGGACATTCTGCAGACCGCGTACGCCAGAGTGCTCGAGCAGCCTGATCGCGTGCCGGCCGGTCATGAAGTGCCGTGGTTCTATCGGGTATTGCGCAATGCCGCGATCGACCGACATCGGCGGGACGCCAGCGAGCGTCGTAGCCGTGAGGCGTGGGAGGCTGATCCTACGCGTGAGTCAGCAACGGTGCAGCCCGGCCGGCCGTGCCGATGCACGCTTGGCGCTCTGGCGTCGCTGAAACCACAGTACATCCACATCATCAAACAGGTTGATCTGCAGGGGCGGAGTGTGGCCGATGTGGCCCGGAGCGAGGGACTTTCACTCACGAACGCGTACGTCCGCCTGCACAGAGCCCGTCGGCAACTCGGCGAGCGCCTCCGGGCCATCTGCCGGAAGTGCGCCGATAACGCCTGCGCAGATTGCCACTGTAAGGATTCTCGTCCGCCTGCGTGATTCCACCAGGAGCCACGATACGACCATGACCGAACACAAGGACTGCTGCTCATCCAACACCACCCATACCGCCCACACCACCCACATTGATCCCGTCTGTGGCATGACGGTGGATCCAGCAAAGGCCCGGGGCGGTTCGTTTGAGTACGAGGGGAAGACGTACTGGTTCTGCAGTCCCGGATGTAACACGAAGTTCTCGGCTGACCCGGCGGGCTGGCTCAAGAGCGGTCCCAAAGGCATGAAGGCGGTGGCGCCCGTTGCTCAACCCTTGACCCTGTTGGGACGCAAGAACCCTGCACCCGGCACCTCGAACCACGAACCCAAGCACCCGGCACCAGGAACCCCGAACCTGGAACCCGTTGCCGGTTCCGTTGCGGGTGCCGGCACCGTCTGGATCTGCCCGATGGATCCCGAGGTGCGGGAGTCGAAGCCCGGCGACTGTCCCATCTGCGGCATGGCGCTCGAGCCGGAAGTCACGAGCATGACCGCCGAGGAGCCCGTCAATCACGAGCTCGTCGACATGACGCGCCGCTTCTGGATCTCGCTGGCGCTGGCGGTGCCGACGATGGTTGTGGCGATGGGCCAGATGCTCGGGTGGTGGCCGATGTCGATGCGCACGGCTGGGTGGCTGCAGTTCATCCTGGCGTCGCCGGTGGCGGTCTGGGCGGCATGGCCCTTCTACGTGCGCGCGCTGCGGTCGGTGCAGAGCGGGCATCTCAACATGTTCACGCTGATTGGCATGGGCGTCAGCGTGGCGTATCTCTACAGCGTCATCGCGTTGCTCGTGCCTGGCATCTTCCCGCACGCCTTTCGCCACGAGGGCGGCGTCGAAGTCTACTTCGAGGCTGCGGCGGCCATCGTCACGCTGATCCTGCTGGGGCAGGTGCTCGAACTGCGCGCGCGGAGCCAGACCGGCGCGGCGATACGCGCCCTGTTGGGGCTGGCGCCGGCGCACGCGCGCGTGATTCAGTCCGACGGCAGCGAACACGATGTGCCCCTGGAGCACGTCAAGGTTGGTGACCGGCTGAGGATTCGCCCAGGTGAGAAAGTACCGGTGGATGGCGTCGTGCTCGAGGGCAGCAGTCACGTCGACGAATCGATGTTGACCGGGGAATCGGTACCCGTCGCCAAGGGCAGCGGTGATCGCGTCGTTGGAGCCACCGTCAACGGCACCGGCAGCCTGGTCATGCAAGCCGACAAGGTGGGGCGCGATACGCTGCTCGCGCGCATCGTGGCAATGGTGGCAGACGCGCAGCGCAGTCGCGCGCCGATCCAGCGGCTCGCCGACCGCGTGTCGTCGATCTTCGTGCCGACTGTGGTTGCGGTCGCCGTCCTGACGTTCATCGCATGGAGCCTCTGGGGCCCCGAGCCGCGCATGGCGTATGGACTGGTGAACGCTGTCGCCGTCCTCATCATCGCGTGTCCGTGCGCACTTGGTCTGGCGACGCCCATGTCCATCATGGTCGCCACCGGTCGCGGCGCCTCGATGGGCGTGCTCTTCCGCAACGCCGAGGCCATCGAACGGCTGCGTGATGTCGATACGCTCGTGTTCGACAAGACAGGCACGCTTACGGAAGGTCGCCCCTCGCTGGTGACTGTCGAGTCGTCATCAGTGATGCCTGAGAGCGAGTGGCTGCCGCTGGCCGCCGGGCTCGAACGAGGGAGTGAGCACCCGCTTGCTGCCGCGATCGTCACTGGGACGGCGGCCCGGGGAATGACGCCGGCAACGTCAGAATCGTTCGAGTCGATCACGGGCCTCGGAGTCGCCGGTCGAGTGGCCGGTCGGGCTGTGCTGGTCGGCACACCGGAACTGCTGGAACGGCACGGCGCACCAATCGGCGGGATGGTGACGCGCCTCGAGGCGTTGCGGGCCACCGGTCAAACGGTTGTGTGTGTCGCGGTTGATGGGCGACTCGTGGGCCTGCTCGGTGTCGCTGATCGCATCAAGGACACCACGGCAGAGGCCGTCGCGTCCCTGCGGAATGAAGGGCTGCGACTGGTGATGCTGACCGGCGACAACGCGACGACCGCCCGTGCGGTCGCGGCGCAACTCGGCATCACTGATGTGCGGGCGGATGTGAAGCCCGATGGCAAGGCTGACATCATCGGGCGGTTGCAGCAGGAAGGGCGGACCGTCGCGATGGCGGGAGACGGCATCAACGACGCCCCCGCACTTGCCCGCGCGGACGTGGGGATCGCCATGGGCACGGGGACCGACGTCGCGATGGAGAGCGCCGGGGTCACCCTGGTGAAAGGCGATCTGCGTGCCGTGGCTCGTGCGCGCCAGCTGTCGCATGCCACGATGGCCAACATCCGGCAGAATCTCTTCTTCGCGTTCGTGTACAACACCGTCGGTGTGCCGATCGCGGCCGGCGTGTTGTATCCCGTCTTCGGGTTGCTGCTCAGCCCGATGATTGCCGCGGCAGCGATGAGCCTGAGCTCGGTGTCGGTGATTGGAAATGCGCTGAGGTTGCGCAGGTAGGCAGGTAGCCGCGAGGAGGCAGCGTGACCGATTATGGAGTGAAGGCCCCG
>CBINOO010000037.1:0-31617 GCA_966252305.1 uncultured Acidimicrobiia bacterium
TGGCATCGATCCTGCCGGCACCGTGGTGCACGCGCTCGATCCCGGCGTGGCGCTGTAGGTGCCCGGCGCACACGGCGTCGCGCTCGTCGCCCCTGGCTCCGCGACAAACGAACCAGCCGGCGCCAGGTTGCACGAGGCTGCGCCGGCGACGGCGCTGAAGGTCCCCACCGGACACAACATCGCCGCCTGTGCGCCCTCACTCTCGACAAACGAGCCCGCCGGAGCCGGCGTGCAGGCCGTCGCGCCTGCGACCGCGCTGAAGGTGCCGACGCTGCAGAGCGTCGCACTCGCGGATCCGGGGTCCGCGACAAACGATCCCGCTGGTGCCGGTGTACACGTCGTCGCGCCCTCAGGGGCAAACGTCCCCGCCGGGCACACGTCGTACCCGCTGCCATCCGGACGTGGAATTGATCCCGCCGGCACGGTGGTGCACGCGCTCGCTCCCGGTGTGGCGCTGTAGGTGCCGGGCGCACACGGTGTCGCGCTCGTGGCACCTGGCTCGGCGACAAACGAACCAGCCGGAGCCAGGTTGCACGAGGCCGCGCCCTCGATCGCGCTGAAGGTCCCCACCGGACACAACGTCGCCGCGTGTGCGCCCTCACCGTCAACAAACGAGCCCGCCGGCGCCGGCGTGCAGGCAGTCGCACCCGCCGTTGCGCTGAACGTCCCGACGTTGCAGAGCGTCGCACTCGCGGATCCGGGCGCCGCGACAAACGAGCCCGCCGGCGCCGGCGTGCAGGCTGTCGCGCCTTCAGGTGCAAACGTGCCCGCAGGGCACACGTCATACCCGCTGCCATCCGGACGTGGAATAGATCCCGCCGGTACCGCGGTGCAGGAGGTCGCACCCTCCGCGCTGATGGCACCCGTCGGGCACGTCGTCGCACTGGTCGCGCCCGCTGTCGGCACGTAGCTGCCGGCGGGAGCGAGGGTGCAGGCCGTCGCCCCTGCCGTCGCGCTGAAGCTACCCGCTGGACACAACGTTGCCGTCTGCGCACCCGCTTCGCTCACGAAGGATCCGGGCACCGCCAAGTCGCAGACCACCGCGCCGACCGTCGCGCTGAAGCTGCCAGGTGCACACAGGGTCGCCGCGTGCGCGCCCTGGCTGTCAACAAACGATCCCGCCGGCGCCGGCGTGCAGGCTGTCGCGCCTGCGGTCGCGCTGAACGTGCCCACCGCACACGGTGTCGCACTCGCGGATCCGGGCGCCGCGACAAACGATCCCGGCAGTGCCGGCGTACACGTCGTCGCGCCCTCAGGCGCAAAGGTACCCGCAGGACACACGTCGTACCCGCTGCCATCCGGACGCGGAATTGATCCCGGCGGTACCGGGGTGCAGGAAGTCGCACCCTCCGCGCTGACCGTGCCGACAGGACACGCCGTCGCGGATGTCGCGCCAGGTGTGGGCACGTAGCTGCCCGCCGGCGCAAGTGTGCACGTCACGGCGCCTTCCGTCGCGCTGAAGCTGCCCGGCGCGCACAACTCCGACGTCCACGCGCCAGCACCGTCAACATACGAACCAGCCGGAGCCGGCGTACACGCGGTCTGCGCCACTTGACCATTAAAGGTGCCGGGCGCACACGGCGTCGCCGCTGTCGCCGCGGAGTCCGGGACGTACTTGCCGGGCCCTGCCTGCAGACACACAGACGACCCCTCGGTCGGCGCGTAGGTCCCGGGCACACACGCGTCCGGCGCGAGGCTGCCCGGTGCAGCCACGAAGTACCCGGCAGGCGCTTCTTCACACTGCCCTGCGCCCTCAACGTTGCTGAACCTGCCGGCCGGACACTGCAGCGCCTCAGTCGCGCCTGGCCCTGGCGCATACGAACCGGCAGTCGCCACATCACAACTAGTGCGGCCTTCGGTACTGGTGTACGAACCCGCCGGACACAACAGCGCGCCAAGGGCACCTTCCGTGTCGATGTACGAACCAGCCGGCGCCGGCGTACACGCGCTCACACCCTGCACACTTGAGTAGCTGCCGACAGGGCACAACGTTGCACCCGTGGCCGCGGACGCCGGAACGTAACTTCCCGCCGGGGCGAGCGTGCACTCGGTCGAACCGGACGTCGACGTGAACGAACCGGGGGCACACGCGATCTGCTCGACCGAGTTCATCAAGGGCACGTAGTAACCAGGTTCAGCCGCGGAGCAGGCCACAGCGCCAGGCGCGCGGTAATAACCCGCCGCACACGGCGGAAGCCGGTTGCTGATCACAAGCGGCTCGGCGGTCTGCTGACTCGCAACGATGTCCATCGTCCCGGGTCCGGAGCCATCGAAATCGCCGACACCCGTCTGCTGCGGCACACCCGTACCGTCGTCAAACGTCCCACCCTGTCGCGGACCAAAGGTGCCGTCGCCGTTGTTCAAGTAGAAGTAGACATCGTTTGATGTCGTCGACGCGCCCGCAATGACGATGTCGGGGTATCCATCGTCATTCAGCTCCAGCAGGCTCGGATACGTCGCACCGACCACCGCCGGATATTCCGTGACGGCCGCATTACTCAACACGCCGGTGCCGTCGTTGAGATACACGAACAGGCCGTCCAGGCCGGCGGACGTCGTGGATCCGAATGCCGTCACGACCACGTCGAGGTCATCGTCACGATCGAGGTCACCCATCGCGACGCCCTGCACCTGACTCACGCCGACAATGGTGGTGAACAACGGCGGCATCACAGCACCGCCACCGGTGCCGAACAACACGGCCACAGCGTTGGTGCCATTTGATGTCGGGCGCGTAGCCACGACATCGGCAAGGCCGTCGCCATCGAGGTCGCCGACGGCGATCGTGCGCACACCCGGGACGCTGAGCGAGGTCAGGAACGTCAGGCCGCCCGCGCCATCGTTGAGCCGCACCTGCACCGCCCCACCCGTCGCGGTGATCACATCCAGGTACCCGTCGCCATCCATGTCTCCGACCTGCAGGTTGCGGATGTCGGTGGTGCCCGCCAGCGACGACCACAACGTGATCGAGGACGAGTCAACCGTCCACACATTCACGGCACTCGACGAGGAGGATGCGACTTCCGCGGTGACCAGTTCCGCAAGGCCGTCACCGGTCATGTCGGCAATGCGGACATCAAACACCGGCCGCGTCGTGGCCTGAGTGATCGCGCCCGAGAATCCGCCGTAGCCAGCACCAAACGCGACACGGATTCCGGAGCCGTCGGTCAGGCCGCCGGCAATGTCAGCCAGTCCGTCGGCGTTCAGGTCTCCGACGGCGATGCTGCGCACCACCCCGAAACCTGTCAGTACTGCGCCGCTGAAGCTCGGATCACTGCGTCGCCCGGCGACAGACGCGGTCTGAGCTGCGACCGCCAGCACCAGCAACAACAACAGGACTTGCACTCGGCCAATCGATACACGCATGCCTACCCCCGGAGATCTGGACCAGCCCAGACGCGCAAGGGTTGTACCACTGTGAGTCACCTGATTCAGCAACCCGATTGTGGTTTTCAGACAATCTGGCCGTCGGCTGCCCGACGAAGGCACCTCATTCGTGACGGCTCCGCGACACGTGGGGAATATTCCCCGCGCCGTCAATGACCGCAGGCGCGTTTATCCGTATTCCGGCCTGATTCCTCGATTTCAGCGTCGGGCACACTTCGTGCAGTAGAGTGGGGACGATGATCCGCCGCTCCGTCACACTCGTGGGTGCCGCCCTTGCGGCGTTCCACGTCTGGCTGTTTGCCGGCCAGGTGCTCAGCGGCGCCATCGGCGACCCGTCACTGATCGTGCGATGGCTGGTGGCGGCCGGACTCATCGGCGGCCTCATCTACCTCCGTCGCGGCGGCGAGTCGTTGATTGGACGACGGGCCATCGCGATCTGGGTGCTGGCCGCGTTGCTGCACGGCCCCGCGCTCGCGACACGCCTTGATGCTCCAGGCGCACCCGCCGTCCCGGAGGTTGTCGTCACCCTGACGATTGGCCTGTCGACGGTCCTCATCGGTGGCCTTGGCCTGCTGGCAGCGCGACGCCTCCGCGTCACGTTCACCCACGCAGGCACGATTCAGGCTCCAGACGTCACGCGCGCGACTGCGCGCGTGCGCTACCGCCCCTTCTCCCCTCGACCACCTCCCCGCCTCGCCTGACCGCTCACGTTCGTTGTTCTCGATAGCAGTTCTGGCAGGTTTCAGGATGCGTGTGTGCATCCATGGGAGTTGGTATGCGTACGTTCAGAGGAGGAGTGTGGCTGGTGGCGGCGTTGCTGATGGCATCGCCGGTGATCGCACAGCCGAAGGAGTCGCCCGTCACGGTCTCGGGCACGATTACAGACGTCACGGGGGCTGCGTTGCCCAAGGCGCAGATCATCCTGCGCGACGTCGCGACAGGTCGCGAGACGACGGTGACGTCGGACGCGGCGGGCAAGTACACCGTCAATGCGCCCGGCGAGGGCACGTATCTCGTCATCATCACGCGCCAGGGATTCAGCGAAGCCGCGCGCACGCTGGTGGCCACGAAGGACACGTCGCGCCTGCCGCTCGACGTGCAGCTCGAGCTGGGCGCGTTGACCTCGGAAGTCAGCGTCACGGCCGCGCGTAACGACCGCGAGATCCGGCAGATTCCGTTGCACGTCGAGACCATCTCTGGCGCGGCGGTCAACCAGACGCTGCCGGTCTCGACGGGCGACGCGTTGTCATCGGTCGCCAACATCACGCCGGTGGGCAACGGCCCGTTCGGCATTCGGCCGCGCCTGCGTGGCCTCGACTCGACGCGCATGCTCGTGCTGGTTGATGGCGAGCGTCTCAACACCGCCCGGCAGGCCACGGATCGCACGGGCGCGGAAGTGGGCCTGATTTCGCCGGACGCCATCACCCGGATGGAGATCGTCAACGGCGCCGGCACGCTGCTCTACGGCAGTGACGCGCTGGCGGGCACCATCAACATCATCACGAACGAACCGGCATTCACGTCCACGCGCCAATACCAGTACGGCCTCAACAGCTTCTACAGCAGCAACGAAGACGGCCGTCGCGGCACGTTGACCTTCGGCGTGTCGGCGCCGCGATACGCCGTGCGAGTGCAGGGCGGCGTCGAAGAGTTCGGCAACTATCGCGCCGGCTCGTTTGATGTCGAAGACACCCGTCCGTTTTTCGCCAGCGGCCAGCTCCGCCGTGCCGATACGGTCGACGATGCGTTTGGATTCCGGTTTGGTGCATTCCCCGACCCGTTCAACGCGCCGTACGTGCGCACCGATCGTGAAGTGCTCAACTCGCAGGCCAACGGCCACTTCATCAATGCCTCCGGCCTTGTCCGTCTCGCGGACAACCAGTCGTTGAAGTTCCGTTATCAGCAGCGGCGCATGGAAGACGTCGGGTTCCCCGACTTCGCGTCGCCGTACTTCTTCAACGCGACCTCGCTGCCGTGGAGCAACCTGGATCGTGGCTCGCTGCGTTATGAAGCGCAGGCGTTGACGCCGTGGCTGGCCAACGTGTCAGTGAACGCGTACTACCAGCGCACCGAGCGCATGCTCGAGAACCTGCTGCCGGTGCAGTTCCCGGCGCCAACCGCCGTGCAGTTCTTTCCAATCAGCGTCATGCGCCTTGACGTGTTGTCGCAGACCGAGCAGCGCGTGTGGACACCCGGGATCGACATCCAGGCGGTGTGGGTGCCTGCGACCAATCACCTGCTGACCACGGGCGTGACCTGGTATCGCGATCGCAGCAGCGACCGCCGCACGACGACGACCACGATGTCGATGGTCGGCAACGTGGCGCTGGGCGCGCGGGGTCCGGCCGCCACGGTGTTTCCGACGCCGATGGTCCTGGGCCCGCCCTCGGTCGCGCACCCCGTGCGTGTGCCCGATGCGCACCTGCAGGACATCGCGGTGTTTGCACAGGATGAGTGGCGCCTTCGTCCGAACCTGGCCCTGATTGCCGGCCTGCGCGGCGACTTCTACGACGTGAAGACCAAGGCGACGACGGGGTACACGGTTGATCCAATCGTGGCCGGCGCGACGCCTGCCATTGATCCCGCCACGCTGCCTGACCCGGACGGCGCGAGCTACAGCCGCCGCGCCCTCACCGGCGACATCGGCCTGGTCGCGAACACGAGCGGCACCATCAGCCCGTTCATCCGCTACGGCCGCACGTATCGGCACCCGAATCTGGAAGAGATGCTGTTTGCAGGGCCGGCCACGGTCGGCAGCATTGCGCCCAACGTGCTGGTCAAGCCGGAAGTCGGCAACAACTTCGACGTCGGCGCGAAGGTGCGCTTCGGCAACGTGACGGGCGGCGCGTACGCGTTCCTCAACCAGTATCAGGATTTCATCGCGCAGGATCTCGTCGTGGCGACGACCGCTTCGGGTCCGCTGGCACAGGCGACCAACTACGCGGATGTCCGCATCAGCGGCATCGAGCTCTCTCTTGATGCGCCGATGTCGTTCCGTTACGGCGTGCTGACGCTCTCAGGCTCCGGCGCGTTCACACGCGGCACCATCACCGATGGCACCGACCCGCTCTCGGGCGACTCACTCGCCGACACGCCGGCCGACAACATCACGCCGTCGAAGTTCGTGGGCACCGCCCGCTTCACGCAGGCACGCGGCCGGTGGTGGGTGGAATATGGCATCCGCTCGCAGGGTGATGTCACCCGCGTGGCCAAGGCCCTGCTCGACTCACCGTTCCTGATCGCGCAGGACCTGCTCTCACTCGACGGCTTCACGCTGCATCGCGCGGCGGCGGGCATCGACCTCTCACGTGGTCGCGATCGTGTGGCCCTGACCTTCACGGTCGACAACCTCACGGACCGCTACTACCGCGAACACTTCCAGTTCGCGCCGTCCCGCGGCCGCTCGTTCACGCTCGGGCTGACGCTGGGTGCCTTCTAGATGCCGAAGTGCCGGGGTGCCGAAGTGCCGAGGTGCCGAAGTGCCGAGGTGCCGAAGTGCCGGGGTGGTGAGGTGACGCCATGAGTGCGCAATGGGTGCACTATGTGCCGATCGTCACGACGATGATGGCGGTGCCGTTTGCGGTCATCATCCTCGGACGCTGGCGGCGGTTTCCGGAGCGGCTGCACCTGTTGTGGTGGGGGATCGGGGTGGCGGCGTATGGCGCCGGCACCCTGACCGAATCGCTCACCGCACTGCTCGGCTGGCAGGAGACGGTGTTCCGCTTCTGGTACATCACGGGCGCCTTGCTGGGCGGCGCGCCGCTGGCGCAAGGCACGGTCTATCTGATGTTGCGGCGGCGCACGGCGCACATCCTCACCACCGTCCTGGTGGCCACGGTGGCAATTGCCGCCGTGGCCGTCTGGTCCTCACCTGTCGACTACACACTGGTGGAATCACACCGGCTGACTGGCCGGGTATTCGAATGGACGTGGGTTCGCCGGTTCAGCCCCTTCATCAACCTGTACGCGGTGGTGTTCCTGATCGGGGGCGCGATCGCGTCCGCGATCAAGTTCAGCCGTGATCCACTCACGCGTCATCGCATGTGGGCCAACGTCTGGATTGCGGTGGGCGCGGTGCTGCCGGGCATCGGCGGCACGGCCACCCGCTTCGGCCACACCGAGGTGTTGTACGTGATGGAACTGCTCGGCCTGCTCTGCATGTGGCGCGGTTACGCCATCAGCGTTCGGCCCTGATCCAGTCTCAACATTCCTTGCGCGACCGCATCGTCACTGCCGCTGCAGCGGTAGTGGTGGAGCGGCGACTGGGACGGCAGCGCGGAAGTCTTCGCCGAGCAGCGAGGCGATGGTCGCGGCCAGTTGTGCGGTCGTCACGGTGAGATCGCGACGGACGCCCAACACGGGCACGCCGGGCCCCATTGCGGCGAACCAGGTGCGTTCCGCCGCTGGCACATCGCGACCGTGATCGGTCCAGTCCTTCACGGTGGCGCCGCGGCCATGATCCGTCGTGACCAGGAGCGTCGTCTGGCCGGCATACGCCGGCAGCGATTGCAGAGTCGTCCAGAAGCGGCGAATAAACGCGTCCGAGCGATAGGCCGCATCCACGTAGAGGTCGTACTTCCCCTGGTGGGCCCACTCGTCCACTTCACCCAACATCGCGTACAACACGCGCGGCTGTGACGTCCGGAGGGCGTCAAGCGCGGCGTACACGATCGGCGCGTCGAGTGTGCCGTACGACCAGAACGTCGGCAGGTCGCGCGCCAGGGTATTGATGTCGCGCTGGGCCTGCGATGCCGGCTGAGGCACCGGATCAAACCCCGAGCCCACAGGCAATCCGCTTCGTTCCGCATTGAGGATGTACGGCAGCACGTCCCACGCGCCAAACGCCGCCACCCGGCCCGCGAGGCCGGGTCTGGTGTTCAGCCATTCGAGCACTGTGATGTTCGGATTGGGCACCTTGTTGTTGCTGTCGATTCTCGGATCAGCCACCCCGGCGAACATCTCGTTGTAACCGGGATACGAGAACCAGAGACCGTTCGTCACGTGCGCGAGACTGTTGGCCTCGGGCGCCCCGATGATCTGCCCCTGCTTCGCAACCTCGTCCCACAGGAACGGCGTCAGGGCCGAGCGGCGTTGCTGCGCGGTCTCTCGCCAGAACCGGCGTTCCATTGCACCGGGCCGCCCTTGCGCGTCCTTCGGGAAGTACGTCGCGTCCACGCCGCCAAACATCTCCTGCCAGCGGTAGCCGTCGATCGTGATAACCACGACGTTGCGCGCGGGCGCCTGTGAGGCGGGGACCGGTTCGGTGAACCAGAGCGTTGAGACCAGTGCCGCGGCCAGTGCAAGGGTTCGCATCATTGCGGAATCCTATCCGCGCGCCGTATCAACGGCGCAACACCTCGCACTTCGCACTTCGCACCTCGCACTTCGCACTACTCGTATCTCAACGCCTCCACCGGATCGAGCCGGGAGGCGCGGCGCGCGGGCAGGTAGCCGGCGGCCACCCCGACGGCGACCGCACTGCCGACACCGGCGATGACCGCCCACAGCGGCGGAAACGCGGGAAACGCCGGCGCCAGTGCCGCCGCGATGGCGCCGATTGCCAGGGCGAGGCTGACCCCTGCCACGCCGCCGGCAGCCGCCAACACCGCCGACTCGATCAGGAACTGCAGGCGCACGTCTTCGCGCCGCGCGCCAATGGCCAGGCGCAAACCGATCTCGCGTGTGCGCTCGGTCACGCTGATGACCATCACATTCGCGATGCCGATGCCGCCGATCACGAGCGAAACGGCCGCCAGCGCGAGCGTGGCCAGGAAGATCTGCGCGCCGATGCGATCGAACTGCGCAATGATCTGGTCCGCAGTCGACAGGTTGAAGTCGTTGGGGGCGTCGGCCGGAACGCCGCGAATCAGCCGGAGGATGGTCTCGGTCTCGCTGCGCGCCCGATCCCGCTCTCCTGGTTTCGCCCGGACGTACAACACGGTCTGCTCCGCGTCGGGAAACCGGCGCGTCACCGTGCCCTGTGGCAACGACACGACGTTGTCATTGCGGTTCTCACCGAAGAACGTGCCCTGCCTCGGTGCAAGGACACCCACAACGAAGTACCGCTCGCCGCCAAGCAGCAACGACTGGCCAACCGGAGACTCCGTCCCGTACAACGCGCGCGCGATGTTGGCGCCGAGCACCGCCACGGGCGCGGCGACCAGGCTTTCAGTCTCGGTGAACGGGCGCCCCTCGGCAAACGGCGTGTCGGTGACCTCGAAGTAGTTGGGCGAGGCCCCCTCAATCAGCACGGTGTCCGATTCGTTGCCGCCCGCGCGCGCGGTGATCACCCGTGTCGTTGTGGCAGCCGGCACCAGGATCTGCACCCCCACCGCCGTCACGGACGGTGCCAGGCGCGCAATCGTCTCGGCATCCTGCGGGCGCAACGTCCGCCGACGCGCGTCTTCGTCGGAGGCCGGTGAATACGGATCGCCATTGCGATGGAACGCGAAGATGTTCTCGGTGCCAAGCTCGCGGAACAGCTGCGCCACCGAATTGCGCAGCCCCACAAGCGTGGAGGCCACCAGCACAACGGTCACGATGCCGATGACCAGGCCCACGATGGCGAGCACCGATCTGGACGTGTGCACACGAATGGACTCGAGCGCGAGGGTGCCCGCTTCACGCGCGGCGGCTCGCCAGCGATGTGTCTGCGGCGCGCTCATTCGGCCCTCAACGCGTCGACGATCACAAGGCGTGTCGCCCGTCGCGCGGGATACCACCCGGCCACGACGCCGCTCAGCGCTGACGCGATCACACTCTGCGCGACCGTGCTGGACCGGATCGTGAGCGGCAGGTCGAGTCCCCCAGCCAGAATCACAATCAGCACCCACGCGCTGCCCAATCCCACCAGCCCTCCCAGCACCGCCGTCAGCGCGGATTCCGCCAGCACTTCGCGCACCACCGTCTTGCGCGTCGCGCCAAGCGCACGACGCACACCAATCTCGCGTGTGCGCTGCGTCACCGACACCAACACGGTGTTGGTCACCACGACGATGGCCGCAAGCAGAGCCATGAGCGAAATGGGCCCGGCCGCCAGGCCAATGCGACTCGTGAGATTGGCGACAAACCCGCGCGCGGCATCCGGTGTCAGGATGTCGAAGTTGTCGGCCTCGGCAGGCAGCAGTTGCCGTCGCGCCCGCATCGATACCCGTGCATGATCTTCCGCGCGTTGCGCGCTGACCTCAGGTGTCGCGCGCACAAACAGCGGCAGCGTACGCGGCACCCCAAACGCGCGTGCCCAGGCGCCAATCGGTATCCACACAAAACGATCGAGCGACGTACCGTTGGCGGTGCCCTGCCGCCGCTGCAATCCCACCACCTCAAACCCACGACCGGCAATGCGAATGGTCTGGCCGAGCGGATCCACGGCCGGATACAACGCATCCGCCACGTCCGCGCCTATCACCGCCACCAACGTGCCCCGTTCATCGTCGTCAAACGTGAGGAAACGTCCACGTTCCACCTCGAGATCACGCATGACGGCCAGATCCGAGGTCGTTCCGGAGATGGCCGCGTTGTCAAACGAACGCCCTCCGGCAGCCACGTTTGCGACAGTCGAGACGTTGGGCGCGTACCGCACGGTGTCGTCGGACACACGCTCGAGAAACCGCCAGTCCGACCGGGTGATCGGGGGGTTGCGCCGAAGCTGTTCGAGCAATTGTTCACGAGAGACACGTCCAGGCGCCGCAATTTGCGCGAGCAGAAAAGTCTCAGAGCCAAAAGCGCGCGCGGTGGTGGCTTCGGCAGACGCGGCCACGCCATCAAGGGCCGTCGTCACCAGCACCTGCGTGGCCACGGCCACGGCGATGGCGAGGGCACCGAGCGCGGACCGGAGGCGGTTGGCCACCAGCGTTCTGGAGGCCTGAAGGAAAGCGTCGCGCATGGCTCGTCCGAAAGCGGACCATGCCAGTATAGGAGCTGTCGTGCGCATCTCGCGGAGTATCGGAACAGGGGCACTCGTCATCATCGTGATCGCGGGTGTGTGGATGTGGTGGTCACAACGTGGCGGTGATGGCGTTGAGGTCGACACCGCGACGGCATCGCGGGTGGAACGCCTGCAGTCGTTCGTGACGGCATCGGGCGAAGTGGTCGCCACGCGATATGCGGATCTGGGATCGTCGGTGATGGGACGCCTCGTCACGCTCTCGGTACGTGAAGGTGATCGCGTGCGTGCGGGACAGGTGCTGGCACGCATCGATCCGGTGCAGGCCGAAAGCGCCGCAGTGGCCGCGTCGGCGGCGTTGCAGGCACTGGATGCCGAAGCGGCGGGCACGACATCCGCGGTGACAGCCGCCGAGGCGGACCTCGCCGCAGCCGAAGCGCGCCGCACACAAACCGCCGATTCGTTGGCGCGCGCGCGCGACCTTGCGGCCTCAGGCCTGCTGCCAAAATCCGAACTCGATGCGGCCGTGGCCGCCGCCGATACCGCCATTGCTCAGGTCGCGGCCGCCCAGGCCGCGGTCGCCCGCGCGAAGCGGGCGCGCGATGCCGCAACGCAACGTGTGGCTCAGGCGCGGGCGGAACAGGTACGCGCGCGCGATCAGGTGTCGAAAACCGCCATCACCTCGCCAATCGACGGCGTCGTGACGCGGCTGGATGTCGAAGAAGGCGAGATGGTGGTGATGGGCGTGCAGAACCAGCCCGGCACGATCCTGATGACCGTCTCGGACTTGTCCACGCTTGAGGCGGAGGTAAAGGTCGCGGAAGCCGACGTGCTGCGGCTCGCCCTCGATCAGCCGGCCACGATCACGCTCGACGCGCTGGCCGGCCGCAAGTTTGATGGGCGGGTGGTCGAGATCGGCGCAAGCGCGTTACCGCAGACCGGTGCGCAGGCCGCCGCGCGCGAGTTCCGGGTCAAGGTTCGGCTCGAAGGGGATGTCGCCACGCTGCGCCCCGGCCTGACGTGCGACACCGAAATCCTGGTGGCCGAACGTCGCAACATTGTCGCGGTGCCGCTGCAGGCGGTGGTGCAGCGGGAGGGCCGCAGCGGCGTGTTTCGCGTGGAGAACGGTGTCGCCGTGTTCACGCCGGTGACCACCGGCATCATCGGCGGACTGTCGATTGAAGTTGAGGGACTGCCGGAAGGGGCCACGATCGTGACGGGCCCCTTCCAGACAGTGCGCGATCTCGCCGATGGCGCGAAGGTTACTTCTTCTCCTGCAGGGTGAAGGTAAACGTCGAGTTGAACGGCTCGGGCACGCAGCCGCCACCAATCGTCGCCGTACCCTGGATCGTCTTGCGGCCCGCACCCAGCTTCGCCGTGCCCTTGATCGTGCCGGAGCACATCTGGTCGGGGATTTCGTACCCGTACTCAAACGTCCAGGTGTCCTTCTCCACCGTGCCTGAAAGCGCCGCGTTCACCGCAGCCGGGGCGGTCAGGGCCAGCTTGCCGGTAACCATCCCCTTGGCGTCAACGTTGAACGTCGTCGTGCCGCTGTAGGTCTGCTCCTGTCCGGGAGGGCCGGCCAACCAGGAGACGTTGTAGGTTGGCGCCTGTGCGGAAATGGGCAGCACCAGCATTGCCCCAAGGACCGTCGCCATCACGCCAGAGAGAATCAGTCGTCGCATCAGAAGAACCTCCGGGCGTTTTGACGAGAAGACCACCGCGCCGGGTTCACAGCCAGCCGCGTGCGCGCGCAATGTTGGCGGCATCCACACGATTGCGGGCGCCGAGTTTGCTCATGGCCTCGGAGAGATAGTTCCGGACGGTCCCGTCCGAGAGGTCAAGCGCCTTCCCTATCTCGACACTTGAGAGCCCTTCGGCTGCCAGGCGCAGGACGTGCCGTTCCCGGTCGGTGAGTGGATCGGCATCCGACCATGCCTCCGCCGCGAGACCGGGATCGATGACGCGTCCCCCGGCGGCCACGCGGCGGATCGCATCGGCCAACTGCGCCGACGGCGCATCTTTCAGCAGATAGGCAGATGCCCCAGCCTCCAGTGCACGCCGGAGATATCCCGGACGCGCAAAGGTCGTGAGGATCACGATGCGTGGACCGCCGGGCTCAGCGCGGAGCGCTGTCGCCAACTCGAGCCCGGTCATGTGCGGCATCTCGATATCGGTGACCACCACGTCCGGACGCAACCGTCGCGCTTCGTCGAGGGCCACACGACCGTCGGCCGCCTGCCCCACGAGGTCGAGATCCGGCTCCAGCGCGAGCAACGCGCTGAGCGCGCCGCGCACCATGGCCTGATCCTCGACGACCAGCACACGAATCATGCGCGTCCACCTCCGGGCACGGGCACCCAGGCATCCACGAGCACGCCGTCACCGGCACGCACGTCGCAGTCGCCGCCTGAAGCGCGCACTCGCGCCCGCATGCCGGCGATACCGTTACCTTCGGTGATTGACGACACCGCGCCGCCGCTCCAGATGCGCAGTTCCACGCGGTCGTCAGTGCGACGCAGCTGAATGCGCGCGTCGGAGGCGCGCGCGTGGCGCACGATGTTGGTGACCGCCTCGCGCAAGACGAGCGACAGGACGTGCCCGACGTCATGGGGTACCTCGGCTGCGTCGGCCTCGAGCGCCACATCGACGCCGGCGGATCCAAGCACCGCGCGTGTGCGCAGCAATTCCTCGCCCAGGTCCAACGTCTGGATGCCGGTGACGACCGAACGCGTGGTCGCCAGCGCCTCGCGGGCGACCCTCGCGATCTCCAGCATCTCGGTGTGTGCGGCGGCGGCATCGCGCTCCGACATGCGCGCGGCCAGATCGGCCTTCAGCGCGATCACCGACAAGCTGTGGCCCAGCACGTCGTGCAGATCCGACGCGATGCGGTGACGCTCCTCACGCACCGCGAGGCGCGCCACATCTTCCTTGGCCAGACGCATGGCGGCCTCGAGACGGTCCGCCTCGGCGCTGCGCACGTTGACGTAACCGATGAGCACCGTGAACAACACCACGCCGCCCGCAAAGGGCCACGCATTGCTCCAGGCGCTCAGCACGACGGCAACAGCGGCGGCCACAACGCCGCCGATCCACCACCACGCCTCGGGGCGCCGAGTGACACCGCCGACAAACGCGGCAGCGTAGACAAAAAACACCAGCGCGCCACCGTTGTATCGGGTCGTCAGTGCGCCAAGCCCGCACAAGCCCAACACGATCCAGAGGCGCCGGCGATCCTGCAGCGAGTGGCCGTACCCGTAGAGCGCGAGAAATGCCGCGAAGCCCAGGCCGTGCCACCACCAACCCCGCTCGCCGGGGCCGTACATCAGCGGGAACACGAGGTAGGCAGCCGCATACACCAGCCAGAGGTGTGTGGGCTCACGGCGGATTGCGCGTGACATGTCAGGCCATTATGAGGGTGCGGGCGTATCGTCGCACCTGCACCGCCACGATCACGTAGGTCACCGCCATGCTCAGGAGCACAAACGGCGGCGCCTCCTGTCGCAACATGACGGTGAGTGCCGCAGGCACGATGGCCACGACAACGGCGAGCGCCACATACCAGCGCGTGCCGTGCAGCCACGCGTAGGGCAGAAAGTGCGCGGCACCGACACCCGCCATGGCGGCGGGCACAGCCGCCGGCATCAGCGCGTAAACAAACAACACGGCCGGCAGCGCGAGCACCTGTGACATCGCGAGCTGCACGGCCAGGGGCTTGAGCGGATTGTGGTCGGACATCCGAACGTCACTCATCCGGCGCTCGAGCCAGAACGCCAGCGGCAACGCGACGTTGCCCTGAAACAGCGTGATCAGGGCGACGACCTTCACGTCGAGCCAGAACGCGGCGATCCCGGTGAGTCCCAGTGTCAGGCTGAACGCGATCAAAAAGGGCGCGCCGCCAGACGAGGCGAGCACGCCTTCGCGCCTGGCCAGTTCAAGAGACATGGTTGCGTGTGTCATGACGACATCGTGCGATCGTGTCCCGCACCGTGCCAGTGCCGATCGTCAGCCGCGGTGGATGACAAATGTCAGGACGTGCCGCCCGCCGTACGCTGCCATTCGCGAATCCATCGGCGCATGTTGTCGACCAGTTCCCTGAAGTGCTCCGGGCGATTGTAGACATCCGCGTCCGGCACCCCGTAGGTCAGCGCCTGCGTCTGTCCGGCATCCGAGGGATGCAGGTAGGTGCCAAACAACCAATCCCACAGCGGAAACACGCCGAAATTGGTGTCGAAGTGTTCAGGCCGATCCGAATGATGCAAGCGGTGCGCGTCCGGCGTCATCAGCAGGTGATTCCAGAACGCACGCGGCGTGACCAGCTCACTGTGCAGCCACGACTGATGGAGCGCGTGGAGTCCGCTGTACGCCAGCACCACCATCGGGGAGACACCCAGCATCGCCGCCGGCCCCGCATGCAGCAGCGTCATCACCACCAGATCGAGCGGATGATTTCTCAGCGGCGTCACGAGGTTCATTTCTTCCGCCGCGTGATGCACCTTGTGCAGCGTCCAGAACCACCGCGTGTGCATCAGCCGATGGCCCCAATAAAACACGAAGCTGTGCACCAGGGCCGTGGCGATCAGTTGGAACGGCCACGCCCAGCTTTCCGCCAGCCGCCATCCAACCGCATCGTGAATGGTCCGTCCACCGGCAAAAGCCAGCCCGAAGGAACAGACAAAGGCCAGCGCGTGCATGCCGCCTGACAGCCGCAGGAGGACATAAAACCGATCAACACGCGACGATCGCGTCGGCGCCACCGTCAGCCGGCGAAGCGCCGACTGTTCCCACCCCCGGGCCCGCAACTCCACCAGCAGCGTCAGTGCAAATACGCCGATGAGTCCTGCCGGGACTGCCCGCACCTGCCACACGGCATCCACATCGTCGCCCAGCCACAACAACGCGCGTGCGGCCGGCACCTCCGCCTGAACGTACCGCAGCGCCAGGTACCCCGAGACCCACACACACGCCATTGCCACGACCGCGCCGGCCATGCGGACGACGGCCTTCACTCGACGGTCTCCCACCCCAGCGGCCGCATTTCGATGGCTGAGCCCCGGCCGGAGTCGGCATGGAGTTCGAGTCGGTGCATCGCGCGCAGCATCAGCCACCATGTTGGATCAAGCGGCACTCGAACCGTGTGCCATTCAGGGGTCACGAGGCGCACCAGACGCGTCTCACGAGGACCTTCAACCCGCACCAGGACCGGATCATCGGGCGACGCGGCGACGTGCCGCAACGAGACATTCACCGAGTCAGCGTCCGCCGCGAGCAACGCCACGACGCGATCGCCCACCCATCGGTGGATCCGTGCCGTCGTTCCCACGCGCGCTTCGACCACCCCCCACGTCAACGCAGGGACGACGGCGTACATCGGCGTGATGAGATCCGGATCACACGGGCGGGTCAACGTCTTGAGCCAGCGCACCATCTCCGGCGGGGGCACACGTGACGGCGCATCAAACAGGTCATTGGGATAGAGACGGGCGCCCGAGCCGCACTGATCGAAACGCGTGAGCGCGCGGGACGCCATGGTGCCCGATGCCAGGGCCACGGCAGCAGCCACCACAGTCGCCAGGATGCGGCGCCAGGCGGTGAGACGCGCGAGCAACGCCACCACACCTCCCGACCACATCAGGACCGCGCCCAGACCGTGAGGCGACAACCGATCGCGAGAAAACACGACGCTGGTCGGCAACGCTGCACACGTCAACACCACGGCGCCGACGATGACCAGCCGCGCGGCGGCACTGGTGCGGTCGGTCAGTACCACCCACAGCGCCGCGGCCAGCAGGACAAGGCTGCCGGCAAAAAACACGTACTCGAGCGGTTCCGATGCGCCGGGCAGCGGATCAAACAACATCACGGCCGGCCCGCCCAGGAAATTCAGTAGTCCTTCCTGCCACGGGAGTCCCTGGTATGGCCCCACACCCTGAAGCGCCAGCATCCTCCAGAGGTTGAGCCCGGCAAACACCCCCAGACCCGTCAACGCGACCGACCAGCGGGACGGCAGCGGCAGGCGGCACCACCACCCGACCGCCAGATGCGCGCCCACGAGCATCAGCGGCACCATCAGACCGGTTTCCTTCGACAACGCCGCCACGAGCACCGGCGCCAGCAGCAGCCACCATGAGCGGCCGGGATCGGCGCGGCGAGCCTGCCACATCAGCAGAGCGGTAATCGTCGCGATCGCCACGATTCCCTGGTACTGGTTGGCCACCCAGGGCCCTATGGCGACGACGGTGCCTGGGTGAATCGCGTACAACAGCGCCGCCGCCATCCCGGCTGCTCTCGAGCCACTCTCGCGGTGAACGAACACGCCCACCAGCGCCGCAATCGCAGACATCACCATCAGCGGGACGACGTGGAGCAGCGGCGCGTTGAGCCCGAAGACGTAGAACAGGCCTTTGTAGATGTAAATGGCCAGCGGCCGGTAATAGTCCGCCTGGTGCACCGAAAGCCACGGTCCGGTCAACACCGCGAGCAGATGCCGGGGAGACCACGGCCGCAGCAGGAAATAGTCGTCGTCATAGAGCCCGAACGACAGGCTCTGCCAGTAGACGAGCAGGATGGCTCCGCCTGCGACGGCGACGATCGGCCACGCGAGTCGACGCTGGGGAGCCACGACCCGGGCATTGTACCGGCCTTAGAATGACTCTGGTGACCTCTGTCGACCTCCCTGCACTCGCGCGCGAGTATCGCCGCGCCCTGTTCGAGAAGTTCCTCGTCACGCAGCAAGGCCATCCGGGGGGCGCCCTCTCGATGGTGGACATTGCCGTCACGCTGTACCACGGCGGATTCGTTCGGCGCAGCGCAGGCGGCCCGGGCCTGCGCGACCGCGTGATCGTGAGCAAAGGACACGGCGCCGTCGCGTTGTACCCGATTCTCGTCGGACTCGGCATCCTGGACGCCGCTGAGTGGGACGCCTGGGGCGAACGTCCATCCTGCCTTCGGGTCTTCGGCAACAAGGCGATTCCCGGAATGGACGCGACCACGGGGTCACTGGGCCACGGCCTCGGTTACGGCACGGGGATGGCGCTGTCGGCCCAACGCACAGGCGCGGACCGCCGCGTGTTCGTCATCATGAGCGAAGGCGAACTGTACGAAGGTTCGACGTGGGAGGCGCTGCTGCTGGCCGCGCACCTGAAACTGTCGAATCTCGTCCTCGTGATCGACTGCAACGACCTGATCATCCTTGGCCCGCCCAACGACTGCGTGACACTGGAACCCCTCGACGCGCGCCTGCGCGGCTTCGGTCTGGCGCCGATCACCTGCGACGGCCACGACACCGCGGCGCTCTCGAACGCCTTTGCCGCACTCACAACGACACCGGCCGCCACGCCCGGCTGTGTGATTGCGCGCACGGTCAAGGGGAAGGGCCTGACGCTGATGGAAGGCCAGCCGCGCTGGCACTACTGGAATGCCATGACGGCCGAAGAGATCACGCAGTGTCGACGGGAGCTGGCGTGATGCTGCAGCGGGACGCGTTCATCCGCGAAATCGTTCGCGCATTGCCGGCACATCCGGAGATCATGTTCCTCAGCGCCGACTTCGGCGCCGAGGCACTCGACGCGCTGCGCGCCGACTTCCCCGCGCAGTTCCTCCACTGCGGGATCTGTGAGCAGGCGATGATCGATGTCGCCACCGGCCTCGCCCTCGAAGGCCATTCGGTGTTTGTATACGCCATGGCGCCGTTTGTCTCACTGCGCGCGCTCGAGCAGGTCAAATGCGGCCCGGGCGTCATGCAGTTGCCGATCACGCTGCTGTCTGTCGGCATCGGCCTCGGATACGCCGATGCGGGCCCGACACACTACGCGACCGAAGACTTCGCCTGTCTTCGCACGGTCAGCGGCCTGAACATCTACACGACGAGCGACGCGTCAACGGCCACCGCGCTGGCGCATCGGTTGATCACCCGTCCGGAACTGTCCTACATCCGCCTCGACAGGCACGCGTTGCCCGACCTTGCGCCCACGTGCGGTCAGGACGACCTCGATCGCGGATGGCGGCTGCTTGGAGCCCCCATCGAGGGGCGCGTCGCGCTGGTCTCCCACGGGCGCCCGGTGCATGACTGCATCGCGCTCTCGGCGGCCGACCCCGATCGCCTGACCGCCATTGACCTCATTCGCGCCAAGCCGTTCCCAGAGTCGCTGGCGCACGCGCTGGCAACGGCTCAGCGTGTCGTTGTCGTGGACGAACAGACGCCCAACGGCAGCCTGCCGGCCGCCGTCTGGGAAGCCTGTCAGGCGCATGGCCGGCACGTCGATGTGCGGCCGGTCACGCTGCCCGATCGCTACGTCTCGGACAACGGCGGACGCTGGGCGCTGCTTGAACGCCTGGGCCTCTCCCCTGCCGACATCCTCAGGGCCACGCGGTGACGATGCCCGCGCAGCCCCTGCTGTCCATCGTTCTCTCGTTCCGCAACGAGGCGGACCTGCTGCCGGAGCTGACCACACGACTGACACGCGCGCTTGAACAGTCCGGTTGCCGTCACGAGCTGATCTTCGTCGACGATGCCTCGACGGATGGATCGGATGGCGTGCTTCGGACGATCGCCGCGCAGGATGCGCGCGTGAGGGTCATTCGCATGTCGCGCCGCTTCGGCCCATCCGAGTGTGTCTTCGCCGGCCTGCGCCATGCGTCCGGCGATGCGGCGGTGTTCATGGACACCGATCTGCAGGATCCTCCAGAGCTGCTGCCGACACTGATCGCGCGCTGGCGCGACGGCGCGGACGTCGTGCACACCGTGCGCACGCGCCGACTGGGCGAGTCACGCGCCAAGATGGCGCTGACGGGTTTGGCCTATCGCCTCATTCGCGCGCTGGCCGACATCGACCTCCAGGTCGAAGCCGGCGACTTCAAGCTGCTCAGCCGGCGAGCCGTGGACGCGCTGCTGTCCACCAACGAAGTTGATCCGTACCTGCGAGGCCTGGCCGTGTGGGTGGGCTTCCGTCAGGAATCCGTGTCGTACGAGCGGCAGCCGCGTGCCGCCGGCGTCAGCCACTTCCCGTTGTTCAGTCCCAATCCGTGGCGCACCGTGCTGTCGGGTCTCACGTCGTTCAGTGTGTTGCCGTTGCTCATCTGGGCGCCGCTCGGGTTGCTGCTGTGTGCGGCGAGCCTGCCAGGGCTGATCATGGCCGCCATGGGCACCGGTGGCCAGACGCTGCTGATTGTCTCGCTCGTGTTGCTGCTGGGCGGGTTGCAGATGATCGGCCTCGGAGTGATCGGCGTGTACGTGGCGCGGGTCTTCCGGCAGTCGCGGGCGCGGCCGGCGTACATCATTGCCGACAGCTGGGGCTGGCCCGGCGGATCTCCTCCTTCCCGCCCGCCCTCCGCATGACGCCACGGCTCTGGCCCGTCGTGTGCACAGCCGGCGCGCTGGGGTACCTTGCCGGCGCGTGGCAACAGCCAACGTGGCAGGACGTCATCGAGCCCGCACAGGTGCTCGCCGGCCTCGTCCACTACCCGCCGGACAATCCGGTCTACCTCTATTCCACGCTGACGTGGACGGCCCTGCATCAGATCGTAGCCGGACTGCTTGCGCTGGGAATCTCCGAAGTGGATCTCACGGTGATCATCAGTGGGGTCATCGGTGCCTTGTCGTTTGTCGCATTGGCGCTGGCGACGTACGCATGTGGCGCGCCGATGTTGGTATCGGCCACCGCACCGCTGCTCATCTACCTCTCGGGTGTCGCGCGGTTGACCCCTGGGTATCCCGTGCTGCTGCTCGGCTGGCCGTATACGTACGGTCTCATTGCACACGGACTGGCGCTCACCGTGCTGGCGCTCATTGCGCTGAAGCGCGACCGTGTCGCCGCCGTGCTGCTCGGGCTGTTCCCGGCCGTGCACCCGGGCATGGGCGGACTGATGACGATGGTGGTGGCGGGCGCCCTGGTGCTGCACGCGCCCCTCCGCGGTCGAGCGGTGACTGCGTGGCGCTGGTGGGCGGCGGGCCTCACCCTCGCGGTCGTGTCGGCGGCAGTGCACTGGGGCGTGTTCGTGCCCGACACCTCGCACCTGGCCAGGGCGCCGGAACTCGAACAGAGCCTGCGCCTCTATTGGGACGGCCATCGGCAACCGCTGGCATACCTGACCGGCGATGTGGCTGTGGCGGTGGCGGTGCCGATCGTGATGCTGCTGTGGCGGCGAACCTCAGGGCCAGACCACGTCGACGAACCCTCGCGCGCGCTTGGACGGCTGCTGCTGGTTGCGGTGGTGATGGCAGTCGCCGCGGATCTGTTCCTGCGCGTGGCGCCTGCGTCGATCGCGCAGGCCGTCTCGATGCCGATGCCAACGCGCCTGCTGGTCCTGCCTGTGCTGGCCGCTCCGGCCTGGTTCATCGCGATTGCCACCCGCGCGACCACGCCCGGTCACGCGCGCGCCATCCTCCAACTGCTGCTCGTGGGGTTGGCGGTGCTGGTGTGTCCCATCATCGGCGTGAGTGCGCACCTGGACGTGCTCAGCCATCCGTGGATTGGCTGGGTCGCGACCACTCGCGCCTCGGTGGCACAGGCGGTGTTGACGGTGCTCGTGGCCGGCCTCGTCGCCGCGGTGCTGCTGCCCGCGCGGATCATGCGCTTCGTGAGCGGCCGGCCGGCGCTCATCGTGCAGCGGGCGTTGCCCATCGCCCTGAGCGTCGTGGCCATCATGCACATCGTGGAGGCGATGCAGGGGTGGATCACTGAGCCGGTGGTCATCGCCGACCGCACCAACAACGCCGTGCTGGCTGCCGCCGCCGCGGGCACCGGCCTGCTGGTGACGGACGCGGACCTGCACCTGATGCAGGCGGCGACCCGGCGTCCCCTGCTCATCGATCCGGGCGCCCTGGATGGATTGCCGTATGTGCCCGTCGCGGCGCGCGCCACCGAGGCGATCCTGCGGGACCTGTACCGCACGACGCTGGCCGGGCCTCCAGAGGGCAACGTCGGCGCCATCGGCGTCGTCCCCGCCAGTGCCGACGACAGCTGGGTCAGTCGAACACCCGAGCAGTGGCAGGTGCTTGGCGCCACGTACGGTTTCACCGACATCCTCACGACGACCGAGCTGACGCTGCAACTGCCTGAGGTCGCGCGCGACGACGAACTCGTGTTGTGGCGCATACCTCGCCCAGCCGGTCGTCCGCTCCCATGACAAAATCGGAGCGCGTGTCACGCCCTCCCCACCGCATCACGTTCGGCGATCTCCGCATCGGCCCCACGGGTCGGCGTCTGCTGTCTGAGGCGCTGGATCGTCAGTGGGTTTCGGAGGGGCCCAACGTCGCGGCATTCGAGCACAACTTCGCCGCGCGTTTCGGATATGGCCACGCCGTGGCCACCAGTTCAGGCACCGACGCCGGAATCGTCACCTGGGCGGCGCTGGCCAGCCAGCACGGATGGTCACGCGGCGACGAAGTGATCACGCCGGCGGCCGCGTTTGTGGCCACCGGCAATGCCGTGCTCGCAGCCGGATTGACGCCGGTGTTCGTCGACGTGGAACTGCACACGCTGAATCTGAATCCCTCGCTCATCGAGGCCGCAATCACGCCTCGCACGCGAGCCATCCAGGCCGTCCACACGATGGGCCGCATTTGCGACATGGAGGCCATTGCCGCGATCGCGGAGCGACACGGCCTGGTCGTCGTCGAGGACGCCTGTGAAGCCCACGGCGCATCGCGCCACGGGGCCGTGGTGGGCACATTCGGATCCGCCGCCTTCTTCAGCTTCTACGCGGCGCACCTGATCTGTAGCGGCGAGGGCGGCATGATTGTGACGGCCGACGGTGAGCTGGACGCGTTGTGCCGGTCGGTCCGGTCCCACGGACGCCGTAACGGCGAGTTGTACTTTGCCTTCGATCGCTTCGGCGTCAACGCCAAGATGAACGACATGGAAGCCGCCATTGGCCTGGACGGGCTGGAGCACTTCGATGAGACGTTCGCCCGCCGGCGCGCCATCGTCGCTTCGCTCCGCGCGAGGCTGACCCGGTGGCGCGACCAGGTGCTCCTGCCGGAGGAGGCTCCCGGCGAAGTGCTCTCTCCGCACGCATTCCCACTGGTGATGCGCGACGAAACGGTCGACATCACCGCCCTGTACGAACATCTGGAGGCTGCATCGATTCAGTGCAAGACCCTCTTTGGTTCGTTGCCCACGCAACATGGCGCGTTCAGGTTTCTGGGGCATGCACCGGGCAGTTTTCCGATCGCCGAACGGCTGCACACCACGGGCCTCCACTTCGGCGTCCATCAGTTCCTCTCTGACGCGGATGTCGAGTACATTGCCGACACGATCGACGCGTTTTTCACTGCGGACTGATGACTCGCCTCGCACACGACCGCTCCTGTCGCATTCTCGTCACCGGTGGCGCCGGGTATCTCGGCAGCGCGCTGGTGCCGGCGTTGCTCGAGGAGGGCCACCATGTCACGGTGCTCGACCGATTCCTGGTTGACGACCGCAGTCTGCTGGCGTGTTGTGCGTTCCCGGGTTTCTCGGTGATCCGGGCGGACTGCCGTGACGAAGGCGCCATGCGCTCGGCCCTGCGACAGCACGATGTCATCATCCCGCTTGCCGGCATCGTCGGCGCGCCCGCGTGTGACGCCGACAGGATCGGCGCCGTCTCCACGAACCTCGACGCGATTCGCCTCCTGTGCACGCTGGCCGACCCGACGCAGCGCATTCTGTTTCCCACCACCAACAGCGGGTACGGCGTTGGCGCCCCTGGGGTCCCGTGTACGGAAGACTCACCGCTGCGGCCGGTTTCGCTGTACGGCGAGACAAAGGTGGCGGCCGAACGCGTCATTCTCGACCGTGGCAACGCGATCTCGTTCCGGCTCGCCACCGTGTTTGGCCCGGCGCCACGGCTGCGGCGCGACCTGCTCGTCAACGACTTCGTCTATCGGGCGGTCACCGACCGTGCGGTCGTCCTGTTCGAGTCACACTTCACGCGCAACTTCATCCACGTGCGGGACGTCGCCCGCGTATTCCTGCACGGCATTCGGCACTTCGGCACGATGCAGGGCTCCGTCTTCAACGTCGGCCTGGATGATGCCAACCTGACCAAACGGGCGCTGTGTGAGCGCATCGCCGCCCACGTCGACGGATTCACCTTCGTGGAGGCCCCGATCGGCCGCGATCCCGACCAACGCAACTACATCGTCTCCAACGCGAGGCTGGCGGCCACCGGCTTCCAGCCGGCCTTCAGCCTTGACGATGGCATTCGGGAGCTGATCACGGCGTACCGCATGTTGGGACGCCACTGATGGTCATCACGCGCACGCCCTATCGACTGTCACTGTTTGGCGGAGGCACCGACTACCCGGCGTGGTTTCGGGAATACGGCGGGGCCGCGATTGCCTCTTCAATCGCCCGGTACTGCTACCTGACTTGCCGATACCTGCCGCCGTTTTTCGAACATCGATCGCGCATCGTGTACTCCAGGGTTGAACACGTCGCACGCAACAGCGACATCGAGCATCCAGCCGTGCGGGCGGTGCTGCAGCATCTGCAGATCGAGGACGGTGTGGAAGTGCATCACGACGGCGACCTGCCGGCACGTACGGGTATCGGGTCGAGTTCGGCTTTCACGGTGGGGCTCCTCCACGCTCTGCGCGCCCTGCAGGGCCAGATGTGTACACGGGTCGAACTGGCGGCCGAGGCGATCCACATCGAGCAGGACGTGCTGCGCGAAGCCGTGGGATGCCAGGACCAGATCGTCACCGCGCTGGGCGGTCTCATCCGCATGGACTTTGACGCGTCCGGCACGTGGCGAGCCACACCGCTGGTGATGCCGCCGGCTCGTCAGGCCGCGCTGCAGCAACAGCTGATGTTGTTTTTCACCGGCCTCGCCCGGACGGCATCCGATGTGGCGCGCACACAGCTGGATCGCCTGAAAGCAATCGCCCCGGCAATCCGGGACATCCAGGCGCTGGTGCCGGTGGCCCACGACGTGTTGTGCGGGAGCGGACCGCTGACCGAGATCGGCACCTTGCTTGACGCGTCGTGGCAGATCAAACGTGTGCTCACCCCGTTGGTGAGCACGGCCGCGATTGACGACATGTATGCGACGGCGCGTCGTGCCGGTGCGACTGGCGGCAAGTTGATGGGCGCCGGTGGGGGTGGCTTCCTCGTCCTGTTCGTCGAACCGGACCGGCAGCAGGCCGTCCGATCGGCGCTGACGGACCTGCTCGAAGTGCCGTTTGCGTTCGACCGGAGCGGCAGTCAGCTGATCGTGTTCGAGCCGGAGGCGCGCCGGTGAGCGCGCTCGATCTCCTTCTGGTCAATCCGGGCGGACGCGCGGGCAGCTATCAGGCGCTGTCCTCGACACTCGCGGCGATCGAGCCGCCTGTCTGGGCCGGACTGATGGCCACCTTTGTCCGGCGGCTCGGCTATTCGGTCCGCGTGCTGGATGCCAACGCCGAGGGACTCTCCCCTGACGCGGTGGCCGACCGAGTACGTGAGTGGCGACCGACGCTGACAGCCGTCGTGGTCTACGGCCATCATCCATCCGCATCCACGCAGGTGATGCCGGCAGCCGGCGCGCTCTGCCAAGCCATTCGCGATCGTGTTCCCGATGCCGCGACGCTGCTGGTGGGCGGCCACGTGGCGGCCCTGCCGGAACAGACGCTGCGTGAAGAGGCCTGTACGTACGTCGCCACCGGCGAAGGACTTCGGACATTGGCGCCGCTCATCGACGCCCTTCGCTCATCGTCCCCGCGATTGGCGCAAATCCCTGGGCTGATGTACCGGGACGGCGGCGACATCGCAACCGGTCCTGCGGCGACCCTGGTAACCGACCTCGACAGTGAAATGCCGGCGGTGGCGTGGGACCTGCTGCCGATGGAGCGATACCGCGCGCACAACTGGCATGCGTTCGGGACGACGGGAAGCCGGTCGCCGTATGGCGCGCTGTACACGACGCTTGGGTGTCCCTACACGTGCAGCTTCTGCTGCATCCAGGCGCCGTTTCGCGACGGCGAAGCGGCAGCCGGCAAGGCACACAGCTACAGGCGCTGGTCGCCGGCGAACGTGCTTGCGCAGCTGGACACACTCGCCGACGTGTACGGTGTGCGACACGTCAAGCTGGCGGACGAACTGTTCGTGCTGCATCCCGGGCATGTCGGCGCGATCTGTCGCGGCCTGGCCTCACGCGCGGAGCCGCTCAACATCTGGGCGTACGCGCGCGTGGACTCGATTCCCACCGATCTCATCCCCCTGCTGCGGGACGCCGGCATTCGCTGGCTTGCGGTGGGCATTGAATCGGCCGATGCCCGCGTGCGTGCGGACGTCGACAAGGCGTACGCGCAGGATCAGATCGCCACGACATTGGACCGCCTGCACAGCGCCGGCATCCACGTACTCGGCAACTACATGTTCGGACTGCCGGAAGACGATGAAGCGTCGATGCGGCAGACACTGGACTTGGCTGTCGAGCTGAACACCCCCTACGCCAACTTCTACTGCGCGATGGCGTATCCCGGCTCGCCGCTCTACGCGCGCGCGATGGCTGAGGGATGGCCGCTCCCCCCAACGTGGGCCGGCTACGCACAATTGGGTGTCGAGACGTTCCCCCTGCCGACCAGGTATCTGTCGGGAGACGATGTGCTGCGTTTCAGGGATGCCGCCTTCACGACGTACTTCACATCACCGCGTTACCTCGCCATGCTCGAGCGCACTTTTGGAGCCGGCGCGGTCGACGAGGTGCGGGCGATGACGGCCGTCCCGCTCGAGCGCACGCGTCTGCGCGCCTGAGTCAGAGTTCCGGCGGCGCCGGCACGACTTCCACTTCCGCAGTCCCGGCGTCGATGTCGATGCGATGGCTTCGGCGCAGACGATTCCACCAGGAGGGGGCGAGGGGAATCTCGACGTTCACCCATTCGCGCGAATGCAGCACGACGGGGCGCACCGGGCGGCCGTTGACGTCGATGTCGATCGTGATCGGATGGTCAGCCGCCCCCTCCTCCGATCGGATACGCACATGCAGTTGTGAAAACCGCTCGGGCACCAGAATGGTCTTGTCGCCACTGGGCAGGTGCCAGGTCGCCACTGGAAGTGAATCAACAATGCGCTCCTGGGCATCCGGACGACAGGTGCGGATGCGCTGCCGCAACCACGGCACGAACTCCGGGGGCAGGTACGGTGTCATTTCGTCGAGCACCCAGAGGTCACCAAACCGGGTCCACTCGCTGCACGGCGCATAGGTCTGCAGCCGCGCATGGCTCGTCGTCAACAGGCCGGCCATCAACACCATGACCAGTCCGCGAGCGGCGATGGCGCGTCCGCCGCGCAGGCGCGACCACAATTCGTAGGCGCCGACCGCCAGGATCAGTGCGCCGCCAAGCGCAACGAGATACGCGCGGGCCCGGCTGGGGACGATCGCCAGGGGCAGGCTGCACCACGCGATGAGCGACACGCCGACGATGGCCACGCCCGCGCCGGTCATTGGCAGACGACGCACGACCGCCCATCCGACACTGAGTGTCAGCAGCGACACGAGAATGGATGCCCCGATGTTGGCGACCGACCACTCGCGACCGGTGAGCAACACGTAGAGAGGCCCGCGCCACAACTGGCCGATCATGAAAGCCACCGTCTCATCGCCGTAGCCACCGACGTTTCCCAGCATCAGAACGCGCCAGGTGTTCATTGCGGCGAACAGGCCGACGGCGGCGATCCATGCCGCGCGTGTCGGCGGTTTGACGTCCGCCGTAAACTTCGCCATGCCCCAGTGCGCGCCGACGAGGACGAGCGGGAGCATCAAGGCGTTTTCCTTGAACAGGCCTGCCAGGATCAGGGGCGCCGCGATCGGGATCCATGTGCGTGGCGGGCCGTCGCGACGAGTGCGCCACAGCAGCAAGGCCCACAGGGCACAGATGGTGGCCAGGCCCTGATACTGGTTGGCCATCCACGGCCCCACGGCGATGGTCGTGCCTGGATGCAGTGTATAGACCGCCGCCGCCATGACGCCGAGGCCGGGGCTGCCCGACTCGCGCATCGCATACACGCCGCACAACAGGCCGCACCCGGCGACGATCAGGACGGAGATGAGATGGATGGGGAAAGGATTGAGCCCGAAGAGGTAGAACTCGAGCGCGTGGACGAACACCGACAACGGGCGATAAAAGTACGGCGCGCCAGGCGCCTCAAACCAGCGGCCCGTCGTGACCTGCCACAGGTCGCCGGCCTGGAACGGCCGGAAGAACACGAAGTCTTCGGAGTGGAAGCCGAACTGCAGGCTGGCCGGGTATATCGCCAGGACGGCGATACACACGGCCAGCCCGATGAAGATCAGGGGACTCTGAAGACGACGTCCTCTCACTGCACCCGGAGTGCGTTGGGATCGGCGCGGACAACCACGACCGAGTTCACGACGGTGTCCCCAATCGTCAGCTTCACGCGATAGGTGCCCGGCCCGGCTGTGGCGGCAGCACCACCGCCACCACGACCGCCGCCACCGCCCCCGCGGGCAGCGCCGCCCCCGCGAGCACCTGCAGCAGCACCGCCGCCGCGTGCAGCACCCCCGCCACGCTGCGCGCCACCCCCTGCGTCAGCTGCGCCACCTCTCGCCCCCGCTCCCCGTCCAGGAGCAGCGGCGCCAAAGCGCAGCGGCCAGAAGTACCGGTTGATGCCCTGCTTCACGTCGATGTCAGCGGTGAACGTGCGTTCGCCGGTGGTGTCAGTGATTTCAATGGTGGCCGGTGTAGAGGGCACCTGGCCGACGTAGAAACTCACCGTCGCCGAGTTCTGAATCTCCGTGGGCGAGTTCAGCGGCTCCCGCTGCGACATGGTCAGCGGATTCCGTCCCTGGAAGAGCAGATGGCCACGCGTCGCGCCACGGCTGACGGCCTTCCAGATCGTCGCCACGCGGTTGCTGAATGCATGCGCGTTTGAGGCCAGCACGGCCGGCGTGAGCTGCTGCAGCGGCGTGATGTCATCGAGAATCCAGAGGCTGCGGCCATGCGTGGCGGCCACCAGATCGTTGTCGCGCGGATGGATGACCAGGTCGTGCACGGCCACCGTCGGCATGCCCGTCATCATCTTGTGCCACGCCGCGCCGCCATCGATGGACGCATACACGCCGTATTCGGTGCCGACAAACAGCAGCGACGGATTCTTCAGGTCTTCCTTGATGACGTAGACTGGCTCGCGCTGCGGGATGTTCGCCGTGATGTTGGTCCACGTCCGGCCGAAGTCCGTCGTCTTCAGGACGTACGGCTTGAAGTTGCCGGTGCGATGGCCGTCAAAGGTCACGTAGGCCGTCGCCGGATCGAAGTGTGATGGCTCGACGCGGCTGACCCACATGCGCGCCGGCACCACGGACGTCGGAATGTTCTCACGGACGTTCGTCCACGTGGCGCCGGCGTCTCGGGTCACCTGCACATTGCCGTCATCGGTGCCCGCCCAGATGATACCGGGGCGGACCGATGACTCCACGACGGTGATCAGCGTGGCGTGGGTTTCGGCGCCGCCGCGTTCTCCCATGAAGCCCTGGGGAGCCGGCGTCGTGTAGTCGGGATCCTTCGTCGACAGGTCGGGACTGATGATCGACCAGCTCTCGCCGCGGTCGGTGCTTCGGAGCAGATAGTTCCCGCCGATGTAGAGCACCTTCGAGTCGTGCGGCGAGAGGATGAGCGGCGTGCTCCAGTTGTAGCGGAACGTCGGCGCGGAGCCTTCGCGCCTGGTCACCTCGTCGATGTTGAGGATCGTCTGCTGCCGCGGCGTCACCGACGTCCCTGCCTGACGGAACTCCGCATCGAGGCGGCGGACGCTGCCGTTCTGCGTCTCGGTAAATACCGTCGTCCAATCCTCGGGGTCCACCGTGGTGTGGAAGCCGTCACCCGAGTGGAACTTCCACCAGTGGTCGGTGAGGATGCCGTTGTAGTCGCGGCTGTTGCTGGGGCCACCCCAGTTCCCGCTGTCCTGCAGGCCTCCGTAGATGTAGTACGGGTCACGGTTGTCGAGCGTGATCGCGTAGTACTGCCCGATGTCCATGTTGTCGAACATGATGAAGTTGTAGCCGCCGTCATAGGTGACCGACGCGCCCTTGTCGTTGCCGATGTAGAAACGCTTGCTGTTGTTCGGGTCGATCCACATCGCGTGGAAGTCGCCTTCGATGCCCGGCAGGTTGCGCACAAACGTCCGCCCGCCGTCGTCGGAGACGCGGGCAGGCACCACCAGGTAGTAGAGGCGGTTGGGATCGTTCGGGTCGAGCTGCACGGTGCTGTAGTAGAAGGGCCGATCGTTGCTCGTATTGACGTACGTCCACGTGGCGCCGGCATCTTCGGATCGATAGATGCCCGAGCCGGGCACGCTGAGGTCGTTGCTCTGAGCCGCCTCCACGATGGCCGAGAGAATGCGCGGGTTCTTGCGGTGAATCGTCAGGCCGACCTTGCCTGTGTTGCCCGTCGGCAGGCCGCTGGTCAGTTTCGTCCACGATTCGCCGCCGTTGGTCGACTTGTAGATGCCGCCGTTCGGGCCGCCGCTCTCGAAGACGTAGGGACGACGGATTCGCTCCCACAGTCCTGCATAGAGGATGTTGGGATTACTCGGATCCATGACGATGTCGCTGGCGCCGGTGCGATCGTTGGTCGGCAGGCCATTGGTCAACTTGCGCCACGACTTGCCGCCGTCGGTCGTCTTGTAAACGCCACGATCGGGGTTGTAGTTCCACAGATGTCCCTGCGCCGCGACGTATGCAATGTCGGGGTTGGTGGGATGTGTCAGCACCTTGTCGATGTGATGCGACTCGGGCAGGCCGACGTTGACGAACGTCTTGCCGCCGTCGGTGGACTTGTAGACGCCATCACCCCATGACACGCTGTTGCGCACCGCGCCTTCGCCGGTGCCCACCCACACGATGTCGGGATTGGGCTGGAAGATGGCGATGTCGCCAATCGACGCCACGCTGTAGTGTTCGAAGATGGGCGTCCATGTGGTGCCCGCGTTTTCGGACTTCCACACGCCGCCGGAAGCGGACCCGACGTACACGATGGCGGGATTGGCCTCGACGGCTTCAATGTCGGAGATGCGGCCGGCCATGTTCGCCGGGCCGATGTTGCGCCACTGCAGCTGACCGAACAGCGATTCGGCCGTCTGCGCGGGTGGCGTCTGGGCATGGGGAACGGACACAAGCGCGGACACGGCCAGCGCGCCGGCGCCCACTGCAACGGCAAGGGTCGATCGAAGCATGGGGGAACGATAACATTCCGCCTCCGCTCACGCTACGGCGCGACGAGCCCATTCCGCTCACGCTACGGCACGACGTTGCTACCTCAACTCGGTGAGGGTGATCTCGAGGGCGAAGCGGTCCCCCGTCGTGGTGTCCTCGGCCACCGTGTGCGTAGTTGATTGACCGTTGGCGAGAATCGCCTGCAGCTGCGC
>CBINOO010000038.1:0-31462 GCA_966252305.1 uncultured Acidimicrobiia bacterium
TCCCCGATTTTTCCCTCGGCTGAGGTGGGCGCGTGCGCCCATGGACCGACGATCGTTTCTTCGACACACGGCGGCAGCCGCGGCCGGCGCCGCTCTCCCTCTGCAATCCCTGCTGGCGCGCGCCTCGCAGGGCCAACCGGTGCGCGCGTCCATGGGCTACGGTCCGCTGGCGCCGGTTAATGACGCCACCACCGGATTGCCGCTGCTGCAGCTGCCTCCCGGCTTTACGTACTTTTCCTTCGGGTGGACCGGTGATCCGATGGAAGACGGCACGCCGACGCCGTCGCTGCATGACGGCATGGCCGCGTTTCCGCTCGAGCCGGGCGCGGTGCGGCTCATCCGCAATCATGAGGTCGGTACCGCAGACGCGTTTTCGTCAACGCTGGCCTATGACCCCAAGGCCGGTGGCGGCACCACGACGTTGGATGTCGATCTCAACAACGGCCGTGTTCGTCGCTGTGCGCCGAGCATTGCCGGCACCATTCGCAATTGTGCCGGTGGCCCGACGCCGTGGGGGTCGTGGTTGACGTGTGAAGAAACGACGGTGGATCAGGTGGCCGATCCGCGCCTGACCAATACACACGGCTGGATCTTCGAAGTGCCGGTTGACGGGCGCGCGACCGTGGAGCCGCTGCGGGCGATGGGGCGTTTCAGTCATGAAGCCATCGCCGTGGATCCCGACACCGGGATCGTCTACGAAACCGAGGACGCGACGCGGGCCGGCTTTTATCGGTTCACGCCGAAAGAGCGGGGACGATTGTCAGCCGGCGGCACGCTCGAGATGCTGGCGGTGAAAGGGCAGCCGCAGTTCGACACGCGGCGTGGGCAGAAAAACGGCGTGACGTATCAGGTGGAGTGGGTGCCGATCAGCAATCCGGAACAGCCGCACACCGACGCGCAGAAGCGTGACGGCGAAGGCTGCTTCGGACAGGGCTTCGCCAACGGCGGCGCCATCTTCGCCCGGCTTGAAGGCGCGTGGTACGGCAATGGGGCGATCTTCATCACCGCCACCAGCGGCGGCAACCAGTCACGGGGCCAGGTGTGGGAATACACGCCGAAGACCTCGACGTTGCGCCTGGTGTTTGAGTCACCCGGCTACGACATCCTCGACATGCCCGACAACCTCTGCGTCAGTCCCCGCGGGGGACTCGTGTTGTGTGAGGACGGCAGCGGCGGAGCCAACTACGTGCGAGGGCTCACGCTGGACGGCCAGTTGTTCGACCTGGCCAAGAACAACGTGGTCCTGAATGGCGAGAAAAATGGCTTCGCTGCAGACTATCGCGCCGTCGAATTTGCGGGCGTCACGTTCAGCCCGGATGGCCGCTGGCTGCTGTTCAACATCCAGACGCCCGGCATCACCTTCGCGGTGACCGGTCCCTGGTTCAACGGCGTTCTCTGATATTCGTGGGGCGGGGCTTCCGCCTTCGCTGAAGCTTCGGCGGACCACCGTAGCCTTGGCGAAGGTGGTCAGCCCCGCCGCATCCCCACAAACGCCTTCCCGTGGACGTGGGTGACGCCGCTGCGTGTCATGACATCACGCACGTTGTCCGGCGTAATGCCGCCCCCGGCGAGGATCTCGATGCGCCCGGCTGACTGCTGCCGCAGCGCTCGCAGCTGATCGACGCCGTCAATCGCGCGGGCCGGTCCGCCGCTGGTGAGCACCACGGCGATACCGAGCTCAATCAGGGTCTCAAGCGCCTCCGCCTGATGCGGCACCTGGTCAAACGCGCGGTGGAAGCCGACGACCATCGGCCGCGCACACGAAACGAGCTCGGTCATCAGTTCGCGATCGACTCTGCCGTCCGGCGTCAACGCGCCGAACACCACGCCGGGTGCGCCCGCGTCTTTTGCCGCCGCAATGTCTGCCCGCATGACAGCCACATCGGCAGGCGAGTAGACGAAGTCGCCGACTCTGGGGCGAATGAACACGTGAATCGGCGTGCGGATGCGCGCCAGCGCTTCGCGAATGAGCCCGAACGACGGCGTCACGGCGCCGTCGTGCAACAGGCCGCACAACTCGATGCGATCGACGCCCTCGGTCTCGGCCGCAAGTGCGCCGCCAATGGACTCCACGGCAGCTTCGATGAACACGCACTGATGATACCGGCTTGTGTTACGCTCTGGCCGCCGCTGACGACGGGGGTTGTTGACGACACCCGGAGCGCTTGGCGACAGGGAGCTCGACACGTGGCCTCATTGCAGACTCGCGTCATCAACATCCTCACGTCGCCGGCGACCGAATGGCCGGTCATTGCTGCGGAAGCGACCGACGAGGGCACGCTCTACAAGTCGTACATCGTGCCGTTGGCGGCAATCGGGCCGGTGGCGTCCTTCATCGGGTGGAGCCTCATTGGCGGCACGCTGCCGTTTGGCGGGTTCTACCGGCGGCCGTTCATGTCCGGCCTGACCGGCCTGGTGGTCTCCTACGTGCTGGCACTGGTGACGGTGTATGTGTGCGCCATGGTCATTGAGTGGCTGGCGCCGAAGTTCCAGTCGTCAGGGTCGCGGTTGGACGCGCTCAAGCTTGTCGCGTACGCATCGACGCCGGGATGGGTGGCGGGAGCGCTGAATATCGTGCCCACACTGGGCATGCTGGCCGGGCTTGTCGGCCTCTACGGCATTTACCTCTTCTACCTCGGACTTCCGGTGCTCATGAAGACGCCGCCCAATCAGGTCGTCGGTTACATGATCGTGTCGGCGCTGGTGGTCATCCTGGTGACCGCTGCACTGGGTGTCGTCAGTGCTTCAGTTGTTGGCGCCGGCGCCATGATGGCGTATTGATGGGCTGGCCTCAGCTGGCCTTGCGCCGAGCTGAGGCCTTCTTCGCGCGCGCGGACTTCGCCTTTTTCGCCGGCTTCCGCCGGCGCGTCTGTTCGGCTGCGTCGAGGCTCTTTCGCAGCGCGTCCATCAGGTTGATGACCTTGCCGCCGCGCGCGGCCGGCTTGGCCTCGTCCTCTGTGACGGTCGTACCCGACTTGGCAGCGAGCATCTTCTTGAGGGCCGCCTGATAGTTGTCGGTGAAGGACTCAATCGCGTCTGCCGACTCGAAGCTGGCGAGGACCTGCTTGGCCAGACGAATCTCCGCAGCGGGCGTTTTGACGTCAGCGAATTCCAGTTCCTTGATGCCGGTGCTCTTGCGCACCTCGCCACTCGTGCGCAGGGTATGCATGATCAGGGCATCCTCGCGCTTGAGCAGCGCCACAAGATACTCGCGGCCATGCATGGCGAGTCGTCCCACCGCAGCCTGATCTTCGAGCGCTTCGCGAATGACGGCAAATGACGGGCCCGCCGCCTTGTCGCCTGGAGCCAGGAAGTAGGAGCGCTCCACAAGAACCGGGTCGATGGCCGTCGCCGCCACGACGTGAGAGATCTGCGCCGTGCGTGTCGACTCCGGTCTGAGCGCCTTGATGTCCTCGTCATCGACCAGCACGTAGTCACCGTCCGACCGCTCATGGCCTTTGACGATTTCATCCCTGGTGACCTCTCGGTCGCAATGTGGACACCAGCGTTTCATTTTGATGCGTGTCTTGCACAGACGATGCACCTGATGGAACTTCACGTCCGCGGCGTCGGTGGTCGCCGAAAACGCCTTGATGGGAATCGTGATCAGGCTCAACCGGAGGGCGCCTTTCCAGCTTGGTCGCAGGGCCATGCCTGTGACGAATGCAAGACTTCCGCCATCGGCGCCACAGACGGAGCGCCGAACGCTGCCGTCCCGTCTGAGCGGACAACCGCGGGCGCGGCGACGATTCGAAGGTGGACCGGCGCTCCCAGCGGCACACGGTGATTGTCGACGTCGTGCATCGCGGCATCAACCATTGCCGGTGTCCAGCCCTCCGCGGCGAGGAGCCAGGCCGCGAGAGCGGAGGGGCGCTCGACACGGACGCAGCCGTGACTGAGCGCGCGGTCGTTTCGGGTGAACAGCTGTCTGGCGGGCGTGTCATGCAGATGCACGCCAAGCGTGCTTCGCACATCAAATCGCACCAGGCCCAAAGCGTTGTCAGGACCGGGCCGCTGACGAAGGCCGGTGCCGTTGATCACGTCGTAGTGGTGGCGTTCCAGGTAGCCGGGATCCTGCCGAATGAGTGGCCACAACTCGGCCGTGGCGATTGATGCTGGGACGTTCCAGGAGGGGCGGAACGTCACCGACTCGATGTCCGCGGCCATCACCGGCGTCGGTGTACGCGGGGCGCCGACGATGACGCGCATCGTGAGCGCGGGTTCGCCATGCCACGCCCCGTCGGACCACGCCCACAACTCGGCCGTGGGCACGTTGACGAGGATGGTCGGAGCGGTCGACGTCGCCGCTTCGGACATGATCCCGAGCGCCTCCTGCAGTTGCGCGACCCTGGTCGAGAGGGGCACGCTGAGCGCGGCGTACGTCAACGGGCCCAGGATGCCATCGGCGTTCAGCTGGTGGCGCGACTGGAAGTGACGGAGGCCTTCGACCAGCGCCGGCGACAACACGGGAGCGTCGGGAGGCGTCGTGCCGCGAGGAAGATCTCCAAGCAGTACGAGTCGTTCGTGGAGGGCGCGAGCGTCGGCATAGGGCTCACCAGCGTGGACGGCTCCTGCCGGTCGCAGCAGCGGCGACCACGTTGTGCCGGCTGCGAGCTGTTCGTAGTGCGCAAGCGTGCTCCGCCAGACGGCCAGCGGGTCTGGCCGCTGCGCAGTGGACGGCTGCGTCAGGGCCAGGGCTGTCGCCATCAACGCCAGCGCGCGCGCGTTGGGCATCGTCAACCGACGGCTGGCGCTCCGGCCGGACGCACGACGAGCACGGGGCGATCCGCCTGGCGGATGATCTGGTTCGTCGTCGAGCCGAAGAGCGTCAGGGCCGTCCCTCCGCGTCCCTGCGCGCCCATCACGATGAGGTCGCTGTGATGCTGTTCTGCAGCGGCGAGGATGGCGCGATGGCTGCGGCCACTGGTGACCTGCGTCTGGATCTCGCTCCAGGCGTGTTCGTCGCTGAGCGCGAGTTCCCGCAGGCGACGGTCCGCATCGCTGATGAGGACGTCGCGGTATTCAACCGCTACGCCGGATTCACCGGCCATAGGAACCATGTCGGGCAGCCACTCCATCACGTGCAGCAGTGTCACCACGCCTTGTGACTGCGCGGCAAGATCACGGGCGAACCCGAACGCCTGCAACGAGGCGGGGGAGAAGTCGACCGGGCACAGGATGCGCCGGAAGAACAGGGCGCCGTCGATCGGTGGCATGTGCGGCGGGATCGTCAGGACCGGACAGGGGGCGTAGTGCAGTACACGTTCGGTGACCGAGCCGTGCACGAGGCGATCAAAACCTCGACGGCCATGTGTGCCCATCACGATGAGCGAGGCGCCGTCCGCGATCGCGCGATCCACGATCATGCGGAACGCGTCTCCGGCCACGGCGTCAAATCGCACCTCAATGCCGGCGATGGTGTCTTCGCTCATGGACGCCTTCATCTCGTCGAGCACCACATCACGCGGGGGAGGTTGCACGACTGTCTCCGGCGAGCCGATGGCGTCGGGCGGCACGGCAATGGCGTCAAACGTCGGCACCACATGGAGGATGGTCAGCCTGGCCTTGTACCAACGCGCCATGGCCGCGGCGTAGCTCAGCCCCGGTGCGGCGGCTTCACTCAGGTCGGTCGGGTACAGGATGTTCGTGAACGTGACCATACACACCTCTTGCGGTTACTGAGCAAGCCTCGTGCCGCCGCGTGCGGCTGTATCCATCGACGTTCCCGCTGCACACCTGGCCGGTGCTGTCGAGGATTCGACGACACCGGCGTTGGGCTGTGGGAAGTTCCACTATGATGCCGTTCATGCGGAAACGGTTGTTGCTGGCGAGTGGCGTCTGTGTGTGCGTTGCGGCGGTGTTCCAGCCGTGGCTTTGGGCTCAGGCGCAGAAGCCAGAGCCGGCTCGCGCGGCCGCCACCGCGCCTGATGGCGTCACGCTCGACGCGTTTGGGAATCCGCAGTATTCGACGTTTTCGCTGTGTGCGGTCGACCCCGCCGCGCAGCAATCCGGCGCGGCTGTGACGACGCGTGTGCCGTTTGTGGGCAGAGCGGTGCCTCACGTCCGCGCGGGCGTCGGCGCTGTGTGTACACAGGCGTCCACGCGGGTCGAGAACGGCAGGGAAGGACTTGACCTGCTCGCCAAGGGTGTGTCACCCGCGGATGCGTTGGCGCAGTTGTTGGCGGCCGACCCGCAACGGGAGTCACTTCAGGTCGGCATCATCGACATGTCGGGACGCACGGCGGCACACACCGGCAAACAGAATGGCGCGTGGGCCGGCAGTCGGCAGGGGCTTAACTACACCGTGCAGGCCAACATCATGGTGGGGCCTGAAGTCATTGAGGCTGTGGCGCAGTCGTTTGAATCCACGCACGGCACCAGCATGCCGCTGGCCGAGCGCATGATCCTGGCGCTTGAGGCGGGGCAGGCCAAGGGTGGCGACCGCCGCTGGGGCAACCTGCAGTCGGCCGCGATCAAGATTGCGGATCCCAACACCCCGGGTCGTGGCGGCGACAACATCGCGCTGGCGATCGAGGTTGGCGAACATCCCGAGCCGGTCGCCGAACTGAAGCGCATCTACATGACCACCGCGCGGCGGCTCGGCTATCGCACCTTCTCGCGCATCGACGGCCCCGACATCGTGGAGCTCAAGCGCATGCTCCACGCCTTGGGCTACTGGCGTCCGTCACTGACGGAGTTTCCCGCCAACGCGAACACACGCGAGTACGGCATGTTCGATGAAGAGGCGATCGCCGCGGTCGACAAGTTCCGGCAGGACAAGGGGCTGACCTACCAGGGCAACCCGGCGGGGCTGGTGGACGCGCGATTCATTGACGCGCTGCGTGCGGCGTATTTCGCGAAGGGGAAGTAAGTGCGAAGTGCGAAGTGCGAAGTGCGAAGGCCTGCCCGCCGTAGCCTCGGCGGAGGCGGGTGCGAAGGCGGGTGCGAGGGGCGAGGTGCGAGGTGCGAAGTGCTGACGCGTTGACCCTCGGAACTTCGGGACTTCGGGACTTCGGAACTTCGGAACTTCGAATGGAGCCGGCGATCAGACTCGAACTGATGACCTGCTGATTACGAATCAGCTGCTCTACCAACTGAGCTACGCCGGCCCTGGGGAGGTGTGCATTGCGGCCCCGGTTGGCGGGGGGCCAGACCCCGAAGTGTAACATGCCAGAGGCATGCTGCGCTTCGGCACCTTTGCATTTGACCCGGCCACGGGCGAACTCCGCCGCACCGGCGCAGACGGTCGCACAACCACGGTGCGCCTCGAGCCACAGCCGGCCAGGGCCCTCGCCCTGCTCGCCGGGAAACCGGGCGACATTGTCTCGCGCGAGGAGTTAAAAACCGCGCTCTGGGGCGACGACACACACGTCGACTTTGACCGCGGCATCGCGTACGCCATCAACCAGGTGCGCACCGCACTGGGCGACAGCGCCGACAACCCACGCTTCATCGAAACACTGCCTCGCAGGGGGTTCCGGTTCATCGCAGCCGCTCGAAGTGCCGAGGTGCCGAAGTCTCGAAGTGCCGAGGTGCCGAAGTCCCGAAGTGCCGAGGTGCCGGAGTTTCGAAGTGCCGAGGTGCCGGAGTTCCGAAGTGCCGAAGTGCCGAAGTCCCGAAGTTCCGGAGTGCCGGAGGGACGCAGGTGGTTCTTCCCGATGGTCGCCGTGTTTCTGCTTCTGTCAGCCGCCGCCTGGTGGTGGTTCGCACAGGATCAACCCGTCGTCGCCGTCGCCATCTTCGACAACGAGACCGGAAAGCCCGAGCTGGACCCATACGCCAGCAGCCTGTCCGACGCCCTGGTCGCCGAATTGAGCACGCTCGATACCACCCGCATCGGCATCGTCGGCAACGCCCGCGCCCTGCGCATGCCCCGCTCCTATCGGGACCTCAATGAGATTCGTACCGACACGGGCGCCAGCTTCATCGTCCTGGCCCAGCTGCAGACGACCGACACCGGATTGCGCCTGCTCGTCCACCTGATCCGCCTCAGCGACGGCCGGCATGTCTGGGTGCAACGCATCAGTCGTCCGGCTACGGCCGAGGGCCTGGCCGAGATCGAGCAGCAGCTGCTGAGGGACGCCGCCCGCGGCGTGCGCACGCACGTACTCGGTGAGCCTGATACCCCCTGATACGCGCCCTCAACACATTGAAATGAGGGCACTTACGCCCTGATACAACCCTCAGGCGACACCGTCAGCCCGGTCGACGTATACAGGCCGACATGACCCATCTTTCACGCCGCTCACTGCTGCACCTCGGCCTCGCCATTCCCCTCGGCACCTCGGCACTCCGGCACCTCGGCACCCCGGCACTCCGGGACCTCGGCACTTCGGAACTCCGGCACCTCGCCACTCCGGCACCTCTCCCAAATTTCCCTCAGCAAGACCCCGCGCTGGTGCAGGAAGTGGTTGGCGCAAGCCACCGCGATTTTGACCGCGTGCGGGAACTGGTCACGCGACAGCCATCGCTGGCCAAGGCGTCGTGGGACTGGGGGTTTGGTGACTGGGAAACAGCGCTGGGGGCGGCCTCCCACGTGGGCCAGAAGGACATCGCGCGTTTCCTCATCGACCAGGGCGCCGCGCCGACCCTCTTCTCGGCGGTGATGCTTGGCCAACTCGACGTCGCGCGAGCCATGGTGGCGGCAAGGCCTGGACTGCAGCGAATGGCGGGTCCACACGGCATCACGCTGCTGGCGCACGCACGAGCCGGGGGACCGGAGAACGCGGCGATGGTGGAGTGGTTGACGTCGCTGGGTGATGCCGACGTTCGACCGGCATCGATTTCGGTATCGGCCGAAGACCGCCGCCTGGTCGCCGGCACCTACCGCTTCGGAGATGGGGACACCGAGGTGTGGCTCGTAGATGAGCTCCGCGAGCAACTCGGCCTCACTCGCGGCGGACGGAACCGACAGGTGCTGTGGTGTGTGAGCGCCGACGAGACAGGGTGGACGTTTTTTCCGTCGGGCGCCCCGGCCGTGCGCATCAAAATACACAGGGCCGGCCCCCGCGTGAATGCACTCACGGTGGCCGACCCTGAAGTCGTGCTGACGGCTCAGCGAGCCGTGACTCAGCCCTTGGCTTTGGCTTTGCGGTAGGCCGCCCAGCGCTTGCGCGCAGCGTTCGCGATCCGTTCGCGCGCCTCGGGAGACAGTTGGCGACGTGCCTTGCCGACGGCCTTGCCGCCGGCGCGACGGAATTCGTCGCTCGCCTGGCCGATGTCGATCTTCATCTGCTGGGCCACGCGGATGACGTTGTCGAGTTCTGCCGCAATCTCAGCGCGCTGGCGCTTCACTGCGTCAACTTTTTTGGCGATCGTGCCCAGCATCGCGCCAACCTTTGCGGCCGCCGCGTCCAGTGCAGGATTTCCCTGTGTACGAGTCCGTGCCATACGTGCTCCCTCCTGAGGAGTGAGACCATTCTAGCTCTTTCTAAGTCGAGTTAACAAACATACTCCACGCCAAGTACATGAAAGCCGCCATCCCCCGAACGAGGGATGGCGGCTGTGCCGTCACGAGTGACGTGAACGAATGAGGCTACGCGAGCACGCGAATGACCACACGCCGGTTCTGCGCGCGACCATCACGAGTGTTGTTCGGGGCCACAGGCTTCTCTTCGCCGAAGCTGATGATGTTGATCTTGTGGAGCGGAATCTGGTGTTCCTGATACAGGTACCGCTTCACCGCGTCAGCGCGCTCGAGGCCGATGCGCTCGTTGAGCATCGCCGGACCGGAACTGTCCGTGTGGCCTTCGATCTCGAAGAACGCCCCTTTCGGATCAGCCTTCAGCTGGTTGACGAGTTCGTCAATCCGCGCTTTGGCTTCGTCGGGCAGATCCGTCGAGTTGAACTTGAAGTTGCCCTGGTCCTCACTCAGGACGACCTCATACACGAGCCGGCGAGACGCCGTCGACAGCTCATCGGTCTTGGCGGCGACGGCCTTCGCTTCGCTCTCTGCCGCGGCCGCGCGCGCCGCCGCGGCATCCGCCGCGTTGGCCGCGTTGCTGGCAGCCGACTGCGCGGCCCCCGCTTTCTGATCGACATCGGAGATGCGTGACTCGTTCTGCTTGGTGCGAGCCTGCGTTTCCTCAAGGCTGCCAGTCAGCTCAGTGACCCGTCCTTCGACGGTATCAACCCGGGTATTCACGAAACCCTTGGTGGCACACGCGGCCCCCGCCGACGCGGTGGCCAGGACAACAGTGGACGTAAGTAACAGACGACGCATGGGATCCTCCTTTCAGGATCTGGGAGAGACGACATACCCGGCGCGCGCGCGCACCGAGTGGCTTGGCCGGGTCCGCACCGTCAACGCGTGCCAACCCGGCCGGGTGTCAGGGGTGAATGCCAGCACGTAGTGCTGACGGAGACCGGTGAGCACATCCTGATGTGCACGCATCAGGCCCTCATCGGTGTTGACGGCATACAAACGCCCGCCGGTGGCTTCAGCGAGCCGTCGCAGCGGGTGATCCATCGAGACGTCGACGTACCCTTTGCGTGCGGGAACAGTCGGCGGCATCAGGCTGATCAGATACAGGGGGACATCAAGCGCGGCAGACAATGTCCGCACGTCCTCCACCGTGTGTGCACTGGACGTGTCCAGCCCGTCGGTGTACAGCACCACGCCTCGTCGCGCGTGGCCGTCGAGCGCGGTGGCACGGCTGGTGGCCAGTGCCGCATCGTAGAGGGACGTGGACCCAAACGCCATCAGGCGATCGAGGGCGGTCACGTGTGTGGGGCCGACAGGCGCGAATGGATGCCGTTGTGCGACGTCACGATCAAACGTGAAGACGGCCGCGCGGTCGCTGCCCCGGGTGAGTCCTTCAAGCAACTGCGTGGCTGCGCGGCTCGCCGGTGAGAGGGCCTGATTGACCTTCATGCTGCCGCTCGCGTCAAGCACGACCGCGATGGTGACCGGGCCAGGTTCGCCGTCAAAGTGCACAATCGGTCGTGCCACGCCATCGGACTCGACGGTGAAATCCTCGCGGCTGAGGCCGGTGACCGGAGCGCCGGTGCGCGTGTGGGTCACCGACACCGCCACGGTCACCAGACTGGTGCTGGACGAAAACGTCGGCACCTGCTGCGCCTGCATCAACCCGCCGGTGGCGAGGAGGCTCACGACGATGAAGGCGTTTCGAACCATGACGCCCTCATGTGTTTCAACATCCTTGCCAACTCAATTCGGACCGTTTCTGCGCCGGAATCCCGCTAATTGCGTAAGAACTACACGTCGACCTCAATGCGGCGGAACCGCGAAGGGTAAGATCGGCGTATGAGCAGTCTTGCGAGCCTGGTGCTGGTCGTCGCTCTGGCGACCAGTGCGGATCAGGCGGGTGCGCCACCGCCAACCGGCGGCGACCTCCTGGTGCGTGCGCGCCTGGCATACAACGACCAACGCTTTGATGACGCGGCACGCCTGGCGGCTGACGCGGCGGCTGTACCGGCGCGCGCCGCCAGCGCCGCGTTGATTCGCAGCCGGGCGTTGCTCGAGCAGTATCGGCGTGGAGGTGATGTCGCCGACATCGCACTGGCGCGACAATCGTTGCTGATGGCCGACCCCGATCGGCTGTCTCCGAGCGAACGGGCTGAGCGACGATTGGCCACAGCCGAGTTGTTGTTCGTGGATGAGCAGTTTGGTGCCGCTGCCGAGGCGTTTGCCTTGTCGCTGGCGGAAACGCCGGCGTCGGCCTCGCGCGCACGCGTCCTGGATTGGTGGGCGGCCGCGCTCGATCGGTATGCGCAGATGGCTCCGGATGGTGAACGTCAGCGCCGGTACCTTCGCCTGCTCGAGGGGCTCGATGCCGAGCCCGTGAGTGCCGTCACCCAGTACTGGCGCGCGGCGGCGTACCGCGGCGCCGAGGATCTGGATCGCGCCTGGGCTGTCGCCGTGGCGGCGTGGATTCAGGCTCCGGACCTGGCGCCGGGCGTGGAGGCGCTGACGACTTTCCGTGGCGACATCGATCGCCTGATGCGCGAGGCCATCATTCCTGAGCGCGCGCGGCGCGCGCCGGCGCCGGCCGACCCGGAGGCCGTCAAGGTGGCCCTCACGGCGGAGTGGGACGCCATTCGCGAACGCTGGGTGAAGTGGCCATGACAATGCCTCGCCTCGTGGTGGTGCTGCTGGTGTGTGGTGTCGCCGCGTGCAGTGCGCGCGCGGAAACTCGCCTGCCGGCTGGTGAGCCGCCGCTCGTACCGCCGACGCCGCCGGCACGCGTGATCGTACCGGCTCCGGAATCGCCGACCCTGCCGCCGGCAGAGGAGCCACCCGCGGCGAATCCCTCGACGCCCGCGACGCGGCCACCGCAAAACGCGAGCAGCGCATCGCGCCCACCCGCCACAGCCACGCCGCCGCCAACGCCACCCGTGGACACCACGCCGCCGGTCCGGTTGATGAGCACGGCCAACGCCGCGGAGTTCGAGAAGCGGATCCGCGCTCAGATGGCGCGCGCAGAAACCGACCTGGCGCAGATCAACCGGCAGTCACTGGGGACGGACGCCCGCGCGCAATTTGATGCGGCACGCGGGTTTCTCCGTCAGGCGGGAGACGCGTTGAAAGTCCGCAATCTGCACTTTGCCAGCCAACTCGCCGACAAGGCCGCGACGCTGGCCGCCATGCTCAGGCGAACGCCGGCAGCGTAATCCGGAAGGTCGTGCCCGCGCCGGGCACCGATTCCACGGTGATGTCGCCGTCGTGCATGGACACCGTGCGATAGACAAGGGCGAGACCGATACCCGATCCGTCGGACTTGGTCGTGAAGTACAGGTTGAAGATCTGGTCGAGGTGTTCCGGAGCGATGCCTGTGCCTGTGTCCGCCACCGCGATCTCCACCTGGCCATCCTCACGTGCCCGGGCGCTCAACGTGAGCGTGCCGCCATTGGGCATGGCGTGACACGCGTTGATCGCGAGATTCATCAGGGCCTGCTCAAGCAGCGTGGCATCAGCGCGCACGGGCGGCACCGAGGCCGGCACGTCCAGCACCACTGACACGCCGGCCCGTTCGGCTTCACCCCTCACCACAGGCAGGACCGCCTCAAAGAGCGCCCGGGGGCCCACTGCCGCAAACGTCAGGTCTTCGGGCCGCGCAAACTGCAAAAAGCCCTGTACGACCTCATCGAGGCGCCGCATCTGTTCGGCGAGGACCCGGACGTGTTCCGCGGCGTCGGGTGAGTCAGCCGTGCGCATCTTCAGCAGTTCGAGGTGCAGGCGCATCGCGTTGAGCGGGTTTTTCACCTCGTGTGCGATACCCGACGACACACGTCCCAGCGCCGCCAGCCGTCGCGACATGGTGGCGCGGGTGATCTCTCCCGCCGCATGTTCGCGCGCCAGCCTGGCGCTGATCGTATTGAAGGACTCTCCGAGGCCAAATTCATCCTGCGCCCCGAAATCGAGCGTCACATCGGTGTCTCCCTGGCCGAGTCGCGCCAGCCCCGCGCGCAGCATCAGGATGGGGCGCAGCAACCATTGGGCCAGCACCAGCGCGACGAGCACAGCGCCGCCCAGCAGCGCGGCTGCCGTGACAACCGCCGGCCGCATCGTGGTTTCAAGCGCATCGCGGACCAGCAGGGTCGAGATCCCGACCCGGATCGCGCCAAATTCCACGGGGCCCGAGCCGGAGTCGAGCAGCAACGGCACGCGCACTTCGTGCGTCATGCCGCCGGCAGTGTAGATGGCGCGTGCCTGGGCCCACGGACTGGCGTCGACCAGCGTCGAAATGGGCGCTTCCGGGGGCAGTCGCATGCCCACCTTGGACGGGTCGTTGTGGGCGAGCGCGATGTCATCCCGATCGACCACGGCCGCGTACAACACATTGGGGGAATAGGCCGTCAGGTCCAGCATGCCGCGCAGCCCGGGGTCACTGCCCAGCGCGGTACGGAGGTCACTGCCCGAGGCGACCACGTCCGCCGTGCGCTGGAACACACCATTGGCGATCAGGTCCGCGCGCGTCCGCGCTTCGGCGATCAGCATGCCGGCCAACGTGATCACCGCGTAGCCGCCCATGATGGCGACGACCGTGAAGACGATGGCGGTGACCCCCGCGACCTGCTTGGCCCGCAGCGACAGCCGCATGCTCAGGACACGTCCTTCTCTCGTTGTGCCTCACGCGCGAGCTTGTTGTGCAGCGTTTTGAGGCTGATGCCCAGCATCTGCGCCGCCTTCGTCTTGTTCCCGCCGGTGTGCGCCAGCGTGATGGCAATCAGCTGCCGCTCGGCTTCGTCGACGGTCAGGCCGGCAAACAGAGCAGGGGGGGCAGACGGGGCAGGCGGTGAGGATGGCGCAGATGGTGCGGGTGCCGCAGCTGCCGCAGGTGCTGTCGGGATGGCCTTCGTGTCGAACGGCAGGTCGGCGGTGGTAATGGCGCGGCCCCGGGTGATGATCACCGCGCGTTCGAGTACGTTGCGCAGTTCGCGCACGTTGCCGGGCCAGCGGTGCGCCTGCAAGGCGGCCATGGCAGCCGGGTCAACTTCCACCACGGTCTTCTGTTGTTCCTTCGCGAATTGCTGGATGAAGGCCTGCGACAGCAACGGCACATCGTCGAGGCGATCGCGCAGGGGAGGCAGGTGGACGGCAAACACGTTGAGCCGATAGAACAGATCTTCGCGCAGCTTGCCCTGTCGCACGGCCTCCATGGGTTCGATGTTCGTCGCGGCAATGACGCGGATGTCGATGGGCCGGTCACGATCGCCGCCAACAGGGCGCACCGTCCGCTCCTGCAACACTCGCAGCAGCTTGGCCTGCAGCGCGGGGTTCATCTCGGCAATTTCGTCGAGGAAGATCGTGCCCCGGTCGGCCAGTTCAAATGACCCCTGCCGGCGTCCGATGGCGCCGGTGAACGCGCCTTTTTCGTGTCCGAAGAGCTCGCTCTCGAGCAGGGCTTCAGGAATGGCCGCGCAGTTGATCGGGACAAATGGGCGCGCCGCACGTGGGCTCAGCTGATGCAGCGTCTGCGCCACGAGCTCTTTGCCCGTACCCGACTCGCCGGTGATGAGGACGGACGCCGACGTGGGAGCCGCCTGCTCGAGCAGCTGGTAGATCTCGCGCATGGGCCGGCTGGCCCCGATCAGTGTGCCGAACCGTCCGTGTTCGCGGAGCCGGCGTTGCAGTCGCGCGACTTCCTGCAGGCGGTCCAGTCGTTCGACGACCTGATCGAGCAGGATGCGGAGCCGTTGTGGTTCGATGGGTTTGGAGACGTAGTCGTATGCGCCGAGCCGGATGGCCTCGATGGCCGTATCCACCGTGGCCTGGGCGGTCAGCAGCAGCGTGGTGACTTCGAGATTGCGGTCACGCATCGCGCGCAGCAGGTCAAGACCACCCATCTTCGGCATCACCAGGTCACTGATCACCACATCCGGGGGGTGAGTATCAAGCAACTCCAGGGCGGCGAGCCCGTTCTCCGCGTTGCTCACCTCGAAGCCCCAGCCCGCGATGAGCTGCGTGAGCCCGGACCGTTGCGCAGGATCGTCTTCCACGACGAGCACACGAATCTGCATTCGTTCACTGTAGCAGCCGAAAAGGCAGTATGCTCAGGCCGTCGGGCGAATGGCCACACACTCCTCTCGGACCTTTGTTATTGGCGCGGTGGCCGGGGTCGGACTCTACTGCGTCGCCACGATCGTGTTCGCGTGGTTTTCCTATCGCGAGTACGAGACCGGCTTTCAAGCGGAGGTCGAAGAACGACTGTCTGCGATTGCCGAACTGAAGGCTACGGAGGTGGCGGCCTGGTACCGCGAACGGTCGTCGGACGCCCGGTATTTCATTGACAACGAATCCCTGCTCGCCCTGGTCCGGCAGTTTGAGGACGGAGTCCCGTCGCCGGGTACGCTCCATGCCCTCGAAGACGCCTTTGGACGCATGCGTGAGAACCACGACTACGACTCCATTGCGTACCACGACGCCGAGGGGATGAGGCTCGCCGTGGTGCCCGCGACCGCCCCGGCCGACAACCACATGGCGGCACAGGTGCTGCGCATCATCAAGGACGGCAACATCGGATTCCTGGATGCGCATCAGGACGAAGGCGGGGAGGCCCACATGGCTCTGGTTGCTCCCGTGCATTCGGTGGGGACCCCGCGACGCCGCGAGCGAGGGGCGGTGGTGCTCCGCATCAATGCCAATCGCTCGTTGCGTCCCTTTCTGACGTCCTGGCCGATGCCCAGTGACTCTGCGGAGGTGTTGCTGATTCGCCGGGACGGCGATGACGTCGTGTACCTCGCACTGGACGCGGATACCAACGGGCGTCTCAGGCTGCAGCGGGCGTCACTGTCGCGCACGGAGCTGCCGGCCGTGCGTGTGCTGATGGGCGAACGCTTCGTGCAGTCCGTCAATAGAACGGGATTACCCGTGGTGGCCTCTGGGCGGCCAGTGCAGGGCACGCCCTGGCACCTGGTGGCGTCCCAGTCTCAGCAGGAACTGATGAATCCGCTCCACGAGCGGGCCCTGATCACGACCACGATTGCCGGGCTCCTTCTGCTCGTTGGTGGCACGGCGTTCGGACTGGTGTGGCGGGAACACGGGCGGCGCCTTGAAGCCGCCGAGCGTGCGTCGCTGGACGCCCTCACCACCATGGCGCAGGTCGTTGACGCCAGCCCCGCCGTGTTGTTCCAGTGGTCGCCGGACGGTCAGCGTGTGACGTGGGTCTCGCCCAACGTCACCCGTTGGGGCTATTCGGTGGCGCAGCTGCTCGCCAACGACCCTCCGGTGACGTCGCTCGTGCATCAGGACGACCAGCAGCGCGTGCGCCAGGAACTGGAATCACGGCTGGCACGCGGAGAGTCCCGAATCGACCAGCAGTATCGCGTCGTCACTCCGGCTGGGGACGTGGTGTGGGTCGACGATCGGAGCACGGTCGTCCGCGCGGCGTCCGGGGAGGTGGTCCGCATCGACGGCATTCTCACCGACATCACTGCTCGCAAGCAGCTGGAGGCGCAGTTTGTCCAGGCGCAGAAGATGGAGACCGTGGGCCGATTGGCCGGCGGTGTCGCACATGACTTCAACAACCTGCTCACCGTGATCAACGGCTACGCGGAGTTCGCGCTCATGGACCTGCCTGACGACCATGCCGTCCACGGCATGGTGAAGGAAATCCACGATGCCGGCCTTCGGGCGGCCTCACTCACGCGTCAGCTGCTTGCGTTCAGCCGCCGTCAGGTGGTGCAGCCGGTTTCCCTCAACCTGAACACCTGTGCTGAACACGTGCAGAAGATGTTGCAGCGGTTGATCGGTGAGGACATCCGGCTGACGTTTGACCTCGAGCCGCAGGTCTGGTCTGTACGGGCCGATGCCGGACAAATCGAGCAGGTGCTGATGAATCTTGCCGTCAACTCGCGCGATGCGATGCCCGACGGCGGCACGCTCGTGGTGACGACCAGGAATGTGTCCGACGCCAACGGTGACTGGGTGCTGCTGGCGGTGGCTGATACCGGCTGCGGCATGGACGAGGCCACACGCGCCCGTATCTTCGAGCCGTTTTTCACCACCAAACAGCCCGGGCAGGGCACCGGCCTGGGTCTCGCCACGGTCTACGGCATTGTCACGCAGGCCGGAGGACGCATCGATGTCTCATCGACACCAGGTCGCGGCACGACGATGCGGATTTATCTGCCGCGTGAGATCGGGGCCTCCACCGAACCCGCGGCGCCTGCAGGGGACGGCATTGTGGCCGGCCGTGGTGAACGTGTGCTCGTCGTCGAGGACGAAGAGGCCCTGCGCCGGATCGCCAGGAGAATTCTCGAATCCGCCGGGTACGAGGTCGAGGCGGCGGCTGACGGCCCTGCCGCGCTGGCGACGCTGGACGCGTCTGCGGCGCGTTTTGACATCGTCGTGTCAGACGTCGTGATGCCGGGGATGAGCGGACATCAGCTGACGCAGGAAATCCGGCGTCGGTGGCCGCAGCTGCCGGTGCTGCTGGCGTCCGGGTACCTGCATGACGCGTTCCCGGAGCGATTCCCGCTGGCGCAGGACCAGGCGTTTCTCGCCAAGCCGTATTCGCCGGCCTCACTGACACATCGTGTGCGCGAGGTGCTCGACAGGGCGTAATATCTTCCGGGAACTTTCCGGAGGTACTACGATGACCCTGCGTATTCTTGTCCGCCTCGCGTCCATTGCCGCGCTGGCCTCGGTGCCGTACTCGCTCCTGGCTCAAGCCCAGGCGCCGCGTCCAACCAAGAGCTGGGCCGACCAGATCATCCAGCAGGAGACGTATGCCACGCCGCCGCCAGAACTGGCGTCGGCCGTGCTGGCGCCGCGTCACCTCAACACCACCCTCACAGACCTGAGCCCGGACCGGCAGTGGTTCCTGAACGAAGTGGGTGATGGTCCTGTCGTGATGGCCACGTTTTCCAAGCCGTTCGACGAGCTCGGTGGTGTGTTCATCGACAGCAAGGCCAACCGCAGCCGCGCGCTCACGATTCGCAACAACGTGGCGATCGAGGTGATTTCGGCGGCCGACGGCACCAAGCGATCGATCGCGCTGCCGGCGGGCGCGCGTGTCTCGAACGCGCAGTGGTCGCCGACCGGCAGCCACATCACGTTCCTGATGCACGGTGAAGACGCCACGCATATCTGGATCGCGGACACCGCCACCCTCAAGGCCCGCCAGCTCAGCAAGACGCCGCTGCTGGCCACACTGACCTCCGCCGTGGAGTTCACCAAGGACGGCAAACACGTGGCAGCGGTCTTTGTGCCCGACGCCCGCGCGCCTCGTCCCGTCCGGCCGGCTGCTCCCGTGGGGCCGTCCGTGAGCCTGGCGGAATCCAGCGACCGCAATCGGCTGCGCACCTATGCCAGCCTCATGAGCACGCCGTACGACTTCGAGCTGCTCGAGTGGCACGCCACCGGCCAGCTGGGCATGATCGACATCACGACGCAGGCGATAAAGAAGGTCGGCACGCCGCAGATGTTCCGCTCGTTCGACATTGCGCCCGATGGCCAGCACGCGCGCATCACGCGCATGACCAAGCCGTTCTCCTACATCGTGCCGGTCAGCAATTTTGGACAGGTGGAAGAGGTCTGGGACGCCACCGGCAAGGCGCTGGTGGAACTGTCGTCGCGCGAGATCAACCTGGGCGTGCAGCAGGCCAACGCCGATGCCGGCCAGGCCGGTGGTCGGGGCGGTGGCGCGAACCAGGCGGGACGCCGCGAATTGTCGTGGCGCGCAGACGGCCAGGGATTCACCTATCTGGAGCAGGAAGCCGCGCCGGCCGCCGAAGGCCGCGCGGGTCGTTCGGGCAACGGTGGAGGCGTCGCGCTGGAGCAACAGGGCGGGCGACAGGGGGGGCGTCAGGGCGGCACGGCGAACCAGCCGCAGCGTCCCGACCGCGTGTACCAGTGGACCGCGCCGTTCACCGATGCGACCAAGAAGGTCATCTACGAAAACTCCACGCGGATGACCGGCCATCGGTACTCGGAGGACATGCAGATGTTGTTCTTCAGGGAGACCTCAGGCACGACGGCGACCGACTACGCCGTTGATCTCAGCGCACCTGCGGACAAACACCGCCTGGTCTCCTACAGCACGTCCGACTTCTATGCGAACCCGGGAACGTTGATGGGCGTCAGTGGCGCGGGCGGCGGCGGCCGAGGTGGTGGCGCCGGCGGCGCGGTGATGCTGTCGAAAGACCGCGCCCATGTGTTCTACTCGGGCACCGTCTACGACAAGAACCCGAACGAAACCGGCCCCAAGACGTTCATCGATCAGGTCGCGATTCAGACGGGCGACAAACAGCGGATCTTCGAGGGCAACAACGCCAACACGTACGAACGTGTGACCAGCGTCCTGGATATCGATGCGCGCCGGTTCGTGCTGGCGGTTGAAGGGCCGACCACGCCGCCGCAACAGTTCCTGCTCGACAATGGCAATCGCAAGCAGCTGACCAACAACGAGGATATGCATCCGGACTTGACGAATGCGCCCAAGCAGCGCTTCGTGGTCGAACGTCCGGACGGCTTCAAGTTCCGCGTCGTCGTGAATCTGCCTCCCGGCTATCAGGAAGGCACCAAGCTGCCGGCGTTGTTCTGGTTCTACCCGCGCGAGTATGCCACGCAGGAGGCCTACGACACCCCGGATCGCACGTTCAACAAGAACGCCTTCCAGAACTTCGGCACGCGTTCGATGGAATATTTCGTGCGCCTCGGCTACGCCGTGGTTGAACCCGATGCGCCCATCGTGGGGCCGCAGGGGCAGATGAACAACAACGACGTGCACGACCTGCGCAACAACCTGGCCGCCGTGATCGACGAGTTGGATCGTCGCGGACTGGCCGATCGCACGCGGCTGGCCATTGGTGGTCACAGCTACGGCGCGTTTTCAACGGTCAACGCGATGGTGCACACGCCGTTCTTCAAGGCGGGCATCGCCGGCGATGGCGCGTACAACCGCACGCTGACGCCACTCGGCTTCCAGAGTGAACAGCGCGATTTGTGGACCGCGCCCAACGTCTACCTCGGGATGTCACCGTTCCTGCAGGCGAACAACCTGACCGGCGCGCTGCTGATGTACCACGGCATGCACGACCAGAACGTCGGCACCGATCCCGACAACTCGATTCGCCTGTTCCACGCGCTCAACGGCCTGGGCAAGACGACCGCGCTTTACATGTATCCCTATGAGGATCACGGTCCGGCGACCAAAGAGACGCTCCTTGACCTGTGGGCCCGGTGGGGCGCGTGGCTCGACAAGTACGTCAAGAACGCCGGCAAACCCGACACCCCGACTCCGGCCGCGGGCGGCGGGGGCGGTCGGTGAGCCGCGGCGGCAGGCGCGCCGCAGCGGCTCTTCTGACTCTCGGTCTGTGCGCAGGGCTGGTGGCCGTCTTCGGGACGGCCACCAGCGCGCAGGACGCCGGCGTGCGCGCCGACTACGCGCGCGCGGCATCGCTGCGCGAACGCGTCAACAACAAGGCCATCAACGTCATCGCGGATAACGGCTGGATCGCGGGCACCACACGGTTCTGGTACCGGAAGTCGGTTGAGGGCGGATCGTCATTTGTCCTGGTCGACGGCACGGCGGGTTCGAAGGCGCCGGCGTTTGATCACGAACGTCTGGCCGCTGCGTTGTCGGGCGTGACCGGCAACAGCTACACCGCCGTCACCCTGCCGTTCAACGCCTTGACCTGGGTCGACAACCAGCAGGGGATTGAGGTCGCCATCGGCGCCGGGCCCGCTGCCGCGCGGTGGCGCTGTTCGCTCGCGGCGTACACGTGCACACGCGTGGCTGGGGCGGCCGGCCAGGGTGGCCCCGGACGTGGTGGCGCGGGAACCGGGCGGGCGGGTGGCGCAGGCGGCCCAGGCGCGGATCCCCAGGTGCGACGCGCGCCGGATGGTTCCGCCGAGGCGGCCATTCGCAACTTCAACGTCGCCGTCCGCACCCTGCCCGATGGTGAGTGGCGCATCCTGAGTTCGGACGGCTCGGAAGGGAACGGCTACACGCTGAACTCACTGCGTTGGTCGCCGGATTCACAGAAGATCGCCGTCTTCCGGCGCCGCCCCGGCTACAACCGGCAGGTGCACTACATCGAGAGTTCCCCCCGGGATCAGGTGCAACCGAAGAATTCGTCCATCTTCTATCGCAAGCCCGGGGATGAGGTGGATTTTGATCTGCCAGTGATTTTTGACCTGACCACCGGGCGGCAGCTGGTTGGCGATCAGGCGCTGTTCCCGAATCCCTACGCCAACACCCGCCTCGCGTGGCGAGACGACAGCCGCGCGGTGACGTTCGAGTACAACCAACGTGGGCATCAGGTGTATCGAGTCCTTGAGCTCGACGCGGCGACGGGACGCACGCGTACGATCATCGAGGAAACGAGCCCGACGTTTGTCGAATACTCGGGCAAACGTGTGCGCGAAGATGTGGGCGACGGGCGGGAGATCATCTGGGGATCTGAACGAGACGGATGGAATCACCTCTACCTGTATGACGGCGTGACGGGGCAGGTGAAAAACCAGATCACCAAAGGTGAATGGGTCATTCGCGGGGTCGACCGTGTCGACGCCGAGGCCCGGCAGATCTGGTTCCGCGCGTCGGGCATGCAGAACGGCCGCGACCCGTATTTCATCCACTACTACCGCATCAACTTTGATGGCACCGGACTGACGCCGCTCACCGAGGCCGACGGCTCGCACACGGTGTCGTTCTCAGACAACCGCGAGTTCTATGTGGACAGCTGGTCGCGCGTTGACCTGGCGCCTGTCGCCCAGCTGCGTCGCACCTCCGATCAGTCGGTCGTCATGGCACTCGAGCAGGGCGACATGGCGCCGCTGCTCGCCACAGGCTGGCGCGCACCTGAGGTCTTTGTCTCGAAAGCCCGGGACGGCAAGACCGACATCTGGGGCGTCATCATCCGCCCAACCAACTTCGATCCGTCCCGAACCTACCCCGTCATCGAGAACATCTATGCCGGCCCGCAGGGGTCGTTTGTGCCCAAGACGTTCTCGACGCAAATCGGGATGCAGGCCCAGGCCGAACTCGGCTTCATCGTCGTGCAGATTGACGGGCTCGGGACGTCCAATCGGTCCAAGGCGTTTCACGACGTGGCCTGGAAAAACCTCGGCGACGCGGGTTTCCCGGATCGCATCCTCTGGCACAAGGCCGTCGCCGCCCAATACCCGTGGTACGACGTGACGCGCGTGGGCATCTACGGCACGTCGGCCGGAGGCCAGAACTCGACCGGCGCGTTGTTGTTCCATCCGGAGTTCTACGATGTCGCCGTGTCGGCGGTCGGCTGCCATGACAACCGCATGGACAAGATCTGGTGGAACGAGCAGTGGATGGGATGGCCGATCGGACAGCAGTACTCGGACTCCTCGAACGTGGATCACGCGGGTAACCTGGTCGGGAAGCTGTTGCTCGTGGTCGGTGAACTCGACACGAACGTCGATCCGTCGTCAACGATGCAGGTGGTGAACGCCCTGATCCGCGCAGACAAGGACTTTGACCTGCTGGTGATTCCAGGCGCCGGGCATGGATCGGGTGGCGCCTACGGCGAACGTCGCCGCTTTGATTTCTTCGTGAAGCATCTGCGTGGCGTGGACCCGCCAAACTGGAACGCGCCGGCGCCGTCCGCGAATGCGGAGGCGTTTGACGACGTCACCCCGCAGTGGGTCGCGACGGAGTACTGGCACTACGAAGAGTGAGGAAATGATCGAATGAGGGAATGAGGAAATGCGGGGGAGACGATTTCCCCATTTCCTCATTTCCTCATGTTCCCATTTCAGAATTGAAGAGCTGCTCGGTGTCCTTGTTGAAGAGGACCCACAGGCCGTAGATGCCCAGCGCCGTGCCGACCGGCACGTTGATGAGCCGAATCGCTGACAGGATGATCGCGAGAATTCTGGCCCAGGGCTTGTAGTTGAGCAGGCCCCACCCGGTAATGATGCCGGGGATTCCCACCACCATCCAGAAGATGAAACCCGCGGCGCCGACCACACCGAGAAGGGGCACCGCCACCGCGGCGTCCTCTCCACCCTGGGACCCCACGATGGTCGCCAGCAGGCCCATGATCATCGACGAGCCAAACGCCAGCAGGACGTAGAACACGCCGAAGATGATGAACAACCACCCCAGCACTTTGACGTGTGTCTGCATGTCGTCCCTCCTGCCGGCGCGAAGGCTATTCGTCCGAATCGTCCGGTGACGTGGCCGGATCGTCGAAGTCGGTCAAGCCGCCGGCGCCTTCCTCATCCACGTCGTACAGGCCACCGAGGCGACCCGTGTAGCGTTCCTTGATCGGCCCCTTGGGGCCGCGTTCCTTGCTCTCCCAGCGTTTTTCACTGGAGTTGCTTTTCTTTTTTGGAGGACCGAAGTTCTTGTTGCCCGGAGGGGGAGGAGCCCCTGGGCGGAACCCACCGGGCCCTGCCGGCCTGAAGCCGCCCCCGCCGCCGGGGCCGCCAGGGCCGCCGCCTGAGAATCCCCCCGGACGTGGACCACTGAACCCGCCACCGCCGCCGCCCGGGCGCGGGGCGTACCCGCCACCGGCGGGACGTTCTTCGCGAGGCCGCGCCTCGCTGACCGAGAGCGACCGTCCCATGAAGGGTTGCTGATTGAACCGCGAGACGGCCTCTTCGGCCTTCGCGCGGTCGATGAACTCGACGAACGCGAACCCTCGCGGCCGACCGGTATCGCGGTCGACTGGAATGACAACCTGAGAGGGCTCCCCGACCGCGGCGAAATGCGCGCGGAGGTCAGCCTCGGTCGCCCCGTAGGGCATGTTGCCAACGAACAAACGTACTGCCACTTTCTCGGTCCTCGTTTACTGGAGATGCGAGCGCACTGATGACGGTTGATGAAGCACGGGCGGACAACCAGGGGATGGTCTGAACGGTCGGAGAATAACAAAGGCCAACCCGGATCGCAAATCCCGGATGCGCTAACATGGTCGGCTTGGCATCCATGGACGGTTCCTCCCCGATCCCGCCGACCCGATCCGAAGGCACGCTGGTGGTGCGTGGGGCCCGTACCCACAACCTCAAGGGCGTCGACCTGAGCCTGCCCCACCGGCGGCTGGTCGTCTTCACCGGCGTGAGCGGGTCGGGCAAGTCGTCTCTGGCGTTTGACACCATCTACGCGGAAGGGCAGCGCCGGTACGTCGAGTCCTTGTCGGCGTATGCCCGCCAGTTCCTCGAACGGATGGAGAAGCCCGAGGTCGACGGCATCGACGGCATCGCCCCGGCCATCGCCATTCGGCAGAAGAACAGCATCCGCAACCCGCGCTCCACGGTGGGCACCACCACCGAAATCCACGACTATCTGCGCCTGCTCTGGGCGCGTGTCGGACGCACCATCTGCCGCCAGTGCGGGCGGGAGGTCGTGCGCGAAAGTCCGGACGTCGTGGCCACCGCCCTGCTCGGGTTGCCGGCCGGCACACGCCTGATGGTCGGGTACGACCTGCCGCTGTTTTCCGCAGACCTGTCCGGGGCGCGCGCCGACTCCGACGACGGAGAGGACGTGGCCGGCGCCGGTGCGGAGCGAGGCAGCGAAGATCCGCTGGCAGAGATCCTTGGGCGGCTGCGGCGTCGGGGTTTTGGCCGCGTCTGGCTGGACGACACGGTCGTCACGCTCGAAGACGTTGATGCGGCGCAACTGCGGGGCAGAACGTCCCTTCCCGTCATTGTCGACCGCCTGAAGGTCGACAGCGAGGCGCGCACGCGTCTGACCGACAGCATCGAGACGGCGTTTCACGAAGGCGACGGCGCCGCCTTTGCGATGGAGGTGGATGCCGCGGGTGTGGCCGGCCACGTACACCGTTTCTCGGAACGGTTCGAGTGCCGGCCGTGCAACCTGACCTACGAGCTTCCGCAGCCCCGGCTGTTTTCGTTCAACAACCCGTTCGGCGCGTGCCCGACCTGTCATGGATTCGGCAATGTGATCGAACTGGACCTCGACCTGGTCGTGCCCGACCCGGGCAAGTCCGTGAACGGCGGCGCGATCGAACCGTGGACCAAGCCTCACTATCGAGGATGCCTGGTTGAACTCAAGCGGGTGGCCAAGCGCGCGGGCGTGTCCCTGGATGTGCCATGGAGAGACCTGTCCGAGGCTGACAAGCGCTTCATCGTTGACGGCGCGCCGGAAGGCATGACCGATACACAGGGCGAGCCGGTCACGTACTCGGGCATCCGCGGATTCTTCCGCTGGCTGGAACGCAAGAAATACAAGGTGCACGTGCGGGTGTTCCTGAGCCGCTACCGCGGCTATCAGACGTGCCCGGCGTGTGAGGGCACACGCCTGCGACGCGAGGCGCGCGACGTGCGGGTCGGCGGCCAGACCATTGATGCCGTCTGTGCGCTGACCGTGAAGGATGCCGCCGGGTTCTTCCAGGGGTTGGCCCTCTCGGACAAGGATGCGGCGGTCGCTGACAAGATCCTCCGGGAGATTCAGCGACGGCTGGGATTTCTGACCGATGTCGGGCTCGACTACCTGACGCTCAATCGGCTGTCGTCAACGTTGTCGGGCGGCGAGTCCCAGCGGATCAATCTCGCCACCTCGCTGGGCGCGGCGCTGGTCGACACGTTGTACGTGCTCGACGAGCCATCGATCGGCCTGCACCCCAGGGACAACGAGCGCCTGATCGCGATCCTCCGCCAGTTGCGCGACCAGGGCAATACGGTGCTCGTGGTGGAGCACGACGCCGACATGATTCGCGTCGCCGACGAGATCGTGGACATGGGGCTGGGGGCAGGCGAGCAGGGGGGGCGTGTCCTCTACGCGGGGCCGCTGGCCGGCCTGATGGACGAGCCGCGATCCCTGACCGCGAAGTACCTGCGCGGCGATCTGGTGATCCCGGTGCCCGACGAACGGCGCAAGCCACAACTGCAGCGCATTCGCGTGCGCGGCGTCTCGGAGCACAACCTCAAGGACGTTGACGTCGACATTCCGCTCGGCGTCATGACGTGTGTGACGGGCGTCAGCGGGTCAGGCAAGTCCACGCTGGTCCACGATGTCATCTACGCGGCGGCCAAACGCGCCAAGGGTGATTGGGACCGGCGCGTGGGCACCTTCGAAGACATTGAAGGGCTCGAGTACATCTCTGACGCAATCCTGGTTGACCAGCAGCCCATCGGCCGGACGCCGCGGTCCAATCCCGTCACGTACCTCAAGGCGTTTGACCCCATTCGTGAGCTGTTCGCGCAGACCAAGGATGCGAAGACACGGAGCCTGACCGCCAGTCACTTCTCCTTCAACGTGCCGGGCGGGCGGTGTGACACCTGCGAGGGAGAGGGCGTCGTCAAGGTCGAGATGCAGTTTCTCGCGGACGTGTTCGTGCCGTGTGACGACTGCAACGGCAAACGCTTCAAGCCCCAGGTGCTCGAGGTCAAGTACAAGGGCCGGAACATCGATCAGGTGCTGGCGCTGACCGTGCGGGAAGCGCTGACGTTTTTCGCCGGCTCGCAGAAGGTCGCCCGTCGCCTGCAGGTCCTCGACGAAATTGGTCTTGGGTACCTTCGGCTGGGCCAGCCCGCGACGACGTTGTCGGGCGGCGAGGCACAGCGCATCAAGATCGCGTCCCATCTATCCACGCAGGGCGGCGAGCGGATGCTCTATGTGTTGGACGAGCCGACGACCGGGCTGCACTTCGACGACATTGCGAAGTTGCTGGGCGCGTTCCGCAAACTCCTGGCGGCCGGGCACACGCTGCTGGTCATTGAACACAACCTCGACGTGCTGAAGACGGCCGACTGGATCATCGACCTGGGGCCTGACGGCGGCGACGCCGGTGGCGAAATCGTGGTGACCGGCACGCCCGAGCAGGTCGCCACACATCCGACGTCGCACACCGCGCGTTACCTCAAGCCGATCCTCGACGCCTGGAGGGACGACGAATAAGCGCGCCAGCGCTTCTCGGTCCCCACGCGAATGCCGATTCGTGGCGTGTAGGTGACCGCTCCCGCGTCAATGCCGTGATCTTCAATTCGCAAGGTACCACGAGACAGGTCAACGCCGTTGTGCCGCAGGGTGATGCCCATGGCCTGTGTCAGCTTGCCGGGCCCATCACACAGTCTGGCATCGTCGACCGCGCCGCGCCGCTGACGCATCAGGTCGATCCCCTCCAGCGGCGTCAACGCGCGTATCAGCAGGGCCGCCGGGAATCCTTCCCGTTCGGTCACCACATTGATGAGATTGTGCAAACCGTAGTTCAGATAGACGTACGCGCGGCCGGGAGGGCCGAACATGGGCGCCGTGCGGGCCGTCAGGCCCCGTGAGGCGTGGCACGCCGGGTCGTCCTGGCCGATGTAGGCCTCGGCTTCGACGATGATGCCCGACGTGGTGCCGTCAGGAAGCTCGTGCACCAGGACCTTCCCGAGAATCTGCGGCAGCAGGTCAAGTGTTGGCGCGGTGCCGACGTGCCAGCACTTCGCACCTCGCACATCAGACCTCGCACCTCGCACTATCTCGACTTCTGTTCGACCGGCGCGTCAATCGTGATGCGCTGGCCCCTGCGGAGTACATCGATCTTGACCGAGGAGCCGATCGGCTTGGCGGCCACCAGGCGGTAGAAGGTGGTCGTGTCGGCCACGTCTGCGCCGTCAACCCCAACGATGAGGTCGCCCGGCCTGAAGCCGGCACGCACGGCGGAGGAATTGGAATACAGATTCCTCACGTAGATGCCCGGCAGGGTGGCGATGCCGTTTTCGCGCGCCTGGTCGGCGGTGATCGCGATCAGCTGCGCGAGGCCGTTGATGGCGCCGCGCCGGACCTGTCCGAACTTGATGAAGTCGTCCATCACCGCGCGTGCCGTGTTGGACGGCACGGCAAAGCCGATGCCCTGGTAGCCGCCCGTCTGCGTGAAGATCTGCGTGTTGATCCCGATCAGCTCACCGCGCGCATTCACCAGCGCGCCGCCTGAGTTGCCGGGGTTGATCGCCGCATCGGTCTGGATGAAGTCGACAAACGGGCCCTCGCTGCGGCTCAGGGCCGACACGATACCGAGTGAGACGGATTGATTGAACTGGTAGGGGTTGCCGATGGCGAGGACCCATTCGGCCACCCGGAGTTTGCTGGAGTCACCCCACGTCACGGGGGTGAGCCCTGACGCGTCGATCTTCAAGAGCGCGAGGTCGGTGTCTTCGTCCAGTCCGACGACCTTGGCGTCGTATTCCCGGCCGCCCGGCAGCGTGACCTTGATTTCGCTGCGAATGGCTCCGCGGCTGTCGCCGATCACGTGGTTGTTGGTGAGGACGTAGCCGTCTGCCGACACGATGACGCCCGAGCCAAGGCTCTGCGACGGCTGGACGAGGTCACGCGACCGGCCGTACCAGAACTCGTAGAACTCATCGCGTACGGCGACGAACTGGGTGGACGAGATGTTGGCTGACGCCCGGATGACCTGTTCCGCCACCGAGGAGAGATCCGGGAGGGCGGACATCGAGGTGCTCGCCGGGGCGGTCTGGGTTTGTGGGGCAGGCGTCGGGGCGGCGCCGCTTTCGGAGGTCAGCGAGAGTTTGCCGGCCAGCACGAGGCCGGCCATGACACCCACGCCCAGCGAGGCGGTGAGAACGATGACTCGTCGTACGAAAGACATAAATCCCCTACTCGACGTCGATGCGGCGCACACTGGCGCCTCCAGCCTTGGGAATGGTCACGGTGAGAATGCCGTCGGTCAGGTCCGCCGCGATGGCGTCCGGATTGACGGGAAGCGCGAAGCGGAAGGACCGGGAGAACCGGCCCTGCGCCCGTTCGAACTGCTGGTAGCGTTCAAAGGGCGGCGGCTCGGGGCGCTGGCCGCTGACGGTCAGCGTGTCGGTCGCGAAGGCGATCTCGATGTGCTCCCGGCTGACGCCGGGCAGTTCAATGGTGAGCAGGAAGCGGTCGGCCACTTCGCACAAGTCAGCGGCCGGCACCCAGCCGGGGGTGGTTCGGCCAAAGAGGCTTTCAAGCCGCTCCTGCATGGTCAGCAGATCGCGCACCGGATCCCAGGGCATGGAAACGATGCTAGCAGAACTGATAACATCGGCCGTTCGGGTATCCGACGGGAACAGGTTCTATGAGTTCGATTCAGGCGACAAAGCTCCGTAAAGGCATGTTGATCAAGTTCGAAGGCGCCCTGGTGCGTGTCCTCGAACTGCAGCACATCACCCCCGGCAACCTCCGCGCGCACGTGCGCTCGCGGATGCGGGACATCCGGTCCGGCCGGCTGGTCGACCACAAGTTCCGGGCGGAAGACTCCGTCGAGCGGGCGCATCTGGACGAACGCGAGATGCAGTACCTCTACAAGGAAGGCGACATGTTCGTCTTCATGGACACGGAGAATTACGAACAGACGCACCTGTCGTCCGAGGTGCTGGGTGATTCCGCGCTGTACCTGCTGCCCGAGGCGACCATCAACGTCGAGTTCTACGAGACGGAACCGGTGGGTATCCACCTGCCGGCCAGCGTCGACCTCAAGGTCGTCGACACGGCCCCCGGCATCAAGGGCGCCACGGCCTCCGCGCAGGTGAAGCCGGCCACGTGTGAGACGGGTCTGGTCGTGACGGTGCCCTCGTTCGTCAATGTCGATGACGTGATTCGCATCAACACCGAAACCGGCGAGTACACGTCACGCGCCTGAGAGTCCGATGACGATTGACCAGACGCGTACGGCCAGGCCGGGCTGGATCGAGGTCGTGACCGGCTCGATGTTCAGCGGCAAGAGTGAAGAGCTGATCCGGCGGCTGCGACGCGCCCAGATCGCCAGGCAGAAGGTGCAGATCTTCAAGCCGGCCATCGACAACCGATTCAGTGACGCGCACATCACCTCGCACAGCGACATGCGCATCGAGTCGCTCAACGCCGCGTCGTCGCGCGAACTGCTGGACCAGATTGATGCCGACACGGATGTCGTGGGGATCGACGAAGGACAGTTTTTTGACGCGGAGCTGCCTGCGGTCTGCAGCACCCTGGCCGACCAGGGGAAACGTGTGATCGTGGCCGGCCTCGACCAGGACTACCTGGGCAAGCCGTTCGAGCCGATGCCCCAGTTGCTGGCCATTGCCGAGTACATCACCAAGACGCTGGCCATCTGCATGGTGTGCGGGAGTCCGGCCAATCACACCCAGCGCCTGGTGGCGTCGCGGGAGCGCGTGCTCGTGGGCGCGACCGGCGCCTACGAGGCCCGCTGCCGCCACTGTTTCGATCCCAGCCTCGGGCAGTAGCACAATGGGATCGGGCGGGTGCCCCGATGGCCATTCACGATCTGAAAGCACGCATAGACCGACTGCCCGAGCAGCCCGGTGTCTACATCTTCTCGAACGAGTCGGGCGAGACGCTGTACGTCGGCAAGGCGCGGGTGTTGCGGGATCGTGTCCGGTCGTACCTGGGGGCGTACGGCACCAGCCCGCGGCATGATGCGCTGCTGCGTCAGGCCGCGCGACTCGAGACCATCGTCACCGACTCGGTGGTGGAGGCGCTTGCGCTGGAAAACCAGCTCATCAAGCAGCGGAACCCGCGCTTCAACATCCTGCTCCGGGATGACAAGACGTACCCGTACCTGCAGCTGACCACGCAGGAGGCGGCGCCGCGTGTGCTGGTGGCTCGCCGCGTGGAACGTGACGGGGCGGTGTACGCCGGCCCCTTCATGCCGGCGTCGCTGGCGCGACAGACCATGGCGCTGACCCATTCGTTGTTCGGCATCCGCTCGTGCAACGAGGTCATTGATGGACGGCGCGACCGGCCGTGCCTCGAGTACGACATCAAGCGGTGTGTGGCGCCGTGTGTCGCATCCATCTGCAGCCTCGCCGAGTACCGCACGTCGGTGGACCAGGCGCGGCTGCTGCTGGAAGGGCGGCAGGAGGAGCTGATTGAGCAGCTGCGGGCGGAGATGATTGCCGCGGCGACGGACGAACGGTTCGAGCGGGCTGCCACCCTCAGGGACTCGATCCGGACGTTGGAGACGCTGCGGGATCGTCAGCAGAAACTGGCGACACCGTCCCTTGGCGACCGCGATGCCGTGGCGGTGAAGGTGATGCCCGTCACCTTGCGGATGTCGTTGCGCGGATTGTGAC
>CBINOO010000039.1:0-31452 GCA_966252305.1 uncultured Acidimicrobiia bacterium
TGGCATGCCGCGGGTCCTGTTGTGGACGGCCGCACCCAACACGCGCGCCCGCGCGCTCTTCGAGGCGCACGGTTTCCGAGCCACGATGGTCGAGATGACGAAAGAACTGTGACGTGATGCGACTGGTGATTGCCGCCGTGGCGGTTGCGCTTCTCCATGCCGGGCCGTCCGCCCAGGCGCCCAACCCGTTGTTGAATGCGTCCTTGAATGAGACGGCGCCGCCTGAGTTTCTGGCGACGGTGAGTGCGTCAGTGGGCACGTTCGTCATTCGCGTGAAGCGCGAGTGGGCGCCCAACGGGGCCGATCGTTTCTACACGCTGGCGAAACACGGGTTCTACAACGACGCGCGGTTCTTTCGCGTGATTCCCAAGTTCATGGCGCAGGCGGGCATTCCGGCCGATCCGGCCATCGCCGCCGTCTGGAAGGATGCGACGCTTCCGTCAGACCGTTCATTTCTCAGCAACACGCGCGGCAGGGTGACCTTCGCGCAGGGCACGATGGCGTCGTCGCGAACGACGCAGTTCTTCATCAATTACGGAAACAACTCCCGCCTCGACATCGACGGCTTTGCGCCGTTTGGTGAAGTGATTACGAGCATGGTGCTGGTCGAGCGCATTCACGACGGGTACGGCGAAGGACCCGACCAGTCGATGATCGTGGCCAACGGCACGCCCTGGCTGAGTCAGCACTTCCCGCGGATGTCGTACATCAAGACGATCACAATAGGGAATTGACTGCTGAAGACCACCGTGAAGGATCTCTCCCCGTCCTCCATGTCTCCATGGTGATGATTACTCGAGAGCGTCCTTCGCTTTTTCAAAGACGGACGCCAGCATCGCGGGCGTGAGTTTGCCGGTGTTCGTGTTCTGGCGGCTGGGGTGAAAGGACGCGATGATCGTCGGGCCGCCGGTTGTTGGATACACGAGGCCGTGACCGAACGGCCGGTCCCTTGCGGGCGGTACGGGACGCCCCGCCTCACGCACGAGGCGCCAGCACGCCTCAAACGCGATGCGCCCGAGCGCGACGTACACGCGCGCCTGCGGCAGACGCGCGATGTCGTCCACCAGATGACTGTGGCAGTTGGCGATTTCCTCAGGCAGCGGTTTGTTGTCGGGCGGCGCGCACCGGCAGACGGCGGTAATCCACACGCCAAACAACTCCTGGCCATCGTCTGCCCGCTCGGAGTGGGGAAGTCTGGCGAGCCCGTTGGCGTGCAGGGCGCGCGCGAGAAATCCGCTTGACCCCATGTCTCCGTCGCCGGTGAACATGCGACCGGTGCGGTTCGCACCATGGGCCGCAGGCGCGAGGCCCACCAGCACGATGCGCGCGTGCGGATCGCCGTAGCCGGGCACCGGCCGCGCCCAATACGGCTCAGTGGCAAAGGCGCGCTTCTTCGTGCGGCCGACCTCTGCGCAATACTCCCGCAGCCGCGGACATCGTCGGCAGGTGACGACGTCGTCGGGGCGGGAGTTATTTGTTCGCTTCAAACGACTTGGTTTGTTCGTGGGCGTGATACGACGAGCGCACGAGCGGACCGGACTCCACGTGCCCGAATCCCAGCTCGAGGGCAACACGCTTGAACTCGCGGAACTCGTCCGGCGTGTAGTAGCGATCCATCGGGATGTGCGCAAGTGACGGACGCAGGTACTGGCCGATCGTCAGGATCTGACAGTCGATCCTGCGCAAATCCTTCAACACGTCGATGACTTCGTCCGGGGTTTCGCCCAGGCCAACCATGAGGCCAGTCTTGGTCGGAATAGCCGGCGCCCAGCGCCTGGCACGATCCAGCAGTTCAAGCGCGCGGTCGTATTTGCCGCCCGGTCGTGCCACGCGGTAGAGGCGGGGCACCGTTTCCATGTTGTGGTTGAGGATGTTCGGACGCGCGTCGAGCACGGTGCGCAGCGGCGCTTCGAGGCCCTGGAAATCGGGAATCAGCACCTCGACCTGGCACTGCGGCCGACGAGCGTGCACGGCGCGAATCGTCTCTGCAAAGTGGCCCGCGCCGTAGTCCGGCAGGTCGTCGCGATCGACCGAGGTCACCACGACGTACTCAAGCGCCATGGTCTCGACCGCGTGGGCGAGTTTCAGCGGCTCGCCGGCGTCAAGCGGCTGCGGCGTGCCGTGATTGACGTTGCAGTAGGTACACGCGCGTGTGCACGTGTCACCCATGATCATGAACGTGGCCGTGCCGTGGTGCCAGCACTCCCCGATGTTGGGACAGTGCGCCTCTTCACAGACGGTGTGCAGCCCCTGATCCCGCATGAGGCCCTTGAGACGGATGTAGTTCTCAGACCCGGGCGCGCGCACCTTCAGCCACTCGGGCTTCGGATCCTTCGAGAGCGGGGTCTGCCGCTTGTGGCGGCCGCGAATCAGGGGGAGGTCAAAGGTGGGCATGGCTGGCGAACACGAACGCTATCCCTATACTAGCCTCATGGCGACACTGCAGATTACCTGGCTCGGCCACTCGGCCTTCCTTCTCACCACCCCGAAGGGCACGCGCATCCTGCTCGATCCCTGGCTCGGCAACCCGTCGTGCCCGGACGAATGGCGCAGGCCGGCCTCGGTCCTTCCGCTCGACCTGATCCTGCTGTCACACGGCCACGGTGACCATCTCGGCGACACCCTGCAGGTCGCGCGCGAATCACGAGCCCCGGTGGTCTGCCTGTATGAGGTTGGGCAGTACCTGACGCAGAAGGGGCTTCAGGATGTGCGCGACATGGGCATCGGCGGCACCCAGGAGGTGGCCGGCGTACGCGTCACGATGACCAATGCGGTCCATTCGGGCTCGTTCACCGAAGACGGCCGGATCATCTATCTCGGCGGCGCTGCCGGCTTTGTGCTGCGCCAGGCCGGCATGCCGACCATCTACTACTCGGGCGACACGGCGCTCTTCAGCGACATGAAACTCATCGCCGAACTCTACGCGCCGGAGATCGCCTTCCTGCCGATTGGCGATCACTACACGATGGGGCCCGACACGGCTGCCATTGCCGCGAAGTGGCTCGGCGTACGACAGGTCGTGCCGATGCACTGGGGCACGTTCCCGCTGCTGACAGGAACCCCCGCCGCGCTCAAGGAGCACCTGGCAGGCACGAACATCGATGTGCTGGAACTGGAGGCGGGGGAAACGGCGGGGTAGTGCGAAGTGCGAAGTGCGAAGTGCGAAGTGCGAAGTGCTGAGTGCTGAGTGCGATGTGCTGAGTGCGATGTGCTGAGTGCGAAGCGCGAGGTGCCTTCGCACCTCGCACTTCGCACCTCGCACTGTGTCTTACTTCTGGTTCAACCAGATGTCTTCGAGGATGTTGAACGTCTCGGAGCCCACCTGCTTGCCACCGATGGAGAGCGTGACGCGGTAGACGCCGGGGCCGATGCCGCCGCCGCCACCGAAGCCGCCGCCAAAGCCGCCCCGGCCACCGCCGCCAGCGCCCGCGTTACACGGCTGCGGACCCTGCGGCGCCTGCTGTTGCTGCGCCTGCTGCCCACCGCGGCCGCCACCGCCGCCACCCGCGCCGGGGTTGCCCGACAGCGTCCACTGGTAGCGGTTGAGGCCCGCGTTGCCCGTGCCGAGACACGAACGCACATCCTGGCCGGTCGCCGTGTTGGTGATCGTCACCAGCACCTGCTCGGTCGTCGCGGACGGCAGGAAGTACGAGATGGCCGTGCCGCGGGGCGCGTTTTCGCCCACCCAGTGCTTGGCACCGGGCACCTCCGTCTGATTGCGACGGTCGGTCTTCCACTGCACCGCTTCACGCGGCGTGAACAACGTCGGCGCGGTCGGCGCGGCGTTGGCCATCTGCTGCAGCGGCGTGATGTCGTCCATGATCCAGATGCTGTAGCCGTGGGTGGCGAGCACCAGGTCGTTGTCGCGCGGATGGATGACCACCTCGTCAACACGTCCCGCCGGCAGGCCGGGAGAGAACTTCATCCAGTTGCGGCCTTCGTTGAGCGAGACGTAGAAGCCGTATTCGGTCGGCGCGTAGAGCAGCGACGCCGCCTTCGGGTCCTGACGAATCTGGTTCACGTTGCCGCGCGGCAGGTCGCCCGCCACGGACGTCCACGTGCGGCCCAGGTCGGTCGTCTTGAACACGTACGCCGTGTGGTCGTTGTTGCGGTGACCATCAAGCGAGACGTACGCCGTGTTGGCGTCGAAGTACGACGGCTGAATGCCCGAGATGTGGTACTCGCGCGTGCCACCCGGGATGTTCTTGCCGACTTCGGTCCACGTCTGACCGAAGTCACGCGACACCTGCAGGTTGCCATCGTCGGTGCCCGCCCAGAGCAGGCCGGGGACCTTCGGTGATTCTTCCAGCTCCACGACCGTACCGAACTCGTTGTTCACGTAGCCGTCGTGTTTGGACAGGATGCAGCGCGTGCCGGGACCGGCACCGCGGCCGCAGCCGGGCAGGCTGTACGACTGTTCCAGGATGTTGCGCTGGTTGATGTCGATGCCCTTGCCCATCGGCGCGGTCATCGTCCACGTGGTGCCGCGATCGCGCGACACGAACACGTGACGGCCACCAAACAGGATGGTCTGGGGGTTGTGCGGCGAGATGCGGATCGGCGAGTTCCAGTTGTACTGCATCGTCTGCTCATCGGGCAGGTCGCCGATGATGTTCGACTGGCCGCCACCACCGCCACCGCCACGACCGCCGCCGGTCAGGCGCGGACGGATGTTGGTCGTTGTGCCCGTGTTGAGGTCGTAACGGTTGATGTTGCCGTTCTGCGACTCGGTGTAGAAGATGTTCGGGTCGGTGGGATCGATCTGCGTCTGGAACCCGTCACCGCCGCCGACGCTCAGCCAGTTCCACATGTAGATGCCGCCCGAACGCTGCGACGAGGGGCCGCACCACGAGCCGTTGTCCTGCAGGCCGGTGCACACCCAGTAGGGACGCCGCATGTCGACCGACACGTGATAGGGCAGGCCCACGGCCTGCAGACGCACCGATTCCCAGTTTTCGCCGGCATCGTACGTGACGTCGAGGCCACCGTCGTTGCCGTACATGACATGTTTGCTGTTGCGCGGATTGATCCAGATGGCGTGGTTGTCGACGTGGCCCATGCCGTTGAGGTTGATCCACGTCTTGCCGCCGTCCAGCGACTTGCGCGGATTCACGCCACCCACGTAGATCGTCTCGTGGTTGTTGGGATCGACGCGGATCTGGCTGTAGTACATCGGGCGCTGATTTTCGTTGGACATGAACGTCCACGTGCGGCCCTTGTCCATCGAGCGCCACACGCCCGACGACTGCGGATCAGCCGGCGCGGGCGCGCCGCCTCGGCCGCCACCGCCCCCGCCGCCACCGCGCGCAGGGGCCGCCGCCGGCGGCTCTGCGCCCGCAGGCGGAGCAGGCTCCTTGTCGGGCGCCACTTCGATCTGCGCGTAGATCACGTTCGGGTTCGAGCGCGAGAAGTCGATGCCGATGCGGCCCATCGTGCCGTTGGGCAGGCCGTTGCCGGTCACCTTCTGCCAGGTCTTGCCGCCGTCGTTTGAGCGATGGAGACCCGAGCCCGGACCACCACCCACAAAACCCCACGCCGTGCGCCGGCGCTCGTAGGTGGCCGCGAACAGGATGTTCGGATTCGACGGATCGACCACGAGGTCAGTGGCGCCGACGTCCTGATTGACGTAGAGCGTCTTCTGCCACGTCTTGCCGCCGTCGGTCGTCATGAAGACGCCGCGCTCCTCGTTTGGTCCAAACAGATTGCCGACCGCCGCCACCCAGACGATGTCCGGGTTCTTCGGGTGAACGACGACGCGCCCAATGGACTGCGTTTCCTTCAACCCCAGATGCGTCCACGTCTTGCCGGCGTCGGTGGACTGGTAGATGCCGTCGCCAAACGACGAGCTCTGACGGTTGTTGGGCTCGCCGGTGCCGACGTAGATGATGTCCGGATTGGACGGCGCAATGCCGATGTCACCGATCGAGTGGTTGTATTCCTTGAACAGCTGCTCGAACGTGGTGCCGTTGTTGACGGTCTTCCAGAGGCCGCTCACGGCATACCCGATGTAGAACGTGCTGGGATCCTGCTCGACGGCAGCGATGTCGTCGATACGGCCGCCCTGGCCGGTCGGACCAATCGAGCGGAACCGGAACCCCTGCAGGCGGGGGTCGGTCGGGGCGTTGAGCAGCTCGCCGGACGGCGCGGCCGCCTGCGTACCAATCGACTGCGCCGCCAGGTCACCCGCGAAGGGGGCCAGCAGCGCAGCTACGCCGGCAGCCAACAACAGTGGGCGCCGGAGTCGTGAACGGACTTGGGACATTTGCATTTCTCCTTGGCTCCGTGGGCAACGGAGCAGACCAGGCACAGATAACCGCCTTAATTTACGACGGGGGCTCGGATGTTGCTTAGGGGAATTGCGCGCTTTGTCGGCGGTGCGCCACTGCCGCCGCAACAGCGCTGACGACCGCCGGCACGGTCATCTGGGAGGTGTCGACGGTGACGTCCGCCTGGCGGTAGAGGGGATCGCGCCTTGCCACCAGGTCGCGGAGGGCCTCGCGGGCCTGGGGATGGGTCGTCATCGGGCGCCGGTCGCCCTGCTGCACGACCCTATTCCAGTAGTCGTCGGGCCGGGCCTTGAGCCAGACGGTTGTGGCGTGGCGTCGCAGGAACTGCCAGGTGTCGGCGGAGGTCACCAGTCCGCCGCCGGCAGCAATCACCTTCGGTCGGCCATCCGCCACCACGTCCGCGAGGGCGTCACGTTCCGCGCGGCGGTAAAAATCGTCGCCGTACAGCGAAATCAGCTCGCCCAGCGACAGGCCCGACCGGGTCGCCACGACGGTGTCGAGCTCAACAAACGGCCATTTGAGGCGCCGCGCCAGACGCCGCCCGACCGTCGTCTTGCCCGCCCCGCGCAGGCCGAGGAGCGCCACGGGCCGGGTCGACGTGTCTTCCGGCGGAGCCACAAGCGACACCAGGGGCAGCGACACCGCGTCGGCCAGCGCATCCAGCCGTTCAATCGAGATGTTGCCGCGGCCGGCCTCGACCTCCGAGACAAACCGCGCAGACAAGCCGGCACGCTCCGCGACCTCACGCAAGGTCAGCCCCGCCCGCAGCCGTTGCTGGCGCACACGCTGGCCGATCGCGGCAAGCAAAGGGGAGGGCATGTGGGAAGTATAGTGCTTGGCGAGGTTCCGGAGTGCCGAGGTTCCGAGGTTCCGGAGTTCCGAGGTTCCGGAGTGCCGGAGTTCCGAAGTGACGAAGGGTGGTTGTGAGAAGTATAGTGCCTGCCGGAGCAGCGGCGCTCTGATACCATTTCCTGAACATGGCCGCTGAAAATTCCGCACCGACGACGCCCGTGGTCTCGTTTGAGACCGATCCTTCCAAATACCGCCACTGGCGCCTGACGTTTGATGGCCCGGTCGCCACGCTGGGCATGGACGTCCAGGAAGACGCGGGCCTTTCCCCCGACTACCGCCTCAAGCTCAACTCCTACGACCTGGGTGTCGACATCGAACTGGCCGATGCGATTACACGCCTGCGATTCGAGCATCCCGAAGTGCGTACGGTGGTCGTGACCAGCCTGAAGGAACGCATCTTCTGCGCCGGCGCGAACATCTTCATGCTTCGCGCGTCTGGGCACGCCTGGAAGGTGAACTTCTGCAAGTTCACCAATGAAACGCGTCTCGGAATGGAAGACGCGTCTGCACACAGCGGCATGAAGTTTCTCGCGGCGCTCAACGGCATCTGCGCCGGCGGCGGCTACGAACTCGCGCTGGCGTGCGACGAGATCATGCTCGTGGACGATTCGAACTCGGCGGTCAGCCTTCCCGAAACGCCGCTGCTCGCGGTGTTGCCCGGCACGGGCGGCCTCACGCGTGTGGTCGACAAGCGCAAGGTGCGGCGCGACCTGGCGGACTTTTTCGGGACCATCGCCGAAGGCGTGAAAGGCAAACGCGCCGTTGAATGGGGCCTGGTCGATGCGATTGCCCCGATCAGCAAGTTCAAGGATGCGGTGCAGAAACGGGCGCAGGAGCTGGCCGCAGGCTCGGACCGTCCGGCCGCTGCGAAGGGCATCACCCTCAATCCCCTTGGCGCCTCGTACGGCGATGACGAGTGGACGTATTCCTCCGTCACCGTGGCCTTCGACCGCGCCAAACGCTCGGCGACGCTCACGGTTAAGGCGCCGACTGCGCCTGTCGAATCCACCGTCGACGCGATTCACGCGGCCGGCGACCAGTTCTGGCCGCTCCGCGTCTTCCGGGAAATTGACGACGCGATCCTGCGCCTGCGTGTCAACGAACGGGAAATCGGGACGGTCGTCGTCAAGGCGGAAGGGGACCCCGCGCTGGTGGTGCAGGCCGACGAGGTGCTGCTGGCCAATCAGTCTGACTGGCTCGTCCGCGAGATCATCCACTTCATCAAGCGCACGCTCAAGCGTGTGGACCTCTCGGCCAAGAGTGTCTTTGCGGTCATCGAACCCGGCAATGCCTTCGCGGGTTCGCTCTTTGAACTGGCCCTGGCCGCCGACCGTTCCTACCTGCTCGACGACGATGACCAGACGAACTCGATTCGGCTGTCCGCGATGAACGCAGGCCCGTTGCCGATGAGCAACGGCCTGACGCGCCTGCAGACACGGTTTTACGGCGCGCCGGAGAAAGTCGACGAAGCGCTCGCACACGACGGACCGTTTGATCCAGCCGAGGCGCTCGAATTCGGCCTGGTCACGTTTGCGCCGGATTCGATTGACTGGGACGACGAGGTGCGGCTCGCGGTGGAAAGCCGCGCGGCCATGTCTCCCGACGCGCTGACGGGCATGGAAGCCAACCTGCGTTTTGTCGGTCCCGAGACAATGGAGACCAAGATTTTTGGCCGCCTGACGGCGTGGCAGAACTGGATCTTCCAGCGCCCGAATGCCGTGGGGCCCAAGGGCGCGCTGACGTCATACGGCACGGCCGATCGCGCCGAGTTCGACTTCAACAGAACGTAGGAGTGGGCTGATGATTTCGTCCGAGAAGATCCCCAACAACGTCGACCTTCATCTGAACAAGCGCCTGCAGCGCGCGCTCGAGCACTGGCAGCCGGCGTACATCCAATGGTGGCGCGACATGGGGCCGCAGGGCTTTCAGCACTTCCACGAGGTGTACGTTCGCACGGCGATCAGCGTCGATCCGTCCGGGTGGGCGCACTTCGAATACGTGAAGCTCCCGGAGTATCGCTGGGGCATCTTCCTGGCCGATCCGGTGATCAATCGCACGATTGGGTTCGGCGACTTCTTTGGCCAGCCGGTCTGGCAGGAAGTGCCGGGCGAATTCCGCAACCAGCTGCGTCGCCTCATCGTGACGCAGGGCGACACCGAGCCGGCCTCGGTCGAGCAGCAGCGCTGGTTGGGGCATCGCTGCCCGAGCCTGTATGACCTGCGAAACCTCTTCCAGGTGAACGTTGAAGAAGGCCGTCACCTCTGGGCGATGGTCTACCTGCTGCACTCGTACTTCGGGCGCGACGGGCGTGACGAGGCGGAAGATCTGCTGGCGCGGCAGTCGGGCAACCGCGACAAGCCGCGTATCCTCGATGCCTTCAACGAGCCGATCGACACGTGGCTCGACTTCTTCATGTTCACGATGTTCACCGACCGCGACGGCAAGTCGCAGCTGCTGTCCCTGTCGGAGAGTTCGCTTGATCCGCTGTCGCGGACGACGCGTTTCATGCTCACCGAGGAAGCGCACCACATGTTCGTGGGTGACACGGGCGTCGGGCGTATCGTGGAGCGTACCGCGCAGCTGATGAAAGAGTCGGGGTATTCCGAAGACGTGCGCAAGCTCGGCGGCATCGATCTGCCGACGATTCAGAAGCACATCAACCTGTGGTTCTCGCTCAGCCTCGACCTGCACGGCAACGAAGTGTCCACCAACGCCGCGGCGTATTTCGCCAACGGCCTGAAGGGACGCGCGGAAGAAGCCAAGTGGTCGGAGCACAAGGTGTCCGAAACCATGTACGAACTCGACATGGTCGAGGATGGCAACGTCGCGCGTACCGCGGTGCCCATGCGGACGGCGATGAACGAAGTGTTGCGTGACTGGTACATCGATGACTGCCAGTCGGGTGTCATTCGCTGGAACAAGATCCTCGACAAGTACGGCATCTCCGATCGCCTGACGCTGCCCGATCGCAAGTTCAACCGTGGCATCGGCCAGTTCCGGTCGATCCACACCGACCCGAGCGGGCGCATCATTTCGGAAGAGGAATGGCTGCGGCGCAAGTTCGAGTGGCTGCCGAGCCCGGCCGACAAGCAGTTCCTGCTGTCGATCATGAACGAGCCGGTGTACGAGGTCGGCAAGTTCGCCAACTACATCGTGCCGCCCGCACGCGGCATCAAAGGCACGCCGGTCAACTTCGAATACGTCCGCACGGAGATGTAGTGCGAGGTGCGAAGTGCGAAGTGCGAAGTGCGAAGTGCGAAGTGCGAAGTGCGAAGTGCTGAGTGCTGAGTGCTGAGTGCTGAGTGCTGAGTGCTGAGTGCAACGTGGGGCGGGCCTTCAGGCCCGCCGTGACGACGGGGCTGGTCAGCCCCGCCAAGGGAAACTGATGCAGAAGATCCAGATCGCTGATCACGGCCCGGTGCGGGTGCTCACGTTGTGTGAACCGCCTGCCAACACGTACAGCTACGAGCTGATGCAGGAGCTCGATCGGGCGGTGCTCGACGCGCGCATGGACACGTCCGTGCACGTGATCGTGCTCACCGGGGCGGGCGAGAAGTTCTTCTGCGCGGGCGCTACGATCGGGATGCTGAAAGAGGCCACTCCCGAGTACAAGTACTACTTCTGCCTGCACGCCAACGAGACGCTCAACCGCCTCGAGCAGACACCAAAGCTGGTCATCGCCGCGCTCAACGGCCACACCGTGGGCGGCGGACTTGAAGTGGCTCTGGCGGCTGACATCCGCGTCGCGCGCGCGGGCGCAGGCAAGGTTGGGCTGCCCGAAGTGGCGCTCGGCGTGTTGCCGGGCACGGGTGGCACACAGCGATTGGCGCGGCTGCTGGGCAAGTCGAAGTCCATGGAACTGATGCTGACGGGCAAGCTGCTCACGATGGAAGCGGCCGCCGAGATTGGGCTGGTCACCGAGGTGTGGAGCGACGAACGCGCCGAGCCCTCGAAGTTTCTTGACGCCGTCATCGCCTACGCCGCGACGTTTGCGCCGCCGCACAAGGCGAGCCTGGCCGTCGGCCGCATCAAGCGCGCGGTCCAATCGGGCCCGGAAGCAGGATTCGGCGAAGGGCTGGCGATGGAGCGTGAACTGCAGCAGCTGCTGTTCCAGAGCGAAGATGCCAAGGAAGGCATTGCGGCGAATCTCGAAAAACGCGCCCCGGTGTTCAAGGGGCGATAGGTCACCATCCACAGGAGACGCGGAGACACGGAGAGTGTTATCAAATGAGACTCCGCGCCTCCGTGCCTCCTGTAAAGAACTTGGACAAGCGAGCACATAAATGGAATTTGGCAAAAAGCAGCTGTTGATTGGTGGCGAGTGGCGTGACGCGTCGAACGGCAAGACGCAGCCGGTCGTGAATCCCGCCACCGAGGAAGTCATCGCCGAGGTCGCGTCGGCAACGGCGGAGGACGTCGATGCGGCGGTGAAGGCGGCCCGCGCGGCGTTTGAGGGCCCGTGGTCCCAGATGTCGGCGCGTGAGCGTGGACGGCTGGTCTACAAACTCGGTGAACAGCTGATGGCCGAGGCCGACGAGGTGGCGCGCCTCGAGACCATGCACAACGGCAAACCCATCACCGAATCGCGGCACGTCGAGATTCCGATGGCGGCCGAATGCCTGCAGTACTTTGCCGGCTGGGCGGACAAGTTCCACGGCGAGACGGTGCCGGTCAAGGGCGGTCAGCTGGTCTATACACGCCGCGAACCCCTCGGCGTGGTCGCGGCCATCGTGCCCTGGAATTTCCCGCTGCTGATTGCCATCTGGAAAGTCGCGCCCGCGCTGGCCATGGGCAACACGGTCATCCTCAAGCCGGCGAGCCAGACACCACTGACGGCATTGAAGCTCGGTGAGATGGCGACGGCGCTCGGATTCCCTCCGGGCGTGCTCAACGTGATCACCGGATCGGGTTCGACGACGGGCCAGGCGATTGTCGACCATCCCGGCATTGACAAGATCTCGTTCACCGGGGACACGTCGACGGGCAAGGGCATCATGCGCGGCGCGGCCGAGACGCTCAAACACATCACGCTTGAACTCGGCGGCAAGTCCCCCAACATCGTCTTCGCAGACGCCGACCTCGACGCGGCCGTCCGTGGCGCGACGATGGGCATTTTTTACGGGAAGGGTGAGGTCTGCGCGGCGGGGTCGCGGCTGCTGGTCGAGGCGTCCATCAAGGATGAGTTCCTCGCCAAGGTTGCCGATCGCGCGAAGAAGATGACCGCCGGTGATCCGCTGAGTCCGAAAACGCGCCTGGGCGCCATCGCGTCGAAGAACCAGCTCGACCGTGTGCTTGGCTACATCGAGACGGCGAAAAAGGAAGGCGCGAGCCTGCTCGCGGGCGGCGAACGCATCGACATCGGCACCGGGAAGGGGTACTTTCTGCAGCCGACCGTGTTCGGCAACGTCACGACCGACATGACCATCGCGCGCGAAGAGATCTTTGGACCGGTGCTCGCGGCCATCGAATTCACGGACGTCGAAGACGCGATCGCCAAGGCGAACAACACGGTGTATGGCCTCGCGTCAGGCGTGTGGACGAAGGACGTCAAGAAGGCGCACTACGTCGCGTCGAAGCTCAAGGCGGGCACGGTGTGGATCAACACGTACAACGTGTACGACACCGCTGCGGCGTTTGGCGGCTACAAACAAAGCGGCTTCGGACGCGACATGTCGATGCACGCGCTCGAGGCCTACACGCAGGTCAAGACGGTCTGGGTGGAACTCTCGTAGTTCCGAAGTGCCGAAGTGCCGAAGTGCCGGGGTGCCGGAGTGCCGGGGTGCCGAAGTGCCGGGGTGCCGGGGTGCCGGAGTGCCGGAGTGCCGGGGTGCCGAAGTGCCGGGGTGCCGGAGTGCCGGAGGTGAGTGATGCAGCACGAAGAGACTGAGACTCGCGGGGCGTTTTATTACGAGCGCGACGGTGAACGGCTGGCGGAGATGACGTACTCGCGGACGTCGCCGACCCTGATCATCATCGACCACACGCAGGTGTCCGATGTCCTGAAGGGGCAGGGGATGGGGCGACAGCTGCTCGACGCCCTCGTCGCCTGGGCTCGCGCCAACGGCATCAAGGCCATGGCCACGTGTCCGTACGCGCTCGCGCAGTTTCGCAAAGACCCGTCACTGGCCGACGTGTTCGCCGGCTGAGCCGCCCCTCGGCACCCCGGCACCTCGGCACCTCGCCCAGCCCCGGTCCGCCCGGACGCTGCGCCTTCGGGTGCTGCCTCCGCGGCTCAAGGCGCGAAACCTGCACCGCCGGCGGCCCGTCCTGCTGTCAGTGCGCGTGGGGGCCCCCATCCCCACGCTTCGTATCCGCGCCTCTGGTGCAGGTTTCCTTCCTCAGAGGCGCCTCGATCCGAGTCGGCGGCATCCGAAGCCGCAGCGCCCGGACTGCCGCCCCTCGGCCCCCCGGCCCCCCGGCACCCCGGAACCTCGGCACTCCGGCACTTCGGCACCCCGGCCTATTTCCAGATCGCTCCGAGCCCGAGGTCCCAGAGGCGCTTGTTGAGCGACGGGATGTCGCCGGTGAGCATGGCGTCGCCGCGCGAGCGCAGCGACTTCCATGTGGCTCCGAGGTCTTCGAGCCGGTCGAGCGTGCCCTGATTGACGCGCGGCAGGTCACTCTCGGTCGCATTCATCATGAACAGATAGTTCGCCGTGAACTTCTGCGCGTAGTTCTCTACATCGTCATACGCGCGCGAGCGGCGCGACACCATGTCGGCGTCCCACGCCTTGATCCGTTCTACGAGCGCCTCGGCATCACGCGCGACGGCGGCGTACTTCTGATCAGTCTTGAGCGTCTTGAGCAGGCCCTCGATCTGCTCGCGCATGCCGTGGAGCCGATTGACCATCTCGTGCATGGCGGTGATCTCACGCTCCATGCTCGACATGACGTCGTGGTACTCGCGGTATTGCGCCGGCGTCACCTGATACAACGGATTGGGCAGAATCTCCGCATTGGTGGTCGCGGTGCGGCTGCCGGCTGTGAACGTGAACGTGTACCGTCCCGGTGATGCCTTGTGGCCGGCGTAACTCCCTTCGATATAGACGCCAGGCACCCCAGGCACCGTGGGGTACCGCATGTTCCAGACGAAGCGGTTGAGGCCGGCTTTCTTCGGCAGCGTCGGCTCGGCACTGGGACCGCCGTCCCATTTCTTGAATCCCTCGACGGCCTTTGACGAGTAGCTCCGGACAAGGCGCCCTTGGGCGTCGGTCACGCGTAGGGTCAACTCGTCCTCCTTCTCCAGTTCGGGCAAGTGGTAGTAGAGGACAATGCCGTTGGCCGGATTGACGCCGGCAAACGTATCGGCGCCGGTGAAGTCGGGGTCGGAGCCATTCAGCGCGCTGCCGCCGTTGGCGAGATACGCGTCCGCGGGTTCATACACGGAGAACGCCGGCGCATCTGCGCGGTACTGCCGGATGAGCGGCAGGTCGTCGAGAATCCAGAACGCGCGTCCCGACGTGGACGCGATCAGGTTGTCGCGATGGACACGAAGGTCGGTGATCGGCGTGAGCGGCAGATTGAGCTGGAACGGCTGCCAGTCACGGCCGCCGTTCCACGAAATGAAGACCCCGAGTTCGGTACCCGCAAACAGCAGGTCGCGCCGCACCTGATCTTCCCGGACAACGCGTGTGAACGCATTGCGGGGAATCCCGTTGTCGATGCGCGTCCACGTGGCGCCGTAGTCGGTGGTTTTGTACAGCCCAGGGGTGTGGTCGTTGAATTTGTACCGGGTGGTCGCGATGTAGGCGGTCCCGCGGTCAAACGGGGAGACTTCGATGGCGTTGATCAGGCACTCGGCAAGGCCCTGTGGCGTCACGTTCTTCCAGGTGGCGCCGCCGTCACGCGTCACGTGCACCAGCCCATCGTCGCTGCCGGTCCAGATGACACCCTTTTCGTGCGGCGATTCGGCAATGTAGGCGAGGGTGCCGTAGTTCTCCGCGCCGACGGCTTCATTGGTGAAGGGACCGCCGCCCTGACCCTGCTTGTCCTTTTCGTTGCGCGTGAGATCGGGCGAGACTTCTTTCCAGGTGCGGCCGAGGTCCTGCGTTTTCAGCAGCACCTGCGCGCCGTGGTAATAGGTGTTCGGCTCGTGCCGGCTCCAGATGATCGGCGCGTTCCAGTTGTAGCGGTATTTCATGTCGCGCGCGTCCATGCCGAGGTACTGGATGGGCGCGGCCATGATGTTCGTGCCGCCACGCGCCTGTGTGTCGATCACCTCGATGGTGCCCTGGTAGCTGCCGCCAAGCACAAAACGCGGATTGTCTGGATCAAACGCGAGGAACGCGCTTTCACCGCCGGCTGACGCGTCCCAGCTGCGCGGTGTGATGCTGCCGCTGCCCAGCTCACGGCTCGCAATCGACACGGAGGAGTTGTCCTGCTGGCCGCCGTAGATGCGGTAGGGGAACTGATTGTCGACGTTGATGCGGTAGAACTGCGCGGTCGGCATGTTGTCCTGCGCGCTCCAACTGGTGCCGCCGTCAAACGTGATGCTCGCCCCGCCATCGTTGAGCACGACGAAGTTGTCGGGGTTGTCGGGATTGATCCACATGTCGTGGTAATCCCCATGCGGCGCGCTCAACACCTTCCACGACTTGCCGCCATCGTCTGATCGCAGGAACGGCGCGCTGAGCACGTAGATCTTCTGGTCGTTTTTCGGATCGACGAAGAGTTCGATGTAATACCACGCGCGCTGCACGAGCCGTGGGTCACTCGAGACCTGCGACCAGTTCTTGCCGGCGTTGCCCGAGACATACAGGCCGCGTTCGTCTTCGTTCGAGTCACTTTCGATCAGCGCGTAGACGGTGTCGGGTGATGACGGGCTCACCGCGATCGCCATCTTGCCCATCTTCTCCGGCAGACCCTCGGTCATCTTCGTCCACGTCTCGCCGCTGTCGGTCGACTTGTACAGCCCGCCACCGGGCCCGCCGCTGATGACTTTCCAGGGGAGCCGCCCGTATTCCCAGGTGGCGGCGTAGAGGATGCGCGGATTGGTCGCGTCCATCGACAGTTCCGACGCGCCAGTGCGTTCATCAACGTACAAGACCTTGCGCCAGGTGGCGCCGCCGTCAGTCGTCTTGAACACACCGCGTTCGGGGCCGGGGCCGTACAGCGAGCCCTGGGCCGCAACCCACGCGACATCCGGGTTGCTGGGATGGACGATGATGCGCGCGATGTGCTGCGTGTCGGTGAGGCCCAGGTGTTTCCACGTCCGCCCGGCGTCGGTTGAGCGGTAGACCCCGTCGCCGTGATGGGTCATGACACCACGCACGGCATGTTCACCCATGCCGAGGTACACGACGTTGGGATCGCTCGGGGCCACGGCGACCGCGCCCACCGAGCCGGTCTTCACGAATCCGTCGGACACGTTCTTCCAGCTCAGTCCTCGGTCCGTCGTCTTCCAGAGTCCGCCGCCGGTGGTGCCCATGTAATAGGTGTTCGGATCTCCGAGGACGCCGGTGCCGGCGACAGAGCGACCGCCTCTGAATGGGCCAATCGAACGCCACCTGACGAGTGAGAGGGCGGCGTTGAGGTCCGGCGTGGCCTGGGCGCGAAGGCCGTGCTCTGGCGTGAGCACGAGGCCAAGGCTCGAAAGCGCAAGAATGAGTGAGCGGAGGCGGCGGTAGGTCGGCACGGCCGGATTGTAACGCGCCGGGTGTCCGCTCAGCGCAGCTGGCCGTTCAGTTCCGCATAGACACGCCGAATGGCAGTGGCGGCCTGGCTCTGTTTCAGCGACCACGTGTCGAGGTCACCGAAACGCGCCTGCGCGACCGCTTCGTCAATCGGGACTCCGGCCGAGTGGAGCCGCCGGCCCTCGCCGATGACGGTCAGCAGCGCCTTGCGGAAGATCTCAAGCTCCTCCTTCAGGCGATCGGCCGGATCAACAAATCCGTGGCCGGGCACGAATGTCACGACGTCCATCGCCTGCGCGCGCTCAATCGTCTGCACCCACTCGCTGGGATAGGCGGAGCGCATGGCCGGGAATACCCGATGCAGGAACGCCTCGCTCATGAAGAGCACCTTCTCCCGCGGGAGATACACCGACAGATCGCCGCCCGTGTGTGCGCGGCCGAGGAACAGCATCTCGACGGTCGTTCCGCCGAGCGTGAGGACGGCGCGGTCGGCGACCGGGGTCAGCGACTGCGGCACGGCTGATGATCCGCCTCGGGTGAGCACAGCGATGGACGTTGGATGCGCGTACGTGACCGCATCACGCGGCAGCGCCGCATTTCCCGCGGTGTGGTCCCCGTGGTCTGATCCAATGACGATGTGCGTAATGGGGGTGGGGGTGATCTTCCTGATCGTGTCGACGAGCCGCCTGGTTTCCTCCACCGAACCCTGGCCGTCGGCCAGCAGGACCCCTGCCGGCGTCACGACGAACAGGCTGACAGTCGTGAAGCGTTCGCTGCCGGCCGAGCGCAGCTGTTCGTACGTATAGACGTTGGGGGCAATTTGCTGCACGCGGGGGAAGTCGGCGTCGGTCAGGCCGCGGTCCGCCGGGTTGGCGGTGCGTTGAGCGGGGGCCTGCGAGAAGGCCAGGCTGAGCAGGAGCAGCAAGACGCGCATGCCGCGCATTGTATGCCGCGCCTATTGCCCGCAGGGCCGGTCGTCTTCCGAGCAGAACGCGGAATTGCGCTGCAGGCACGCGGCATACGCGGCTTCGGCGCGGTATTCCACGGGCACGATCGCGGGATCCGAGTGCTCGGCGATCCAGGTCATGAAGAGGTTGTGTACACCGAACGCGTTCATGTCGGACACCCGCACGTCGAGGTTGCCGCACCGATGGTTGCCCACTTCGATGTGCCGGGCTTCGTGAATCAACACGCCGATCAGTCCCCGGACGGATGGCCACGTCAGCGGCTCGACCGGCGCCGCATACCTGATGACAATGACGTTCCCCGGGTCGCAGCAGTAGCTGATGCCGGGTACCGGGCGGAAGGCCACCGCGCCAACGAGATCGCGGAACCAGTCATACAGTGGCTTGGACGTCCACGGTACGGGGCGATCGAAACGCAGCTCCTTCATGTAGATCAGGCTCCACGCGGCCCTGACCTGCGAGGCTGTCAGGTCTGCCGAGCCTTCCGAGGCGCGGCACACCAGCGGCGCCGATTCAAACGCCCAGGTCTGACGGACGTCCGCGATGCGCTCCAACGCGGCGCGAGTCGGGCAGCCGGCCAGACGTTGATCGATCCATGAGTTCACGGGCTCGGCCGGACGTTCGCCGATCAGGTTGCGCTCCGGCGCCGTGGAGTTCCCGCACGCGGTGACGCACAGGACGAGTGCCAGAAGGGCAGTCGCGCGCATGGGGGATGCCGGGATTGTATGATGCCCGCGTTCATATTCGGGAGGTCTCATGAAACGACTGTTGATAGGACTTGCGGCGGTGTCGGCGCTGCTGGCATTGGGCGTTCAGGCGCAGGAGCGTGAAGACCGGACGCTGCTGACGCAGGCGCAGATGACGGCCATCATCAATGAAGTGTCGGGCGAACGCGCGATGCACACGCTGCTGGAACTGGTGCCGTACCAGCGCGTGCGCCTGCCCGAGGAGTACTCCGGACATTTTCGAGAGAGCGAAGTCATGGCACGGCTGGCCAGGGAGTACGGCTTCGACAACGTGACGATTGAGAGCTTCAACGAAGGCCAGGCGTGGCAGCCGACGCAGGGCGAGTTGTGGATCACGGCGCCCACGTCGCAGAAGTTGTATGACGTTCACGATGTGGCGTTGTCGCTGGCATCGCTCAACGCCAACGGAGACATCTCCGGTGAACTGGTGGACATCGGGGCCGCACGTCCGGAGGACTTTGACGGCAAGGACCTCAAGGGCAAGTTCGTGTTGTCGGCGCAGGCGGTGTCGGGCCTGAGCGCGTTGTACAACCAGGCCGTGCAGCGTGGCGCGATCGGGTTCATCGGGATCAACGCGATCGGCGCCCAGCGCGCACTCGACTATCCGGATCAGATCGTGTCCACCACGGTCAACGCGCAGGAAGGCACTGTGGCGTGGAACGTCGCGCCCAGGGTGGCGCGAGAACTGCAGGCGCTGCTGGCACGAGGGGACAAGATCACGATTCGCTCCATCGTCAAGAGTCAGCAGGTGCCGACACGCAGTGAAGTGGTGCACGCCGAAATTCTTGGCGACGGCAGCACGACGCAGGAAGTGGCCATTGGCGGCCATCTGTATGAAGGGGTCATCAAGCAGGGCGCCAATGACGACAATTCCGGGTGCGCGCTGACGCTGGAGATTGGCCGCGCGTACATCAAGCTCATCAAGGAAGGGAAGCTTCCGCGGCCGAAGCGCACGATCAACTTCCAGTGGCTGGCCGAGATCAGCGGCACCAACTACTGGCTCAATGCCCATCCGGAAAAGGCCAAACGCATCATTGGTGACCTGAACTTCGACATGGAGGGGATCCGCGTCGGGGACAGCCGCAGCTACTGGATCCTGCAGCGCACGCCGGACACCTTCCCGTCGTACATCAACGACATCGCGCAGAGCACGATGGAGTACATCGCGGACATCTCGCGCGAACGTGTGCGCTTCCGCGGCAACGGGTATCTGCCGTCGCAGGTGGTGGAGTCGGCGCGGGGGAGCAAGGACGCGTTCTACATCAAGGTCGACAAACACTACGGGTCCTCCGACCACGTGACCTACATGCAACACGGCATTCCCGCCGTGATGTTCATCACCTGGCCGGACATGTGGTACCACTCGTCCGAGGACACGCCCGACAAGCAGGACACCACGCAGTACAAACGGGCCGCGGCCGTTGGATTGGGCTCGCTGGCCGCGTTGTCGGAAGGCACCGACAGCATGGCGGCGCGCATTCTCAACGAAAACCTCGGTCGCGGTCTGGCCCGGATCGGGGAATCCCACACCAAGGGGCTGGGTTATCTCGCGGACGCGTCATCGGCCGGTGACCTGCGGGATGCCTACCGCAACGCGCTGGTCGCCATTCGCCACCAGGCCGAAGTCGAACAGGGCGTCGTGCGCTCGGCAGCGGTGCTGTACACAGATGCCGATGCGGGACGCCGCAACACCGCCATGTTTGAGCCGCTGATTGCGAACCGGCTGGCCTCGCTCAGTGACGAAGTCAGCGCCGCCTACCGACTGCAGGCGGCACAACGGGGCCTCACGGTGGCCGGGCCGGCGGCTGAGCCGGAACTGACGGCGGCCGAACGCGAAGCCGCGGGATTGATTGTCGAGCAGGTGGCCGCTGGGGGGCGAGGCGGACGTGGAGGCGGCAGAGGCGGTGGTGCCGCGGAGGCCACTCTGCCGACTGAGTTCAACGCCGAATTCGGCCTGCTGCTCGGACGCAAGCTGACGGTGCTCGAAATCCGGGACTTCCTGTCCGGCGAGTTTTCACCGTTGCCGATCGAGACTGTGATGGCCGTCTTGCGGGCCCGCGAAGCAGCAGGGAGTGTGAGGTTGGTGGCGAAGTAGTGCGAAGTGCGAAGTGCTGGGTGCTGGGTGCTGGGTGCTACGTGCTTGGTGCGTCGCCGCACCAAGCACCCAGCACTGAGCACTCAGCACTACTGACGTAGGTGCTGATTGAAGAACGCGATGGTGCGGTCCCACGCCAGCTTGGCGGCCTTTTCGTCGTACCGCGGCGTCGTGTCGTTGTTGAAGCCGTGCTGCGTGCCTTCGTACATGAACATCTGGTATTTCACGCCGGCGGCTTTGAGCGCCTCTTCATAGGCGGGCCAGGCCCCGTTGATTCGCGGATCGGTGCCGGCGTAGTTGATCAGCATCGGCGCCTTGATCGTCGCCGCGTCGGCAGGTTGTCCGCCGCCATAAAAGGGCACGGCGGCCGCCAGTTCAGGGATCTTTGAGGCGACGGTCTTGGTCATGCTGCCGCCCCAGCAGAAGCCGACCGCGCCGACCTTGCCGGTGCACTCCGGGTGCGCCATGAGGAAGCGCGTGCCCGCGAGCATGTCCGCCTCGGTCTTCACTCGGTCGAGTTTGCCGAACATCGCCCGGGCTTCGTCCTCGCCAGACGCGGGGTAGCCGCCAAGGGGCGTCAGCGCGTCGGGCGCAAAGGCGATGAAGTTGTCGAGCGCGAGCCGGCGCGTGATGTCTTCGATGTGGGGATTGAGGCCGCGATTCTCGTGGAAGACGACGATGCCCGGCAGCTTGCCGGCCGCCTTCGCCGGCCGCACGAGGTAACCCTTCATCGTCCCTGAGCCCTGCGGAGAGGGATACTGCACGTATTCGGCCTTGATGCGGCTGTCGTCCTTCGCGACCTGCTGCGCTGCCGCGAAATTCGGGCTCAGCGCGTCGAGCAACATGCCGGCCGTGACCCCGCCGACCGCGAACTTCGAGGCGCGGTCGAGGAAGCCTCGACGGTCGATGTGCCCGTGCACGTAGGCGTCGAACAGGACGAGCACTTCCGGATCAAAATCTGCCGCGGTCTTGCGTTCCATGGTGGTTGCCTCCCGTCTGGGAGAGTAACATGTCGCGATGCGAACACTCACGAAGGCGCTGGTGCTGGCCATCATGTGTGTCCCTGCTTCGGCAGCGGCGCAGGACACGCCGGGGCCCACACCCACAACGGACTTTACGCTCGAGCGCATGGTGGAACTGGGCCTGCGCGACAGCTATCGCGTGCGGCAACTTCAGCTGGAGGTCGAACGCACACGCAGTCTGCTCTCTGCGGAGCGCGCCGGGCTCAAGTCCCGGGTGTCTCTCAACATCGCCGCGCCGCAGTTTGCCGCGATCTCCGACAACAAGTGGAATTCCGTGCTCGGCAAGAACGAACTGGTCCGCGAGAACACGCGGCGGTTCCAGCTCGACCTGTCGGTGCGACAACCCGTGATCCTGTTCGGATATCCAACGAACGGCGTGTTGTCGCTCAATAATCGGGTCTACCGCTACACGCAGATTGATGGTGAGGATCACGACACCACGTTCTACAACCGGTACTTCATCGCCTACGATCAGCCCCTGTTTCAGCCCAACCGGATGAAAAACGACCTCGAAGAGGCGGAACTGAATCTGGAAAAAGCCGAACTCCGCTACACCAGCGACGTTGTCAGCGCGATCGACGACATCGCGACGGACTATTTCGACCTGGTGTCGGACACCTTTCGGCGCGACAGGGCGAACGAGTTCGCTCGCGACCTGGCGACCGTGATGGAAGCCGTGCGCGCCGTCGTCGAGGAAAATCCCACCCGCGCGGGGGATCTCGACCTGGTCCGCGTGGAGTTGGCCAACGCCCGGGAAGCGGAGAGCCAGGCGGCGAGCAATCTCCGCAACCGCGAGCAGACCATCAAGCAACGCCTTCAGATTTCAGCGGCCACGCCGGTCACCGTTCGCGCCGATCTCGAGGCCATTACGGCCATTCACGTCAACCCGGAGGAAGCGGTACGGCATGCGTCGACGCTGACGCCGCGCATGCGGCAACTGACCATCTCGACACGGGAAAACGAAATCCGGCTCGACGAGACGAAGGGGCAGAACGCGTTTCGCATGAACCTCGGCCTCACCTATGGCCGCGAGGTTCAGGACCCCAGGTTTCAGAACCTCTGGACCGAGCCGCGCAACAGCTATACGGTCGAGGTGAACGCAACCGTGCCCATCTGGGACTGGGGCGAGCGCAAGTATCGCGTGCAGGCCCAGCAGTTCTCGCTCGACCGGGCCAAGCTCTCGGAAGAGCAGACGATCTCGGAGATTGAGACCGAGGTACGGAACCTTGCGGCGAGCCTTGACGACTTCGGGCGGCGCACGCAAACGATGGCCGAGACGCTGCGCCTGGCGCACGAACTGACCGAGACGACCGTCACGCGGTACCGGGCGGGCGAAGTGGGCCTGTCCGACCTGATGCAGGCGCTGTCGCGCGAAAGCACGACCGCCAACAACCTCCTCAACGCGTATCAGGGCTACCAGCGCACGTTGCGTCGCCTCAAAGAAGTCACCTTCTTCGACTTTGAAGCGGGCCTGCCCCTGGTCGACCGTTTCAAGATTGGTCCCCGGGTACAGAACGGGCAGCAATAGGCGCCTGACGTCCGCGTAAAATGACCCTCGTGCGACGTTGGATTCTCTGGGTGACGGTGCTGGCCGCTGCATGCAGCAGCGACACGCCCTCCACACCCACGGCGCCGGCGCCGATCTCGGGCACGGATGCCTGCACCGCGCTCGGCGGCGGTGCCGGCGGCAGCCTGGCGATCCTCAGCGGAGCGGTCTGCAGCCCGGCCAACTCGGCGGTCGTCCGCGTGAACATGCGCACGGCGAGCGGCGGCGCCGCGGGCATCTGCACGGGGACCGTCATCGCATCACGCGCCGTCCTCACGGCGGCCCATTGTCTCGATGAAGACGTGGCCGCCGCCGATGTCTTCCTCGGCAATCCTGCCGAGCCCGACTACAGGGCCACGGCGCTGCGGGTGTATCCGGGATTTGTCTTTAATTCGACCGGGTTCGACGTCGCGGTAATGGTGTTCGACCAGGACATTCCCCGCATGCCGATGCCGATTCTGACCAGCCGGCAGGCGCGGGTGGGGGAGACCGGCGTGATTGCCGGATGGGGCCGTGACGAAAACGACGTCACGACCCAGCTCAAGGCCGGCAGCACGACGATTTCGGCGGTCAGCGCCACGTTGTTGCAGACCGTGTTTGCTCCGCCATCGGCGTCGGTCTGCTCGGGTGATTCGGGGGGACCGATTCTCGTGCAGGAGAACGGACAGTGGGCCGTGGCCGGCATCACGTCAGCCACCTCCTCGTCCGCCTGCAATACAGGCACGAACTTCTACCAGGCGGTTTTTAACACCAACGTCCGCAACTTCATCGTCGAGCACGCCCCGGCGGTGACGCAGCGGTGATGTTCCAGCAAGGAGAACGCAAGATGCACGTGGTTCGAACGATTCTGGCAGGTCTGCTCGTCGTCGGGCTGACCGCGGTTCCTCAGGCGCAGCAGGCATCATCGGTGCGCGACTTGCGCACGCAGGCGGAGACGTCGGGATTCACCGAGTACACCTCCTACGACAACATGATGAAGTACCTGCAGGATCTGCAGGCGCACAGCCTTGAGATGCGGCTCGGCACCTACGGGGAGACCCACTCGGGCCGCGCCCTGCCGTACGCGATCTTCAGCCGACCGACGGTGACACAGCCGTGGGAGGCGTGGGCGCTGGGCAAGCCGGTCATCGTGCTGGCCGCGGGTGTACACGGCGGCGAGCGCACGCTGCGCGAGTCCGTGCTCATCCTGATGCGCCAACTGGCCGAGCGCGGCTCTGAAGCGAACCGCCACCTCGACGACCTCGTGATCGTCGTGGTGCCGCAGATCAACCCGGACGGGTTCTCGGCCCAGCCCAATCCCACGCGCGGCAATCTGTGGGGACTCGACCTCAACCGCGATTACATGAAACTCGAGCAGCCAGAGATCGCGTCGTACGTCGAGAACATCATCCTCAGGTGGCAGCCCTACCTGTTCATCGATGGGCACAATGGCGGCGCGTTTCCGTACAACCTGAACTATCAGTGCGGCAGCCACGCCGCGCACGATCAACGCATCACCGACCTGTGCGACGACAGCATCTTTCCCGCGATCAACAAACGCCTGGAGGCGGAGCAGTTCCGCGCGTGGTATTACCAGAACGGCAACGCCGAGCGCTGGAACGTCGGCGGGTCGGAGCCACGCATCGGCCGGAACTACGGCGCCTTCGCGAATTCGGTCGGCATCCTGTTCGAGTCGCCCGGCGGCCAGCCGATGGAAACGGGTGTGCGCAGCGGCCTGCTCGGGTACACGGCCGTCGTGGAATGGTCGCGTGCCAATCGCGCCGCGTTGCGTGAGGTCGTCGACCGCGCGCGTCGCGAGACGATTGCCATGGGGGAAAACCCGGGCGACAGTGTGGCGATTGAAGTGAAGTACGACGCGGAAGATGAACGCGTCAACTACCTCATCGGCGAAGGTCAGGGCGACAACCGCAAGATCGTCGAGGTGAAGGGCGCGGCGTTGATGAAGAAGCCCGTGCCGGTCATTTCGCGGCCGCGACCCTACGCCTACGTGCTTCCCCGTGAGGCCACGGCCGCTGTCGCGCTGCTCCGCCAGCACGGCATCACGGTCGAGCAGTTGACCGCCCCGACGCAGTTGCAGGTCTCCGCCTACACGGTGAAGGACGTCATCTACCGCCAGGAATACAACCACGCCGCCACGGCCCGGGTGGAGGTCGGCGAAGTGCTCGACATGACCCGTCAGTTTCCGGCCGGCAGCTATGTCGTTCGCATGGCCCAGATGCAGGGCCGGGTGGCGATGCACCTGCTCGAGGCGGAGTCGACCGACAGCGTGATCTACTGGAACCGGATGGATGCGTGGCTCCCGCGCCCGGGCGGCGCGGCTGCGCCGGCCGATGACGAAGATGCCGCTCCGCAGGCGGCGGCCGGCCGCGCCGGTGGCCGTGGCGCGGCAGGCGGCGCTCGCGGTGGCGGGCGCGCCGGAGGCCGCGGCGGCGCCCCGGTCACTCCGCTCGTGCCGATCTTCAAGGTCATGACGCCCACGCCCATGCCCCTGCGCATCATCAAGCAGGATCAGTGACGACCGGCAGGACCCGTAGGACCCGTAGGATCTGATGGACCCGATGGACCAGTACCGCTCCGAGTTCCCGATCCTCGAGACCTGCACCTATCTGGTCAGTCACTCGCTCGGGGCGATGCCATCGCGCACGGAGGCGTACCTTGCGCAGTTTGCCCGCGAGTGGGGGACGAGAGGCGTGCGCGCGTGGCACGAGGGATGGTGGGAGATCGGGCGGGTCACCGGAGATATCCTCGCGCCGACGATTGGCGCGCCGCCCGGGTCCATCTCGATGCACCAGAACGCCACGGTCGCGCAATCGATCGTGTTGTCGTGTTTCCGCTTCGATCGGGCGCGGCGGCGTGTGATCGTGCAGGACCTCGACTTTCCGTCCAACCACTACGTGATTCATGGGTTCGCGCGTTATGGCGCTGAAGTCGTCACGGTGGCGTCAGACGATCGCGTGCGCGGCGACATCGCGCGCGTGGTCGACGCGATCGACGAGCGCACGGCCCTGGTCAACCTGTCGCTGGTGTTGTTCCGCAGCGCGCACCTCCAGGATGTGCGCCCGGTCATCGAAAAGGCGCACCGCGTGGGCGCCCGCGTCGTGCTGGACTTGTATCAGGCTGCCGGCGCCGTGCCCGTGGACGTGACCGCGCTCGGCTGCGATTTCGCGATCGGCGGGAGTGTGAAGTGGCTGTGCGGTGGCCCCGGCGCGGGCTACCTGTATGTGCGCCCCGATCTGCAGGGCGCATTGACGCCGTCAGTCGTGGGCTGGGCCGGGCACACGGCCCCCTTCCAGTTCGAACCCGGGCCGATCGTCTATGCCGACGGCATCGAGCGATTTCAGAGCGGCACACCCAACGTGCCGTCCCTCTACTCGGCGCGTGCCGGCTACGAGATCGTGGCAGAGGTGGGGGTGCCCGCCATTCGCGAGAAGTCGCTGCGGTTGACGCGCCGGTTGATGGACGCGGTGCAGGCGCGCGGCTGGACGTTGAACACGCCGACCGATGATGGGGAGCGCGGCGGCTCGGTGGTCATTGATGTGCCGGACGGCGAACGCGTGACACGTGACCTCATCGCCCGTGACGTCATCGTCGACTATCGTCCAGGCGCGGGTGTGCGCATCGCGCCCCACTTCTACAATACAGAGCACGAAATTGATCACGCCGTCGCCGTGCTGGATGACGTCGTGCGAAAGGACTGACGCGGAATGACGACACGGATTGTGGCGGTGCTGGGCGCCGGCACCATGGGGCACGGGGTGGCGCACGCCGCCGCGGCGGCAGGATTCGAGACACGACTGTTCGATGTGTCAGACACGCAGCTGGCGAAGGCGCGCACGCAGATTGACGGCATCCTGCGCAAGGCCGTCGAACTGGGGAAACTGCAGGCCCCCGACGCGGATCAGGCGATGGCGCGCCTGTCCACCACCTCCAACGTGGCCGACGCGTTGGGAGAGGCGGATCTGATCATCGAGACGGCCCCCGAGCGGATGGATATCAAGATCGGGCTGTTCGCGGATATTGAACGCCATGCGCGCAAGGACGCCATCGTCGCCAGCAACACCTCGGCGCTGAGCATCACCGAGATGGCGGGCACGCTGAGTGACCCGTCGCGGGTGGCCGGCATGCACTTCTTCAATCCCGTGCACAAGATGAAGCTCATCGAGATCGTGCGCGCGCTTGAATCAAGCGAACGCGCGCTCGAGACGGTCGAAGCCGTCTCGCGGCAGATGGGGAAGGAAACCGTGCTCGTGCGCGAAGCGCCTGGTTTCATCACCACGCGCGTCAACGCCAGCATCGGCAACGAGGCGTTCTACATGTTGATGGAGGGCGTGGCCTCCGCGCGCGACATCGACAAGGCGCTCAAGCTGGGTCTGAATCATCCGATGGGACCGTTCGAACTCGTGGATCTGGTCGGCCTGGATACGCGCCTCAGCATTCTCGAATACCTGCACCGCAGCATGGGGGAGAAGTACCGGCCGTGCCCGCTGCTGTCGCAGTATGTGAAGGCCGGTCGACTCGGCAAGAAGGTCGGCAAGGGCGTGTATGAGTATTGACGTCACGGTCCAGGGCCGCGTTGGCCTGATCCGTATCAACCGGCCCGAAGTGCGCAACGCGCTCGATTCAGCCACCATTCAGGCGCTGACGACGGCGGTGACGGCGCAGATTGGCGACGAGGCGGTCGGCGCCATTGTCATTACCGGCGGCGGAGACAAGGTCTTCGTTTCCGGCGCGGATATCAACGCCATTCGCGCGCGTGGACGCGATGATGGGCTCGCGGCGATCAATCAGTCGCTGTTTGCGCTCCTCGATCGGTGCCCGAAGGTGACCATTGCCGCCATCAACGGGGTGGCGTTTGGCGGTGGGTGCGAACTGGCCAGCGCGTGTGACCTGCGGGTTGCCGCGGAGCACGCGCGGTTCGGCCAGCCGGAGGTCGCCTTGGGCATCATCCCCGGCGCGGGCGGCACCCAGCGGCTGCCGCGGCTGATTGGGCTGGGTCGCGCAAAACAGCTGATCCTCACCGGTGATCCCATCGACGCGCAGACCGCGCTGGCATGGGGCCTGGTCAATCAGGTGGTCCCCGCGGCCGACGTCGTGCCTGCCGCGATGGCGCTCGCCGAACGCATCCTGTCTCGCGGCCCGCTGGCGGTGCGCCTGGCCAAGGCGGCGGTGAATGCGTCGGCGCGTGTGGACCTCGATTCCGGGTTGCTGGTGGAGACACTGGCGCAGGCGATCTGCTTTCAATCCGAAGACAAACAGGAAGGCACGTCGGCGTTCCTCGAGAAACGGCCGCCGACCTTCACCGGCCGGTAGCCGGATCCGGAGACCACATGTCGCTGACGACGCTCGACTGGACAATCATTCTGCTTTCCATCGGGCTGTCGTTTGTGCCCGCGCTCTGGATGGCGCGCCGCGCCGGCACGAGCACGACCGAGTTCTTCACGTCGGGTCGCGCGGCCCCCTGGTGGCTCGTGGGTGTCTCGATGGTCGCGACGACCTTCAGCACCGACACCCCAAACCTGGTGACCAACCTCGTCCGCGAAGGCGGCATCGCGGCCAACTGGGTGTGGTGGGCGTTCCTGCTCACGGGCATGACGACCGTGTTTTTTTACGCCAGGTTGTGGCGGCGGCTGGGCGTCGTGACCGACCTGGAGTTCTACGAGTTGCGGTACTCCGGCCGGGCCGCGACGTGGGTGCGGGGCTTTCGCGCCGTCTATCTGGGAGTCGTGTTCAACGTGTTGATCATGGCCGCCGTCAATCTGGCGGCCGCCAAGATCGCAAACGTGCTCCTTGGCTGGCCGATGGCGCAGACGCTCATCGTGTGCAGCGTGATCAACATCGCGTTTGCCGCCGTGTCCGGCCTGTGGGGTGTCCTGGTCACCGACTTCATCCAGTTCGGCATCGCGATGGTCGGGTCGATCGCGGCTGCCGTTTATGCCCTGCGTCGGCCTGAAGTGGGAGGGCTCGAAGGGCTGGCCTCCCGCATTCCGACCGAGACGCTCGCGATGTTGCCCGACCTGAGCAACTGGGGCGTGGCGCTGCCGATTTTCATCGTGCCGCTGGCGGTGCAGTGGTGGGCCACGTGGTATCCGGGTTCCGAGCCGGGCGGCGGCAGCTACATCGCGCAGCGGATGCTGGCTGCGCGATCCGAGCGTGATGCCATGGCCGGCACGCTGGTGTTCAACGTGGCCCACTACGCGCTGCGTCCCTGGCCCTGGGTCATCGTCGCGTTGTGCTCGATGCTGGTGTTTCCGGAGGTCGCCGATATCGGTCGCGCGTTGCCGCACGTTGACCCTCGACTGCTCGGCCACGACATGGCGTATCCGGCGATGTTGATGTTTCTGCCGGCGGGCCTGCTGGGGTTGATGGTTGCCGGCCTGCTGGCCGCCTACGTGTCGACCATCTCCACACACCTGAATTGGGGGACGTCCTACCTCGTCCACGACCTGTATCGCCGCTTCCTGCGGCCCGGTGAGAGCGAAGCCCACTATGTGACGGTGGGCCGTCTGGTGACGGCCCTCCTCATGCTGGTCGCCGCGTTGTTCACCCTGGTCCTCGAGTCGGCGCGGGGCAGCTTCAACCTGCTGCTGTCGATTGGCGCAGGCACGGGGTTGCTGTATCTGCTGCGCTGGTTCTGGTGGCGGATCAACGCGTGGAGCGAGATTGCCGCGATGGCCAGTTCCTTCGTGCTTGCGGTCATCGTGTTTCTGCTGGAGCGGCAGGGGGCCGCCTGGCCGAGCCATGTGACGCTGGTGGTGACCGTGGCGCTGACGACCGCCGTCTGGGTGGCGGCGACGTACCTGGCGCCGCCGACCGACGCCGCCACCCTGGAGTCGTTTTACCGGCTGGCGCGCCCGGCCGGGCCTGGGTGGGCCGCCGTGCGCGCTCGATGCGGGGGGCTGCCGGCTTCCGATACGCTCTCGACCGCGTTTGCCGCGTGGCTGGCCGGTTGTGTCGTGGTGTATGGCGCGTTGTTTGGCGTCGGCCATTTGCTGCTGGGACACTCGACCAGCGCGGCAGTCGGCCTCGGGTTGTGTGTGATCGCCGCAGTGAGTCTGCGTCGTCTCTGGATGCAGCTGTGGACGACCGCGTCGTAGCCGTGGTGCTGGCGCGTGGCCTGGGCACGCGCATGCGGCAGGGCGATGGGGCCGGCCTCTCGTCGGCGCAGGCCGCCGCTGCTGCGGCAGGGCAGAAGGGGATGATGCCGCTGGCCGGGCCCGACGGACGGGTTCGGCCGTTTCTCGATTTTGTCCTCCTGCACCTGGTTGAGGCCGGATACCGCGACGTGGTGCTCGTCGTGGCGCCGCCGGTCGCGGGCCAGGCCGATCCGCTGCGGGACTACTACACCGGTGTGGGCAGGCCGTCGCGCATTCGGGTGCATTTCGCCGTGCAGGCCGAGCCGCGCGGTACCGCCGACGCGGTCATCGCGGCCGCGTCAGTGATTGGCGAACTGCCGTTTGTGGTGCTCAACGCAGACAATCTCTACGCCGTTGTCGACCTTCAGGCGCTGCGCCACGCACGCGGTCCCGCGCTGCCGGTGTATACACGCGACCGCCTGGTCGCCGGGAGCGGGATTCCGGCCGAGCGTGTGGGCGCATTTGCGCTGTTGCGCGTCGAGGATGGCGTGTTGACCGACATTGTCGAGAAGCCCGGTGCGGACGCCGTGGCGGCGGCCGGCGGCGACGCGCTCATCAGCATGAACTGCTGGCGCGGTGATGCCGCGTTGCTGGCCGCGTGCCGGGACGTGCCGATGTCGCCGCGCGGGGAGTTCGAAATCCCCGCAGCCGTCCGCCTGGCGATCTCCAGAGGCGTAGCTTTCGAGGCGCTGCCGGCGCAGGGGCCCGTGTTCGACTTGTCACGCCAGGAGGATGTGCCGGCCGTGGCCGCCAGACTGCGTGATGTGAGGGTCGCGTTGTGAGCCTGCCGGTGCCGCCTGCAGACAGCGCGGGCTTGCTCGAGCTGGCGACGAGTTATTTCGCTGAGCGCTGCGGCGCGCCGCCGGCGTACCGGTGGTTCGTGCCCGGCCGCATCGAGGTCCTCGGCAAGCACACCGACTACGCGGGCGGGCGCAGCCTCCTGTGCACGGTCGGCCGCGGGTTCTGCGTGGCCGCGACTCCGCGCGAGGATCGACCCGTGCGCGTCGCCGACGTTCGGGTCGCGGATGTAGTTGTTGGGGCTGTTGGGGTCGAGCCGGGTCGTGTCCGGATCGTAGACGCGGATCAGGGCGCCGCTGCTGGTGAACGTGTTGGAGAAGTCGCCCGCGCGCTGATCGGCCGTCGGCACGTTGCCCGTATAGTTGTTCGGGCTGTG
>CBINOO010000040.1:0-31372 GCA_966252305.1 uncultured Acidimicrobiia bacterium
GCCCACGACCGAAATCAAGCGCGCGGCCCGCGAAGACGGCATGACCTTCCTGCGTGAATGCGCGGTCGGCCTGGTCATGAAGGGGGAAACGACGTTGCGCGAAATCAACAAGGTGACATTCGTCGAATGAGCACTCGCGTTTCTTCCTTCTCGTTCGGGCTCGCGTCGCCACCGTCGGTGGCGATCGAAATCGCCGCTGGGCGGGTCACGGTCGCCGAGGTGGCGGGCAGTGGCGCCGGTCTGACGGTCTCGGCGTATGCCTCGGAGGCGCTGCCCGACGAGGCGGTCACACCCACGCATTCAGGGGTGAACGTACCCGACGCCGGTGTCGTGACCACGGCCATCCGGCGCGCGTGCGAAAAGGCCGGCATCCGCGTGCCCAAACGCGCGGCGCTGATCGTTCCGGACTCGGCGGCGCGTGTCTCGATTCTCACGTTCGAGGCGCTGCCCGCGCGTCAGGCGGACATCGAGCAACTGGTGCGCTGGCAGATCAAGAAGTCCACGCCATTCCCGGTCGAGGATGCGCAGATTTCGGCGGCGGTGACCCATCGCGATGCCGGCAGCACGACCGTGGCGGCCGTCGCGGCGCAACGCGACGTCATCGCGCAATATGAGATGCCGGTGACCGCCCTGGGGACTCACGTGGGCCTGGTGGACGTCGCGAGCGTCAACGTGCTCAACGCGGTCCTTGCGAACGGCACCGCGACACAAGGCGACTGGTTGCTGGTGTGTCTCGCGCGAGAGGCCACGTCACTGGCCATCGTGCGGCAGGGCTCCCTGATGTTTTATCGCCATCGGTCCAACGTCGGCGACGAGCCGCTCAGCGCGCTCGTACACCAGACTGCGATGTACCACGAAGATCGGCTGGGCGGACAGAAGTTCGCGCGTGTGTGGGTGGCCGGTTCGGCCTGGGTGCCCGGCGGCGGCGATGCCATGCGCCGCGAAATCTCCGCGCGGCTCGGCGTGCAGGCGGACGCGGTCGACGTGCGAGCCTCGGTCAGCCTCGGGGACCGGGTGACGCCGGGCGCCGAGGCGCTCGATGCCCTCGCAGCGCCGCTCGGCATTCTCGTACGAGAGAGGAGGGCGGCCTGACATGATGCTCCGCGGCAACCTTGCCACTCGCCCGTTTTACAACGAGCGTCTGGTGTCAGCGCTCCTCGTGGTCCTGGCGCTGATCGCGCTTGCGCTGACGGCCTACAACGCCACACGCCTGACCGCGCTTTCCTCACGCCGGTCGGCGCTTCGTGCCCAGATTGCCGCGGATGAAGCGGAAGTCAACCGCGTGCGTTCGGAAGCCGCGGCCATCCAGGGCACCGTCGACCGGACGGCGCTGCAGACGCTTGCGGGCTCGACCCGGCTGGCCAACTCGCTGATTACCGCCCGCACATTCAGCTGGACGACGTTTTTCGGGTTCATCGAGGACACCATCCCGATGGACGTGCGTATCACCGCGGTGTCGCCGGAAATCGAGAAGGGCGACATCATCGTGACGCTGCTCGTTCTTGGGCGCACCGCCGAGGGCATCGATACGTTCAGTCGGGCGCTTGAAGCGACCAACGCCTTCCACGACCTGTTCTTCACAGTGGCAGACAAAACCGACGAGGGGTTGTTCCGCGTCACCGTCCGCGCCAGATATCTGCCGCCGGCGCTGCCACCCGCCGCCCCGGGCACCGGTGACAACGGAGGCCAGCGATGAGCCTCTGGAGACGTGTGCTGTCGGAACGACGCGGCATCGTCATTCCGCTGCTGACGCTGCTGGCCATCAACGTGCTCATCAGTGGCGCGGCGGTCATGCCGCTCTCCAGCAGCGTCGAGGCGGACGAGGTGCGCGCCGGGGACATGAAGTTTGCGCTGGCCGACGCGCAGCGGACGGCCCGGATTGCCGGCGACACGCGGACCAGCCAGGTGCAGGCCGGCGAAGAACTCCAGAAGTTTTATGCCGAAGTCCTGCCCAAGAGCCTGGGTGATGCCCGGTCCATCCTGTTCCTCGAACTCGTGCGCATCGCGGGCGAGACGGGCCTGGACTACGAGAGCAACGTGTTCGAGCCGGAAGAAGTTGATGACAGTCCGCTGATGCGGTATCGCACGGACGTGGCGCTCACGGGCGAGTACGCGGGCATTCGACGTTTCCTGTATCTGTTGGAAACGGCCCAGCAGTTTTTTGTGGTTGAGAGCGTCAAACTCGGGCAGAGCGGTCGGGAACAAGGCCGCGGCGGCTCGATTGAAGTCGTACTCGAGGTGGCAACGTACTACAGCAAGGCCTCGACGCCTGGGGCGGCGCAGTGAAACTGTCGGCGTCCAATCCCACCGAGCAGCGAAGGCAACTGATCCTCCTCGCGATCCTGGTCGTCGTCGGCGCCGGCGTCTGGTACACACAGTACGGACCAGGGGCGACCGATGGCGGTCTCTCGGCGTCAAACTCCCCAGTGCCTGTCACCGGAGCTGCCGGGCAGGTGGGCGGGGGAGCGCTGCCGCAGCCGGTACAGCTCGGCGCGCTCGAGCCGGTACCCGAGCAGACGTCCGGTGTGCGTAACCCGTTTGCGTTTGGAGTTCGGCCCGCGCCACCTCCGCCGCCGCCACCACCTCCGCCGCCGCCCCGGCCGCCGGTGGAAACACCGAGGCCCACACCCACGGGACCACCGCCGAGGCCGCCCGTGCCGGTGAAGTTCCTGGGGTTCGCGGAAGCGGTCGCAGGCAGCGCCGGCAAGGTGGTCTCGCTCAAGGTGGGGGACGAAGTCGTGATGGCGCGCGAGGGCGACCTCGTTGACGGCCGGTATCGACTGGTGACGATCGGTCTCGAGTCCATCGAGATGACATACGCGGACGGGCAGGGACGCACGACCATCCGCCTGACGGGACAGTAGACACGTGAACAGCGCGCGAGAAGGAGTTTCGGTGGTGAGAACGAACATGCGACGACACGCCGCCCCTGTGGCCCTGGCAGTGGCAATGCTGGTGGCCTCCGGGTGCGCCACGGGCCGCGCGTTCCGACTCGGCCAGCAGGCGGCCGACAAGGGAGACTGGGACACAGCCGTGGCGTATTACCGCGACGCGCTGGCCAAAGACCCTGGTCGTATCGACGCGAAGATCGCCCTGCAGCGCGCGTCCCAGACCGCTTCGGCCATTCACATGGAACGCGCCAAGGCGCTTGAGGAACAGGAGCAGTTTGCCGCCGCCGCCGCGGAGTATCGCCTTGCGGCCGACCTCGATGCCTCGAATGTCTTTGCCGCGGCCAAGGCCGCAGCCCTTGAGCGGCAGCTGCGCGCGGAAATCGAGGCCATGCGCCCGCCGTCGCAGCTGGAGACGCTGCGGGACCAGGCCCGGCAGACCTCCACCATCCCTGCGCTGGCCGATCCCCGTGCTCCGGTGAATCTGCGCTTCGTCAATACGGCGGTGCGCGAAATCCTCACGTCGATTGGTCTGTATGCCGGCATCAACGTGTCGTTTGTTGAAACGCCGAGCATGCCGAACCTCAATCGCCCGTACTCGATTGACCTGCAGGGCGAAACGCTCGAATCGGCGCTGCATCAGGTGCTCAATGCCAACGCGATGACCTTCAAGGTCATCAATCCCCGCGGCATCCTCGTCTACGGCAGCGACCAGAACAGTCGCCAGCAGCACGATGACGTGTACGTGCAGGTGTTTTACCTGTCGCACGTTGAAGCCACGGAAATGAGCCAGCTGCTCTCGCAGTTGACGCAGCAGGTGCAGGGCACCCGTCCCCTGGTCACGCAGAACAAGAACACGAACGCGCTGACCGTGCGTGCCACACTGCCGGTGCTGCAGACGTTCGACCAGATCATCAAGGCCAACGACAAGCCGCGCGCGGAAGTGTTGATCGACGTCGAAATCCTCGAGGTTGACCAGCAGCGTGTGAAGCAGCTCGGGTTGAACCTCAGCCAGTACGCGCTCGGCTTCACCTTTTCGCCGGAAGTCTCGCCGCCCAACAGCGCGACGACGCCGAACGCCTTCCCGTCGCAGCCGCCGCCATTCAACCTGAACACCATCAGCCAGGGTGTCAGCACCGCCGACTTCTACGCGACAGTGCCTTCCGCGCTGATTCGCCTGCTGGAGTCGGACTCCCGCACCAAGCTGCTCGCGCGTCCGCAGTTGCGCGGGCAGGAACGCGCCCCCCTGGTGTTGAATCTCGGTGACGACATTCCGGTGCCTCAGACGACCTTTGCGGCGCAGGCCACGGGTGGCCTGGCGACACAACCGGTGACGCAGTTCAACTACCGCACGGTCGGCATCGTCCTGAACATCACGCCGCAGGTGAGCTTCGACGGCGAGATCATCCTGGACATCACCGTGGAAAGCAGCCGGATCGGCGGCAACGTCGACGTGGCCGGCACGTCGCTGCCGTCCTTCGGCACACGCCGCGCCCAGACACGGCTGCGCATGCGCGACGGCGAATCCAACCTGCTGGCCGGCCTCATCAAGCAGGAAGACCGGTCGGTCGTGCGCGGCATGCCGGGTATCAACAACATTCCGATTCTCCGCTCGTTGTTTGGTGGCACCGAGCGCACCGTCGGTGACAGCGATATCGTGATGATCATCACGCCACGCCTGCTGCGGTCGCAGGAATTGACCGCTGCGGACCTCGCGCCGATGTATGTCGGCACGGGCAACAACTTCGGCGCGTCGCAGCAGCCGCCACTCATCACGGAGCAGTCAATCGCCGGCGTGCAGCCGCCCGCGGCTGCCGGGACGACGCCCCCAGCGGCCGGCACTACGGGTGCAGGCCAGACGCCGCCCGCGGTTGCCGGCGGTGCGCAGACGCAGACACCGCCCGTGCAACAGGCGCCGCCCGTGACGCAGACACCGCCCCCGACACCGCCGGCCACGCCGCCAAGCTCGAGCCGGGCCGTGGGGATCGTTCCGATCGAAAGCGGCAACGCGCCTGCGGCGCCGCAGGGCAGCCAGTTGCCGGCGCGCGTCGTCGTGACGCCGCCCGGCACCGAGTTCCAGATGGGCGGACAGCCGTACAACGTGCCCATCACCGTCACGAATGCCTCGCAGATGTCGTCAGTCACGATGACCCTGCAGTACAACCCCGCGGTGCTCCGCGCGACGGTGGTGAACGAAGGAAACGTGATGCGCGGCGACGGCGCCACGACGTCCTTTGTCCCGAAGATTGACGCGGCGACGGGGTGTATCGACATTGCGATCACGCGCCCGGGTGACAAGGTGGGCGCCACCGGCAATGGCCTGCTGGCGACGATCGTCTTTGAAGCCATCGGGGCAGGCCAATCACAGATTGCGGTCTCGGGTGTGGCACTCAACGCAGCTGGGCAGCAGGTGCCGCTGCAACTCGTGCCGGCGACCGTGACGGTGAAGTAGGGCACTGGAGGGACCATGACCAGGCGGCAGTTCGATCGGAAGATCGCCGGGTTCACGTTCATTGAGTTGCTCGTGACCACGGCGGTGCTGATGGTGCTCGCGTCGGCAGCGCTGCCGCTGGCGCGGGTCACGGTCAAGCGTCAACGAGAGGTGGAATTGCGACGCTCGTTGCGGGAGATGCGTGAGGCCATCGACCGGTTCAAGGACATGGCCGATACGCAGATCATTTCGCCCTCAGAAGTGCAGTTCGGCTCGGAGGGGTATCCGGCGTCGCTCACGATCCTGGTCGAGGGAGTGACCCGCAACAACGACGCCACCGGAACGAAGATCAAGTTCCTGCGCCGCATTCCGATCGACCCGATGACGGGCACGGCCGATTGGGGCATGCGCTCGTATCAGGACAGCCGCGACTCCACGGTGTGGGGCGGGCAAAACGTGTACGACGTGTATTCCAAGTCGGAAGGCACGGCGCTGGACGGGACGAAATACAAGGACTGGTAACCCATGAGAGATTCGCAGCGCACACGCTCAGACCGGGGCTGGACGCTCATCGAGCTCCTGGTGGTCATCTCGCTCATCATGATTCTCGCGTCCGTCGCGATGAGCCAATACAACACCTCCGTGAAGGCGGCGCAGGAGGCGACGCTCAAGTCGAACCTCTTCCGCATGCGGGACGCCATCGACCAGTACTACGCCGACAAGGGGCAGTACCCGGCGTCGCTCCAGACCCTCGTGAGCGAGGGCTACCTGCGGGATGTGCCGATCGATCCGGTGACCAAATCCAAGGAGACGTGGACGATTGTTCCGGCAGAACCAGACCCCAGCCGGCCTACGACCGACACGGGCATCTACGACGTCAAGAGCGGATCGGAAGGCACAGCGCTCGACGGCAGCCGGTATTCCGACTGGGACTGACACTCGCGCTCCGCAATGATGACCGACTGAGTCGTTGACGCACGCCGTGGCCACCCGGCGGGCGTGCCTGACGGGGTACAAGGCAAGGGCCGCGCATTCGCGCGGCCCTTCGTGTTTGCAACTCGTCGACGTGTCTTACTGGACGTTGACGGTAAAGTTCCCGATCCTGTCTGTCCCAAACCTGGGAATTACCCGCACGGTGCCAGTGTAGGTCCCACGTTGGAGGTATTCGTACGAGGTTGAGAGTGTATCGGTCGGTCTCGCAACGGACTGGTCGCCAAAGTTCCAGATGACCGAATCAATGGGCACATTCGTGGGGACACCGGACACGGTGAACGTCACCACCTGCCCGAGCTGATGATTCTGGCTCGACACCGCCACCTGAATCGTGAATCCCAGCACGGCCACACCGCTTGATTGCTGCACCGGCGCGCCGTCGGCATCCGTGCCCATCACGCGTACCACGAAGATGTCTTCGTCTTCGAAGAAATGGGTGGCTGAAGTGGCCGATGAAATCGTGCCGAGATTCTGCGTGCTGCCATCGCCGAAGTTCACAACGACGTTCTGCAGCGTGGACCCGGAACTCGGGGTGATGACGAATGTAGCGGGCGCCCCCACGGTGATGCTCGAGGGAACGGTCATCGAAATGGCGGAGGCGGTCTTCAGCGTCAGAGCCGCCGTGGCTGACTTGCCGCCGGCGGTTGCCGTCACGGTGGCGGCAGCTGTCGTAGACAACGAGACGGTCGCAGTACCGCCGTCTCCTGTCACCGCCGACGCCGCCGACAGCGTGCCAGCCGTCGTGCTGAATGAGACGGGGACGCCTGCCAGTCCATTGCCGGAAACGTCTTCGACCCTGGCAGTGATTTGCGCGGTACCACCCGTGGAGCCCAGCAAAGTCGGCGTAGCCGTCACCAGCACACGTTCCGCTGCCGCGGCACCGATCACCACTTCCAGCGTCTGCTTCGCGCTGCCCGAGAATGCCGTGACGGTGGCCCGGCCGGACCGTCCATCAGCGATGAGTTTCACCGTCACCCGGCCGTTCACGGTCTGCGCCTCAGCGGGTTCAAGCCGCCCCAACGACGTCGTGAACTGCACCAGGGTGCCGTTGTGCACAGCCGTCCCGGCCGATCCGGCGGGCGTTGTGCCGGTGCCACCTGTCGACGTGGTGCCGTTCTCGACCAGGACCGCGACGATGTCGGTGGAGCCGTTGAGGGGGAGCACCGAGGTGGTTGCCACCATGGTGATGACCGTGCCCGCCGGCGCCGTCAGCGGCACCTTGTCGCAGCCCGACGAAACGACCGCCGCCGTCGTCAGAACAGGAAGCAGGATGGTCAGAGAGAAGGAGCGACGAGCGGCCCTGAAAGGGGCGTATGGTACCATGCGAGCCACCGAGGATCTTACGTTCATGCACATAGAGGGTCAAGGTTCCTCACGATTGGACGACCGCGGCTTCCTGATGGTCGTGCTCCTCGTCGTGATGGCCGTGATGGCCGTCGGCATGACCGCGATGTTGCCGACCTGGCGACAGCAGGCCGTCCGAGAAAAAGAAGAAGAACTCATCTTCCGCGGCCAGCAATACGCGCGCGCCCTCGTCCTGTACTCCCGCAAGAACAACAACCTGCTCCCGACCAGCGTGGATGCGCTCTACGACGGCAAGTACCTCCGCAAGAAGTGGAAGGACCCGATTACAGGCGAAGACTTCGGGCTGCTCGCGGCGGGGCAGCCAGGGGCCGCCGGGGGCGCAAACCCGTTTGGTGTCGCCGGAGGCGCACGCGGAGGCGGTCAGCCTGCGGGACCAGGTGGTGGACGAGCGGGCACACCGACGCCTCCGAGTCAGCAACAAGGCGGCGCCAGAGGCACCGGACCAGGCAGTTCAAGCGGCACGCAGTTTGTGGGCAGTATTCAGGGCGTCTACAGCACCAGCACCGACACGTCCATCAAGGTCTACCAGAACCAGCAGCGCTACATCGACTGGCAGTTCACCGTGCAGACGGCCATGACACTCATGGGCGGACGTCAGGGTGGTGCCGGGTTGCCCGGACGGGGCGGCGGAGACGGGCGAGGTGGGGGAGACGGTGGTCGGGGAGGCATCGGTGTTCCCGGTCGCGGTGGCCTGCCGGGACGTGGTGGCGGGCAGCCAGGGGTTGGTCGCGGCGGCGGGGGACAGACACCTGCCGGGGGGCGCACCGGAGGAACACCCCTCGGGCCCGGCGGCGGCAGGAGAGGTGGAGGCGGCGACTAGGGGCGGGCGCCCGCGAGGTCATGCGCGATGGCGTCGTGGATGACTGCGCGCATGGGCACAAATCGATCGTTGCTGCGAGACGGATGGACCCGATTGGTCAGCAACACGACGTAGTAGTCGTTGGCGATGTCAATCCAGAGGGACGTCCCGGTGAATCCGGTATGACCGAACGCCCCCGCCGACATCTTCGTGCCGCACGAGGACGTGGGCCGCATGGTGTCCCACCCAAGGGCACGGGAACTTCCCGGCACCGGGCGAGGGGTCGTGAACAATCGGATCAACGAGGGCGTCGCCAGCCAGGTGTCTTCCTGATGGCTGCGCATGATCTCGCGAGCAAAGGTGCCGACCGCCCCCGCTGTCCCAAACAGCCCCGCATGAGCCGCCACGCCGCCCAGTCGCGCGGCGTTTTCATCATGCACCTCACCCTGCAGCAAGCGTCCGCGCCACACGTCCATCTCCGTCGGCGCGGTGACGGCTTGCAAGTCTGCCGGTGGGAGAAAACCGAGCCAGGGAAACGCAGTGGGCCACAACGCTCTCCATTGGCCATCCAGTGGACCTGCCAGCCGTTCAAGCGCGAGCCCCAAGACAAGAAATCCCACGTCCGAGTAGACGGACTGATGACCTGTCGGCGCATCCCGCTCGACCTGAAGCACCACCTCCCGCATGTGCTCCGCATCAGCGGCGGACTCCCACAACCGAACGTGGGCGGGCAGCCCCGATGAGTGATCGAGCAGGTGGCCAAACGTGATTCGGTCGGCACCCGCAATGCGCCACTCGGGCAACACAGAGGTCACGGGCGTCTCAACAGCGATTCGGCCCTCGCGCACGTGGCGCATGACGATCGATGTCGTCGCGATCACTTTGGTCAGCGACGCCAGGTCGAAGACGGTCTCCGTCGTGCAGACGGGCGCGGCAGCGTCGTAGGTGAGGCGCCCGAGCGCCACACTCTCGACCACACCGGCGCTTCGACCCACTTCACACACCACAGCCGGGAACGCCGCGGCATCCAGCCCGGCCCGCAAGGCTGCCCGCATCGCGGCGAAACTCATGGACGCTCGGGAGACACCGTCGACCGCAACGCCGAGAAGTAGCTGCCACGGCGTCCCACCTCGAGGAGGCTGTCGTACGAAAACAACAGGAACCCTGCCGCGCCAGCCTCACGCGACTCCTCGATCGCCGCAGCGGTGCGCGAGGCCGGCAGTCGCCACGCGCCGATTCCGGTCCACACCGGCCGCCCGTGCGCACCGGCCATGGTCAGCGTGAGCTGCGCGCGGTAGGCGGCTCGTGACTCCGCGTACGCCATCGGGCAAATCGCATCGAGCAGACCGGCCTCGGCCCACGCGGACCAGTCCTGCAGTTTTCGAGTGCGCGCTTCGTCAGGAGATGGCAGCACAGCCGCGGTCAGCACCATGGTGCCGCGCGCATCGGTCAGGGCACGGATTCGTTCGACAAGCAGTGTGAGCCTCTCGCGTCTGAAATCGGTCCACGCCTCGGGGTAGGCGCGCACCCAGACCAGCGGTTCTTTCGCCCGTCGGCCGTCAAGCCGCACGCGGTCCGCCTCGGGCACACGCGGCGCCATGTGCGCGCGAAAGGCCTCGAGCGACGCCGCGCTCGTGTCGAACTCCGGCGTGGGGTACCGGATGTAGTCCAGGTGCAATCCATCGACCGGATAACGCTCGATGAGGTCGCGCACGACAGACAGCGTGTACTGCTGCGCCCCCTCGTGAATCGGGGACAGGAACAACCCTTCCACGGTTGTGGATTCCCGGCGGGTCCAGCGTGCCAGTTCAGCGAGGTACGCGGCTTGTCCAGGCTGCCGTCGGAGCAGCGTGGGCGCCAGCGGTTGCGGGACCATCAGCCACTCGGGATGCCGGCGAACGATATGGCGCGCGTCAGTGGGCAGTGTCGTCGCGCTGGAGACCAGGTTCGTGTTGAACCAGGCATGCACCTTGAGTCCCGCCCCGTGTGCGCGCGTGAGGACCTCCGCCAGCGGATCAAAATCCGGTTGCGCCGAACGCAGTTCCGTCGCGCGCGGATCGTGGGCGCTGTTGTAAAACGCGTCGCCGCGGCCGCGCACCTGCACCAGGAGGGTGTTGTACCCGCCGTCAACCGCGCGCGTCACGACTTCCTGGATGCTGGCAGCCGAGGTGAGCGACGTGCGCAACACCCACAGGCCGCGGACTTCGGGTGGTGGCGCCTGTTCCAACCGCCCGGATGAAGCCGCGCCCAGAGGGAGCGTCAGCAGGAACAGACCGACACCGAGAGCCCACACGCGTGACAGGCGGCAACACATCAGACCCCGAACGTACCGCTGCCGTAGGTTGCTGTCAATGCGATACGCTGACAGGCATGAGCGCGGTCCTTGGAATCGATGCCGGCGGCACCAAGACGGTGTGTCGTGTCGCCGACGCTCATGGTCAGGTGCTCGCCGAAATCAGAGGGCCCGGCGCCAACCTGCAGAATGCCGGCGAACTCCAGGTCGAGAAAGTACTGCATGAGGTCATCGAGTCGGCCACGCGGATGGCCGATGTGTGGCCCAGTTCCGCGTGTATCGGCATGGCCGGTGTCGATCGTCCTGACGACTCCGCGGTGGTGCGCGGCATTCTGTCTCGCTTGATTCCGCGATGTCCGGTGCTGGTGGTCAACGACGCGTTGATCGCGCTTGAAGCGGGCGCTCCCGGGGCGCCCGGCGTGGTCATCATCGCGGGCACCGGTTCGATCGCCTACGGTCGCGACGACAAGGGCCGCGCCGCCCGCGCCGGCGGCTGGGGGTACGTGCTTGCCGACGAGGGCTCGGGGTACTGGCTTGGCCGCCATGTGCTGCGACAGGTGCTGCGTGCTGCCGACGGACGCGGACCGGCCACGCCGCTGACCGATCGCGTGCTCGCGCACTACGATGTCCGGGAGCCGCGCGACCTCGTCCGCGAGGTGTATGCAGGTCGCTTCAAGCCGTCGACCGTTGCCGCGATCGCCTCACTGGCGCAGGAAGCCGCCGACGCCGGCGATGTCTGGGCGATTGATCTGATTTCCACCGGGGCCGGCGAACTGGCGCTGTCGGCCCGTGCCGTCTGCACGCGCTTGCGGCTGGACACCGGCCCCGTGGTGCTGGCCGGCGGTATCTTCCGCGCCGTGCCCCGTCTGCGCAACGCCGTGATTCACAGCCTCGAGTCGGCGCTTCCCGGTGTGCAGGTGCGGCCGCTGACGGAGGAACCGGCGGCCGGCGCCGTCAGCCTCGCCCTCTCGGCTCGGGAAGGCACACTCGTCATTCCCTCGTACATCGGTCCCACGTAATGCACATTCGCCTCTGCAAGACACCCGGCGCGGTTGCCGCCGCCGCCGCCAGTCTCCTGATTTCGCGCATCAACGCCCGTCCGTCTCTGGTGCTCGGCCTGCCGACCGGCGCCACGCCCATTCCCTTGTACCGGGCGCTCGTTGCGGCGTATCAACGGCAGCGCGTCGACTTCTCACGCGTCACCACGTTTAATCTCGACGAATTTCTCGGCGTGGGGAAGGGCCATCCGGGCAGCTATCAGACCTTCATGCAGACGCACCTGTTTGATCAGGTCAACCTCTCGCCCAGGCGCACACACCTGCCCAATGGGCTTGCTGAGGATTGGCAGGCCGAGTGTCAGCGCTACGAAGCTGCGATCACACGCGCGGGAGGACTGGATGTCGTCGTTGTCGGGATCGGCCGCAACGGCCATCTGGGTTTCAACGAACCCGCGCCGACGCTGACGGCGCGTACGCATCGCATCAAACTCCGCCCCGAAAGCCGTCGCGCCAACGCGACGCTGTTCGGAGGGCGCTGGCAGGCAGTGCCGGCCTGGGCGCTGTCGATGGGCATCGGGACGATTCTCAACGCCAGGGAAGTCGTCCTGCTGGCGACCGGTTCGTCAAAGTCCGTCGTGTTGAGACGCGCGCTTCAGGGGCCGATCACCACGCGCGTGCCGGCCTCGCTGCTGCAACTGCACCCGCACGTCACCGCCATCGTGGATGCCGACGCAGGCGCCGCGATGCGCTAACGGCGCGAGAGCAACGACCGCAGGCGAGGCTCGATGTCCTCACCCAGCGCCTCACGGATGGAGTCATCCGAGGACTTGAGGCGACGCAGGGCCTGCGCGTACGTCAGACCGGCCTTCTTCATCACGATCGCGGCCTTGACGTTCCACTTGGCGGCGAGCAGCAAGGTGCGCGCTTCAGCGGGATCGATCCCTGTCACCATTGACACGATGCGCTGGGCCCGGTCCTTCAGTTTGTCGGACCCGGTTTTCACATCCACCATCAGGTTGCCGTAGGTCTTGCCGATGCGCACCATCGACGCGGTGGTCAACATGTTGAGGACCAGCTTGGTGGCGGTGCCCGCCTTCAACCGTGTCGAACCGGCAATGATCTCCGGCCCCACCGACGGGGCGATGATGAGGTCGACGTAATTCTGCAGTTCGGTGCCGGGCCAACACGTCACGAAGATAATCCGGGCGCCCTTCTTGCGCGCCACAGTCAGGCCGCCGCGCACGAACTGCGTGATCCCCGACGCGGAGACGCCGACCACCACGTCTTTCTTGGTGACGCGAAGCCGGGCCAGGCTGCGGCCGCCTTCCTCGAAGTTGTCCTCGACGCCCTCACGCGCGCGGAACACCGCTTCCTGACCGCCCGCCATGATGCCCTGCACAAGTTCAGGCCTCGTCGAGAACGTCGGCGGCATCTCCGCGGCTTCCAGCACGCCGAGCCGACCGGATGTGCCCGCTCCGACCAGAATGAGACGCCCCCCCTTGCGCAGCGCCTCGCTGATGATGTCGATGCCGTGCGCAATACGTTCGCGCTCCTTTTGAACGGCGGCGACAACCTTCTTGTCCTCGGCGAGCATCAGGTCGACGATGTCGAGCGCCGGCATCTTGTCGAGGGCCAGCGAGTTGGCGTTGATGGCTTCAGTCGGCAGGTACTGCCACTTGGATTGATAAGGCATCGGTTCTCGACCGCCGAACCACTGGCGGCTCTCGGAAGGGTTTAGAGTACCACGCATGGACCGCGTCACGGCGTACCTGCGCCACCTTGAAGTCGAGCGGCGCATGGCCCCCAACACTGTCGCTGCCTATCGACGAGACCTCACACGCGTGCAGACATGGGCGCAGGCCGCGGGCCGTGACATCGCGGAACTGGACCGCCACGCGCTCGAGGCCATCGTCAGAGACGCGATGACGTCCGGCCTCTCGCCCACGTCGACGGCGCGGCTCGTTGCGGCGATGCGCGGACTCTTCAAGCACCTGCGCCTTCGGGGCGACGTGACGCAGAATCCGGCGGAGGACCTGCAGGCGCCCAGGCTGTTTGCGGCGCTGCCCAAGTTCCTCAGCGCCGAACAGGTGGACGCCCTGCTCGCGGCTCCCGACACATCGACGGGCATCGGCCTGCGCGACCGCGCACTGATTGAAGTCCTGTACGCGACCGGGCTCCGTGTCTCCGAACTCGTCGGCCTGCGCATTCCCGACGTCGCCCTCGACCGGGGTTACCTCCAGTGTCTCGGAAAAGGCCGCAAGACACGCATCGTGCCGCTCGGCGATCAGGCCGTGCACTGGGTGCGCAGGTACCTGTCGGACGCGCGCCCGGGGTTTGTCGCCAAACGGGAGACCCCGTATCTGTTTGTGTCAGCGCGCGGCGGCCGGCGCCTCTCCCGGGCCGGCTTCTGGAAGATCCTCAAGGGGTATGGCAGCAAGGCCGGGATTCGTTCGCCGCTGAGTCCTCACGTCCTGCGTCACTCCTTTGCCACGCATCTGCTCGAGCGCGGCGCCGACCTGCGCGCGATCCAGACAATGCTCGGGCATGCGGACCTGTCCACGACGCAAATCTACACGCACGTCCTGGAAGCGCGGCTGCGCAGCGTCTACGACAGCTACCACCCCCGCGACTAAACCGGCTACGCTGTCAGCATCGTGGCCAGGCCCGGTTTCATGCGCGTCGTGCTGTTCACCGTGGCCGGGGTCACCATTGCAACGGCGGCCTATCTCTTTGCCACGCTGCCACCGGCGACCGTACGCCTCGCCATCACGCCGCCCATGACCACGGTGTTTGGCGCGTTTCACATCCACACCGTCCGCTCTGATGGCAGCGGAACGCTTGATGACGTTGCGGAGGCCGCCGCCGCCGCGAAGCTCCAGTACGTGATCGTGACCGACCATGGAGACGCCACACGGCAGCCCGAGCCGCCGTCGTATCGGCACGGCGTGCTGGTCATCGATGCAGTCGAGGTCTCGACTCGCGATGGCCATGTGGTCGCCCTCGGGCTCAACCAGGCCGGGCCGTACCCCCTGGGTGGGGAGGGGCGGGATGCGGTCGAGGACATCCATCGGCTGGGCGGCTGGGCCGTCGCCGCGCATCCTGACTCCGAAAAGCCGGATCTGCGCTGGCGTGGGCCGGCCACCGAAGGCATCGAGTGGGTCAACGCCGACTCCGAGTGGCGGGACGAACCGCGGGCTCACGTGCTTGCCGCCGCCGTCCGCGCCGTTGCACGGACACCTCCAACCATCGCGACCTTGTTCGACCGGCCAACGACGACACTTCAGCGATGGGACCAGTGGGCGCGACGGAGGCCGGTGGTCGGCATGGCCGCCGTCGACGCACACGCCAGAATCGGTATCGACGAACGCGAGGAACCTCGATCCGCGCGCACGATTCTCGCGCGACCGTCATATCAGGACATGTTCGCCACCCTGGTGCAGGCCGTCGTGCTCGAGGCACCGCTGTCAGGCGCCGCCGACAAGGATGCCGCATCGATTGTCGGCGCCTTGCGCCGCGGGCAGACGTACTCGGCGGTCGCCGCGATTGCCACACCCGCCGTGCTCACCCTGACGTCAACGGCCTCGACACTCACCGCGCAGGTCGAGGGCGCGCCGCAGGCGGACGTTCGCATCTACCGTGGAGAAGATGTGCTCGCACGTGGCGTGCCGACCGCGCACGCCGCTGGTCTTCGGGCGGGGCAACATCGCGTCGAGGTCTACTGGCCGGGATGGCACGTCCCCTGGATCGTGGCGGGACGATGGGTGGGGGAGGCTCCGCAGCCCGTGGCCGTCGACGGCCCGCCACCTGAAGACGAGGCCGCGTCCGCCGTCCGCCTCCGGCTGCCTTCAGCTGATGGGTGGACGGTTGAGCAACATCCAGGCAGCGTGACTGAGTGGAAGGCGTCGGAGGAGGGAACACGGGCCACGTTCACGCTCGCCGGCGGCAGAGCGGCAGGACAATATGCCGCACTCGTCCACCCGCTTCCCACCGACGTCGGCGTGGACGAAGTGGAGTTCACGATCGTGGCCAGCCGACCCATGCGTGTGTCGGTGCAGGTACGACTGCCTGACGCGATGCGCGGCGAACGCTGGATGCGCTCGGTGTACGCCGACACCGAGCCCAGGCGCGTGCGAGTGCGCCTGCGGGAGTTCAGCCCTGCGGATCGCCCGGTCAGCCGGACACCGGTCTCGGCCCGATTGCAGTCGATTCTCTTCGTGGTCGATTCCCCGCACACGCTCCCTGGCAGCCGGGGCTGGTTCGAGGTGTCGGATGTCGTGCTGCGGGGGCCTGACGCTACGTCCGAACGGTGAACAACATGAACAGCGCGCCGCCGGCGAACAGTCCGTTGGTGGCCCAGGCTGACAAGGCCGGCGGCAGCACCGATGCGTTGCCGAACGCAATGAAGATATAGGACACCAGCAGGTACGAGACGGCCAGCCCCATTGCGAGCCCGATGCCGTACAGCGCCCCTCGGCGCCCCGTAGTGACGCCGAAAGGCACCGCGAGCAGGGTCATCACCAGCGTGACAAACGGGAAGGCCGTCTTTCTGTGCAGCTCGACTTCGTGTTCGCGAATGTTGAAACCGCTTTCGCCAAGGCGATCGATGTACTCCTTCAGTTCGCCGTAGTTCATCAGCGCGGCTTCCAGCTGCTCGGTGCCGATTTCCTCCGGCGGCGCCAGGTCGAGCGTCCGTTCGGCAAACAACTCCCGGGTCACCCGGTTCCCGCGGCCGAAGGTCTGTGCCGTGCCATCGGTGGCGCGCCAGGTGCCGTCGGCAAAACTCACGCGCGCCGCGGTGGTATGCGCGCGGAGACGGAATGTCTGGCGATCGAGGTCGAACACCGACAACTGGTGCAGTGTGCGTTCACGCGCGTCGTACACCGCGTAGTAATACAGGCGACCCTCGCGATCAACCAGCCAGTTCCGATTGGCGATGTTGAAGGTCCGGGGCGGCCGGTCCCGAATCCGATCGCGCAGAGCTTCGGCCCGCCGCTGCGAATGCGCCAGCACGCGGTCTTCGAGGCCAAACATCAACGCGCTCCACGCCAGCGCAAACAGGAGAATTGGCGCGGCGGTCCGATAGAGGCTGACGCCGCACGCCCGCATCACCGTGAGCTCGTTCGACCGGCTCAGGCCACCGAACGTGGTCAGCACCGCGACGAGCGTTGCCAGCGGGACGACGAAGTACACGAACGTGGGTGTGGCGAAGTAGAAATACTCCATCACCATGGCAATCGTCGCGTTGCCTTTCTGGACCTTCTCGGAGAGTTCCACGAACTCCACGATGTAGTAGAGCGAGAGAAGGCCAAAAAACGCGAGCGCCAGCGTGCGCAGGTACCGGCCCGTTACGTAGAGGTCGAGCAACTGGGGCCGGGGAAGTCCGAAATGGGGAAGGCGGATGACCAGGACGACCGGCGCCGGCCCCTGTGGCGCTGCTCCCGTTGTGCCTGCCGGTGCCGTCTGTGCCTGGCGAAGCCGGGCCAGCCACCCCGGGAGCCGCAGTTCGAGCCGGGCGGATGTGCCGCGCATCTTGAAGACCAGCAGCAGGATGCCCACCAGGCCGAGGATGATGTTGGGCATCCATCGAGCCCATTCCGGCGGGAATTCCAGCGCCTTCGTGCGTCCTTCAAACAGCACCATCACGGTGTTGTAGGCCAGAATCACGATGAGCCCAATGACAAAGCCGCCGAGTTTGCCCTCCTTGCGGGTGTGCAGGCCGAGCGACAGGCCGATCAGCGCAAAAACAAAACAGGCGACCGGGAATGAATACCGCTGCTGGATGGCGATGATCTCCGGGTGCGGAGACATCCCCATCTCGACCTTCTTGGCGGCTTCCACTTCCAGCTCCGCGATGGACATGGCGTTGAACTGGCGCGCCTGGCCACCTGAGTTGAAGACGACCCCCGGGTCAATCTGCAGGACCGATCGGTCCGAATGCCGGTACTCGTAGTCTCCGGAATCGGGCATCGGCCGATATCCGGCCACGTCGTCGAGGACGATGTTGACCAGCCGGCGCTGTTCGTCGATGACCAGCCGCCCCTCGTGTGCAAACTGCACCGACGGGCGTCCAGGCTGTGAGGTGTCGGCGAGCATGACGTTCAGCCAGCGGCCGTCCGGAGTCTTGTCTTCGATCAGGATGGCGCGGCCGGTGAAGCCTTCGTAGAACAGGCGTGGCTTGACGTCCTGCGCGGCCATCTTCCGGGTCAGTTCAAACGTGATGTCGAGGAACGCCTGGTTGGCGGCCGGCATGACGGAGATGAGCACGTAGGCGGTGGCGGCGGCGGCGACCGTCGCGAAGTACATCACCGGGCGCAACATCCGAAGCGGGCTGACGCCGCAGGCCAGCAGCGCGACGGCCTCGCGGTCACCGGACAGCCGACCCAGCGCCATGACCGTGGCGGCCAGAAACGCCATCGGGATGGTCAATCCGAGGGCGTGCGGCAGCAGGGTCAGGAGCAGAAATCCAACGGTCGGAATCGGCGCGCCTTTGGCGATGAGGAGTTCGGCCGACGACAACATCGGCTGAATCGCGATCAGGAACGTGAACAGGACCAGGGCCAATGCGAACGGCCCGAGGGTTTCACGAATGATGTAGCGGTCGAGGATGTTCACGTCGTTGTGCCGGTTTCGACGATATCACGGGGTTCCGGGCTTTTCGGGCATCCGCAAACCTTCCACAGGCATGTTTTGCGTTGCGTATCGATAACGTCTGATAAGAAATGTTATGTCAACTAAGGAGTTAACCTGGCCCCTGTCTGAGCTCCCTGGCGCCCGATCCTGGCGACCCGCCTGACCCGCTCCAGCTCCCCATCCCGGCAAAGAGACCTCAATCGAATCTCCATGACATGGGCGGCTCTACGGCACACCGAACTTAGCGGCGGCGTGATCGCCGTGGCTTACCGGGTCCATTCGCCGGACTGCATACGTATGCAATCCGCGATGCCCGGGTGTCAGCCTAGTTCTTTCGGAGATCGTCGATGATGGCTTCGAGGGCTGAAATAACTTCGGTCTTGTCTACGTCGGACTTCTTGAACTGGAGACGCAGATTGAAGGTCTTTGCTGGGGGCCGATACTGAAACACGAACGCCTTTGGCCGGCCTGGCTTCGGCTTGGACGCGACCTTCCGAGCTTGCTCGCGCGTCACAGGGGCTCCAGAACCCTCCCGAGTCAGCCGCTCAATGAACGCGACCATTTTTTGAGGGTCCTGCTGCCTAACTACCTGTAATAGCAATGACTTAGAGGAAATGTCGGCCAGCCGACAAAGATTCCGGACCTCCACGGGCATCTGGGCCAGGGACAAAGACTCGGTCACTGCTGAGCGTGACTTCCCCATCCGGCGCGCCAGATCTTCGTGGGTATAGCCGCAGCGTTCGGCCAACACCTGGAGGGCTTCAGCCTCTTCAAACGGGCTCAGATCCTTGCGCTGGATATTTTCCACCAGCGCGATTTCCATGATTTCGTTGTCGTCGACATCTCGAATGACAACCGGCAGTTCCCGGACGCCAAGCTGAACGGAGGCCTGGTAGCGACGCTCACCGGCCACGATCTGATATCGCGATCCGCGTTGCCGGACGACCAGCGGTTCAATGATGCCCTTTTCGCTGATGGACGCCATCAGCTCGGACAGGTCGCCCATGACCTGCCGTGGCTGGTCTGGGTTCGGATCAATCAGATCGATGGCAATCATGCGACCGATCGGAGCGCCGGCTGGATTGGTCAGCGCGTCGACGTAGTGCTCGTCGTGGCGCATCTTCAGACTGGACGGCAGACCTCGTTTAGACACGATCCATGACCTCCTCACACAACCGGTAATACTCGGTGGCGCCGGACGAATCCGGCGCGAACTTGAAAATGGATTCCTTGTAGGCTGGGCTCTCCTCAAGGCGAACAGACTTCGTGATGACGGTCTTGAAGACCTTGTCGCCGAAGACCTTGTCAATCTGGGAACGGATGTCCCTGGCCAGCGCGGTCCGACGGTCATGCATCGTTATCACGACGCCGAGAATTCGCAGGTCCGGGTTCGCCCGCATCCTGACCTTCTCGATGGTTTCAAGCAGGTCGTCGGTGCCCTCAAGGGCAAAGTAGGACGACTGAATCGGCACAAGCAAATGGGTGGACGCGACCAGGGCATTGACCGTCAACAGCCCGAGGGCCGGCGGACAGTCAATCACCACGACGTCATATTGGTCGCGCACCGCCGACAACTTGTCCTTGAGCTTGAAATGGGAGTCGAGTTCCCCGACGAGTTTCCCCTCGAGTTTGGCCAGGGCGATCCGCGACGGCGCCACCCAGAGGTTGGGTTCTGAGCCCGGAAGAATCACGTCCGCCATGGAGACGGTTGGATCCGTGAGCGCGTCGTACATGGACCGCTCAACGATCGTGAGATCCACATACGACATCGTGCTGTTGGCCTGCGGATCGAGATCGATGAGCAGCGTTCGTCGGCCGCGCATGGCAAAAGCAGCCGCGAGGTTGATTGCGGTCGTCGTCTTGCCGACGCCGCCTTTCTGATTGGCGATGGAAATGATCATTACGTGACTACAGCTTGTACCCGAGATCGTCGGGATCGAGGCTCTCAAGCCACCGCTGCAGACGCTCCTGGTCCACCTGCTGAGGCGCGACGTCCGCCCCGCGCGCGTTCTCAAAGACGCGAACGTTCACAAAGACGGGAATCCTGGCGCGCAGTGACAAGGCCAGCGCGTCACTGGGGCGGGCATCCACAAGAAGCCGCTCCTCCCCGCCGTCCGCGCCGGTGCGCAGGATCTCCAGGTACGCGAAGAAGGTGCTCTCCTGCAGGTCGTGGATGATGACCCGCGTGACCCGGCCGCCGAGTTCCCCGATGACCTGGCGCAACAGGTCATGCGTCATCGGACGCGGCGTGCTCACGTTCTCAACCTGCAGGGCAATGGCGTTGGCCTCAACGGGGCCCACCCAAATCGGCAGCACCCGCTCATTTGAATCGTCGCGCAGAATGATGATGGGCAGATTGGTCAGCGGGTCGACCATCAGTCCACGGATGGCCATCTCAATGAGCATCGACGCCTCCATCCACGAGCTCCCCGCGGAGACTGTTCGGAGCCGCAGCCACGATCCGGACCGGCACCATCTGCCCAATGAGTGCCTGCGGCCCCGAGAAATTCACCGCAGCCCACCCTGATGTCCGCCCCGTCAGTTCCCAGTCACGACGACGGGAAGCGCCTTCGACGAGGACCTCACACGTGGTTCCAACCATGCGCTCGTGAATGCCCCGCTGAATGTCCCCCTGCAGCGCCTGCAGAGACACGATCCTGCGCGTCTTCTCCGCCTCCAGCACATCGTCCGGCATGCGCTTGTCGGCGAGCGTGTTTGGTCTGGGTGAGTACTTGAATGAATACATGAACTGGAACCCCACCTCGCGTACCAGTGAGAGGGTATCCTCAAAATCTTCATTCGTCTCACCCGGGAACCCCACAATCATGTCGGTCGAGACAGAAATGCCGGGAACGGCGTCGCGCAACCTGCGCACGAGGGCGAGATAGTCTTCGCGGGTATAGCGACGGCGCATCGCCTTCAGAATGCGGTTCGATCCCGACTGCACCGGAAGATGAAAGTGCTTGCAGACGATCGGATTGTCGCGAAGCACCTCGATGAGGCGATCGGAGGCATGCCGTGGGTGTGGACTCGCGAACCGGATTCGCCGAACGCCGGAAACGGCGCTGACGCGCTGAAGGAGCTCGGCGAAGTCGCATGACGGGTCGTCCGGGGCCTGGTAATGATTGACGATCTGTCCAAGCAACTGGACCTCCACGCGGCCGGATTCAACCGCCCGGCGGACCTCCGCAAGGATGTCGGCGACGGGCCGCATGCGTTCGTGGCCACGCGTGTACGGCACCACGCAGAAGGAACAGAACTCGTTGCAGCCTTCGATGATCGTGACCCAGGCCCGAAGCGGATCGGACGGCTTCGCCACTCCGAGCGGAAACGAGACGTCTTCGTACGGATTCACGTCGACGCGCCCCGGCCGGTCCGTCCGGGCCTGCTCCAGGAGCGCCGGAAGGTGTTTGGTGGCCTGCGTGCCGACAATGGCGTCGATCGCCGGATCCCGGCGAAGCAGCTTCCCACCTTCCTGCTGCGCGACGCATCCAGTCACCGCCACCTGAGGACGCCGGCCCTGTTCCTGCGCGAGCACACGAATCTCACCAAGCCGGGTATACAGCTTGTCTTCCGCGCGCTCCCGAACCGAGCATGTGTTGATGACAATGACGTCGGCTTCTGACTCGGACCGCGCAGGCTCGTATCCATCTGCCTCGAGGAGTCCGGCAATCCGTTCTCCATCGTGGAAGTTCATCTGACACCCAACGGTTTCAACGAGATACTTGCGCGCCACGCCGACCTTTCGCTTTCGCCTGACCAGGACTTTCGCTTTCGCCTTTTGCTGTCCGTTCGCTTGTCGCCTGAAGGAGTTCCCGGGCAGAAATCACGACCTGCTCACTCACCTGCTGCCCCGCCATCATCCTGGCCAGCTCCAGTTCGCGCGCCCGCCCGGTCAGCATCTCGACCCGGGTCCGCGTGCGGCCGTCGGCAACCGACTTGGAGATATGGAGGTGCTGGTCGCCTCGGGCGGCAATCTGGGGCAGGTGTGTGATGCAGACGACCTGGGCGTGCCGGGCCAGTTGGCGGAGGCGGTCACCCACGGCGTCTGCCGCTTCCCCGCCAATGCCGGCGTCGACCTCATCGAAGACCAGCGTGCGGCCGGACGCCTCGACTCCGGTGAGCGTCTTGAGCGCCAGCATGATTCTCGAGAGTTCCCCGCCGGACGCAATCCGCGCGAGCGGTCTCAACTCCTCGCCCGGATTGGGAGAGAGGAAGAACTCGACGGCGTCGAACCCTCCGGTCCCCCACTTCGAGGTGTCGTCTGGCGACGCGGTCACCCGAACCTCGACCTTCGCATGCGGCATGGCCAACTGCCCCAGCGCGTGTTCGACCGCCTGGCCCAGTTGGACACTCGCGGACGTACGTGACTTTGAGAGGGTGCCGGCCACTGTTCGGAATCGGTCGGCCGCGGACTTCTCGGCGGCCTCCAACTGTTCAGCGCTGCCCTCGCCCCCTTCCAGCGTCGCCTGCTCGTCCCGCAGCGCCTGTTGACGCCCCAGCACATCGTCGAGCGTTGGACCGTATTTCTGCTTGAGCCGCTCCAGGGCCGCCAGACGATCCTCGACCACCTGCAGTCGTTCCGGGGAGACGTCCAGGTCGGCGAGGTAGTCGCGCAACGTCATCGCCAGGTCGTCCAGCCGCGAGCGCACCTCGTCGCGCTGCTCGACGTGCGCCAGGAACCGGTCATCCAGAGCGGCAAGGTCTCCGAGTCGTTTCCACACGACGGCCAGAGACGACAGGGCGGCGTGTTCGCCGTCGTACAGCGCGCCGAACGCCTCGGTGGCCAGACGTGTGAGCCGATCGGCGTTGGCCAGGACATGGCGCTCGGCCGTGAGCCGGTCGTCTTCACCGGCCACCGGCGCAACGCGGTCGAGTTCCTGCAGTTGAAACGACAGCCACTCGAGCCGGGCGGCCTTCTCGCGGGCGTTCATGCGGATCGCATGCAGGGCCTGCGCGGCGAGCCGCCACTGCTCGTGTGCCGCGGCGACCCGCGTCACCAGGTCGGCGTGCCCCGCGTGCGCATCAAGCAGTGTGACGTGTTCGGCGGGATTGAGCAGCGACTGATGTTCGTGCTGGCCATGCAGATCCACGAGCGTCGCGCCGAGGTCGCGGATGGCGGCAGTGGTGGCCAATGCGTCATCGATGAACGCCCGATGCCGGCCCTGTGCCGAGATCTCGCGACGCACGATGATGTCGTCGTTCGCGCCGCGCGCAAAGATGGCCTGCACGGTGGCGAGATCTTCACCCGTGCGGATGAGGTCCGCGCTGGCGCGTCCGCCTGCCAGCAGATCGATCGCCTGTACGAGCATCGACTTGCCCGCGCCGGTCTCGCCGGTGACCACGGTGAGACCGGGCGCGAACTCGACCTCGAGGTGATCGATTACCGCGAGATTGCGGATCGCGAGATAACGCAGCATGTAGATCGATCCGGTGACGTGCGCACCGGCCTCGGCATCGTATCAAACCTGTCTTTGATCATGTGGCCGCCTTTGACACCCCTTGGATCGCGTGGTACTCTCCTCACTGTTCGCGCTGTCCCAGCGGCGCACTAGAGTCCGGAGGTCCGGTTGCGCACGCTTGGCATCCTGGCCCTCGCCTTTCAGGCGCAGGGCGCAGCTGGGGAAACCACACCCCCTGTTTCAAACACGAGCACTGATCTCATCTCGCTGATCACCCACGCCTCACCGCTCGCGTGGGCCGTGCTCGTCATTCTGCTCGTCTTCTCCGCCGTTTCGTGGGCCATCGTGGTGCACAAGCTGGGCCAGTTCAGGAAAGCGCAGCAGCAGACCGCCACTTTCCTGGACATCTTTCGCAAGAGCAGCAAGTTCTCGGAAGTGCAGTCGGTGTGCGGCAACCTTGCGGCGAGTCCCCTGGTCGGGCTGTTTCAAGCCGGCTACGCGGAGTTGAACACGCAGTTACGCGCGGCCGGTGATCCGAAGGCGGCAGCACCAGGTCGGCCGGTGCTGCGCAGTCTGGAGAGCCTCGACCGCGCGTTGCTGCGCGCCACGACCGTGGAGATGGCACGCCTCGAATCGCGTATCGGGTTCCTGGCCACGACGGCATCCATCACCCCGTACATCGGGCTGTTCGGCACGGTCGTCGGCATCATGGCGTCGTTCCAGGGGATCGGCGCCACGGGATCCACAAGCCTCGCGGTTGTGGCGCCAGGCATTGCCGAAGCACTCATTGCAACCGCGGTCGGCCTGTTTGCCGCGATCCCAGCCGTCTACTACTACAACTCCCTCACGTCGCAGGTGAAACACTTTGCCGGCGTGATGGACGACTTCTCACTCGAGTTCCTCAACCTCGCCGAGCGCAACTTCACGTAATGCCGAAGGTCGAACAGGTCTCGCATGGGTCTGGTCGCGGGCGCCGCGGTCGGGGGCAACGCGTCTCGACCTCGCTCGCGGAAATCAACGTCGTCCCCCTGGTCGACGTCATGCTGGTGCTGCTGATCATCTTCATGGTGAGCGCGCCGATGATGCAGCAGGGGTTCACGGTACAGCTGCCGCAGTCGACGACCAACCGGTCGATCAATGCGGAACCAATCTACGTGGAGATTCCGCGCACGTTTCTGCGCGACCAGCGGGTGCTGTTTGCCGGCCAGTCCGTGCGCCTCTCAGTGCTGGCGGAACGCGTGCGACAGGAGCTGAAGGATCGCCAGTCGCAGGATGTGTACCTGGCCATAGACGGCCAAGTGCCCTTCCAGGCCGTCACATCTGTCATGGACCAGCTGAAGGCGGGTGGCGTGCGTAATCTGGCGATGCCCACCACGCCAGGGATCGGACGGTAAGGCCGTGCACTCGGGCTTGAGCGACGTGCTGGCAAGTCGGCCCGTTGATGACGGGCGACTCCGTACGCTTGTCAGCTGGTCGCTGGTCATTCACGTGGCGGGTCTCGGCCTGCTCGCAGTGTTGCCGACCTCGTGGCTCGGGCAGACACCGCCGGTCGAAGACGTCATGGTGATCAGCCTGGCCGGTGTTGAGGGCCCAAGCACCACGGGGACAGCACCCATTGCCGGCAAGCAGGTGGATGTCGTGAAGGAAGACACGCGGCCGGAACCGCCGAAGCCGCCTGCGACGACCAAACCAGACGTCATTCCCCCTCCTCAGGCCAAGCCCACACCGCCGAAGCCTTCGCCGACGCCTCCGCCCAAGCCGGCTGCCGCGCCGCCGGCTGCCGTCACCAAGCCTCCGGTTGCAGGCACACGGGTGCAGGAGGGCACGGCAAAGACCGATACAGGAGCGACGGGGGTGAATCAGGGATTAACCGTCGCCAGCGGGTCGGGCGGCGGTGATGCGGTGGACTTGAACAACTTCTACCCGGAATGGGTCGCGAAGTTCAAGGACGCGATCACGCGGGTCTGGAACAGGAATCAGCCCGAGACCGGATACGTCGTATTGCGGTTCACGCTCCGGCGAAACGGTTCCGTGGTTGAGACCGCCCCTGCGGCACTGGAAGGGACCGGACAGTACCTGCTGAATAACGCCGCGCAGCGGGCAGTGCTCGACGCGCGTTTTCCACCACTGCCCGATGGGTATGAGGGCAATGAGTTGATCATCCGTCTGCGTTTTGACTACAAGCGATGAGCCCATGGACATGAAGACAGGCATGACACAAGTCCGTATCGTTTCGGCAGTGACTCTGGCCGGCGCGGCCCTGCTGTTTGCTCCGGCGCTGCCGTTTGCCGCGCCAGACTGGCTGTCGGTGGCCTCCAGCGCGTTGCAGCAGCAACAGCCGCGCGAGGTCTCGATCAGCATCAGCGGGCGTGGCGGCAATCGCCTGCCCCGCCTCGGCATCCCGAATCTGGTTGTCACCGGCGACGCGGAAACATCGGCGGCGGCGCGGACGATTGGCGAGGTGTTGTGGAACGATCTCGACTTCGAACGCGAGTTCGCGCTCATCGGGCGTGAGGCCGCAGCGAAGGTTCCGGCAGCCCCGGTCGAGTCGCTTCCCTACGAGACCTGGAATGAACTTGGGGCCGACTACGTGCTGGTCGCGTCCGCGACGCGCGCTGACGCCGCGCTGACGGTCGACGTGCGCATCATGGGCGTCGAACAACGAGCGGCCGGCTTTGCCAGACGGTATGCCTGCACGATGCGTTCGCCGCGCATGTGTGCGCACACCATCGCCGACGAGATTCACAAGGAAGTATTCAACCTGGACGGCATCGCGCGGACCAAGCTGGCGTTTGTCTCCGACCGGGACGGCGAACGCATGGGCGGCACCATCGAAGAGCGGTCCATCAAGGAAATCTACGTGGCCGATTATGACGGCGCGAACCCCGTCCGTCTGACGCCACACCGTTCGCTCAACATTGCGCCGAACTGGTCGCCCGACAACCGGTATCTCGTCTACACCTCCTATCAGTCGGGCTTCCCGGACATCGTGCTGCATTCCCTGTACGAGGCGCGCCCGGCCACACGTCCCGCGAAGGGCTCGCCGCAGGTGATGAACTACCTGCCGTCGTTTTCTCCGGATGGCTCGCGCATCGCATTCGCGTCCAGCAGAAACGGCAACTTCGAGATCTACACGGTTCGGCCTGATGGCTCAGACCTGCGCCAGTTGACGTCGCATCCAGGCATCGACAACGCGCCGACGTGGTCACCCGACGGCCAGAAGATCGCCTTCACGTCAGACCGAGGCGGCGTCAGCCAGTTGTACCTCATGAGTGCCGACGGCGGACCTGTCTCCCGATTGCCGACCGGCGGAGGCAAGATCGATCGCCCGACGTGGTCACCTGCTCCACTCAACTTCATTGCCTACACCCACGAGCTTGCCGCCGGAACGGAGATTCGCAGAATCGACCTCGACAGTATGAAAGTCACGACGCTGACGACAGGCATGAACGGCACGAACGAAAGCCCGAGCGTTGCGCCCAACGGCCGGCACATTGCGTTGACGACGACGCAGTGGGGCAAGGAACAGATCGCCATCATCGGCGCCGACGGCAAGCTGGAACGTCAGGTCACCCGCACCGGCAACAACCGCTATCCGAGCTGGTCTCATCGTTGAAGGACATGTTCATGCGCAGACATCTCTGCACGTCACTGATTGCTCCGCTGCTGGCCGCGGCGCTTGTCGCCGGCTGCAGCAAGAAACAGCCCCCGGTCGCGGTGACGCCGCCACCCGCGACCACCACCAGTGTTCCGGCTGCGTCCGATCCTGTTGTGCCGCCGCCGACCCCGACCCCGGTGCCACTGCCGCCGCCGATCATCCCGGATGACCCCGTGGTCTCCGACCCCCTGGCGGGCATGACGCCTGACGAAATCAATCGCGAGGCGCCGCTGGCCCCGGTGTTCTTCGGGTTGGACTCTGATGTGGTGGACGCCGAAGGCCAGCAGGTGCTCCAGAAGAACGCTGACGTCCTCAAGAAATACGCGACCTGGGCCATCACGATTGAGGGCCACAGTGATGAGCGGGGCACCGCGGAGTACAACCTCGCGCTCGGCGAACGTCGGGCCATGGCGGTCAAGGTCTATCTCGTGTCGCTCGGCATCGCCGCGGAGCGTATCCGCACCGTGAGCTACGGCAAGGAATTCCCGTTCGACCCGGGCCACGACGAAACGGCCTGGAAGAACAATCGGCGCGGCCACTTCGTGGTGACCGGGAAGTAACATAGAGTCATGGCCCGACGTCTGAGTTTCGCCCTCGCGTTCGTCGGTCTTCTGGCAGCGTGGCCGACTGAGGCCCGCGCGCAGAACCGCGAGCATCAACAGATTTTTGCCGACCTGCGCATGTTGCAGGAGCAGACACAGCTGCTGCGCGCGGCCGTGGCTGAGCTGGCGGCGTCGCTCAAGGCGGTGGACGCCCGCGTGGACGAACAGGCCAACCTGACGCGCAAGCTGTTTGCGGATCAGGGCGTGCAGATCGGCGCCCTCACCGACAACGCGCGCATCCTGCGCGAGAAGCTCGACGCCACCAACGTGACCCTCTCGAAGGACGCCCACGAGATGGAAACCATCCGCCAGGAGATCGGCAATCAGCGGACGCTGCTCAATCAAATCATCGTGATGTTGACGCCGCCGCCGGTCCCCGTCGACCCCAATGCCGTTCCGACGGGCGCCGCGGGTGCGACCGGGACCACGGGCGGCACGACGACCGCGGGAACCACCGGGACCGATCCGCAGACAGCTCCCCCACCGGTCGTGCCGACACCGACGCCCACACCGTTGGCGCCCCCGCAGAATCCCGACCGCGTCTTCAACACGGCCTTCGGCGATTACGTGACCGGCAAATACGACATCGCCATTCAGGGCTTCGAGTACTACATCAAGACCTTCCCGTCATCGCCGGAAGTTCCGCGCGCCCGCTTCCACATCGCGGAGTCGCACTACGGCAAAGGCGCCAACAAGGAAGCCGTGACGGCGTACGAACAGGTCATCACCCTGCACAAGGGCACCGAATGGGAATCACAGGCGCTCTACAAACAGGGGCTCGCCTACGAGCAACTCGGTCAGATCGCGCGAGCGAAGGCCAACTGGGAACGGGTGCGCGCTGACTTTCCTGATTCAAGCGCCGCCGTGCTGGCGCAGCAGGCGCTGGCGCGCATCATCAAGTAGAATCTGGCTTTCCCGCGAGAGACGAGGACAACGACATGGGCAGCGTGAACAAGGCGATTCTGGTCGGCAATCTCGGGCGTGACGCCGAGATGCGATTCACCCAGGGCGGCACGGCCGTTGCCACGGTGAGTATTGCGACGACCGACGTCTACAACGACCGGGATGGCCAGAAGCGTGAAGACACGCAGTGGCACCGGATCGTGATCTGGGGCAAGACGGCGGAGTCCATTCAGCCGTACCTGACCAAGGGCAAGCAGATTTACGTCGAGGGCAAGATCCAGACGCGTGAGTGGACCGACAAGGAAGGCAAGGCGGTCAAGACCACGGAAATCCGCGCAGACCGTGTGGTGCTGCTTGGCGGCGGGGGCGGCGGTGGCGGCGAACGCGCGGCCCGGCCTCAGCGTGAACGGTTTGCGCCGGCCGCCGGTGGCGGGATGGACTCCCACGATGACATGGGCCCCATCGACGCCCCGAGCGACGACGACATTCCGTTCTGAGTCAGCGGAACCTCAGCTTTTTCTTCCGTAACGATCTTCGAGGCGCACGACGTCGTCCAACTGCGGCGTCGACACCTCCATGACATCGGTGTCTTCCAGCGCGGTCATGCGATGAATGGTGGGCGGGGTGACGTGCACGGACATGCCCGGCGTCATCTCGCGTCCCACCAGGGTGCCGCCTTCGTCGATCTCGAAGAGAATCTTGCCGGACCACACGAAGATCGTCTCGTCCTTCTGATTGTGGTACTGGAGGCTGAGGGCGTGGCCCTTGTTGATGTGAATCACCTTGCCGACGTACTTGTCAGTCCTGGCCCAGTGCAGTTCGTATCCCCAGGGCTTCTCCACGCGAATGACGGGTTGTTCCATATCTCGAATCAACTACTCCTGCCGTAATCTTGCCTCAAGCGGCTAGATTTCGCTCATCGCTTTTGCCAGCGGCGCGACGACATCATGCACTTCGGCAGCCGACCGGCTGGTCAGCGCCAGTCGCGCAGCCAGCGTCGCGTCACGCAGGCTGACGGCGCGCAGGCCGCGCTTCACGACCGGAATGGCTGCCGGCGTCATGCTGAACGCGCGAAACCCCAGGCCTACGAGCAGTGTGACCCAGAGCGGATCTGCCGCCATCTCACCGCAGACCGACACGTCGCGGCCGCTCCGGCGTCCGGCCGCCGCAACCATGCGCAACAGCCTCCACACGGCCGGCTGAGCTGGCTCGTAATGGCCCGAAAGGTGCTCGTCGGTCCGGTCAATCGCCAGGGTGTACTGGAGCAGGTCGTTGGTGCCGACGCTCAGGAAGTCCATCTCGGCCGCCAGCTCATCAGCGGTCAGCGCGGCAGCGGGGACTTCGATCATCGCGCCAACAGGGACGTCAGGCGCCCCAGGCACGTCGCGGGCGATTTCGCGAATCAGGCGCCGCACCTGCGCCGCCTCCTGCGCGGTGGTGACAAAGGGCAGCAGGATCCGCAAGGTCCCGGCCGGAGCCGCGCGTAACAGCGCGCGAATCTGAATCCGGAAGCGTTCGTCATGCTGCAGGGCCGTTCGTACACCCCGCATGCCGAATCGATCCCGATGCCCGGCGCCACGGCCGACACTCTCCCACCGCTCACCACCGGTGTCGAACGTGCGGACGGTCACGGGTCGCGGCGCCAGGCGTTCGAGCAGGGATCGATAGACCGCGACCTGCATTTCTTCGTCGGCGCCGATGGCCGGCGCGCGGTCGAGCATGAACTCGGATCGATACAAGCCGATGCCCTCGGCTCCCACCTCGTCGACGCGTGTCGTGTCCTCCGCGATTTCAAGATTCGCGTCCAGGCGAATACGCACCCCGTCGGCCGTAGCCGCAGGAACGCCACGCAGTTCATCGAGCTTGCGATGTGCCTGCTCAACGACGAGCGCGCGCTGCTGCCAGCGCTCCATGGCCGCCTCGTCGGGATCCACCACCACTTCACCGGTGGCCCCATCAACGGCGACGGTTTCTCCGGGAGACACCCACTGCGTCGCCGATCCCAATCCCACGACCGCCGGCACGCCCAGCGACCTGGCCAGAATCACGGTGTGGTGTGTGGGGCTGCCGACGTCACACACCAACCCGCGAATCTTGCTCCAGTCCAGTTGCGCCGCGGTCGACGGGGACACTTCGTCCGCGACGACGATCAGGGGACCTTCAAGTTCGCGGACCAGATCCACGAGTGGTTCGCGGCCGGGCCGCAGATTGCGCAGCAGGCGCCCGCCGACGTCGTCGAGGTCCCCCGTGCGCTCACGCATCCAGGCGTCCCCTTCCCGCGCAAATGCCTCGCGCAGCTCCTGGAGCGCCTTCTCGAGCGCCCAGTCGGCATTCAGACGTTCGTTGCGGATCAGGGCCTCGACGCGTGCGGTGAACAGCGGGTCGTCGAGCATGAGCAGCTGCGCGGCAA
>CBINOO010000041.1:0-30534 GCA_966252305.1 uncultured Acidimicrobiia bacterium
TCGCTTGAAGTTTGGCGCGAAGGGCACCGAAGAGCGCGAAGTCGTTGGCGTCATGCCGGCAGGTTTCACGTTCCCTGTTGGCCCCGAGACGCCCGTGGACGCGTGGATTCCGGTCGTCTTCAGTTCGTCAGAGCGTTCGCTTGCGACCGGGGGCCGCAGCTTCTTCCTGACGGTGGTGGGTCGCGCGCGGGAGGGCGTGACGGTCGACGTACTGCAACAACAGGTGGACGCGGCTACCGCAGGAGCCGTCAAGGCGTTTCCAACGACGACGTTCTGGAATACCGCCAGGCCCGTCGTCGAGCCGTTACACGACGCGATGGTCGGACCGGCAAAGAAATGGCTGGTGCTCCTGCTGGTTGCCGTGGGGCTGGTACTTGTCATCGCCTATGTGAATGTCGCGAATCTGCTGTTGGCCAGGGCGACGATGCGCAGGCGGGAGTTTGCGGTACGCGCGGCGCTTGGCGCATCGCGGCGTGGACTGGCGCAGATCCTCGTCGTCGAGAGCCTTCTCTTGTCGATGGCCGTCTCGGCCATCGGCATTGCCGCCGCGCATGGCGGCCTTGGCCTTGTTCTGCGGGCCCTTCCGGCCGGCCTTGCGCGTGCATCGACCATTGCGCTCGACGACCGGGTGCTGATGGTCGCGATTGCGTGCGCGATGTGCACAGGACTTGTGTGTGGCCTGATTCCTGCCTGGCAGGGCAGCCGTGTGGACATCCTCTCTGTGCTCAAGCAGGGTGGTGCTGCGATTGGTGGTGATCGCTCGCGTGTGCGGTGGCAGCGTGTGCTGCTGGTCTCTCAGCTGGCCTTTGTTGTCATGCTGCTGGTGGCGACGACCCTGGTGGTTGGCAGTTTCATCAACGTGCTTCGCGCGGACCTTGGGTTCACACGAGGGCGCCTCCTGGGCCTGAACGTGTCCCGTCCGTTGCCCAAGGACGGCGATGCCATCAGGCCGGCTGCCGCGCGGGTCGCAGTGGAAGAAATACTGGCGTCGGTCACGCCGATCCCCGGTGTGGAAGAGGCCGCGCTGCTGGACGGCGCGCTGCCGCTGTTTGGCAACATGGCCAGCTATTCAATAGACGTGGAAGGGTTCGGTAAAACGAACGGCGTGAACATGGTCGGGTATCGGGCGGTCACGCCCAACTATTTTTCGGTCGCAGGCATTCGCATCCTGCGAGGCCGGGCCTTTGAGTCGGCGCAGCCGGCCGAGCCCGAAGTCGTCATCAACGATGAAGCGGCGCGTCGGTTCTTTGGCGATCGTGATCCTGTTGGCTCCTATCTGACGTTTCGCACGCGGACTCGCATTGTCGGGGTGGCCAGCAGTGTTCGGGTGTCTGGGCCTGAACGCGAGGTGGGGCCTGAGATGTATTTGCCGCTCCTGCAGCACGACACCGGGCGGGGATCACTGTCGGTCACTGTGGTGGTGCGACTGACGCCGGACGCCGATGCCGCTTCAAGACGTGTGCAGACGGCCCTGGCGCCCTTCACGTCAAATGCGCAACCACCGGCGATCCGCGACGTTGATGAACAGTTCCGAGTCCGTACGGCGGAGCGGAGATTCAATGCCGGGTTCATGGCGGTGTTCGGGAGCGTGGCGCTGATGCTCGCGGCGTTCGGCGTCTACGGCCTGCTCTCGTTTCTGGTGGCGCAGCGGACGCGTGCCATCGGCGTCCGCATGGCGCTTGGCGCGGGCCAGGCCCGCATTGCGGGTGAGGTGCTGCGCGAGACCATTCGCCTTGTCGGACTCGGCAGCGCGATGGGCTTGCTTGGCGGCTGGCTGGCGACGCGCGCGTTGCAGAGTGTCGTGTTCGGATTCACGGGCACCGAGTGGTGGGTGTTCGGTGTTGTCCTGGTCATCGGCGGCGGCGTGAGCATGGCTGGGGCGCTCGTGCCTGCGATGCGCGCAGCGCGTGTCGACCCGCTGGTCGCACTTCGGCAGGACTGAGGGGAGCATGACCGACATCATCAATCTCGGGGAGTTCGAACAGCTCGTCTTGTTCGCCGTCGTCCGGCTTGAAGAGGCAAGCGGCATCGGCATTCATGACGAAATCGAGGCCCGCACCGGCCGTGACGTATCGCCAGGGGCCATCTACACGACCCTTGGGCGCCTCGAGGCGCGTGGCCTCGTCATGGTCACAGACGCCGGTACACCCAGCGGCGCCGTCGGACGTCCACGCAAACGTTATGTGATCACCGCACAGGGAGCGCGGGCCCTGCGAACGGCCTACGCCAGCCTGCAGGCTCTGGCGGATGGCGCCGAGACCAAACTGGCAAAACTCGCTCGCCGCTGACCTCCGCTCCGGCCCTTGACCGATTGCGTGATTGGCCCCACTGCGTCATGGTGACGGCCTGCCACGATGAACAGGAACGTTCGGCGGACGGTGCCGGCGGTGTGTGTAGCCGTGTTCGCAGGGTTGACGGTCCACAGCTACACGCAGAAGTCCGCCACGTTTGATGAGCCGCTGCACCTGCTGGCCGGGTATGCCGCCGTGCAGGCCGGTGACTTCCGTGTTGACCCCACACATCCACCGCTCGGGCGGATGTGGGCCGCCCTGCCGTTGCTGGTCGTCGAGGAACCCGAGTTGGGCCTCGAACAAGTTGATGCAATGCGCGGGCGCGACTGGTTGCAGCGCAATACACAGGCGTCGCGCCAGTTCATGTTCGCCGACAACGATGGCGAGCGCCTCCTGTACCTCGCCCGCGGCATGGTCGTGGCTCTGGGCATTGCGCTTGGCCTGCTGCTGTACCGCTGGAGCCGCCAGTGGAGTGGTGATGCCGCCGGCATCGCCGTCGTGGCCGCGTATGTCCTGACCCCGTCGTTCCTCGCGCACTCCGCTCTGGTGACGACCGATGTGCCGATCACCGTCGCAATGACCGCGGCCGTGTATGCCGCATGGAGGTTCGTGCAGCGGCCGTCGCTGGGGTGGTTGATTGCGCTGGGGCTGGCGACCGGCGCCGCCGCGGCCACGAAGTTCTCCGGCGTGCTGCTGGCGCCGATGTTGTGCGTGTTGCTCGGCGTGGCGGCGTGGAGCCCGGCCTCACCGGTGCGATGGCGCCATGTCGCCGGCGCGCTGCTCGCCGTTGCCGCCATGAGCTGGCTGGTGGTGTGGGCGGCGTACGGCTTCCGGTTTGCGCCAAGTGCGACGTCCACGTGGCTGTTTCACGCTGACCGCGTTCCTGCCGTTCAGCAGCACTTTGGCGGATGGCTCAGTCTGGCCACGTGGGTTGATCAACATCGCCTGCTTCCCAATGCGTTCACCCATGGTGCGCTGCTCGCCGACGCATCGGTGGTGCAGATTCCCGCGTACCTGGCCGGCAGCTACAGCGAGTCCGGGTGGTGGTACTACTTTCCAATCGCGTTCCTGGTGAAGGCGCCGGTCGTGTTTGTCCTGCTGGCGCTGTCGGGTCTTGGCCTGACGATACTGAGCGTCGTTCGGCGACCACTCAGTCACCTTGACGCCTGGTTTGTCGTGGTCCCGGTGCTCGTCATCGGCGCGGCGGCCGTGATGTCAGGCATCAACATCGGCGTCCGGCACATCCTGCCGATCTATCCGTTCCTGCTGCTGGCTCTCGGTCGCATGGTGGCGACCATCGTCGCGTCGCCGCGACCGTGGCTGCGGTGGACGCTGGCGGCCGGTGCCATCTTCTGGGCGGTGCAGGTGGGCCGCGCGCATCCACATCACCTGGCGTATTTCTCCGCCGCCATCGGCGGCGCGCACAACGGCGGCGCGTATCTCGCCGATTCCAATCTCGATTGGGGACAGGATCTCAAGGCCCTCAAGGGGTGGATGGACGCGCAGCACGTCACACACATCAATCTGGCCTACTTTGGCACCGCTGACCCTGCGTACTACGGCATTGAGTGGACGCCCTTGCCGGGCTCGGGCCTCGGCATAGCCGGTCAACGCCCGCAACTGCCGGGGTATGTCGCCATCAGCGCCACCATGCAAAGCGGCGTGTATCTGCCGAGACGCTGGCGGCTGTTTCTGGGCGGATTCGGAGGGATGACGCCCCTGGCAACCATCGGGCGGACCATCCGCGTCTACTGGGTCGATCGCTGGCCGGAGGCGCCGCCGCCGTCTGAGTGGACTCCCGCGCGACTGGCCGCCGCGAGGGGACTTGCCGACAGTCTCAGCGAGTGGGGCTGGTTCGATCACGCGGCGACTCACTACCGCCGCTATCTGGCGCAGCGGCCCGATGACCTCCCGGCACTGGCCGGGCTGGCCTCCGCCCTCGTGAACAGTGGACAGGGCCCTGAGGCGCTGGCCGTTGTCGCGGCCGCCCGGGCGCGTCTGCCGGCGCATCCGGGCATCCACGATTTGTACGGCCGGCTGCTGGTGACAGAGGATCGGCCCGATGAGGCGGAACAGTCATTTCAGCGGGCCATCGCGCTCGATCCGGCCTGGCCGGCGCCACGCGAGGCCCTGCAGCGCCTGCAGGGCGAGACGCCCGGTGGCGGACGCCTGCTATCGCAGGCGCCTGGGAGTGTGGGCCGTCAACGTGTCAACCAGGGCGCGCCCGGCATCCGGCGTCTTGATGGTGGCGCCCTGGATGATTTCGCGCACGGTCAGTTTCTCGCCGTAGACCTTCTCGTTGGCGCCGTCGTCCGGCCGAAGCGACGTGCCCTCGAGCGAGATGCCGGCGAAGAGACCACGCGAGCGGGAGTAGCTCAGGATCTCGGCGCGCATGGTGACATCCGTCGCGGCTTCCGCATGACGTCCCTTGGGCCCGGCGGCTACGGTCGCCTGCACCCCGAGTTTGGCCGTGCCATTAAGGATGGCGGCGGCGCCGCGTGGATTCATGACGACCAGCACGAGGTCGGTCGCTTCCGCGCCCAGTTGAAATCCGAATGAGCCGCCTTCGATGGCCATCATTGCCGGCGCGCCCCACTCGCCTGAAAACTCCGGGCCCTGCCGGCAGACCATGGCGCCGCGCCCGTAGCTGCCACCCACGCCAAAGGCGATCTTGGTCAGTGAGGGAATCACGACCACGCAGTGCGCCTTCGCCAGTATCTCTTCAGGCACGTTTTCCGGGGCGTTGAGGATCTCGGTCAGCACGGCACCGGATTCCCGCAGACGTTCGATCTCCTTCGCCTGGACGGCCTCGGAAACGGACACGGGCGCAAGCGAAATGGTGGCGCTCAGCAGAGCGGCGGTGACAAGCAGCATCGATGACCTCCTGCGCGGTCGCGCGGTTGTACTTCTGGTCAATCATGCACGCTGCATGCCAGTGCTGTCTGCCTGCAGGTCGCTACCCACAGCAGATGCCGGGAGAGGGGCCGACGCCGTCAGTCGCAACACCATGTAACCCGCGACCCCTGACAGGAGTGATCCCGCGAGGATGCCCAGGCGGTCGAGGCCGCCCTGCGGCACATCGGCTCCATAGGCGAGGGAGGCGACAAACAGACTCATCGTGAAGCCGACGCCGCACAGCAGGGCCACCCCGTAGATTTGCGACCAGCGGAGGCCCCCGCTCAGTTGGGCAATCCCGAGCCGGACGGCCAGCCAGCTCATCGCCATGATGCCCGTCTGTTTGCCGATGAAGAGGCCCGCGATGATCCCGAGCGGCACGGGTTGAACGAGATCGGCCAGTGACAAGCCCAGCACCGGAACTCCGGCGTTGGCAAACGCGAACACCGGTAACACGCCGTAGGCCACCCACGGATGCAGGGCATGTTCCAGTGACTTCAGTGGAGACTCGTTGGTGCCGGCAGCGCCACGCATCGGAATGAACCACGCGAGGACGACACCGGCCAGTGTGGCGTGCACCCCGGACTTGAGGACGGCGATCCACAGCGGCACACCCAGCAGGAAGTAGGCGGCCGGGCGAGTCACACCACGCCGGTTCAGGATCGCGAGGCCGGCGATGCAGAGCGCGGCCACCGCCAGCGCGGTCGTCGACAGTTCTGCGGTGTAGAACATCGCGATGATGACGATCGCGCCGAGATCGTCGATGATGGCGATGCTCAGGAGGAACGCTTTGAGTGCGGCGGGGACCCGGGGCCCGAGCAGGGCCATGACGCCGAGCGCAAAGGCGATATCGGTCGCGGCCGGGATCGCCCAACCGCGCATGGCGTCGGGACTGGTGTAGTTGATCGCGGCAAAACACAGAGCCGGAAACGCCATCCCGCCGAGCGCCGCGAAGGCCGGGAGGGAGGCGGCCCGCAGGCTCGACAAGTGCCCCTCCAGGGCCTCCCGCTTCAACTCCATGCCGACCAGCAGAAAGAAGATCGCCATAAGCCCGTCGTTGATCCACAACAGGACCGGCTTGGCGAGACCGATCGATCCGAGACGGATTTCGAAGGGCACGGCGAGCGCGGATTGATAGGCCGCACCGAGGGGCGAGTTGGCGACGATCATCGCCAGGACCGCCGCTCCCATGAGCAGCAGGCCTCCGGCCGCTTCAAGCTTGAGGAAGTCCTGGAGTGTGGCGACGGCGCGAGCAATCATGACGGTCTCCTGGCACGATGGTGCCTCCACCACAACACGACGAGCGTGAGGCCGGTGAGAGGCAGGACAAATGCGCTCATCACGCCGCTGTACGCGGGCAGGCCGTCGTGCCCGGTGGCGTCCATCAGCAGGTAGGCGAGGTACGCGCCGTAATAGGCGAGGAACAAGGCGCCGTGCCAGCGGGCGATGAGATGACCGGCCGCGAAGATCGGCAGGCAGGCCAGCGCCACGGCGAGCATCACCGGGATGTCGAAGCGCACGATGGCATCGGGAACCGCGAGTCCGCCCGGCGCAATGAGTGCGGCCAGCCCGGCGATGGCAAGCAGGTTGAACAGGCTGCTGCCGACGACGTTGCCCACGGCGATGTCGCGTTCACCGCGCATGGCCGCCACGATTGACGTCGCCACTTCGGGCAGGCTCGTGCCGCCCGCGACGATGGTGAGGCCAATGACCGTTTCGCTCACATTAAAGGCCCGTGCAATCCCGGTCGCGCCTTCCACGAGCCAGTGTGCACCTCCGACGAGTGCGGCCAGGCCGGCGACAATCAGTCCCAGTTGCAGGAACATCGGGGCGGACGACGGCGCGCGGCCGAATTTCTCGTCATATTCGACCACCACGGCCGCCTCTTCCGTCCGGCCATTGCGGACCGCAAACACCGTGTATGCCACGACGCCCGCTGTGAGTATCACGCCGTCGATGCTGCCGAGGCGACCGTCAGCGGCCATCCCCCAGAACACCGCCGAGACCAGGCACATCAACGGGACGTCCACACGCACAAGCTGTTGCTGCACGACCAGCGGCGTGATGAGGGCCGAAGCGCCCAGGACCACGAGGACGTTGAAGATGTTGCTGCCCACCACGTTGCCGACGGCCATGCCGGCCGCGCCGGAAAAGGCCGACTGGACGCTGACTGCCAGTTCAGGGGCGCTGGTCCCGAAGGCGACGACGGTCAGGCCAATAATGAGCGGAGAGAGACCCAGGTGAAGCGCCAGTCGCGAGGCCCCGCGCACGAGCCAGTCGGCGCCAAGGATCAGGAGCACAAGCCCGGCCACGAGATATACGATGAGAATCGACATACAACCGGGCCATCGTAGTGGTCGTGACGAAGTAAGAAAATTCGATAGTTTGTTCTGAATGTATCGAGAATCTCCATCAATCACCTACCGCTTCGAGCGGTTCACGCTGTCTCCGCGCCGGCGCGTCCTGCTGCGGGATGGCGAGCAGGTGCCGCTGATTCCCCGGTACTTCGACTTGCTCGTGCTCCTCGTGGAGCGTCGCCACGAAGCCGTGCATCGGCGCGAAATCTTCGAGCGAGTCTGGCAGGACGTGGCCGTCTCCGAGAGCGCGCTGAGCCAGGCGGTGCGCACGTTGCGCCGCACGCTGGGGGACGACTCAAAGGAGCCGCGTTTCATTCGCACCGTGTCGCGGCACGGCTATCAGTTCGTGTTGCCCGGTGTGCGTGCCGAGCAGGACGAAGGCGTGCCGGCCGCGGCACCGATGCCGGCCGCCGTTGCGGCGTATGAGGCCCCTCAGCCGACAGCCGTCAGGGAATCGGCGTCGTTCTGGACGGCTGCGGCGGAGGGCGGTGCGCTCGCTGGTGCAGTTGCGGGTGGACTCGGAGGCCTGATGCTCTCTTTGGCCCCCGACAGCCAGGCGCCTTTGGTGATTGTGCCGGTGCTCGCGGTCGTCGGGGCGGTCTGTGGTGGACTTGGGGCGGCGAGTGTGGGCCTCGGCATCTCGGCGATCGGAACGCGGCTGACGTGGCCGGCCCCGGTGGCTTGGGCGCTGGGCGGAGGCCTCGGCGGTGCGGCCATCGGACTCGTGGTCCAGTGGCTGGCGCGCTGGGCGTTTGCCGCGCTGTTCGGACTTGATGTGGCAGTTGAGGGCGGGCTCCAGGGGGCATTGCTTGGGGCGACGGTTGGAGGAACGCTCGCACTGGCCGGGCCCCAGGCGGCCAGGCGGATGGCCCTGGTCGCGATTGGCTGCGGATTGTGTGGACTCGCACTGACGCTGCTGGGGCATCCGTTGGTCGGCGGGACGATTCACATGCTGGCCGGCACGGTCGCCGGCTCACCGGCCACGCTGACCCCCCTGGCCCGCCTGCTTGGTGAACCTGACCTTGGAGCGACCTCCGGCGCCATCCTTGCCGTCGGGGAAGCCGCGACCTTTGGCCTCGGAATGGCCTGGGGACTCCGTCGTCATCACAATCTCACGTGATGCTCACGTGGCGCTGACCACTTCCGAGGGGCTCGTGTCGTTTCATACGGCTGATGAGTGTCGAACGACATCGGCGTGCGGTCTGTGAACGGCTCGTGGCCTCCGGGCGGGTTCGGCCGGGCCCGGGCAGCGTCACGTGGAAGGTCAACCGGGAAGTGATCGTCTTGCTCGGGTGGGCCCGGGCCATCCTGCTGCAACTGGCGCATCCAACCATTGCTGCCGGCGTGGATACCCACAGCGGATTCCGGGGGAGCCTGCGGGCGGGCATTGCCCGGCTGCGGTCAACGGTCGGGGCGATGATTGCCCTCACGTTCGGCGACACCCGGAACATGACGCTGGCGGCCGCTCGGATTCACGCAATCCACGATCGCGTCCACGGCACAAATCACCGTGGCCCGTACTCGGCCCACGACCATGCCGCGCAGCGGTGGGTCCACATCACGTTGGTGGATTCCATCCTGCAGACGTACGAAAGGCTCGTGGGCCCGTTGAGCCGATGTGAACGTGACATCTATGTCGAGGAGGCCGCCATCATGGAGCCCCTGATGGGCATGCCGGCCGGCGTGTTGCCGCGCACATGCGAGGAGTTGCGCTTCGCGATGCGCGAGGTTATCGACGGAGGACTGCTTGAAGTCAGCGACTGCAGCCGTTCGCTGGCGCGATCACTTCTGTTCCCGCCTCGGTGGTACGTGTTGTGGCCCGTCTTTCGAGCGGCACAGGTCTTGACCTACGGAACGTTGCCCGAAGAAGTGCGCGCGGCATATGGATTCCCCTGGCGCGAGGCCGATGAGCGCGCCCGCCATCGGTGGACGACGTTGGTGCGTGTGGGCCGCAGATGGCTACCCCGCAGCGCACGGGAGTGGGCGTCGGCAAGGGGGCAGGCGTGGTGAAACGACGATGGCAGACATGGGCGATCGTGGCGCTCGGGGCGCTGGGGTTGATCCCGGCGTTTGTGTTCGGGTTGTGGGGATTTGTCAGCGCCACCACCGTTCCGATTCATCGCAGCGTTGACGAGTTGCCGTCGCAGCAGACGACCGACGTGGCGCCCGAGTGGAGCGACGCAGTCGCCAGAGCCCGTCAGCAGACCCGCGCATCCATCGCGGAACTGAACCTGCCTGCGGCCTCTGTGGCGGTGGCGGTCGGCGGCAAGCTTGCCTGGGCCGAAGCGTTCGGCTGGGCCAACATCGATGAACGACTGCCAGTGACCCCGGACACACAGTTCCGGATCGGCACAGCGTCGATGGCGATGACGTCAACAGGCATCGGTGTCCTGCTCGAGGAACAGGCGATTGATCTGGACGCCGACATCAGGCGCTACGTGCCGGCGTATCCCGAGAAGGCATGGCCGGTGACGGTGCGCCAACTCATGGCGCACACGGGAGGCCTGCGTCCTGATGAGGGAGACGAAGAGCCGGTCTGGACGCCGTGCGCGCGACCGGCCGATGCGATCGAACGTTTCGGTGAATTTGATCTGCTGGCGCAGCCGGGAACCCGCTACCGGTTTTCCTCATACGGCTGGGCGTTGCTGAGCGCGGCCGTTGAAGCTGCCGCCCACGACCGGTTCGCGCCCTTCATGCGCGCCCGCGTGTTTGAGCCGCTGGGGATGACGCAGACGACGACGGACGCGCCGGGCCAGCCGGTCCTGTCACGAGCGGAGTTCTATTTCCCACGGTTTGCGGCGGATACCCGGTACGGTCCGCAGGGGCTTGATCCCATTGATACGTCGTGTTTCTCCGGTGCCGCCGCGTTCCTGTCAACGCCCACCGACATGGTCCGCTTCATCGTCGGTTTGGATCGTGGCGCATTGTTGAGGCAGGAAACGTTGTCCTCCTTGCAGGCCGATCAGCAGCTGCCGGATGGCCAGCCCACCGGCTACGGGTTGGGATGGGATCTGGAGCGCGTCGATGTTGCCGGGCAATCGCTGCAGAGCATTGGGCACGACGGGGACCTGCGCGGCGGCATGGTCGCGACCCTGATGTTCCTGCCGGACCGTGACCTGGTGATTGCTGTAACGGCCAACACCGCTTTCGCCGACACGCCGCTGCTGGCCCGCCAGATTGCCGAAGCATTTCTGTCGACCGGCCGCATGCCCTGAGATCAGCGGAGCTGGTTGAGCGCCGTCCGTGCCTCGGTGAAGCTGGGATCAATCGCCAGAGCGCGCTCGACATATTCGCGGCCGCGCGCGGGATCGCCGGCGCGAGCCAGTTCGGTCCCGACGATGAACGCCGGTGCCGCGTATGCGCGCACGATTCCGGTTTCAAAGGTGCCCGCCTTGATTGTGGCGTGTGAAGGTACTCGGTACCTCGCGGCGAGACGGTCGTACTCCGCGACCATGTCGGCAATGGTGCGCCCGGTGTCGACAGGCTCGATCACGGTCACCAGCCCGCGTGGGAATCCGTAATAGCTGCCGGCCAGACTGGGATCCGCCACGCGGCCGATCACCGCGAACGGCCGGCCACGGTTGGCGTCACGCAGCGCCTTGAGTGATCCACCGGGAAGCACCAGACGGGGATCGCGCCGCCGCAACTGCTCGGAATACCAGGCCGGCCCGTTCAGCGCCGGCAGCGCGATCACCGTCACGTCGGGACGGGCGTGTTCCACGGCTTGCAGATACATCAGCGGAAACGCCGCATCGTCGGCCGACACCAGCAGGACGGTGTTGTGATCAACCGACGCGAGGATGTCCTCGGCAAAATGACGGGCAACGCGGTTCTCGCTCTGGTCGACCTCGTCGAAGTGCGTGTATACGCTCGTCGCGCAATACAGCCCGACGAGCGCCATCAACCCGGTGTGGGCCAGGCGGCGACGATGCTGCGCCGAGCCGGCCAGGTCGATCAGCCGTGTCACGGCGGCTGCAGCGATCGGTGCCACGACGATATGGGGCAGCAGGAAGAAGCGCTGGAGGACAAACAATCCAAACGTCTGGCCGAGATCCAGATTGGCGTACGCGACAAACGCTGGCCCGGCCACAGCAAACGCCAGCAGCAGGAACGTCAGGATGTTGCGTTGACGTTGCCACAATGCCGAAGCGCCGACCAGGAGCAGGATGCCCTCAGGCAGTGTGAACGACGCGAAAAGGGCCACCACGCGATCCACCGCCGATCCGCCGGCGTTGGCCGCTTCAGCGACCAGCTGACCGGACCCATAGTCCGCGCGGGTGACAAGCCGCAGCAGGGACGTCGCAGAGTCGACGCTGCCGGTATTGAGGTACGGGTCCGCGGCGGCGGCTATCGGGATGTAGACGTACGGAACCAGGCCGATGACCAGCGCCAGCGCGCAGAGGGCGATGACGCGCGGCCGGCCGATGAGCACGTCGCGATGCCGCCACAACAGGAAGAGAATGGCCGGCCCAAGGAGCACCACCGTCATGTGGTTGGTCAGCGCAAGGCCCGCGACTCCCGCCGCAGCAATCAGCCAATTGGTGCGCCCAGGTTCCTGATGCCAGCGGACCAGCAGAAACATCAACGTCGCGATGATCGCGTTCGCGAGAGGGAACGCCTCGAAGACGACCGACCACGTCCACACCAGTGGGTTGATCGCAAGGACGGCTCCAGCCAGCACCGCGGCGAGGCGCGACCCCGTCAGCTGATACGCCGTGGCGGTGGTCATCCCGACTGCCCACGCGCCGCTCAACACGGCCACCAAGGTGACGCGAAAACCTTCCGGGCCGACTGGCAAGGCGCTGAACGCCGCGCCCAGCATCGTCAGCAGGGGATACCCCGGGGCGTGGGCGACGCCGCGTGTCAACGCCGCGGCCATGAGTTCCGCCGTATCACCGACGACGATGTCCCGGGCGGCGGTCAGGGCGTACAACAAACCGGCGGCCAGGCCGGTGCCTGCACACAGGAGCAGGACCGGCCCGGACCAGCGCGGAGGGATGTCGGCCGGTGGTCGGCGCCGTGCCATTACGTGGACGCCGTCACCACGCGGTGCAGCTGGATCTGCCCGTCCTTCGCATCGACATAGACCGTATCCCCTTCGCCGAACTCACCCTGCAGGACGCCCATCGCCAGCGGATCAAGCACACGACGTTGCAGCGTGCGCTTGAGCGGCCGCGCGCCGTACACCGGGTCGTATCCTTCGTCAACGAGCAGCGTTCGCGCATCGTCAGAGAGCTCGAGCGAGATCTTCCGTTCTTCGAGCCGCTTGAGGAGTCCTCCCAGCTGGATGTCGATCACCTTGCGGATGTCCTGCTTGGTGAGCGCCTGGAAGAAGACGATTTCGTCGATGCGATTGAGGAACTCCGGCCGGAAGTGACCGCGCAGCGCGTCCTGGTCCCGCAGGTTGGACGTCATGATGACGACGGTGTTCTTGAAGTCGACTGTGCGGCCCTTGCCATCCGTCAGGCGTCCATCGTCGAGCAACTGGAGCATCACGTTGAAGACTTCCGGGTGTGCTTTCTCGACCTCGTCGAACAGGACGACCGCGTACGGGCGCCGGCGCACGGCTTCGGTGAGCTGGCCCGCTTCCTCGTAGCCGACGTATCCCGGGGGCGCGCCGATGAGGCGTGAGACGGTGTGTTTTTCCTGGTATTCGGACATGTCGATCCGAATCAGCGCCTGCTCATCGTCGAACAGCAGTTCCGCGAGCGCTCGAGAGAGTTCCGTCTTGCCGACGCCGGTCGGGCCGAGGAAGAGGAAGCTGCCGAGCGGCCGATTGGGATCCTGCAGGCCGGCGCGGGCACGCCGCATCGCGTTGGCCACGGCGACGACGGCATCGTGCTGGCCGACCACGCGCTGGTGCAGGCGGTCTTCCATCATGACGAGCTTCTGGACTTCGCCTTCCATCAGCCGGCTGACGGGAATGTGGGTCCACCGCGCCACGACTTCGGCGATGTCCTCCTCGTCGACCTGCTCCTTGAGCATCTGGCCCTGTGCGTCGCCCTGGAACTGATCGTGCGCGGCGACCTCGCGCTCGAGCTCCGGGATGCGGCCGTACTGCAGTTCCGAAGCGCGAGCGTAGTCACCAGTGCGCTGCGCGCGCTCGACATCGAGGCGGAGGCGCTCCAGTTCTTCCTTTTTCTCGCGGACGATCTGGATCGCGTCCTTCTCCTTCTGCCACTGCGCAGACAGGCGAGACCGCTCTTCCTTGAGTGAGGACAGCTCCTTCTCGAGCTTTTCGAGCCGTTCCTTCGAGGCCGCGTCCGACTCCTTGCGCAAGGCCTCACGTTCGATTTCAAGCTGCATGACGCGCCGCTCGACTTCATCCAGTTCAGCCGGCATCGAGTCGATTTCCATGCGCAGGCGCGACGCCGCCTCGTCGATGAGGTCGATGGCCTTGTCGGGCAGGAAGCGGTCGGCGATGTATCGATGCGAGAGGACCGCGGCCGCCACGAGCGCCGAGTCCTTGAACTTCACGCCGTGGTGGATTTCGTAACGCTCTCGCAGTCCACGCAGGATCGAGATGGTGTCCTCGACGGAGGGCTGATCGACCATCACGGGTTGGAAGCGGCGCTCCAACGCGGCGTCCTTTTCGATGTACTTGCGGTACTCGTCGAGTGTGGTGGCGCCGATGGTGTGCAGTTCACCTCGGGCGAGCATCGGTTTGAGCATGTTCGACGCGTCGATCGACCCCTCGGCCGCGCCAGCGCCGACCACCGTGTGCAGTTCATCGATGAACAGGATGATCTGGCCTTCGGCGTCGGTGATCTCCTTGAGGACCGCCTTGAGGCGCTCTTCGAACTCGCCGCGGAATTTTGCGCCGGCCACCAGCGCGCCCATGTCGAGCGCCATGATCTTGCGGTCGCGCAGTCCTTCAGGGACGTCGCCGCGCACGATGCGCTGAGCGAGGCCTTCCACGACGGCGGTCTTGCCGACGCCCGGTTCGCCGATGAGCACGGGGTTGTTCTTGGTCCGGCGCGACAGCACCTGGATCACGCGCCGGATTTCTTCGTCGCGGCCGATGACCGGATCCAGCTTGCCCTTGCGCGCCGCTTCGGTCAGATCCCGGCCGTATTTTTCGAGCGCCTGGTATTTCCCCTCGGGATTCTGGTCGGTGACGCGCTGCGATCCGCGCACCTGGGTGAGCGCCTGAAACACCGTGTCGCGTGTGATGCCGTGTTGCGCCAGTGTCTTGGCGGCAGCCGATCGCCCGCCTTCGTTGACGACGGCGAGGAACAGGTGTTCCGTGCTCGTGTACTCGTCGGTGAGCGTCTGTGCTTCCTGTTCGGCGGCCGAGAGCACCTGCCGAAGGCGCCCGGAGAGGCCGGGCTGCGCGCCGCCCTGAGTGCGGGGCAATGCCGCGACCAGCGCGTCGACTGCAGATGTCACGGCCCCGGTGTTTACCTGCATCTTGCCGAGCAGGGCGGGGACGATGCCATCGGCCTGCGTCACGAGCGCCTGCAGCAGATGCTCAGGCAGCACCTCGGGATTCCCCTGTCGCTCAGCGTTCTGCTGAGCCGTCATGAGCGCCTGCTGAGCCTTTTCCGTGTAGCGATTCAGATTCATGTTGTGCCTGCCAGTTTCTCCAGCGCCTTGTAGTGCTCACGCACTTCCGGTGTCAGCGTCGCTGGAATCTGAAGATCCACCGTGACGAACAAATCTCCCTTGGTCTCCGGTTCGCGAGGCGTCGGCATGCCGTGTCCCTTGAGCCGGAAGGTGCGGCCTGAGGGTGTCAGCTCGGGGATACGCAGCCGGAGCGACGTCCCGGCCAGCGTGGTGATGGCGACATCGCCGCCAAGCACCGCCGTCGGCACCGGGATGGCCAGCCGGGTGTGCAGGTCTTGACCGCGGCGTTCAAAGCGCGGATGGGCCTGCAGCCGGACGACCAGGTACAGGTCTCCGTTGGGCTGGCCGTTGCGGCCGGGTTCACCTTCGCCGCGAACCTTGACACGAGAACCCTCGCGCACACCCGCGGGAATCCGCACTTCGACGTGGTGCGGCTTTCCATTGCGATGGGTCTCGAGGTGACGCGTGGCCCCGGTGAACGCCTCTTCCATCGTCAGGCTCAATGGCTGTTCGATATCACGGCCGCGCGGTGGGCGAGACGATGGACGACCAGTCCGGGCGCCTCCGCCGCCGCCGAAGAACGTCGTGAAGAAATCCGAGAACCCGCTGTCGCCGAACAGGTCCTGCATTTCCTCAGGCGTCATCGTCCGCGCCTGGGTGCGTGTGTGCCCGCCGTGGGGCGGGGGAGGCGCGTTTTCGTACATCCGCCAGTTGGCGCCGAGCTCGTCGTATTTCTTGCGCGACTCGGGATCGCCCAGCACTTCATTCGCTTCGTTGACTTCCTTGAAGCGGGTTTCTGCCGTCTTGTCGCCGGGATTCAAATCGGGATGGAACTGCCGGGCGAGCTTCCGGTAGGCCTTCTTGATGTCGGCTTCCGAGGCCGTTTTGGGTACGCCGAGGACGGCGTAGTAGTCCTTGAAATCCACGCGCCCTCCTTTCTAGCGATTGGCGTCGAGGCCGAGTTGCCTGCAAAGTTCGTCCACTTCGGCCGTCAACCGTCGCGCGTGGTCTGACTGCGACCGCTGACGGGCCTCGGTGGCGAGTGGACGCAAACGTTGGGCCACATCAGCCACTGCCAGCAGCCGCTGCACCCCCGCGAGGTTGATGCCCAGTTCGTCGACCAGCATCTTGATAAAACGCAGCCGCGCGATTTCTTCCCCCGTGTACACCCGCGTCGCGCCACCTGCCCGTTGTGGACGCACCAGGCCCAGGCGTTCGTATTTGCGGAGGGTCTGCGGGTGCATCTGGAGCACCTCGGCAGCCATGCTGATCAGGAAGAACTCTGCCATGGAACAAGTGTAGAAGTTGACACGAAGCGTGTCAAGTATCTGACTCGCGTGAGAAAAAAGACGTCGGGTGGCTTTTTGGTCGAAAAAGCAACCCGACGTCTTTTTCCGGGCCGTCAGATATCCTGTCAGTCTCGTGCCGATCGACTTTCAGCTGACCGACCTTGTCACTATCGGCCTGCTCGTTTTGCTCGAGGGGCTGCTTTCCGCCGATAACGCGCTCGTCCTCGCCATCCTGGTGCTCGGGCTCCCGCGCGACCAGCAAAAGAAGGCGCTGCGATACGGCATCCTCGGCGCCTTCTTCTTCCGCATCGTGGCCATCGTGTTTGCCGCCCACATGATCGAGTTCGCGTGGGTCAAGCTGATTGGCGGCGGCTACTTGATGTGGCTGTCGTACGCGCACTTCTTCCGGCATGAAGAGGGACATGAGCGCGGCGCGATCAAGCCGGCCAAAGCGTGGCTGGGCTTGTCGGTGTTCTGGACGACGGTCCTCAAGGTCGAATTGACCGACATCGTCTTTGCGATCGACTCGATTCTCGTCGCCGTCGCGATGTCGCCGAAGCTGTGGGTCATCATCACCGGCGGCATTCTCGGCATCGTCGCCATGCGCCTGGTGATCGGCCAGCTGCTGACCCTGGTCCAGCGGTACCCGGCCCTGGTCGACGGCGCCTTCATCATCATCGCGTGGGTGGCGCTGAAGCTGTTCCTGGAGTACGCACACCAGATGCACTGGGTCGGGTTTGTCATTCCCAAGCCTCTGTCACTTGGCCTCATCGTCGTGATCTTCGCGATTTCCTACGTCATTGCCCGACGGCAAGGGCCCAAGGAAATCGACGAGGAGGCCACGCGGGTCGTCAAGGGCGACTAGTTGATGGGCTGGTGGGTTGATGGGCTGGTGGGTTGATGGGCTGGTGGGTTGATGGGCTGGTGGGTGGGTTGATGGGGTGGTGGGTGGACTTGCGTGGGGCGTGGCCTTTAGGCCCGCCGGGCTGTGAGGCCCGTCAGCGACGCGGGAACGCGACGGCGATGACCAGGAACGTCGCGGCGCTTCCGATGATGCTGACGACAGGTGTCGTCAGCCACGTGCCCGGCGCGATCAGGGCGATCACATCAGCCCCGAAGTAGAGCAGCGAGAGACCTGCGGCCAGCGATCCCAGCGCGGCCGTGCTGCCGCCGCGGGGAACAAACAGCCCGCCCATGACGGGTGCCAGCAACGTCACACCGATCACGCTGTAAAACGCCCCAAGTGCTGACGCAAGTGACTCGTGATAAAACGCCAGGCCGAAGCCGCCAAGGCCGCCCAGGACGGCGATGATGCGGGCCGCGCGGACAACCTGCGCATCGCTCGCGTCGGGCCTGAACACGCTCTTGTAAAGATCACGTGCGCCGGTCGTCGACAGCATGTAGATGACGGCATCGCCGGAGCTGATTTCGGCTGAAAACACCGCCGCCAGCGCCAGCGCCCCCACAAGCACCGGTACCGACTGCGCCAACAACGTCGGCAGGATGACCTGCGTCGGCGCACCGAGCAGTTCCGGATGCAGCACCCGGGCCGCCATGCCCAGCGCAACCGGCGCCCACGCAAAGACCAGCAGCGCGACACCGCACCACGCCACCCCGGTGCGGAGCGCGTCCACAGACTTCGCGGCGAATGCCCGTTGCACAAGCCCAGGCGACAGGAAGAAGTTTGGGGCGAGCAGGAAGAGCAGCGGGAAGCCGGCAGCCGTGGTTGTTCCCATCAGGAAGGAACTGCCAGGTACCGCGCTGGCGACGACGTCAGCACCTCCCGCGGCGCCAAGGGTGTACGCGACCGCCAGCGCAAAGCCGGCAACGATGACAAGCAACTGCACGCGGTTGACCCAGACGGCGCTGAGGAGTCCACCAAACGCAAAGTACGCGGTCATCGCCCCGGCAGCGAGCAGCGCGCCTGTGGTCTGGCTGACGCCCCCGGCCGCCTGCAACACGGCCGCGGCCCCGATCACCTGGGCGGCAAAGATCGAGAGCGTGCCGAACCAGATCACGACGGTGATGACCAGGCGCACCGTGCGACCGAAGCGATCCTGCAGATAGTCGCCGATGGTGAGGTAGCCGCGCTCGGTCGCCAGTCGCCAGATGCGAGGGCCGACCACAAACGCGAGCACGAGTGTGCCGATACCCGCCGACCCGTTCCACCACCAGGCCGCGAGACCATGGTTGTAGGCCAGGCCCGTGGCGTTCACCGTCGATGCAGCGCCGACGTTGGCGGCCATGAACGTGCCGAAGATCAGGGCAGGCCCAAGCGAGCGGCCTCCGACAAAGAAGTCTTCACTCTTGCGAACGGAGCGGCCAATCCACGCGCCCAGCGCAACAAGGCCGAGCGAGTACGCAACAAGCAGGACGAGCAGCCAGGGCATTGGGAGGCTGCTAACGCTTCAAGTCCGCGACGGCCGGGTAGTTTGGAAGGCCCTTGGCCAGCAGCACCGCATTGACGATCGCGTCGGCGACCACTTCGGAGGCCAACGTGCCGAGACGGCTGACGTTGACTGGTTCGGAGAGGCCTCCGGTTGCCAGCACAAACAGCGTGTCGCCGTCGCCTGGTGTGTGTGATGGGAAGATGGCGCGGGCCAGGCCGTCCTGCGCCATGATCGCAACCCGCAGCGCCTGAGCCTTTGTCAGGGTGGCGTTGGTTGCCACGACTCCGATGGTCGTGTTCTCCATTTCACGCGTGGCCGGCGCGGCCATCCGCCGTATGAGGGCAAATGGATCTTCCAGCGAAACGCCATCTTCTCCGCGCACACCCGCGACCACGCGACCGGTGCGCCTGTCGATAATCGAGCCCGACGCGTTGACGGCCACGATCGCACCAACCACCAGGCCACCGCCGGCACTGAAGGACGCTGTGCCGATGCCGCCCTTCATCGAACGTCCGGCACCCGCGAACTTGCCGACCGTTGCTCCTGCGCCGGCGCCAACCGACCCCTGCGCGACGCCGCTATCGACGGCTGCCGACGCGGCCTTGTAGCCGCAATCAGCCGTGGGATACACGTCGGGCCGGCCTCCAACCGGGAGGTCGAACAGAATGGCCGCCGGCACGATTGGCACCGGGGCAACAGCCGTCGCGTAGCCAATCTTTCGTTCTGCGAGAAACCGCATGACGCCCTGGCGCGCGTCCAGTCCAAACGCGCTGCCCCCGGACAGCGTCACGGCATTAACGATGTCGACCATGTTTTCGGGGGCCAGCAGGTTGGTTTCGGCCGTGCCTGGCGCTCCGCCGCGCTGATCAACGGCGCCCACCGTCCTGGCCGGGGCCAACACGACGGTGCACCCCGTTGGCCGTTCCGACAGGGTGTGGTGGCCCACCCGAACTCCCGGTACGTCTGTAATCGCACCTGGCGCCACAGACGGCGTCTGTGCAGGCGACCCGGCAAGCAGGCCCGTTGCCGTCAGAACTCCAAGCACGAAAGATATGCGCACGATGCCCCGATTATACTGAGCGCCCGTGGCCTCCCCCCGACTCGTCTCGCTGGACGTCTTTCGTGGACTCACGATGGCCTCGATGGTCATCGTCAATAACCCGGGCGATTGGGGACAGGTCTACGCGCCTCTGTTGCACGCACCATGGCACGGCTGGACACCGACCGATCTCATCTTTCCCTTCTTTGTGTTCATCGTCGGCGTGTCGATCACGCTGTCTGGGCGGTCGCAGCAGTCCGTGTTGGTGATCACCCGTCGGGCCGCGTTGATTTTTGCGTTTGGCTTGCTGCTGGCGTTGTATCCGCGTTTTGACCTGTCGACCGTCCGCATCATGGGCGTGCTGCAGCGGCTCGCCATCTGCTACTTCGCGGCCGCGTTGTTCTATCGGGCGTTCCGCAACTCGGATGATGACGAGCGCTGGTGGGCGTCAGTGTCAGTCTCAGCCGCGATCCTCGTCGTGTATTGGGCACTGCTGCAATTCGTGGCGCCGCCCGGCGGAATCGCGGGGGACCTCACGCCCGCAGGCAACCTTGGCGCGTGGCTCGATCGCACGATCCTGACCGAAGCGCACCTGTGGCGCTCGTCGAAGACGTGGGACCCTGAGGGATTGCTCAGCACACTGCCGGCGATTGCCACGGCGTTGACGGGCGTGGCCGCCGGTGTGTGGTTGAGGGCAGAGAAGCCGGCGTCGGAGAAGGTGATGGCCTTTATTGGCGCCGGAGGCCTGGCCATTCTGATGGCGCTGGTGTGGGACCGGTCGTTCCCGATCAACAAGAATCTCTGGACCAGTTCCTACGTGCTGCTGACCAGCGGCATCGCGGTCATTCTGCTGGCCATGTGTTACTGGCTGTTCGATGTCAGGCAGCAACGCGCCGGCGCGCGCCCCTTCATCGTCCTTGGCGTGAACGCGTTGTTTCTGTTCGTCGCGTCAGGGCTGCTGGTGAAGACGCTGATCTGGATTCACGTCACGTCACCGACCGGCGCCGACCTCACGCTCCTGCGTTATCTGTATGAGACGTACTTCCAGCCGTGGGGGAGTCCAAAGAACACGTCGCTCGCGTTTGCCGTCGCCAATCTGCTCGTTCTCTACGGCCTGTGCGAAGTGTTGTACCGGAAGCGCTGGTTCCTCCGGGTATGATCTCCAGCAATGACTCGTATTCTCGTCACCAATGATGATGGTCACTTCTCGCCCGGCATCCACGCGCTGGCAGCGGCTCTGCGCGACGTCGGCGAAGTGGTCATCGTGGCTCCCCAGACCGAAGCCAGTGCCGTCGGCCATGCGCTGACTCTTCGACGCCCGCTGCGCGTGGAACGCATCGCGGAGGACGTGTTCGCCGTGGACGGCACTCCGACCGACTGCGTGAATATCGCCATCGACCAGATCCTTGAACACAAGCCGGACCTCATCGTCTCGGGCATCAACAAGGGGTTCAACATCGGGGATGACGTCACGTATTCGGGCACCGTGGCCGGCGCGCTTGAGGGCGCCCTGCTTGGATACCCGGCGATCGCCGTGTCCCAGCAGTTCACGCGCGACGTATTTGACTTCACGCTGGCGGCCAGTGTCGCCGCGCGCCTGGCGGCATCCGTGCTGCGCAATCCATTGCCGCCGCGCACGTTCCTGAACATCAACGTGCCGACGGGACCGATGAAGGGAATCCGCACGACGGTGCAGGCCCGCCGCAACCACGTAACGAAGGTGGCGCAACGACTCGATCCCCGGCAACGTCCCTACTTCTGGATTGAAGAGGCGTCCGACGAGTGGGATTTCGACGAGCGTTCGGACAACCACGCGGTGAAGGAAGGCTACATCTCGGTCACGCCGCTGCAGCCGGATCTCACCGACCATCGCGCCGTCGATCGGGCCGCTGCGCTGGTGGAAGACGCCGGACTCCTGAATACGCCTCCCGCGTAGACCGCCATGCGCCGCCTCCTCATCCTCGCCTTCGTTGCCGCCGCGATTGCGAGTATTGGTGCGTCCGGCGCTCAGACGCCGACTCAGGAGGCGGGTGACTGGTTGCTTGTGCCCGCGAGGCTGTTTGATGGCGAGCGCATGTGGTCCGGTCTCGTCGTGCACGTGCGCAACGGCCGTATCGTCGCGACGGGGCCCGCCGCCCAGGTCTCGGCTCGCGGCGCCACCGTGGTCGAGCTGCCCGACACCACACTGCTGCCCGGCCTGATGGATGCGCATTCACACGTGCTGCTGCATCCCTACAACGAAGCGTCCTGGAATCAGCAGGTGCTCAACGAACCGCACTCGCTGCGCGTGGTGCGCGCCGTCAACCACTTGAAGGCCACATTGGAGGCTGGCTTCACCACGCTGCGTGACCTCGGCACCGAAGGCGCGGGTTACGCCGACCTGGGTTTGAAGCAGGCCGTGGCGCAGCGCATTGTTCCGGGCCCGCGGCTGCTGATCGCCAGCCGCGCGATTGTGGCGACCGGCAGTTACGGCCCGAGTGGATTTGCGCCTGAGTGGGACATTCCGCAGGGCGCCGAAGAAGCGGACGGCGTCGACGACCTCGTGCGCGTGGTGCGGGATCAGATTGGTCACGGCGCAGACTGGATCAAACTCTACGGCGACTATCGCTGGGGGCCGTCGGGCCAGGCCATGCCCACGTTTTCAGTGGATGAGTTGCGCCTGGCGGTTGAGACTGCCGCCAGCAGTGGACGTCAGGTCTCGGTGCATGCCAGCACGGCCGAAGGCATGCGCCGCGCCGTAGAAGCCGGCGTCGCGACGATCGAACACGGAGATGGCGGCACCGCGGAGGTCTTTCAGTTGATGGCCGCGCGCGGCGTGGCCCTGTGTCCGACACTGGCGGCCGGACACGCGATCAGCCAATACGGCGGTTGGAAGCCCGGCAGCGGGGAAGAGCCCGCCCGTGTGCGCGCCAAACGCGAGAGTTTCGGACTCGCGCTCGCCGCAGGTGTGCGTATCGCGGCCGGTTCGGACGTCGGCGTGTTCACGCATGGGGACAACGTTCGCGAACTCGAGCTGATGGTCGACTACGGGATGCCGGCGCTCCAGGTGCTCCAGTCTGCGACCTCGGTGAACGCGGATGTCTTTCGTATCGCAGATACCGTCGGCAGAATTCGGCCCGGCTTGATCGCCGATTTGGTCGTCGTTCGCGGCGATCCCGCCCAGCAGATTCGGGCTCTGCGTGATGTTTCGCTGGTCATGCAGGCCGGACGCGTGGTTTTTCAGGTAAGATAGTCGGGTTGTCGGGGCGTGGCTCAGCCTGGTAGAGCACTCGGTTCGGGACCGAGGGGTCGGAGGTTCGAATCCTCTCGCCCCGACCAACACCTTCCCTGAAGTTCCCTCCTCACGGTTGATGTACCAACCGGCCCCGCACGGCTTCGCCGTGTGCCAGAGTGGCCGTACGGTTCATGGCAAACGGCGGCGCTACAATCGTGGCGGGGAGGTCCCGATGGCGGTTCAACTGCGAGCAAAGCTCAGGTACGAGGATCTACCGGACACGCCGGACGATCGGCGGCGATACGAGTTGCTCGACGGTGTGCTCGTCGTGACGCCGTCCCCCGCGCTGTTGCACCAGGTCGTGTCCGCACGTCTCCACGAGCGCCTGCGGAGCCATTTTCGCGAGGGTGGCCGGGGCGTTGTCTTCGCGGCACCCACAGACGTTTTGCTCTCCGACCACGACGTTCTGGTACCAGATATCGTCGTCGTGACCGACCGTTCGCTGATGACGGCACGCGCGGTCGAAGGTCCACCGACGATTGCGGTCGAAATCCTGTCACCATCAAACGTTCGCCATGACCGGGTTCGCAAGGCTGAACGCTACGCGACGTTTGGTGTTCCGCACTACTGGATCGTCGATCCGCAGGCGAAAACTCTCGAGTGTTATCGGAACACCGATGGGACGTTTGTCGAAGTAGTGCGGTGTTCGCACGGGCCGTTCGCGCACCCCGACTTCGCGGACCTGACGTTCGACGTCACCAGCCTCTGGGATCCCGACTGGACGCAGTAACCGGGAAAACCAGGCGCTCCTATCCCCTCGGCCGCAGCCCTACATATCCCCGCTGCAGGTCAATCGCCACCAGATATTTGCTCAGGAACTCGTGACCGAGAATGCCACCGAGTTCAAAGCCGAGCAGCATGCTGGGCGCATCAAGATTGAGGACCACGACTGACCGCTGCGAGGTGCCAACCCCTGGCGCCATGAACAGATCCACGTAGGGCAGCAGGTAGGCGGTCGGATCCCAGCCCGAAGTGCCGTACACCTTTGCCGGTACCAGCCGCGCATTGGGCGTTTCAATTCGACCAGCGACTCGGCGACTCAGGGAGACCGCCGTGCCCCCGGTGTCGAGCGCCATGTTCACCGGCATGGAGTCGTTGAGTGTGCCTCGCACGAACGGCAGCCGCAGCATCCGCAACGGCAACTTGATCGGATAGTTCCCCTCCGGCAGCGCCCGTCCCATCGTCAACGTCGATGCCTCGTAGTCGACGATGATCGAGAGACCCATGGAGAGGGGAGAGAAGCCCGCGCCTTCAGGGCGGGGGAGGCCGACCATGACCGGACTTTTGATGAGCGCGCCCGCGTGCCGCACGTGCAGATCTCCCACGACGAGGTCGTCGATGCGCGCGACCTGGAGTCCGCGGAACCCCACGTCCACTGCACCGACGCCTGCGGTTTTCAGTGTCTGAATGGGGACGACGCCCGCACGCGAGGCGATGGGTGGCGGCAACGTCGTGCGGTCGGCGCCAGTGTCGAGCACGAAGTCCACGTCTTCGCGATCGTTGACCCGTCCGCGAACACGCACGCGGTCGTCTTCGATCGTCAGCGGCACCGTGTACAGGCGATCACCACTGACCAGCTCGTAGGGCGTGCGCGATCCGAAACTGCGCAGGAAGCCGGCCTGCGCCTGCGCCCACTCCGTGAGGTCGTCCATCTCCCGGGAGGGCACGTTCAATCCGTATTGATCAAGTGCGCGGCTGGCCTCCCGGTAGTTCCCGAGGTCTTCGTAGATGCCGGCAAGTGTGTAGTAGAAGGTCGCGTCCTTGTCATCCTCGGTGATGGCCTGTTCGACCAGACGCAGCGCGTCATCGAACTGGCGTCGCGCGGCGAGCGCGCGGCCACGGCCATGCAGCGCCGCCGGCAACTTCGGATCCCGCGCAAGCGCTTCGTCGTAGCGCGTCTCCGCTTCGTCAAACATCCCCGCCGCCCACAACGCGTCGCCGTGCACCGCCAGCGCGAGCGGATGTTCCGGGTCCCGCGCCGCAACGGCCGCTCCCATGCGCGCCGCTTCCGCGAACAGGCTCATGCGCATCAGCGACTGCACCTGCCCGGCGCCGGCCATGATGCGTGTGCCCGCGCGCTCACTGGCGCGTGCGGCGTTGTACGCGTTGAAGGCGTCCTGATACCGACGCATTGCGAAGAACTGGTCGCCGCGGGTCAACTGCGCTTCGCTGTTGAGAGGTTGGCCGGGTCTGACGGCTTGCGCGGATACGACAAGTCCGGTCCCGAGCACCCCGGCCAGGAGCACCACGAGACCCGCGTGGCGGGTTGCATGCATGATTGAGGGCGAATGTATCACAGGGTCGTTGTGTGGGAATCGCTTGCGTGGTGGGCCGGGACCATCGCGTGCCTGGCGCTCATGGGATCAGACGGTCCGGTGTATTGGGATTCGTTTCCGTACGTCAGCCAGGCGCTGACGGGGGAGATCGGCGGGCTGGGTTTCGGCCGTCCGGTCTTTGCCATCGTCTCGCACTGGGTCGCTGAGGGATGGCTGGCTGTCGGTGGATCGGTCTGGGATCTCGAGCCCGTGTTGCGCTGGTGGTGGGCGGCGGTCACCGCATTGTCCGCACCGCTGACCATGACCCTGGCACGCGAGGTCGGGCTCTCGACGCGTGGGGCGCGCCTCGCGGCGATGCTGGTCGCGTCCTCCCCCGCGCTGGCGCACGCGGGATTTGCGGTGCTGACCGACGGGCCGGCCCTTCCGCTCGTCCTGGTCGCCGTGTGGCTTGCGCTCAAGCTGCGTACCCGCGGCCACGTGAGCGATGCCGCGCTGATCGGCATCGTCCTTGGTCTCGCCATCGGCATCAGGGAAGCGGCTGCCGTCACCACGCTCATGGTGCTGTCGGTCACCGGCGTGCGGACGTGGCTGCACTGGCGGCGGCTCATCGCCGCAATCATCACGGCGGCGCTGGTGATTGTCGTGCCCATGGCCTGGGCCGCCTATTCGACGCCGTGGTACGGCGAGTCCATCCGGCTATGGCTGGCGGGTCTCGATCACGACAGAAGCCTGCAGCGGTGGGGACTCTACGAAATCGGGATGCTGACCGCGTGGGTGTTCAGCCTGAATCCGCTTGGCGTATTGGCCGCCACTGCCGCATCGGTGCGACAGGGCCTGATGCCGCCTCATGTCCGCCGCCTCTGGTGGCCCGCCGTGGTGGTCCTGCTGCTCATGTGCACGTACCACAGCGCGACCTACAGCCCGCGGTACCTGTTGATCGCGTTTCCCATGGCCGTGGCCATGCCGGCCGCCTGGTGGCTCGACCGGCGGGTGCTGACCACGCCGCTTCGCATGCGTGTCCTGCGGGGTTTGCTTGTGTGCCAGGTGGCCGCCGCCACGGTGCTGATCCGCTGGCACGATCAGTCGCTGCTGAGGGTGGCGGAGACGATGCCCGGCATTCTTGTCGAGCTTCCGCACGACAGTGTCGTTGTGACTGGGATCGCGTGTGCGGCAGTGCCGATGGTGCGCGAGCAGTACAACCGCTCGAGCGCGGGCGCGCGTCGCCCGGCCGCGTGGGAAGCGGTGTGCCCGGGCTGGAGTTGGCCGGCCGACCCGGCGGCCTCGTTCGAAGCGGTTGTGGCCAGCGGACGTCTCCTCGTGCTCGATGTGCGTCCCGTTGCCTGGCGTGGTGATGAACAACTCCGCGCCCTGGAACAGGTGCGGACGTTTGCCGCACGGGGACTCGCGGGCGTACGAGTGATCGAGTGAGTGGGGTAGAGTGCCGCCATGGCCTGGATGGTATTGCTGCTGGCGGGACTGCTCGAAACGGCGTGGGCGGTTGGCCTGAAATTCACGGACGGGTTCACGCGGCCGGTCCCGACGACACTGACGGCGGTGGCCCTGGTGGCCAGTGTCTGGCTGCTCGCGATTGCCGTGCGCACGCTGCCGCTGGGCACGGCGTATGCCGTCTGGACCGGCATCGGCGCGGTCGGCACTGTCATCATCGGTATCGTGCGGTTTGGTGAGTCGGCGTCGCCTGTTCGCCTCTTCTGTGTCGGCCTCATCGTCGCCGGACTGATAGGATTAAGGTTCGCGCCGGGCAGCCGCTGACCACCAGCACGTCCGCCGTAAGGAGGAGCACGATTGGCAAGTCATCCCAAAGTGAGCGCGCAGAAGCGCGCCCGTGAACGGGCGCGTCAGGAGCGCCAGAAGGAAAAAGCGCAGCGCCGCGAGGAAGCGCGTGAGCGCAAGACGACGGTTCCCCGAGCCGGCGGCTCCGAGGACCCGGACATTGCCGGCATCGTGCCCGGCCCACAGGCGTCCCCGTGGGGAGACGACGAGCCGTGGGACGATGGGGCTGGCGACGAGGAAGAGTCAGAAGAACCGGCGGAGCGATAACCGCCGGTTCACTGCACGCGGATGCCGGCAGACAGCCAGCGCCCCGGCATCGGCACTCCCGCAATTTCCCGATACTGCCGATCAAGCAGGTTGGTGCCTTCCGCAAAAACCTGCACGCGCCCGACGGTGCGCGAGATGCGCGCGCCGAGCAGCGCGTACTGCTGACCGTCGAAGCGGTCCCGGCCTTCAATGTTGGCCGACAGCGTCCATCCCAGTCCCACCGGCACCGCCAGCGAGACGCCGCCGCTTCGAGGCGCGTAGTCGAGCACGTACTTGGACAGCACCGTCAGCGCCGGCGCGTCGACGTCCAGCCAGGACACATGCGCGCGCAGCAGCGCACGCGCCCATCGTCCCGTCACCGACGTCTCCAGGCCGCGCGTAGTGACGTCGCGAACGTTGGTCGTCATCCAGCGGTCCGCAGTGGATTGACGCGTCCAGTCGATGACGTCCTGATCCCAGCGGACAAAGGGAGACGCCGAGAACATCCATCGGCCGGTGGTCAGATCGAGTCCTCCGTCCACGGACCAGCCACGCTCAGGCAGCAGGTCTGGCCTGGCCAGGTGGGCGGGATCGGAGTAGTAGCGCTCGGTGTACGTCGGCACCCGGAAGGCGCGAGCGCCTGACGCCCGCAGGCGCACGGTGGGTGAGAGCTGCAGGCTGGCCGACAGCGACGGACTCCAGGCGGTGCCGAAGGTGGAATACCGATCGACGCGCAGCGCGGACTGCACCGACAGCGACGAAGTGGGCGTCGTCAGCACTTCGGCAAACCCATACGCGCGGGAAAGGGTATGCGCGCCGAGATTGGAGGAGTCGATCCAGTCGCCACCGCCGCCGGCGCCGAGGGTGACGCGCGTCGATCTGCTCACCGTGCGTGCCGCAGTCGCATCGATGTCAGCGGCGTGGGTGCGGTGCGTGTTTTCGGCGAAACCGGGCCGATTGATATCCCAGCGGAACCGGTCACCGTGGTTGCGATAGGCGCCGCGCATCTGCACATGCCACACGTCGTTGGACAGCAACGCACTCTGCGCGGAGACGACCGTCCCATCGGTCCATTCCTTCGACGGCGAGTTCCCGTAGAAACCGTTGGCGCCGAAGACACGCCGATGATGCCGGACATCGAGCGTGAGCCTCGGGGATACCGGCGCGCGGACGCCGGCACCGCCCAGCGTCCAATCACGATCGAACATGAATCCATCCGAGCGCGATCCCCATCCGGTGAGCGTCCACTGGTCGGGGAGCCCGTGCCCCGAAATCGCCACCTGGATACCCGCGGTGCGATGATCCCCCGCGCTGAGTTCGCCCGTCGCGTGGCGATCGCGGCGGCTGATGATCTGGATGGTGCCGCCCAGGGCATCCGCGCCGTGCACCGCAGAGCCGGGGCCCATCACGACTTCGATCCGATCGGCACCGACGAGACTGGTTGGCATCTCACCATTGTGGTGGCCGCTCTGCGCGTCATTGAGCCTCACGCCATCGAGCAACACGAGCGTCTGGCCAAAGGTCGCGCCGCGCAGCGAGAAATCGGATTGCACCTGATGTGAGCCCCGGGCCTTCACATCAACACCCGGCAGGAGGCGCAATCCGTCGATGATGGAGCCCAGTCCCAGCACTTCAAGGTCCGCGCGCGAAAACGTGAGTACCGTGCGACCCGTGGTGCCGGCCGGTACCGGAGTCGCCGTGGCCGTGACCACGACGTCGGCACTGATGGTGGGCAGCGTTTGGGCCTGCGCCGGCAGCGCGCCGACGATGAACCCCAGCAGCAGGCCAGCCGCCACGGTGGAACCGGAAACGTCGCGTGAACGCATTACACAAGCTTACAGGCGGATCCGCACGAGGTGCGGTAGTTGAATCAGGGGGCAGGGTCAGGTACCCTTCGTGGCGATCACGACCACTCGATGAGCGCCGTGATCACAGCACGTTCAGGAGGATGGAGATCATCATGATGAAGCGTTGGCGCACTGGCGCCGTTCTTGTGGCCGCATCGGCCGTGTTCGTGGGCCTGGTGGCGGCACCGCGGTTGGGGGCTGTGGCTGACACCCAGAGCGGCCAGACCGCGCTGGTCGATCCCGCCCTGCTCAGCAGCATGCAGTATCGGCACCTGTCGGTGTTCAGCCGCGGCGGCCGGTCGACGGCGGTCGTAGGGGTGCCCAGCAGCCCGGAGACGTTTTACGCCGGCTACACCGGCGGCGGCGTGTGGCGCACGACCGACAGCGGGCAGAACTGGACCAACCTGTCAGACGGCTTTTTCGAGGCAGGGTCGATTGGCGCGATTGATGTCGCCCTGTCGGATCCGAACATCATTTACGTCGGCACCGGGTCGGCCTGCCCGCGCGGCAACGTGTCGCCCGGGGTCGGGATGTACAAGTCGACGGACGCCGGCAAGACGTGGCAGCACGTGGGCCTGCGCGGCTCGGGGACCATTGGTCGCGTCCGCATTCACCCGACCGATCCCAACATCGCGTATGTCGCGGTGCTCGGGAACATGTTCGCGCCGAGTGAGGAGCGCGGTGTCTACCGGACGCGTGACGGCGGAAAGACCTGGGAGAAGGTGCACTACATTTCAAACCGCACCGGCGCGGTCGACATCACGATGGATCCGAAGGATCCGAACATCCTGATCGCGGCGATGTGGACCACCGAGCGAAAGCCATGGACGATTGAGTCCGGCTCGACCGAAGGCGGCATGTTCCGCACGACGGACGGCGGCAACACCTGGACGAAGCTGGGTGGCGGGCTGCCCGACAAGGTCATGATTGGGCGCATCGGCGTCGACATCTCGCCGGCGAACGGTCAGCGCGTCTACGCGCAGGTGGAAGCGGCCGACGACCAGGGTGGCGTCTACATCTCCAACGACGGCGGCCTGACGTGGACGCGCGGCTACACCGGGCGCGACCTGCAGCAGCGCGCGTGGTACTACACCCACATCATTGCCGACCCCGTCGACGTGGACACGGTGTACGGCCTGAACGTCGGCGCGGCCAAGTCCACCGACGGCGGCAAGACGTTCGGCAACGCCGGCATCCAGTCACACAGCGACCACCACGATCTGTGGATCAATCCCAACAACAACAAGATCATGATCGTCGCCAACGACGGCGG
>CBINOO010000042.1:0-29796 GCA_966252305.1 uncultured Acidimicrobiia bacterium
ACGCCGGTGCTGGCGCGGCTGGTCGAGACCATGCGCTGGCAGGCCACCGCCGGTGGTGGCCACGCCGAGATACGCCTGCGCCCCGAAGTCATGGGGCCGATCGCCGTCTCCATCGTCGTGGAGCGCGGTCGGGTCAAAGCGACGGTGAGCGCGGAATCCGCCCAAACGCTCGAATATCTGCGAGGTGAGTCGACGGCGCTCCGCGAAGCGCTGGAAGAGCGCGGCTTACGTCTCGATGAGTATGAGGTGCGTGACGCCGTCCGCTGGCTCGAGGCCAGAGACCCGCAACGGGAGCGTCGTGAGTCGCGCCACCCGGAGGCGCCCCGTCCTTCGCGCCCCACGCAGAATGCTGGCCCGCAATTTGCTGAAGTCTTCGACATCGTCGTTTAGCGACGGAAACGAGGCTCACGATGTCCGAGACAGCAGAAGCGGCCCCCGCCAAGGGCGGCTCCAAGAAGATGTTGATTGTGGGGGCGATCGTCGTGGCGATCGCGGCCGGTGGTGGTTTCTGGTGGACCCAGGCCGCCGGGCATGCCGAAGAGGCCGAAGGCAAACCCAAACGCAAGACCCACGCGTCCCAGGGACTCATCAAGATGGACCCGTTCGTCGTGAATCTCGCCGACGGCGCGGGCACGCGATTTCTGCGCGCCACGTTGCAGCTGGTCATCGAGCCGGCTGAGGCAGTCGAGGAAGTCTCGAAGAACGACGTGAAGATGCTGCAGTTGCGGTCGACGCTGCTTGAACTGCTCGCCGAACAGCATGCGTCGTCGCTGGTGACTCCGGAAGGCAAGGCGGCCATGAAGGCCGCCCTCATCAGTCGTGCGCAGGAAGTGCTCGAAGACTGGGAGATTGCCGATGTCCTCTTTGCCGAATTCGTCGTCCAGTTCTGAGTCACGCGCCATCTCCGGACAACTCGCCTGGCTGCATGACGTGCCGTGCCATGTGGAGTTCGTGCTGGGTGATGCGCGCCTGCGGTTGCGCGAGTGCCTCGAACTGGCGCCAAAGGCCGTGCTCAAGTTGCAGCAGGCCGCCGGCGCCGACATCGAACTCCGCGTCGAGGGGCGCGCGATCGCCAGCGGCGAGATCGTGATTGTCGACAACTCGGCCGGCCTGCGTATCACGCGCATCCTGCCGCCGCCCGGGCCCGACAGCGAGACCTCGTCTCATGGGTGAGGGGGTGCCGGCCCTGCCGTGGGGGCAGGCCTTCATCGCGACGGTTGCCGTCCTGGCGCTGCTCGCCGCGGCGTTATGGCTGCTGCGACGCACGATGCTGCGCACCGGGGGACGCGCGGCGTCGATGCGCGTGGAAGGCAGTCTGGCGCTGGGGGAACGTCGGTCACTGATCATCGTGGATGTCGAAGGCCGTCGTCTGCTGGTCGGACTCGCGCCCGGCCATGTCGGACTGGTCACCGAACTGCAGGCCTCGCCGCCGGCATCGCCGGCAGAGGAGCGTGAGGCATGAAGTCCCGCCTGCTGATCGTTGCCGGTATCGTCGCGCTGCTGATCGGCTGGGCCGACCCCGCGTTCGCCCAGGCGCCGCAGCAGTTGCAGGTGGATGTGCAGGGCGTGGGCCGTGTGTCGGCGCCATTGCAGGTCCTGCTCCTGCTGACGCTGCTGACGTTCCTGCCCGCGATGCTCGTGATCATGACGTCGTTCACGCGCATCGTGATCGTCTTCCACTTCCTGCGACAGGCCTTGGGCACGGCGGAAATGCCGTCCAACCAGATGCTCATCGGCCTGGCGATGTTTCTCACGATGTTCATCATGGCGCCGACGGCGACCGAGGTGAACCGGCTCGCGTTGGAGCCGCTGATGGCCGGACGCATCGACGCCATGGAGGCGATCGATCGGGCGGCCCCACCGCTGCGGACGTTCATGCTCCGGCAGACCCGTGAAAAGGATCTGGCGTTGTTTGTGGACGCGGCCCGGCTTGAGGCGCCGATCACGCGCGAGACCCTGCCGCTGCGGGTGGTGATTCCGGCTTACGCGATCTCCGAACTCAAGACCGGCTTTCAGATGGGCTTCTTCCTGTTCGTGCCCTTTGTGTTGATCGACCTCGTCGTGTCGACCGCGCTCCTGTCGATGGGCATGTTCCAGCTGCCGCCCGCGATGATCTCACTGCCGTTCAAGGTGCTGCTGTTCGTGATGATCGACGGGTGGAACCTGCTGCTGGCATCGCTTTTGCGAAGTTTCGCCTGAGGAGTCCTTGTGTCTGAGTCGCTCGTCATGAGCATCGTGCGCCAGGCCGTCGAAGTGGCGGTCATCATCAGCCTGCCGATGCTCGTCGTCGGCCTGGTGGTGGGCATTCTCGTGAGCCTCTTCCAGACCGTCACCTCGATTCAAGACAGCGTGCTCGGCTTCCTGCCGCGCGCGGCCGCCATCATCGCAGTGTTTGCGTTCACGTTCCCCTGGATGCTGCGCACGCTCATCAGTTTTGCCACCGGATTGATCAACCGACTGCCGGAGCTGGTGCGGTAGGCGATGGACTTCGACGCCTGGGCGCGCATCGGGGTGTTGCTGGTCCGACCAGGGGCTGTCGTCATGGCGACACCGCTGTTCGGCACGCCCTTCGCCCCGGCGGTCGTCCGGCTCGGGTTGACCATTCTGCTGGCGTTTGCCACCGCGCCGATCGTGCCCGTGCCCGACGTGGCGATGCCCGGCGTGATGATGTTTGTCACGGCGCGGGAACTGGTGATCGGGTTGTCGATTGGCCTGGCGGTGCGTCTGCTGATCGCCGTGGCCGAAGGCGCGGGGCTGCTGGCCGGCTATCAGGTCGGCCTGTCGTTTGGCGCGATGATCGACCCGCAGAGCGGAGTGCGCAACACGACGCTGGCGATTCTGTACACCAATCTCGCGCTCGTGTTGTGCCTGCTGCTCAATGTGCACCACGAGGTGCTGCGGGCGTGGCTCGCGTCCTATGAGGCCCTGCCCGTGGGTGTCGGCGCCGGTGTCGACGCGTCGATTGCGACGACGATCGCGCGCGCGCTAGGTTTCATCTTCCTCGGCGCGCTGCGCCTGGCCGCGCCGGTGATCGCCGTGCTGCTGGTGGTCGAAGTGATGATGGGCCTGATGTCGAGGGCGGCGCCCTCGCTCAATCTGCTGGTGGTCGGCGCGCCCCTGCGGTTGCCGATTGGCCTGCTGGTGGTCGCCGCGTCACTGGCGGCACTGCCCACGCTGATCTCCCGTCTGACGCCGCGCGCGTTTGAACTCGCCGCGGCGGCGGCCTCCGCCTTCAGGTGATGTCGTCATGTCTGCACAGGGCGACAAGCAGGAGAAACCCACAGCCAAGCGTCTCAAGGACGCGAAGGAAAAGGGGCAGGTTGCGCGCAGCAAGGAACTGGGCGCAGCGATCGGCCTGGTCGGCGCGGCGCTCGCGTTGTCCTGGGGCGGCGTCCGTCTGGCCAAAACGATGGCTGAACGCATGGCGATGGTGCTGACCGAGATGGGGCACATGGCGGGCGGCGAACTGACTGATGGCGCCGTCTCCGGCCTCGTGCTCGACAGCACCGGATGGTTCACGCTCGCGCTGGCTCCGCTCATCGGCACGGTGATCGTTGCCGGTGTGGCCGGATACGCGGTACAGGGTGGCGTATCGGCCGCGCCAAAGGCGTTGGCGCTGCACTGGGATCGTCTGTCACCGGCGCAAGGCCTCTCGCGATTCAAGCCGTCCAAGTCCGGCGCGGACCTCGTGCGCGCGGCGCTGGCGCTGATCATCGTCGGGGCGGTGACGGTGCCGGTGGCGCAGGAGCTGCTCGATCGCGCGCCCCAGCTGGTCGTGGTATCGCCAGCCGAGGCGGCGGCCGTCGGGTGGGAGGCCATCTGGGCGCTGCTGTGGCGGGGCGGCCTCGCGCTCGTCGTGCTCGGCGCGGCGGACTTCCTGTGGCAGCGATGGACCTGGATGCGCGGGCTGCGGATGAGCAAGCAGGAAATTCGCGACGAACTGCGCCAGCAGGAGGGCAGCCCCGAAGTGCGGGCCCGCATCCGCCGTGTGCAGCGCGAGATGCTGCGGTCGCGGATGTTGTCGGAGGTCAAGACCGCGACGGTCGTGGTGACCAACCCGACCCACTATGCCGTAGCGCTGCGGTATGACCGCACGCAGATGGCGGCCCCGGTGATCGTGGCCAAGGGCATGGATGCCGTGGCCGCGCGTATCCGCGAAGCCGCCCGCCAGGCGGGCGTGCCCATCATTGAAAATCCGCCGCTCGCCCGCGCGCTGCATGCCGGCGCCGATCTGGGCGATCCCGTTCCGGCGGCCCTCTTCACGGCGGTGGCCGAGGTCCTGGCGTACCTCGTGCGCATCCGCCAGCTGGTGCTGTAAATCCTATGCGTACGACACCCACAACTCGCGCACTCGGCCCCCTCATCATGCCCGTCGCCGTGCTGGCGGTGGTGTTGCTCATGGTCGTGCCGCTGCCGCCCATCCTGCTCGACGTGCTGCTCTCCATCGACATCGGCTTGGCTGTCGTGTTGCTGCTCACGGCGATTTACGTCAAGCAGCCGGTCGAGTTTTCGGTGTTCCCGTCGCTGCTGTTGCTGCTGACGCTCATCCGGTTGTCACTCAACGTGGCGGCGACACGTCTGGTTCTCATGCATGGCGCTGACGGCGTGGATGCGGCCGGTCACGTCATCATGGCCTTCGGACAGTTTGTCGTCGGCGGCAACTTTGTCGTCGGCGTCGTCGTGTTCCTGGTGCTGGTGGCGATCCAGGTGCTCGTCATCAACCACGGCGCGGTGCGCATCTCGGAAGTGACGGCCCGGTTCACCCTCGACGCGTTGCCCGGTCGTCAGATGGCGATTGACGCCGACCTGAATGCGGGCGCCATTGACGACAAGGAAGCCCGCGTGCGACGCGAGCGCGTGCGCAAGGAAGCGGATTTTTACGGCGCGATGGACGGCGCCATCCGGTTCACACAGCGCGATGCGATGGCGGCCGTGCTGATCACCGGCGTCAACATCGTGGCCGGCCTCATCATCGGCATCGTCCAGCACGACCTTGACCTGGCGACCGCCGCTGAGACCTACACGATCCTGACGGTTGGTGAAGGCCTGGTGACCGCCATCCCCGCGCTGCTCGTGTCGATGGCCGGCGGCCTCATCACGACACGCGCGGCCTCGGAATCGCACCTGGGTGATGAAGTCGCGGCGCAGCTGCTCAGCCGCGCGAAACCGCTGGCGATTGCGGCAGGCGCCCTGGTCCTGCTGGCATTGATTCCCGGACTTCCCAAACTGGCGTTCATCTCCGTGGCGCTGGGTCTGGCCGGGGCGTCCTACCTGGCGCGTTCAACGCCGGAGGACACCGAGACACCGGTGCCGGCCCTGCCCACCGAGACGCCCGAAGCCGTGGCCCAGGTGGAGCCGCTCGGCATCGAGGTGGGGTACGCGCTGGTCACGCTGGTCGACGAAGCGCAAGGCGGGCAACTGCTGGCCCGCATCCGCGGCATCCGCCGGCAGATCGCGTCAGAGACCGGCATCGTGGTGCCGCCGGTCCGGGTGACCGACAATCTGCAACTCGGCCCTCGCACCTACGTGCTGCTGCTGCGCGGTGTTGAAGTCGCGCGCGGCGAGTTGTTCCCTGACCGGTTGCTCGCCGTCAATCCGGGCCAGGTGACCACCACGCTGCCGGGAACGCAGACCAGGGAACCGGCCTTTGGGTTGCCGGCCGTCTGGGTGGGCCCCGACCAGCGTGATGCCGCGCTGCGCGCCGGGTACACCGTGGTCGATCCGACCACCGCGATCACCACTCACCTGTCGGAAGTGATCCGCACGCACCTGCCTGAGTTGTTGACGCGCCAGCAGACCAAGGAACTGCTCGACCGGACGGCCGAAACGGCGCCGCGACTGGTCGAGGAGGTCGTGCCGAAGATCCTGTCGACCGGCGATGTGCAGCGCGTGCTCCGGCAGCTGCTCCGTGAGCGCGTGCCGGTTCGCGATCTGACGGCCATTCTCGAAGCCGTCGCCGACGTGGCCGCCACCACCAAGGACACCGACGCGTTGACCGAGGCCGCCCGCGGCGCCCTGGGCCGCGCCATCTGCCGCAGCTACCAGACCGAGGATGGCGACCTGCGCGCCATCACGCTGGCCCCCGGGCTGGAGGATTCACTGCTGGCGTCGCTCACGCGGACTGACCGCGGGCCGGTGCTGGCCGTGGATCCGACAGTCGCGCGTTCACTGGCCACGCGTCTGGGCGAAATCCTCGGCGCCGAGGTGGCACAACCTGTGCTTCTGTGCACAGCGGCGCTTCGGCCGCATCTCTGGCGGCTGATTTCACGGGCGCTGCCGCAGATGGGGGTGTTGGCCCATCAGGAAGTGCCTTCCCAGGTGCGGCTGCAGGTGATTGCGACGTTGGATTGATATGCAGGTAAAGCGTTTTTATTCGTCGAGCGTGGAAGACGCACTGCGGGCCGCCCGGGAACAACTGGGGCGCGAGGCGGTGGCCGTGTCCACGGATCTGGTGCCGGCGCCGGGCTGGCGCGGCTGGATGGGGCAGCGTGTCGTGTCGCTGACGGCGTTTGCGCGGCAGTCCGCAGCGTCGCTGCGCCGACCTGCAGCGTCGATACGCCGACAGGCCGCCGCCGATGTGCCGGCACGCGCCGGGGTGGTCGCGCGCCTGACCGCGACCGGGCTCGACCAGGCCCTGGCCGAGCGTATCGTCGGACGCCTGACACTGGCCGAGTGCCGCCAGGGGGCGGTTGACGCGGTCCGACGCGAACTCGCCTACGAATTCCAGTCGGCCGTGGCGCCCTCGCCCGGTCGCACCGTCATCGACGTCTTTGTCGGCCCTCCAGGCGTCGGCAAGACCACCACCATTGCCAAGATCGCCGCCGGCCGTCGTGTCGCCGGCCGCCGCCCGCCGGTCCTCGTGGCCGCGGATGGATTCCGCGCCGGCGCCGTGGAGCACCTGCGGGCGTACGCCTCGATCATCGGCGCGCCGTTTCGCACCGCGCGGACGGCCGTGGATCTGGCAGAGGCGCTGACGGCAAGTTCACACGGCATTCTCGTCGACACGGCGGGCCGTCCCCCAAGCGATCAGGCCTTTCGCGAGTTGTGGACGGTGATCGCGAATCAGTCACACGTTCGCACCCATCTGGTGTTGGCGGCCGGTACATCCGTGCCCATGGCGCGCCGCATTCTCGCCAGCTACGGCGCCACCAGGCCCGCTCGTGTGGTGCTGACCAAGATCGACGAAGCCGACAGCATTGCGCCGCTGCTGGCGGTGCTGCGCGAGCAGCGCCTGCCCGTGTCGCTGCTGGCCTCCGGTCAGCGTGTGCCGGAAGACCTCGCCGACGCGACCCCTGAAGCGCTGGCTGAAATCGTGCTCGGACTCAATGAGGAGGATGTCGCATGTCACTGAGCCGTGGAGGCTGGCGCCTGGCCGTGACGAGCGGCAAGGGCGGCGTAGGCAAGACAAGTGTCACCGTGCATCTGGCATCGGCGCTGGCCGCCGGAGGCGCCCGAGTCGGCATCGTCGACTGTGACCTCGCCCTGGGCAACGTGGATGTCGTGATGGGCCTCAGCCCGCAGTGGCATCTCGGGCACGGGATTGCCGGCGATCGCCGGCTGTCGGACATTCTGATCGACGGGCCGCACGGCATTCGCATCGCGCCGGCCGGCAGCGGCGTGCGCTCACTCACGGCGTTGGACGCCGATCAGTGGCAGCGGCTGGCCGCCGCCTTCGATGACTTCGCCGCGCAGGTTGACGTGTTGCTGCTCGATACAGCCAGCGGCGTCTCTGACACCGTGCTGGATGTGGTGGGCCTGGCGGATTGCGCCCTGGTGGTGACCAACTTCGATCCGGCCGCGCTGGTCGACGCGTATGCGTTGATCAAACTGATTGATGCGCTCGATGAGCCGCCGGAGGTCGCCGTCGTCGTCAACGCCGCCCGCAAGGCCACCGACGCCGAGACGGCCTTCCGCCAGCTGTCGCTGGTGTCGCAGCGTTTTCTCGGACGGACCCTGCGCGACGCCGGAGCCATCACTCACGATCCGCAACTGGTGCGCCAGGGCCCGGCCGTGACCCTGCTCGGGGCCGGTCCGATTGCGGGCGCCCGTCGTGGATTTCAGGATCTCGCCAAGCGCCTGCTGCAGTGGGCGCCGACAACCATGCGCCCGCAGTCCCGCGTGCGCCCGCCACGCGCGGCTGATCTGGCCGCGCGCCTTTCCGCGGAGGTGGCGCCATGCGCCTGAACTTCGAAGAACCCCAGCAGCGCGCCCGTCGCGATCAGCTCGTCCTCGACCATCTCGCCCTCGTGCGCATGCTGGCGAGCCGGCTTTCGCGACGTCTGCCGTCACATGTCGATGGCAGTGAACTTGTGGGCGTCGGCGTCATGGGCCTGGTTGACGCGGCCGGGCGGTACGAGCCGACCACCGGCGTGCCGTTTGACGCGTTTGCGCGTCAACGCATCCACGGGGCGATGCTCGACGCGCTTCGGCGTCTCGATCGCGCTCCCCGGGCCGTTCGTCGCCAGCAGCGCACGCTTGAGTCGGTGCTCGGACGCCTGCGCCAGGCGCTTGGGCGTGAGCCCGAGACGCAGGAAGTCGCCGATGCCATGGGGCTCACGCTTGATGACTACCATCGCCTGCTCGACCAGCTGCAGGCCGCTGAAGTGGCCACCATGTCGCGCGCCTCGCACGACGAAGGCGAGCGCAGTCTCATCGATGTCGCGCTCGACTCGCGTGAAGGTCCGTATGCGCAGCTGGAACGTCGTGAACTCCATGCCCGACTCGCGCAGGCCCTGCGCGCGTTGCCCGAACGCGAGCGGCAGATCATCGCCTTCTCCTATGACGATGAGCTGACGCTGGCCGAGATTGGCAAGGTCTTCGACATCGGCCCCTCGCGTGTGTCGCAACTGCGCACGCAGGCCATCGCCCGACTCCGGTCGATGCTCGCGGCGGACATGCCGTCAACGGCGGAAACGGGCGAGGAGAGCTGAGATGGGCCGCACCCAACTCGTCTCGTCCTCCGAGATGGCCCTGCTGACGGCCGCGGAAGCCGACAGCGGCATTGCGGCCTACAACTTCCGCCGGCCGGACCGCATCTCCCGCGAGCAGATCCACTCCCTGCACTATCTGCACGATCGCTTCGCGCGCAGCGCGGGCACCTCGATGAGCACGTACCTGCGCGCCGTCCTCGAGATGTCGCTCGTGTCGGTCGAGCAGCGCTCGTATGGGGAGTTCGTGTCGAAGCTCGCGGACCCGACCGCGTTTTACGCGCTGGCGATTCCTCCATTCGCCGAACTGGGCGCGCTGGAGATCCACCCCAATGTGGCGTTCGCCATGATTGACCGCATGCTCGGCGGCGGCGGCCAGGGCCTGGCGGAGCCGCGGGGCCTCACGGAGATTGAGCAATACGTCGTCGATTCGGTCGTCAAGGTGATCCTCGAGGGCCTGACCGAAACGTGGAAGCCGGTCGTTGAGCTGGCGTTTGGCGTGCGAGGCCGGGAAACCCGCCCACAGCTGCTGAAGGTGGCCGCGCCCAACGAAGTCATCATCATGTTGACGTTCGACCTCAAGTTGAACGACACGCGGGGCACGATGCATCTGTGCCTGCCTGAGGCCATCGTCGAGGCCACGTCGACCCAGGTCGCGCAGGCGTGGCAGCGGCATCGTCGCGACCTGACGGCCGATGAACGTGGCTGGCTCTCGCAGAGCCTCGAGCGGGTGCCGGTGACGCTGGTGCCCGAGATCGTGACGCACCTGCCCGCCGCGGACATCGCGGCGCTGGCGGTGGGCGACGTGCTGGCGCTGGGGGTGCCGGCGGATCAGCCCGTCGACCTGCGCGTGGGCGGCGTTCCAAAACTCAAGGGACATCTCACCGTCGAACGCGGGCGCCTGATGGCGCGCGTGGAAGAGCGGTACGGCGACATGAAGGAGGGCGCGGCCGCATGAGACTCATGCTGACACGTGAACGGTTGTCCGCGGCGCTGGCCGCGGAAGTGGGCGGCGCACTCGGGCGCAAGCTGGGGGAGCGCGCACACCTCAACCCGGCCGAACACTGGGGCGAGTCCAGCTGCGTGGCGACGGTGCCGATCACCGGCCGCGGCCGCGGCGGCGCGACGGTGTGGATCGACCGCGACGCGCTGACGGCGTTCGGCGAACGCCTCGGACTGACGGCCTCGCCGGACGAGCAGGCCCTGATGGACGTGGCCGCGGCGATCGTGGATGACGCGCTCGCAACGCTGCAGGCCCAGCCCGGCTTCGCGACGCTGGCGTTTGGCGCCATCCGGGTATCGCTGGCGCCTGCCGGTGAACGCGCGCCGCTGACGGCGATGGTTGTGACGCTGGCATCAGGAGGACGCTGCGCCATTGCGGTCGGCGCCGACCTGGAACTGCTCGCCGAGCCCGAAGACGAACGCCTCGAAACGGTGCTCGACTTCGACCTGCCGCTGGTCGTGCGATTCGGCCGCTCCGTGATGCCGCTCAAGCAACTCGCGGCGCTGGGACCGGGCGCGATGATCGACCTTGGCCGATCTCCGGACCAACCCGTGGAAATCGTGATGGGCGAAAAGGTGCTCGCGCTGGGCGAAGTCGTCGTGGTCAGCGGCAACTACGGCGTGCGCGTCACGGAACTGACGGGATCGAAGGCGTCAATGCGCGCCGCAGCGCTTGGGGGACAGGCATGATGACGTGGGTGGTGGCAACGATGGCGGCGGCCCTGACGGGGGCCGGCGTGGGACTGGTCGCGTTGTGGCGGCGGGTGCAGGCACTCGAGTCCACCGGCGCGCGCGTCGATCGGATGGGCGAGGCGGTGACGTTGCTGTCGGAAACGGCCGAAGCCGGATTTGCCGCCGTCGCGCAGGAAATCGAAAAACTGCAGCGGGGCCCGGCCGGGCGTTCCACGGCCAGCCGCGCCACCGTCGCGCGACGCGTCGTCAAGGCGGCGGGTCGAGGCGACAGCGTGGAACAGATTGCGCGCCGCGAGGCGTTGTCGGAAGGCGAAGTGCGGCTGCACCTCGCGCTGGCCGAGGCCGCGCCGCTCGTGCGCAAGACGGGAGGCCGCCGTGCGGCTTTGCGCGCGTAACGGCTGCACCCACAGTTCGTCGTGGCTCGCCCGTAACCCCGGGGTGACGGTCGACAGCCGCTGGTACTGCTCGATGGCCTGCGTCGAACGTGTCGCCACGATGCGACTGCTGGGCGCCAGGCCCGCGTCGGGCGGGTTGCCGGCGGCGGGGCACCTGCGACTCGGCGTGTGGCTGCGTCCGATGGGCGTCACCGCCAGGCAGGTGGACGAGGCGCTGGAGGCGCAGCGGCGTACCGGACTGCGTCTGGGCGCCCAGCTGATCGTCCTGGGGCATGCCACGCCGGAGATGGTGCTGGAAGCGCTGGCACGGCAGTCCGGCGCGAACTTCGTGGTGCACGTCGATCCCGCCATCGTGCGGCACGCCCCTGCGGGCCTGTCGCGTGATGCGGTGCGCGCGTTGTCGCTGGTGCCCATCACTCGTCCCGACAACGGACGGGTGCGCGTCGCCTGTGCCGCCCCGGTGCCCCGCGTCGCGCTGGCGGCGTTTGCCCGGATCACCGGGCTGGCACCTGAGCCGTGTGTGGTCACCGACGCCACGTTCGAGGCCCTGCAGGCCGCGTACGGCGCGGACGCCACCGCGCAGGAAACCGCGCAGTTCGTCGAGGCGCGCGATCTGGGCGACGCCGTCCGGCACATCACGTCCGCCGTCAGGGACGGCTCGACGCAACTGACCGAAACCCGACTGGCACCCTTCACCTGGGTGCGCGTTCAGACCGACGCGGGGGTGCGGGACGTCGTCCTGCACCAGGCGCCGAAGGAGGCGTGAGATGTCCGGCGGCCAATACATTGCCTTGAGCGCGCTTCGCACACGGATGCAGCAGCTCGATCTGCTCGCCGATGACTTGTCCAACGTGCACACCTCCGGCTACCGCGGTGGCCGCAGCGTGCAGGTCGCGCTCGCGCGCAGCGAGTTCGACGAGGCGCTGGCCACGGCGGTGGATACCTCCAGCGGCGAGTTCGTGCTCGACATGAAGAAGGGCACCATCGAGCCGACCGGTCGGGATCTCGACGTCGCGCTCGAAGGCGAAGGGTTCTTCGTGGTCGAGACGCTCAACGGCATGGAGTACACGCGCAACGGCCACTTCGCGCGATCGACCGACGGCACGCTGGTGACCTCCGATGGCGCGATCGTGCAGGGAGAAGACGGCCCCATCACACTGGCTGCGGGTGATGCCCGCATTGACGCGGAAGGCCGCGTGTGGAGCGGCGCCGCGAACGTCGGCACGCTGCTCATCGTCACGGTGCCCAATCCGGAGAAGATGAGCCGGAGCACCGGCGCCCGGTTGCTGGCCAATGGGCAGGAGACCAGTGAGGTCGAAGACTTCATCCTGCGGCCGGCCTCCCTGGAGGGATCCAACGTCGCCATGCCCGAGGGCCTGGCAAAACTGACGTCAGTCAGTCGCAACTTCGAAGCATTGCAGCGGTCGATCAGCACGGTGCTGAATGACGTGGACGGCCGCTTCATCGATTCCATGGCACGTCGCTGACGCGATCAGGAGAAGGAGACACGCATGATTCGCGCACTCTACACGGCGGCCACGGGCATGAATGCCCAGCAGGCCAACATCGACAACGTCGCGCACAACCTCGCGAACGTGAACACGACCGGGTTCAAGAAGTCCCGTCTCGAATTCGAAGACCTGGTGTATCAGCAGGTCCGCGCGGCGGGCGCCGCGGCCTCGGCGGCCTCGGAGGCGCCGGTGGGGCATGAGGCCGGTCTGGGTACGCGCGCCGTCGCCACCGCCCGCAACTTCACCCCCGGCAACCTGCGCGCGACCGGCGCGCCGCTTGACCTGGCCATCGAGGGGCAGGGCTTCCTTCAGATCGCGATGCCGGACGGCACGCGCGCGTATACACGCGCCGGCGCGCTGCACCTCGACGCGCAGGGGACGATTGTGACCAATCAGGGCTACGCCCTGGAGCCCAACATCGTCGTGCCCGCGAACACGATGTCGCTGAGTATCTCGAAGGACGGGGTCGTGTCGGCGCAGATTGCCGGTCAGGCCGCGTCGCAAACGCTGGGCAGCATCGAGTTGACGATGTTCGCCAATCCGGGCGGGTTGCGCGCGCTGGGCGGAACGTTGTTTGCCGCGACCACGGCGTCGGGTGAGCCGGAAGTCGGCGCGCCGGGCCTTGATGGCCGCGGATCACTGGCCCAGGGGTTTCTTGAAGATTCCAACGTCTCGGTCGTCGAGGAGATGGTCAACATGATCATCGGCCAGCGCGCGTACGAGGCGAATTCCCGTGTCATCCGCGCGACCGACGAAATGCTCGCGCAGGTGAACAACCTGGTGCGCTGATGCTCCGCCGCAGCCTGACTCTCTGTCTCGTTGTCACGGCGGTGCCCGCGATGTCCGCGGCGCAGTCGCGCGCGGCCGAACCCGCGGCGCTCCCCACGGTGTCGTCCACCTCGATGACCATCTGCGAGCTGCTCACACAGGAGGTAATCGGCACGCTGGGCCCGGACGTGAGTGTGACCGCCTGCGAGGCCGAGGACGTTCCTGGAGCATGGACGTCGGTGCGCACCGACGCCAATGCGCGCATCGGCACACCGTCGACCTTCATGCTTGTCGGCGCCGGCCGGAGCGCGCGTGTGCGTGCGACGGTGCATGCCGATGGCCCCCACGCGCGCGTGACCGACGCGGTCGGGCGTGGCCGCGTGCTCACGACCGACATGTTCCGGGAAACACACGGACCGCTGACCGGCGCGCGGTTCGTGCGTCTGCCGCAGGCCGCGGTGCTGACCGGCGCGCGCGTCACGCGGCCGCTCGACGCCGACGCGATCGTGCAGGACCTGGACGTCGCCCTGGCGCCGCTGGTCAAGGCGGGCGAGACCGTCCTGGCGGTGGTGCGTATCGGTGGCGTCGAGGTGTCGGCGACGATGACGGCCGTGGACGCGGGATCGATCGGCGACGAAATCCGCATCGCGCACAAGGACCGCAAGCGCGTCCTGCAGGGACGGATCGTCGCGCCCGGCCGGGTGGAGGTGGTGTATGCGCGGTAGGGCGATGGTGGCCGTGGTGATGGCGATCCTGGCCGCGTGGCCGGCCGCATCGGCCGCGCAGACGCCGGTCGCGCAGGGAAGTGCATCCGCATGGATGACCGATCTGCTGCTCGATCATCGCGCGCGGCGTGAGGGCGACCTGGTGACGGTGCAGATCGTCGAGAGCATCACCGCCGTCGGATCCGCTGATGCGACCACCGGCAAGTCGTCGGAGACGGGCGGCGCGTTGCCGTGGCCGATTCCGACGGACTGGTCGAAGGTGCTGCGGGGATCCAACGACACGAAGTTCAACGGCGCCGGCACGACATCACGCGCGGCGGCGATCTCTGCCGTCATGGGCGCGCGCGTCAAGGAGCGACTGCCCAACGGGGACCTTGTCATCGAGGGTGTTCGCGAAATCGTGATCAATGGCGATCGGCAGTTCGTCACGCTCAGCGGCGTCATCCGCCCGGCCGACGTGACCTCGAACAACGTCGTGTTGTCGGCTTCGATCGCCGACCTGCGAATCCGCTACTACGGGCAGGGATTCATGAAAGACAACCTGACACCCGGCTGGCTGATGCGCTTCCTGAACAAGATTTTCTGAGCGGATGAGGCATGTGATGCGGATCATGAACACGCGGCGAGGCTTGGCGGTGCTGACGGCAGTGGTGGCGCTGGCGGTGTGCGCCCTCGACACGCCCATCGCCGCCGCGCCGCAGGCGAGAGTCAAGGACATCGCCGCGCTGCAGGGAAGCGGGTCGGCGCCGCTGCTGGGGTACGGGCTGGTGGTCGGGCTCAACAAGACCGGCGACAAGCGACAGACCCTGTTCACCACGCAGACACTGGGCAACCTGCTCACGCGCCTGGGCATCGATGTCGCGGCCGAGGAAATGAAGGTCGAGAACACCGCCGCCGTGCTTGTCACCGCGGAGCTGCCAACGGGCGCGCGGTTCGGGCAGCGCATCGATGTCATCGCCTCCTCGATCGGGGATGCCAAGAGCCTGCAGGGGGGCACTCTGCTGCTGACTCCGCTGCGCGACAGCCGAGGCGAGGTCGTGGCCGTCGCACAGGGGCCCTTGTCGGTGGGCGGGTTCGGCGGCGGCACGGGGGGCAACAGCGTGCAGGTCAACCACCTGACGGCCGGACGTGTACCCGGCGGCGCGCTGGTGCAGACGACGACCCCCGGCGTATTTCAGGCGGAAGCCACTGAGCTCACGCTCGTGCTGCATGAACCGGACTTCTCGACGGCCGCGCGACTGGCCGCAGCGCTCAACGAAGACTTCAAGACACGCGTGGCGCGGGCGACCGACGCGGCGTCGGTGACCATCGCGATTCCAGACGAGTATCGGGGGCAGGTGCCGCAATTGATGGCGCGGCTGGAAGCCGTGAGCGTGCGTCCTGATGCCGCCGCGCGCGTGGTGATCAACGAACGCACCGGCACGGTCGTGGTGGGCGAAGGCGTGACGCTTGGCCCGGCGGCCGTGGCGCATGGATCCCTGTCGGTGCGGATCTCGACGTCGTACGACGTGTCGCAACCCAATCCCATGGCCAAGGGTGAAACCGTCGTGGTGCCCAACGAACAGGTCGACGTGCAGGAGGGAACGGCACAACTGGTGAAGCTCGACGAAGGTGCCACCCTGGAAGCCGTCACGCGCGCGCTGAATGCGCTCGGGGCCACGCCGCGCGACATCATTGCCATCCTTCAGGCGCTCAAGGCGTCCGGCGCATTGCGCGCAGAACTGGTGATCCTCTGATGACGAACATGTCCTCCACCGCCCCGTGCACGGTTGACACGGCAACCACCAGGGCCGCCACGTCGCAGATTGGCGCGGCCACACCACCTCAGCGCGCCGAAACGCTCCGACTGCTCGCGGCGCAGTTCGAATCGATGTTGTTGAGCCAGATGCTCAAGGACATGCAGTCGGACGTCAATCGCTCGGAAGACAGCGGCTTTGGGGCGCCGCTGGCAGAAACCATCTACAGCGAACTGGCCGCCGCGCTGGTCAAGGCCGGCGGCATGGGCCTGGCCGATTCCCTTGAAGATGCCATCGCGCGCACGACCCCGGGCGGAGACGCCGAGACCGGCCTGCCGGCCTCGATCCCGTCGCTGCCGTCGCTGCGCCAGTATTCCCCCTGGATGCCGGACGGGCCGGTGGCCATTGCCATCGATCCTGAACGCGTAAGCTCCGCGTATGGCTGGCGCAAGGATCCGATTTCCGGCGCCGACCGCATGCATCACGGCGTCGACATCCCGATGGCGCTGGGCGACGACGTGCGGACGCTGCAGGGCGGCACGGTGATCGAGTCGCGTGTCAACGGCGGGTACGGACACACCGTTGTGGTTGACCACGGCGAGGGCCTGACGACCCGATACGCGCACCTGTCAGTTCGGCACGTGCAGGTCGGAGACACCGTGACCGCGGGGCAGACCGTGGGTCTGGCCGGCAGGAGCGGGCGTGCGACCGGAACCCACTTGCATCTGGAAGTCCGTGCCAATGGGGCCTCCATCGACCCATTTGGACAGGAATCGGCACGATTGTCGGGAAATTCAGCCCTCACCCCTGAAAAAAGTCCGGAACCTGCCGATGACGTTAGGGAAGGAGTCCGTCGATGAAGATTGAACCCGGTACTCAGCCCACCACAGATCGCCTCTCCAACAGCCAGCAGGTATCCGGCCCAGACGCCGGCGCCCGTGGCGCCGCAGGCACCCGGTCAGGCGCCGACGCGATCAGTGTGTCGGGGGATGCGCATCTGGTCGCAGAAGCCGCCACGCGTATTGGCGACGTGGGCCAGGATGTCGTGCGTCCCGACGTGGTCGAGCGGGCCAGGGCGGCGCTCGAGCGCGGCGACGTCGGAGCCGATGTCGATCGCCTGGCCGACCGAATCATCGACCGCCTTCTTGATGAGTGATGTGCCATGACGCCGACTTCGCTCACACTTCGTGAGGCCATCGCGGGCGTGTCCCACGCGCTCGCTCGACTGGCCGAGACCCTCACGAAGGGGGACGCCGCGCAGGTGCTCGACGTCGAGGCGGCGTTGGCCCGGGCGCTCGACTCGTTGCGCCTGTCGATTCGCGCCGGGCACCGTGATGTCTCGGCCGCCGCGCTCACTGAGGTCCGTGAGCGGCTTGCACAATGCCGTCGACTGGGGGGCACGGTGCCGGCATTGCTGTCGGTGATGTTTCCAGGCCAGCTGACCTACGGGCCCGCGCTGGCGCGCACAGGAACGAGGCTGCCGGGCGCCTCGTCGCTCACGCGGGTGATCTGAGTGTCGAGCATTTTTGGTTCCCTGACATCGGCGTCCAACGCGCTGGAGGTGCAGCGTCGCGGCCTCGAGGTGGCGGGGCAGAACATAGCGAACGTCAACACGGTCGGCTACAGCCGGCGTGTGGCGCAGTTGGCCGAACGGCCGCCGTCGGTACCGGGCGAAAGCGGCCGCGGGGTCGAGGTGGCTCAGATTGTGGCGGTGCGCGATCTCTTCCTGCAGGCGCGTGTCCGGCTCGAGCAGCAGGCGCTTGCGCAGGAGCAGGTGCGGGCTGATGCCCTCTCGGTCATCGAAGTGCAGCTCGGGCAGCCGGGCAATTCGCTGGATGCCCAGCTCTCCGCCTTCTTTAATGCCTTTTCCGCGCTCGCGGAAGATCCGGCCTCGCTCACGTTTCGAGATGCCTCGGTGCGTGAATCGGACCGCCTGGCGCAGAGTGTGCGCGACATGGCGGCAGCGTTTGATCGCGCCCGGCGTGATGCGGATGCCGGCGTGCGCAACGTGGTCGACGATGTCAACCTCATGGTGAGCGATATCGTCCGCCTCAACGATCAGATCGGCGCGTCTGCCGGCCTCGACGTCGAGTCGCTGGTCGATCAACGCAACGTGCGGTTGCAGCAGCTGTCGGACCTGGTCGACATCACCGTGACCGATGCGTCCGGCGTCATGACGGTGTCGCTGTCGTCCGGCCACGCGCTCCTGAGTGGATCGCACGTCATCGGCCTTGACGTGGCCGATGATGCCGGTACCGGCCTCGCCCGCGTCCTCAGCCAGGGAGACGATGTCACGGCGGGCATTGTCGGGGGGCAGCTGAAAGGGTGGCTGTCGGTCCGCGACGACGTGATGCCGGCCTATCAGGGGATGCTCGATCAACTGGCCGAAGGGCTGGCGACGGCCGTGAATGCGGTGCATGCAGCGGGCACGGATGGCAACGGCGATCCCGGCGTCGAGTTGTTCACCGTGACCTCCGGCGCCGGAGCCGCGGCGTCCATGCAGGTGCAGGCAGCCGTGCTGGCCGACGCCCAGAAAATCGTGGCGGCCGGCGCGACGGCTAACGCCGCCGCTCGCGAGATTGCCGGGTTGCGCGACGAGGCGGTGGTCGGCGGTACGACGTCAGCGTCGGAGTTCTGGGCGCAACTCGTGTATCGCGTCGGCGGTGATGCCGCCTCGGCCTCGCGGGCCCAGGAGGGCCGGCAGCAGGTCGTCGAGCAACTGCAGCGGCTGCGTGAAGCGACCTCAGGGGTGTCGCTTGATGAGGAAGCGGCATCACTGATGCGGTTTCAGCGCGCGTATGAAGCCAACGCCCGGTACTTTTCCACGATCAGCGACGTGCTCGACATTCTCATGGGGATGGTGACGCGATGATCCGGGTCACGTTCGGCGAACAACACGGCGGCGTCTCGCAGCTGCAGACCGCGGCGCTGGAACTGGCCCTCGCCCAGCGCGCCGTCACGAGTGGGCGGCGGGTCACCGTGGCAAGCGACGATCCGATGGCCGCCCGCAAGATCGTCCTGGAGCGCGCGGAACTGCGCGCGCTCGACGCGTATCAGCACTCGGCCGATACCGCGGCGTCACGGTTGTCGGCCGCCGACACGGCGCTGTCGGGTCTCATCGAGCTCTACACCCAGGTGTTGTCGACGGCCGCCGGTGGCCGCGGCACCACCGCCACCGACGAGGCGCGCGCCGCGCTGGCCGCGTCGATTCGCGGCAATCGTGACGGCGTATTGACGCAGGTGAACGCCCAGTTTGGCGGACGCCCGCTCTTTGCCGGCACCGCGAGCTCCGGACGAGCGTTTGATGGAGCGCCGGGCGCGTGGACCTACCAGGGCACGACGGACGTGGTGCAGCTCGAGGTGCAGCGCGATCGAATCGTGTCGGTGACCTTCAACGGCCTCGACCTGCTGCAGGGCGCCGAGGCACAGAACGTGCTCGATCAGCTCGATACGCTTGCCGATGCCGTGGAGAGCGGGGATCAGGCCGGCATGCAGGACGGCATGGCCGCGATTGAACGCGCCATGGGGCGCGCGACGCGCATGCAGGGCCAGCTGGGTGCCGATGAACGCGGGATTGAAGACGCCCATGCGCAGCTGAGTTCGCTGCGATTGGCGAGTGACACCCGGCGCGCCAAGGCCGAAGACGCCAACCTCGCCGAAGCGATGACACGCCTGTCCCAGGCGGATACGGCGTACCGCGCCGTGATTGCGGCGGTCAGTCGTGAAGAGCGCCTGACGCTGCTGGACTACCTCCGATGATGACGCCCCATCGCGCTGAAACCACCGTCGTGTTTCCTGCCGGCCTTCCCGGATTCGAAGCGTGCCGACGGTACGTGCTGATCGAAGGGGAGGCGTTTGCCCCTGGTGTGTGCCTCAAGGGCCTCGAGGGGCCCGCGCCTGCATTTCTCGCCGTGGATCCCCGGCGGATTGATCCCGACTATGTGACCGAATTGTCACCGGCCGATCGCGCGCGCCTGGGGGCCGGTGCCGATACCGCCTGCATGTGGCTGGCATTGGTCACCACCGGACCGGGAGAGCCACGCGCCAACCTGGCCGCGCCCATCGTCATCAATCCCGTCACCATGCGCGGCATTCAGGTGCTGCCCGCTGACGCGGCCGTCCCGGCGGATGTGCCGTGGAGGGAGGCGCCATGCTTGTCGTGAGCCGTCGCGTGGACGAGGCCATCGTGATTGGGGATGGCATCGAGGTGCGCGTGTTGCGCGTGGGGAAGTCCGGCGTCCGGCTCGGGATTACCGCGGCGCCTGACGTGCCCGTGCATCGGCGCGAGATCTACGATTCGGTCAGCGCGATCAACCGGTCCGCGGCCGCCTCCGAGGACGACCTGCGTGCCCTCTGCCGCCATTTCCTCCGCGACGCTCGCGATTGAGCCGTGGGCCGGGGTGCCCGGCCCGGTGATGCGTCCGCTGCTGCACGCGGAGTGCACCCGTTGGGCCGTCGATCTCGGTTGGGATCTCGCGCGTGATTGGGCCGCCGTTGAACCTGCCCGGCGGTCAGGCCTGCTGCCCGGCTGGGTGGCCCGCGCGCCTGATGGTCACATTGCAGGGTGGGCCTTTGCGGCCGACACACCCGAACGTCGGCAGCTGGGGGCGCTCGTCGCGGAGGACGAGGAGGTGGCGCGCCGGCTCCTGGTTGGCGGAGTCTTGTCCGGCGTCGAGGCAATTGGCGGGTTCATCCGCACCACACCCACGGTCAACGCCGGCGTCTTCCAGTCGCTGTCACTCTCCGTGCAGCCGTATCACTACCTGACCCGTCCGCTCGGGTGGGATCCTCCGCCCGCGCCGGTCGACGTGCGCGCCGGAGATTGGGCTGATGGCGATGTCGATCCCGTCGCGGAGTTGTTTCGGAGCGCCTATGCGGCCGACGACAGCCTGCGCCCGTTTGCACGCGTCGGCACACATGAGGACTGGCGCGATTACGTGGACGCGCTCACGCAGCGTCCGGGGTGCGGCGTGTTCAGTCCGGAAAGTTCCGTGGTCATCCGGGAGGGGGCGTCGCTGCTTGGCGTTGCTCTGGTGACGTCGGTGGGACCCACCACGGCGCATCTCGCGCAGATCGCCGTCACGCCGGCCGCGCGCGCCCGGGGACTCGGGGCAGTGCTGCTCGCCGAAGTCATGCGCCGCGCATCGCGGCACCTCAGGGCGTCGCGTCTGTCACTGCTGGTGTCTGAGGCCAACCACTCCGCGTGCCGCCTCTACACCCGAGCGGGTTTCAGCGCCGAAGGCGAATTCCTCGCCCTCTAAGCTCGGCCCCTCGGCCCCTCGGCCCCTCGGCACCTCGGCACCTCGGCACTCCGGCACCTCGGCACTCCGGCACCTCGGCACCTCGGCACTTCGTCACCCCTTGCGGTCCATGAGCACCGCGCCTTCGACGGGCGGTGCAAGCGCGCGCCTGTAGGCCGAGAGCGTGGTTTCGCCGCGTTCGAGGCTGGCCAGCACGGCGCGGCGCGCGATCTCGGCTTCTGCGAGGGCATCAAGCGATTCGCGATCGGTGGCCAGGATTCGCGCCACATGATCGGCCGTGTGCTGGTGAAGGCTCGCGGCGCCGGCGTACCCGGGCAGGCGTTTCGCCCGTTCGGTGTGTTCCTCGAGCGTGCGGCGAATCGGGCGCAACCCCTCTTCCAGCGTCAGCAGGCTCCGAGTCAGGCGATCTCGTGTGTCGGCAGCCACGTGAAAGCCGTCGAAGTCGCGCGCGGCGGTGGCGTCACGCTGCAGGCCGGCTGTGTGTTCCAACTGGCGCAGCACCGTCCGGATGGCCTCCAGGCCGGCGTGCCAGAGGTCAATCAGCCGGCTGAGTTGATCGTCGGTCGGGTGCGGGGGCGGCATGTCAGGCGGCTCCGACCGCCGAGGGCTGGCCCGACGCGATGTGACGCCACGCGTCGGCAAGGGATGTGAGCACACGCTGCGCCTCCGCGAGGGCTGAGGCGTCGTGCTCGCGGGTCACGCGGAGCAGCCGATCCTGGATGAAGTCGTACAGCCGATCCAGCTCAGCGGCGACGTCGCCGCCCTTGCTCATGTCGAGCGTCGCCTGCAATTGGTGAACGATGGCCAGGGCCTTGCCGACGGCGATCCCACGCGCGGGGAGGTCGCCGGTCGCCATCGCACGTTCGGCGTCGGCGAGAAAACGTAACGCGCCGTCATACAACATGACGACGAGTTCGAGGGGCGAACTCGTCTGGGCCTGCGCGGTGCGATAGCCCTGAAGGGCGCGGGCAGCGGTGGTCATGACGTTATCCTCCAATTCCGGACAGGGAACTCGACTGGCTGCGCAGGCGCGACATCGCCATTTCCGCCGCCAGGAACTCCTGCTGCAGCGTTCGTCGCTGCACGGCCAGCCGTTCCTCCATGGCCGACAGTTGTTTGTCCATCGACTTGATCTGGGCGTCGAGCCGGTCGCGGCTCGTCTTGATGAGCCCATCGCCGGCGGTGAACGTCTCGATCGTCGATTCGATCGAGCGGAACGCGCCACCGGTGGCGGTCAGGAAATCGAACACGTTCTCGGGATGGTCGGTGAGCGCGGTTTCCAGTTTCTTCGCATCGAGCTTGAGTGTGCCTGTTGACGTGAATTCGACGCCGATCTGAGACAGACGGCTCACCGTGTCGCTTCCGTAGGCGGCGGTCAGGGCGGCACGCACCTGTGTGCGCAACTGGCGCGCCATCGGGTCGCCGGCCAGATGGCCCGTGTCCCCCTTGAGTTGCGCGGTCTGCTGGTCGGTGAAAAAGGTGTTCAGCTCGTTGAACGCCTTGACGAACCCTTCCAGCCGGGTCTTGAGGGCTGCGGGGCTCGACGTGACGTTGATGCCGATCGATTCGGCCGGATCCGCCTTGAGCACGGTCAACGTCACGCCCGGCACGGCCGAGTCGAAGGTGTTCGTTGACGAGGTCGCCTGCACGTTGTTGACGAGGATGGAGGCATCGCCGGCCTCCACTGCGTTGGCGCCAAAGCTGAGCGTCGATCCGGTCAGATTGTTCGTGATGGTGAAGGCCTCGGCGGCGCCGGTTTCGCGACCGGTGAGCACGAGACGATACGCGTCGGTGCCTGCGCGGACGATGGATGCGGACACCCCGATGTCCGTGGTCTTGTTGATGGCCTCCGCCAGGCCGTTCAGTGTGACGTCACCGTCCACGGTGACCGTGACGCCGCCAATCTCGATCGTGCCGCCCGTGGCGACAATCGTGCTGTTGGCGTCGGCGTAGGTATTGGCCGCGGCCGTCACCTGTGCGCGCGCCAGTGATTCGACGACCACGTCGTACCGGCCGGCGATGGCGCCGGTGCCGCTGGACACACCGACGGCGGTCGCGTCGGTCGTCGAAGCCGTCACCAGGTCGCCCGATCCCGTATCGGCCAGATCGTCGGCGGCCGTGCGAAGGGCGTTGGAGAGTGTGCCGAGTTTGCCCAGCGCGGTGAGCTGCTGCTTGAAGCCCGACTGTCGGGTCTCCACCGTCGTCAGCGGCTGGCGGGCCTGCTGCATGACGCTCTCCAGGATCATGTTGAAGTCGATGTTGTTGAATCCGGAGAAGGTGATGGGGGAGCCCATGGGTTACGTCCTCAATGGAGGCCCCCCGGCCCGGTCATACGCCGGTGCCGGGGGATCCCTGCGAGTCGACGGTTAGCGCAGCAGCGACAGAACCGACGACCCCTGCTGGTTGGCCTGCGCCAAAGCCGCGATGCCGCTCTGGGTCAGGATGTTGTAGCGCGTCATGTTCGCCGACTCTTCGGCGATGTTCGCGTCGCGGATGCGGCTTTCGGCCGCCTTCGCGTTGACGTTCTGCGACTGCGCGAGCGAGATCGCGAACGAGAGACGGTTCTGCAGGGTGCCGATGGTGCTCTGCGAAGAACCGAGCGCGGACACGGCGGAGGCGATCGTCGCGACGGCCGTCTGTGCGTTGGCCGCGGTGTCGACCGCTGCGCCGGTGAGGCCGAGGTCTGCGACCGCGGCCGCGGTGATGGTGCCGCCGACCAGGCCGTCGGCGCCGTCGTTGCTCACGAACACTTCGAACGCGACGTCCGCGTCGAGGCCCACGACCGACACTTCACGGTCGATTTCCGTCAGCACATCCTGGAACTCGGCGTCCAGGGCCGTGCGGTCCACCGTCGCGCTGTCGGACGCGGCCTGCGTCGCGAGCGTGGCGAGACGATCCAGCAGGGTCGACACGTTGTTGAGCGCGCCGTCCTGAATCTGCAGCGACGACAACCCGTCGTTGGCGTTGCGGATGCCCTGCGAAAGCACGGCCTGCTGCGAACGATACGAGTTCGCGACCGCGAGGCCGGCCGCGTCGTCACCGGACTGGTTGATGCGGAAGCCGCTTGACAGGCGCGTGATTGCGCGCTGCAGGCCGACGCTGGTCGAGCCGAGGTTTGCCTGGGCATTGCTGGCCGAGATGTTGCTGACGACTGAGAACGAAGCCATGATCTATTCCTCCCTGAGTGGTCCTGGCCGGCGTCCCTGCCGGCCCTGTCGGGCAACACCATGTCGCCCGTCAAGGAGGTAATCGGTCGGCGCCGAAGTTCTTTCAGTCGGTGTCGGCATGTCTTTCGCACGTTCCCCCATGCAAGGACCGGCCCACGTGGGGACCGGGTCGAAGAACGCAGGTTTCCGGCCGATTTGATCTACAGACCGACGGCGGTCCGTCGGGCAGTGTCGTGGCGCCGACGCCGGCTGGCGTGGCGCGGGCGGGACGGGAGCGGAGCGAGAGATGAAAAACGTGGGACGCTGGGCACTCTGGATCACCCTCGGCGCCGGCGCCTGGTGGGCGTCACGCCGCTGGGGAGCGGCTGCGGCCGGGCTCTGGCAGTGGCAGGCCGCCGCCATCGTCGGTGGAGGCACGTTGTGCGCCCTGGCGGTCAGTTATCCCGCAGGACTGTTGCGGGATGCGATGCGGACCGCGGCCCGGGCGTGGCGGGAGCTGCCCGAAACGCCGGAAGCCCTCATTCCCCAGTTTGCCGAATGGGCCTCCCGGGCCAAACGCGCCGGCATCATGTCGGTCGAACGTGACGTTGCCCGCGTTGACGACCCGTTTCTGGCCCGCAGCCTCGCGCTCATGGTCGCAGGCCTTGATGCGGCGATTGTGCGACAGACCCTCGAGGTCGACCACCGTGTATTGCTCGAGCGTGAAGAAGAACAGGCACAGGTGCTCGAGTCGGCGGGCGGGTACGCGCCGACACTGGGCATCATCGCCGCCGTGCTGGGCCTGATGCGGGCCATGAACGACTTGTCATCACCCGCGCAGGTCGGGGCGGGGATCGCCTCTGCGTTTGTCGCCACCTTGTACGGCCTGGGCGCGGCCAACCTCGTTTTTCTGCCGCTGGCCACGCGCGTGCGCGCCTGGTCGCGCCGGCACGCCCTCCGGCGTGAATTCACCATCGACGGGGTGCTCGCGCTGCACGGCGGTTTGCACCCGCGGCTGATGGAAGAACGCCTCACCGGCTACATCTCTCCTGGCGGACGGGACGTGGAGGTGGCGTGAGGGTGCGAAGTGCGAAGTGCGAAGTGCGAAGTGCGAAGTGCGAAGTGTTGCTGACGCGAGGAATTGACCATGAACACGAACACAGGCGGCCATTACGGCCGGACGAGGACCGCCGCCAGGCGCGGGGCTGATCGCAGCACTCGCTGGATGGTCTCGTACGCCGACATGGTGACGCTGCTGTTCGCCTGCTTCACGGCGTTGTATGCGTCGACGATGATGCCGCAGACGTCGGTGGCTGCCGCGCCGCCGGCGCCGGTTGACACCACCGCACGCGATGCTCAGCTGGTGGACGCGTTGCGCCAGGCGATCAGCCGGCAGGAAGATCTCGAGCGAATCCAGATTCGCGCTGAGGCCCGGGGCATCGTGATCTCGCTGCCTGAGGCCGGGACCTTCGGGGTGGGGCAGGCCGACCTGTCACAAGCGGCGCGGCGCGTGATTCGGGAACTGTCCTCTGTGCTCGAGACCGAGACCGGTGACATCCGCATCGAGGGACACACCGACGACACGCCGATCACCACGACGCGGTATGCGTCCAACTGGGAGCTGTCGGCCGCGCGTGCGACCGAGGTCATCCGGTTCCTCCTGGCGCAGACGACCATTGCCGCCCCGCGCCTCTCAGCCGCCGGCTACGGCGAGTTCCGCCCCGTGGCGGTCAACGACTCGCCCGACAACCGCGCCCGCAACCGCCGCGTCGACATCGTGGTGGCGAGAGATTTGAGATGAGATTCGAGATTCGGGATTTGAAATGTGAAGTCTGAAATCTGAAATCTGTTGATCGGGGAATCTTCGATCTTGACTCTGTAATCTGAATCGCTAATCTCGCCAACTCGCACTGAACCGATCGCACTTGAGGCCGATTCCTTCTAGTGAAGGAGGCCGAGGTCGAGTGGAAGTCAATACACACAACTTGTCCCCGGCCGAACGCATGGCCCGTGTGCAATTCGCCATCGCGGAGTCTGCCATCGGATCCACGGCCGGGCTCTTGACTTTGATGAGCACCCTGTATCGGTTTCAACCCGATCGTGCGGCTCATGTGCAACGCGTCGCGGTGACCTCCCTGACCATTGGAGATCGCCTCCGACTGCCGCGTCAGGATCTGCGCCACGTCGAGCGCGCCGCCCTGATGCATGAGCTGGGTCGCCTGCTGCTGCCCGACGAGCAGTTCGCGTCCGACGATGGGCCGGATGGCCGACGGGTGCACCAGGCCCAGGCGGCAGCGCAGGCCCTCTCGGTGTCGCCGGTGTTGTTACCGGCCGCGCGGATCGTCGGCGCGCTGACCGAGCGCGTGGACGGCCGCGGATGGCCCAGGGGACTGGTGGGTGATGACATCCCGATCGGCGCGCGCATCGTGAGTGTCGCTGACGCCGTGGACGCCCTCGCGGCGCTGTGTGTGGAGATGTCGATGCCGGCGGATGTACTGGCCGTCGAGCTTGTCGAGCATGCCGGGACGCGATTCGACCCGGCGGTGGTAGCGGCCGTCGTGCGATGGCTTGATCAGGCGCCTCTCGGGGTGCCGCCGGTGCAGGCGCCGGCGCAGGTGTTCGTCTAGCGGGGCAGGAGGCCTCGCTGAGTCAGGAGAATCGTCATGTTGCTCATTGGTGGATTGGTCTTCGTCATCGTCTGCGTGCTTGGGGGCTACCTGATGCACGGCGGCGACGTGTTGCTGCTGAACCAGCCGGCGGAGTTCGTCATCATCGGCGGCGCCGCGCTGGGCACGCTGGTGGTGAGCACGCCGATGCACGTGCTCAAGGGCATCGGCGGGCAGGTGGGCTCGCTGATGTCGCCGCCGTCGACCCGCAAGGACTTCACGACGTTGCTCGCGATGCTCTACCAGATGTTCCGGCAGGGGCAGCAGGGCGGCATCATGAGCCTGGAGTCGCACATCGAGAATCCCAAACAGAGTCCGATCTTCAGCCAGTATCCGTCGCTGCTCAAGCGCCACGAGTCGCTGGCATTCCTGGCCGACTCGGTGCGCGTGATGATCGTCGGAGGCATCTCGCCGCACGACTTCGAGGCGCTGATGACTGAAGACCTGGAGGTCCGTCACAAGGACCAGCTGCAGCCGTCACAGGCGCTCTCGAAGGTCGGAGACGCGTTGCCGGGCCTGGGCATCGTGGCTGCCGTTCTCGGCATCGTCATCACGATGCAGGCCATTGATGGACCGCCGTCAGAAATCGGTCACAAGGTAGGCGCCGCGCTGGTCGGCACGTTCCTCGGCATTCTGCTGTCGTACGGGTTCGTGGGACCGGTCGCGACGGCCATGGAGCATCGCGTGCACGAAGAGGGGTACTACGACCAGTGCATCAAGGCCGGGCTGCTCGCGACCTACAAGGGGTGCGCGCCCGCCATTGCCGTCGAGTTCTCCCGTCGCGCGATCCCCGAGGAAGTGCGACCCACGTTCGAGCAGGCAGAACAGGCCTGTCGCGGCGCCCGTGAGGTGCCGAAGGCGGCGTAGCCATGAGTGCCCAGGCGAAAGCTCACTCGGAAGTCATCATTGTCCGCAAAGGGAAGGGCGGACACGGCGGGCATCACGGCGGCGCATGGAAGGTGGCGTACGCGGACTTCGTGACGGCCATGATGGCGTTTTTCCTGGTCATGTGGATCATGGGCCAGAGCAAGGAAGTGAAGACGGCCGTGGCCGGGTACTTCAGGGATCCCGGCGCCTTCGAGACCGTTCGCGGCGATGGCGTCCTCGAAGGTGGAAAGACGATGGAGGCCGGCGGGTTGATGTCGGATGGCAACGGCATCAGCATGGCCGCCGAGCAGCAGGCGCTGGCGGCCGCCGCAGAACGCATACGTCAGGACATCATGGCGGCGCAGAATCTTGCGGAGCTGCGGGATCAGATCGAGTTCAAGCTGACCACGGAAGGGCTCCGGATCGATCTGGTCGACCAGACGGGGTCGAGCTTTTTCGACAGCGGCCGCAGTGTGCTGCGCGGTGAGGCCGCGCAAATCCTGACGGTGATTGCCGGCGAAATCGGACGGCTGCAGAACGACGTTGTCATCGAAGGGCATACCGACAGCGCGCCGTATTCGAACAACGCGAACTACGGCAACTGGGAGCTCTCCGCCGATCGCGCCAATGCGGCCAGGCGTCAGATGGAGCAGCACGGCATGAGCAAAGGCCAGGTGTCGGCGGTCCGTGGGTTTGCCGATACGCAGCTCCACATGGCGGAGGCTCCGCTCGATCCCCGCAACCGGCGTGTCTCGATCGTCGTGCGGAGCCGCGCGGCGGCCGTGCTCGATGACAGCGTGCGTCGCACGTCGGACGCCGTGCGTTCGCCCGAGACCGCAGCCGCGCCGGCTCCGGCGCCGGCGGCCAAGGCGCCCGAACACGGCGCGTCGAAGCACTGAGCGGGAAATCGCGCGCGGGCCTCCGGGGACAAACCCGCGGCGAACGTCGTTGCCGGCGTGGGCGTCCGGTGAATCGGGCCTTGCGCGCATCGGCAACGCTGGCCCGGCTCGTGCATGGTCAGGCCATGTGAGGATGGGTGCCGCCACCCTCGGGTGGCTCTGTGTCGCGATCTGCGGCTGTCGAGGCGACGGCGCCATGCTCCGAGTCGATCGGGCCGCAGCCACGGTGCTGTTTGCTGACGCGCCGGTGGCGGCGTTTCTCACCATCGCCAACACGGGGCCCGCGGACACCCTGACGAAGGTCGAATCCGACATTGCCGAGTACGCGTGGGTCGCGACACGGCAGCCGCATCGCATGAGGGGCATGACCGGCGCGGGCTTGCCCCCCATCCTGATGCCGGCCGACCCGCTGCGGGTGCCGGCGCGACGGTCAACCCCACTCACACCCGGCGGAAACCCCCTCGTGTTCTACGAACTGCGGCGGCCCGTGCGCCCCGGCGACACGATCCCGCTGCGTCTCACATTCGCGAGCGGCACCATCATCGACACCCGAGTGCCCGTGGTCGACTACGACGCTGTGGAGGCGGTCATCGACCCGCGCGCCTCTGCGCGGATACCGGCAGGAGAGGTGCCGACGCCTGAACTGGGCCTGACCCTGTATCGCGCCAATGGGTGTGCCGCCTGTCATGGCATCGCCGGCAGGGGGGACGGTCCGGTCTCCGCGACGTTGACTCCTCGTCCGAGGGACCTCACCGACCCTGCGTCGTACCGCATGGGCTCCGAGGTCGGGATCATCGCCCGCACGCTCGGCGCCGGGTTGGCCGGCGCCGGGTCCATGCCGCTGTTTGCGCATCTCACCAATCACGAGCGCCATGCGCTGGCGCTGTATGTCCATTCACTCCAGGTGCAGTCCAGTCATTGAGGTGCATGTCATGTTGCGACGATTGATCGTGTGTGCGTATGTGGCCATCGGCGTCGGCCTGTCAGGGATGCCGCTGACAGGTCAGGCTCCGGCACTCACCGTGCGCGATGCGTGGGTGCGCGCGACCATGCCGGGGCGTGAAATGACCGGAGCGTTCATGGTCGTGGAAAACAGCAGCGCGTCGCCGCGGGCGATCGTGGCGGCGACCGCCGACGTCGCGTCGCCGGTGGAACTCCAGGAAATGAAGCGCGAAGGGGAGATGATGCGCATGTCCCCGG
>CBINOO010000043.1:0-29576 GCA_966252305.1 uncultured Acidimicrobiia bacterium
TGAAGCTCGGATGCGCGCGAATCCTGCTCAGGTATTTATGAGATGACTTCTAGCCACGCCAATGTCGTGGCGATCCAGAGACTGACTATCCGTAGATCGAGTCCGGTAGCGAGGGCGCCTGTCGCAACCGCGCTGGCGGGCAAACTCAACGCGAAGTTGTGGATGTTCGCTGACGCGATCGTGCTGACGAGCAGGTGCGCGCGGACGACGTGCAGGACGACGCTGTCGTTGACGTCGAGGAGCCTGAGTCGCATGGCCCGCACGCGTGAGATCTTCGCCGGCGCTGCGGCACGCCGTTGTCTACTCGGCGACGGCGCCACGATTGAGAGCGGCATCGCGACCAGAAAGCACGGAACTGACAACAGCCAGGTCAGAGTCAGCGTGGGACCGTCTGGAAGGTCCCCTGCGATCCGACCGACGAGCCCGTATGAGGACCACACGATGAGGACCATGCCCACGAACAACCACAAAATCGTGCCATGGTTGGTTCGTCCACCGACCCAGTGTTCAGGAAGGGTACTCCAATGTCGAAGGTACGAAACCGCAATGTTCACCGCCCCAAACAAGGCTATACGTCCGATGTCGGTGCCCACCAAACACCACAGGTCGACTGAGGGTGCCGGATGCCCCATCATTTCGAGGATGAGCGCCACGATGGCGAACAGGCCACACGCGTAGGTGCCAAGTATCGACACCAGCCGTCCCGGTGGTGAGAAGGCGTACGGATAGTCTGGACCGGAACCATAGGGCAATGACAGCGCGTTCGCAGCGATGACAATGACAATGACACCGGAATAGATCCACCAGCCATACACTGGTAGCCATACGGTCACCCCGGCGCCGACAAGGATGCTTGGGAAGATGACGGCCGAAGTGGCCACCAGGAAGCCTGTCGCTTTTAGACGTGCCCATCGTGAATCCGGCGCTGGGGCCCCTGGTCGGTGGAGCAAAAACTCTCTTCTCAGGTGAATAGCCAGTAGGTCTTGGAGAATTAGACCTACTAGTGGGAACACGACAATCAGCGATGACAGCTCAAGAAATGTGCGAGGTTCCACCAACGGACTAGTGCCGTTAACATCGACAAACTGAATGGAAATCAGTGAGAGCACTCGTAGCAAGACGATGCTGGCGCCGACGGGGATCGCTGCCTGAATCCAGTCGAACCGTGCCGACCGATCTGCCGTTGAGGGCGGTGTCATCGAATGGTCCTAGCGTGTGTTTGCTTTGGGCGCGCGATGGTACAACAGATGTCTCATGTGTTCAAGCGCTAGTAGCAAAGTACGATAAGAGCCACGCATCCTCACGTTGGGCCTGTCGAAACCCATGCGGCCCGCCGTTCGTGTAGTGCGGCTGCCGTTGTGGGGCACTCGACGCCAGCCAAGTGCGGTTCGTCGAAATCAGCACCTGCATCACGGGCTGGCGCCGGAGGCTCTCGAGGCAACCAATTCACGGACGGCGCGATACACAACCTTGCAGATCCCGCCCGGTTTGCGTGGCTCACCGACCAGCTACGACCTCGACCGAAGCGGACGTGTTCAACTCGGACCAGCCGCCCTGGGCGCCGACATCGGCAATTCGACGTCAGCGTCTGACCGGTCGCAATGAAGCTGCGACCGCGGGGTAGGATCTCCGACCGTGGCAGTGCTCCTGATTGCATTTCACCAGCCGGAGACCACCGCTCAGGTCATCAACAGCCTGCGCGCCGCCGCCCCTCGCCGGCTGTATTTCGCGGTTGACGGTCCGCGGCGGGCGCTCGCGGGCGAGGCGGATCACGTCGCGCGGGTGCGCGATCTGGCCGCGACCGTTGACTGGCCCTGCTCCCTGCAGACACGATTCCTGACGGAGAATCTGGGCCCGCGGCATGCGGTCAGTTCCGCGATCGACTGGTTCTTCACGCATGAAGAGTCGGGCATCATTCTCGAACACGACTGTGTGGCGCATCCGTCCTTCTTCGGATTCTGCGACGCCATGCTCGAGCGGTATCGCGACGATCCTCGGGTCATGCACGTGGGCGGGAATTACTTTCAGGCGCGGCCCGTGGGCGATGCCAGTTACTACTTCAGCCGTATTCCGCACATCTGGGGCTGGGCCACCTGGCGGCGCGCGTGGCGATACTACGACGTCGACATGGCGTCGTGGCGCGACTACCGCGACGCCGGCCGGCTGGTGACCAACATTCCGTGGGCCTGGCAGCGGCAGAAGTGGCGGTATGTTCTCGACAAGGTGGCCCTCCCCCGGGCCCGCACGTGGGACTACCAGTGGACATTCACCCTGTTCCGCCATCAGGGCCTTGCCGTCACGCCCAACGTCAACCTGGTCAGCAATATCGGGTTCGGTCCGCGGGCCGTTCACGGCCGGAATCCCGCGCACCCATTCGCAAACATGCCGCGGTCCGCAATGCCGGAACCGCTCGTGCATCCGAGCGCGATCGTCGCAGACGACGGCGCGGACTATGTCACCTGCCGGCAGAACTTCCGCTTCCATCCGCTGAAGGTCGCGATCAGGAACGCGGCATCCGCGATGGGAGCGATATAGTCTGGCGCAGTGCGTGGCCTTCAACGGACCGACTGGTTGTGCCTGAGCGGGTTCTGCCTCGTGTTGTTCGGCTACGCGATGGTCGGAGGACGGCCGCTCACCATGCACGAAGCCGTGCTGCCGCAGACCACGCGCGAAATGCTGGCGTCGGGTGACTGGATCGTTCCCACCGGCGGCGGATTCCCCTGGCTCGAGCGGCCGCCGCTGCCCCAGTGGGTCACGGCCGCGATCTGCGCGCCGCTGGGCGCCTGCGACACGGTCTGGGCAATGCGGCTGCCGGCTCATCTCGCCGGCGTGGTCATCGTGCTCATCGTGGCGCACCTGACCGCGGTGTGGTTTGGTCGTGCGACGGCCCTGATGGCCGGCGTGATGCTGGCCACCATGTTCGAGTTCGTGAGTTATGCCTGGCTGGCCGAGGCCGACATCTTCCTGGCCGTGGTCGTCACCGGTGCCGTTGCCGTGTTTGGCATTCGCGAAACCGGCGCACGTGAATCATCCTCACGACTTCTCCTCGCGTTTTTTGTGTTGCTCGGCTTGACGAACCTCGCCAAGGGCCTGCTGTTCGGGGCCGTGCTGGTGCTGGCGCCGGTCACCGCCTGGCTGCTGTGGGACCGCCGTGTGACAGGCACATGGTTGCGGGCCCGGTCCTATCTGTGGGGCCCGGGCTGGCTGCTGTGCGCGGCGATCGCCATTTCGTGGCCGCTTGCCGCGTATCTGCGCTACCCGGACGTTCTGGCGTTGTGGCGATTCGACCTGCTCGGAAGGCTCGATGGTTCATACGCCGCCATCACCGAGCCGTGGTGGTATTACCTCGCCATGTGGCCCGGCGCCGTGGCCCCATGGACACCGCTGGCTGCCGCGGGCCTCTTCCTGGCGTCGCGTGATGGTCGGTTCGGCCGCGACCCGCGCTACCGGCTCCTGCTGGTGTGGGCCGTGGTTCCTCTGCTGCTCCTCTCAGCGGCTTCCGGGAAACACCATCACTACATGGTGCAGGCGCTTGCCCCGTGGGCGATGCTCTCAGCGCTGGCCGGTCGATGGCTGTGGCAGCGGCTGCCGCGGGCCCTGCGAGCCAGGCCGGTGTGGATCGGCGGCACGGCCGCCATCGCGACCATCTATTTCGCGTTGCACTCCCTGTATCTGCCGGTGAGCGACCAATGCCGTGACGACACCGCGTTGCTTCGCGCCATCCGGGCACAGCGCGCACCAGGGCAGATGCTGGTGGCGAACGCCGACCTGCGTTCGATGGATCTGTTCCGCAATCTCTTTTATCTCGATTCCGACGTCCGTACCGTTCACACGCTCGCCGAACTCGACGATGAGCGATTTGCCGTGCCGGAGGTGTTCGTGCTGACCAGGGCGCGCGACCGGGCGGCGCTCGAGGCGTTTGGTGACGTGTCGTTGCTGCTGCAAAGCGCACACACACGCCGGGAAAGCGGCCCGGAGGATCGACTCACGCTCTTCAGGCTCCGGTACAGACCTGGTCTCGAACGCCGACGCCACGACAGGCGGATCACGCCGATGCAGGCGATGTACCGATGACTCCGCCGTTGCCCTGGTACGAGTCGAGAGCGTTCACGCGCGCTGCCGTCGGGTTCCTCGCGGGTTTTCTCCTGTTTGCGGCCTGGCAGGGAATCATCCAACGGGACAACGACTTTCTCGATCACTACCAGAAGGGCCGGGCGGCACTTGAAGGCCAGCCGCTCAGTGGGCCGCATTACCTGCCCGGGCGGCAGGTCGTCAACGCGCTCCTGGCCACGCTCCCCTACCGCCTCAGCCGTGCGGTGACGTTTCTGCTGGCGATTGCCGCCCTGCTGGCGGTCCTGAGGGACTGGCGCCGCCTCGCTGACGCACACAACCCGATCACACCCACACGCGCCACGGCCGTGTCCCTGCTGGCGGTGCTCGGCGCCTTTCATTACCTCTGGCGTGACCTCGATGACTGCGGACTCCAGATCCTGCTGTTGTTCTTTCTGACCAGAGCCGCGATGGCGATCACCCGCGGGCAACCGGGCCGCGCAGGCGCATGGCTCGGTTTTGCCGCCGCGTACAAGACCCCGACATTGCTGATGCTCGGACTGCTGACGTACAAACGCCGGTGGCGCGAGGCCGGCTGGACGCTCGTCTGGATTGTGGTCTGCAACGTGGTGCTCCCCGCCGCGCTGTTCGGGCCGGAGCGAACCGTCAACGCCTGGCGCAACGTCGCGGCGGTGCAGAGCGCGTTCGGACAGGGTGGGGATCCCTCGCTGAACCCGATCGAACCGGCCAAACACCAGAATCAGTCGCTGCTGCTCACGCTCCCCCGACTGGTGCAGGCATACCCGCCCGGGCATCCGCTCTTCATGGCGGCGGCCCCGGACACGCCGACTCGTCCCCACCCGTTGTTCATCCAGATTGCCGCGCTGAGTCCGGCGTCGACGCGCATCGTCGTGACCGCGGTCCTGCTGCTGCTGGCACTGGTGGTGGCGTGGCGGCTGCGGCACCCGTGGAGGATTCCGAGCGCCGATCCCCGGTTTGCTCCGGAGTGGGCCGCAGTGACAGCCATGGTGGCGCTGCTGTCACCGCTGTGCTGGATGCACCACCTGGTGCTGCTGCTGCCGGCGATGCTGCTCGTGCTTCGTACACACCTTGAGGGGCGGCCGCCCGCGTGGCGGACGGCTATCGTCGGATACGGCGCCGTCGTGATGTGGCTGCTGGTCTACGACCTGCTGCCGCGCCCCGTGTGGATGCTCGTCCTCGCGAACGGGTTCCACACGTGGGCAGCGGTCGGCATTGTGGTGCTGGTGCTGACGCTGCCGGGCGCATCGAGTGCCGCGCGACGCAACTACCTTCCGGGCTCTGTCGTCAAAGGCGGCGAGGGCGTCAGGCCTGCCGAGGCTGTGACCTGAGGACGATCGACGTCACGACGCACACCCAAATCGGTCACCTCCACCAACCGCACGGTGTCCTGCCCCATCAGGTGGTCGAGTCTGGCGTCGGACGGCGCCGTCAGGATCAATGCGCGCAGCGCGGAGGAGCAGGCCACGGGATGTCCCCGATGACCGTCCAGCGACGGCGTGATGGTCTCTGCCCCGTCGAGCGCGGCGGCAATCACGGTTGCGATGGTTGAGGGCTGCACAAACGGCATGTCGCCAGGCAGCAGGACGCAGAGATCGGAGTCGCGTGTGGCCATCACGCCACACTGCACGGACGAGAACATGCCACGGGCGGGGTCGGGATTGACGACAAGGCGCACCGGCAACGCCTGCAGCGCCTGCTCGACGCCTTCGACCGGAGCCGAGCCGTGCGACGACACGACCACCACGCAGTGATCCACACCGCCGCTGATCAGCGACTCCACCGTCCGGCGCACCATTGGCGCGCCGTCCACCAGCGCGAGCATCTTGGGAGGCGCAGCAGGATCCGCGTCCGCGAATCGCGCCCCACGACCCGCCGCCGGCACCACGCCGACGACCCGGGACCTCATCACCTCGCGATGGTACCTGAAATGAGCCCCGTCCCGCCGACGCACTACCATGCTGCTGGGAGTGCTCCATGGCCGATCTGTCCGCACACGCCGAAGCCAAACTCATCGAAGTCGTTCGCCTGCTCGAACGACATCGTGTGCTCGAATCGCTGGTTGACCGGCAGGACAACGACAAACGCGACCTGGGCTCCGGCACGTCGTAGTTCTGCCTACTGCATCGAGTGCAGGGCGACGCAGCTGCCTTCCGAATCCAGGAACTGCGCGATGAAGCCATGCTCACCGATCGGCATCTTCGGCACGAGTACTGAGCCGCCGGCCTCGGTCACCTTCGCGAGCAGGCCCTCGATGTCTTCGGTCTGGAAGTACGCCGTTGTGCCCGTCGACGAGGACTCGTAACCCTCCATCACGACCAGCGCGCCACCCGCATTGGCCGCGCCGGGTTCACTCGGGAACATCTCCATCGACGAGGGCCCCATGTCCATGTGCATGAGGGTTACGTCAAACACGGCCTCATAAAACGCCTTGGCGCGCGGCAGATCAGTGGCGGGGATCTGAAACCAGTTCACGACATTCATCGGGGCCTCCCAGGGGGATGCGTCACAGTCGCCGAAGAGCCGCCATCGGATCGATGCGAATGGCCCGTACCGCGGGGACCACCGTGGCCACCAGGGCGACAGCCACCAAGAAGACGCCGGCACTGACGAAGGCCACACCGTCTAGGCCGCTGACACCGAAGAGCCGCGACTCAATCACGCGAGCCGCAACCGCGGCGACGACGATGCCGAGCGCCACGCCAAGGCCGACCGGCACGAGCCCGTGCTGCACGACGAGTGCCACCACTGAATCTGATCGGGCCCCAAGGGCACGACGGATGCCGACTTCCCCAGTCCGTTCGGCCACAAAATAGCCGAGGACACCATACAAGCCGAGCGCTGAGAGGACGAGCGCGAGCACGCCGAACAGCGAGAAGAGCGTGGCGCCTAGTCGAAGCGGCTGTAGCTGTGTGGTCAGGGTCGCCGAAAGCGGCTCGACGGTGACAAACGGCAGGTCGTCGCGCATGCTCTGCAGCGCCGCATGTACCGACGCGCGCCGAGACGCGGCGTCGTCGACAGTCCGCACGAGCAAGGACAGTTCAGATCGTGGAAACCTCACCGGAACCTGTGCCTCAGGCAAAAATGCAATCGCCGCTGGTGCCGCCTCCAGATAGTCATCGCGCTGAGAGGCCACGATACCGACGATACGGACACACGGCTGCCTGCTGATGTACAGCGTCCGGATGGACACACATTGGCCGAGCACATGGCCGTCCTCGGCGATGAGACGCGCCATGGCGTCATTGACGACCGTGACCAATTCGGAGGTCGGCCGATCGGTCGCGAGAAACGTCCGGCCGGACACCAATGGCGTCCCAGCGGTTTCGAAGTAGCCGGGGCCGACCACATTGACGGTGCCCCCCACGCCGCTGCGGCCTCCACCTTCGAGAGACCACTGGGCTTGGAACCCCCACCCCGCGAATGGCAGCGTGTGCACGAGCGCGGTGCGCTCCACGCCAGGAAGAGTCGCCAGACGCGCTGCAGCCTCGTCGAAAAACGTCAGGTAGGGGTTCGACGGCGCTTCTGTAGCCTGGGACGGCAACGTGATCTTGACCGTGAGCAGACGGTCGAGATCTGCACCACCTCGAACGGCCGAGACGTTGTCCAGCGATCGAACGAACAGTGCGGCCCCCACCAGCAGGACGAACGACAGCGTGACCTGAACGACCACCAGAGCGAGGCGAGGCCGGCTGCTGCTGAGTGCACCGGGCGCCGCAGAGCCCTTCAACTCCGACACCGGATCGATCCGGCGCGCCCGAACAGCCGGCACCACACCAAAGGCAACAGATGTGAGTACCGTCAGACCAACAGCGAACCCCAGCAGTCGAGGATCGACGTGTCCTGCCGTTGGCGGTAGGGGAAACTGCTCCATCACGGCCATTGCAATCCAGGCAATCGCAACGCCCGCTGCCCCGCCACAGAGGCCAAGCACCAGACTCTCCGTCAGCTGCTGCCTGACCACCCGCAGCGCTCCGGCGCCCAGTGACATCCGTACCGCCAACTCCTTCCGGCGGGCGACACCGCGCGCGAGCAGCAGATTGACCACGTTTCCACAACTCACAACCAGGACGAGGCCGGCCGCGATGAGCATCCATAACGACAGGTCGAGAGCCCAGGACGGACCGGGAATCGAGGCCAGCGTGATGGGATAGAGGATGACTTCCGGTGTCGGATCGAGATCAGGTGTGGCCTCCGCGGCGTGTGCCAGCGCGACGGACGCTTCGTGCGCCGCGCGGTCGGCGCTGTCGTTGGGAAGGAGACGTGCGATGTGACGTGTCGAGCCGGACATCTGCGAGCGTGTACGCCAATTCTCCGTAGACTCCAGCCCGAGGAGCCGGGCCATGGCACTGGGAATCCATACATCAATGGCATCCGGATCCACGCCACGGAATCCTGGGCTCGCCACACCAATCACCTGCAGTGCCTGGTTGTTCAGAAGCAATGTGCGGCCGAGGACTCCCACGTCGCCACCGAACTGGTCATGCCACATACCGTGGCTGATCACCACGACCGGTGAGGCGCCGGGCACCGCGTCATCTGCGCCAGTGGGAAATCGCCCGAGCGCAGGTGTTGCGCCGGTCACCGTGAAGAACTCCGCAGATACCACGCCCACGTTGACGCGCCGGGCCGATGCGCCTCGGCCCAGACTGACCGGCTGCGGCCTCGTGTACGCCGCCACACCGGCGAAGGCCCCCCCGCGGCTTCGGATGGCGTCGGCATCGGGCCACATACCTCCAGCGCCGTCGGGGGACCGCATACTTCCCGAGTCACGAGCCACGTACACCCGACGCACCGATCCCGGATCCGCCACGCCCGCCGGCGGCCGGAAGTAGAGGGCATCAACGACGCTGAAGACGGCCGTCGTTCCGCCAATGCCCAACCCCAACGTGACGATGGCGGCGATCGAAAACGCCGGTGCCTTTCTCATCATTCGGCATGCGTGGCGCACGTCCTGCCCAATGGAGGTCACGACCGACTCCCAACCGGAGTCGCGCACGAGATCACGGGTGGCGGCGATGCCGCCGGTCTGCAGTCGCGCGCGACGAAGGGCGGAGTCCCGGTCCATACCGGCGGCCTCACCAGCTTGACGCGCAGCCTCTTCGAACTGGCGCAACTCGTCGACAAGTTCCTGGTCGTTCCGGCTGGAGAACAGGAGTGCGCGCAGGCCGGCCAGCAGGCGACGAAGCGCAATCATGACGTTTCTCCCAGCGTACCCTGGAGGATGCGAGTGATCGCGTCTGTCTGCACCTGCCAGTCGCGCGTTTCCCGTCGCAGCGCAGCCCGACCGGCGGTGGTCAAGGCGTAGTATTTCGCCCGCCGCCCATTGGCCGTGACGTGCCAGTCCCCTTTAATCAGGCCGTCGCGTTCCAGCCGGCGCAATCCGGGGAACAAGGAACCGGCGTTCACCCTGAACACGCCCTGACTCATCTGCTCCAGCCGCACGCCCACGCCGTATCCGTGCATCGGCTCCAGCGCGAGCGTCCGCAGGATCAGCATATGCAGCGTGCCTTGCACGAGGCCGGTTGTTTTGGCATCGCTCATAGGTCTCCTCTAGATTGGCAAGATGAGACTACGAGGCGTCATCTAGATTGTCAAGAGGAGCAAAGTGGGAGGTTTGAAGACCTGCAAAACGGGCCCGGCGGCGAACGCTGCCGGGCCCCTTTCATTGTGTAAGTTCAGCGTCGATGCGTTACTGCATCGAGTGCAGGGCGACGCGGTTGCCTTCCGAGTCGAGGAAGTGCGCGATGAACCCGTGCTCACCGATCGGCATCTTCGGTACCAGCACGGAGCCACCGGCCTCGGTCACCTTCGCAAGAATCCCCTCGATGTCTTCCGTCTGGAAGTACACCGTGGTGCCCGTCGCTGAGGGCACGTACCCGTCCATCAACACCAGCGCGCCCCCGGCATTGGCTGCGCCCGGCTCACTCGGAAACATTTCCATCGACGACGGCTCCATGTCCATGTGGATCAGGCTGATGCCGAAGACGGCTTCATAAAAGGTTTTGGCGCGCGCCAAATCGGTTGCGGGAATCTCAAACCAGTTCACGACGTTCATGCGGCCTCCCAGGGGAAAACTGACGGCCGCCAGTGTGGCACGGACCGCGCGCGCACGGCAGTGATCTTCCTGCAACAATCGGACGGTGTCAGGCGTTGCGCGCCCTCGCGTGAAGAAGGATCCAGATGCCGAACGTCATCAGCGGCAGCACGACGACGATTGGACGAAGCGACCACAACATGCGCAGTTCACCCTCACACACCGCGCGTGTGAAGTCGGGGGAGACGGACACCGAACACGTGCTCGATGTCCATCGTCCCCGCAACGCGTACATCCATCCCAGCAACGCCCCGGTGTCGGCCGGTGAATCGAAGCCGACCTGCGCGCGAACGAACAGCCGTCGCGGCGCGGTCAGCCGCAGTTCGTCCGACAGCAGCCGTGCCACGCGCGGCCAGAAACCCGGCGTCCTCACAAGCGACCGCAACCGAAACCTTCCAGGTGATCTGGCCGAAGTGGGCCGCCTGGCAGACGCCGGCGGTGGCGTCGCTCGGCGGCCCGTGGCCACGAGCGTTCGCCCCAACCAGCGAATGTCGGTCCGCACGTCGAGCGGGACGCCATCAACCTTGACGGCAGTCAGCGCCACGTCGAACGGCATCGCGAGCGCGATCACCAGCAGCGCGACGATCGTGCCGGCGACGGCCAGCGCTATCCACACGGCGTCCTCCAGGCTCAGGCCGTCGCAGAGGCCTTGCCCTTCTGCGCGGCTTCCACGGCCCGCACGACGGCGTCACCGACCTTGTCGACGATTGACGTCGATGTTGCGACCGACTCGACACGAGCGACGCCGCTCTTGTCCACAATCACCAGGGCGATCGGGCGAATGCCGGCGCCGCCGCCTGCGCCCGATCCCTCACCCTTTGCACCCGGATGTTTCGGATCCTCACCAGTCCCCCCGCCGCCACCAAACCCAAAGCCGATGGCGATCAGCGGGACGATAGTGTTGTCCCCGACCTGAATCGGCTCTCCGACGACGGTTTTTGTGGTCAGCAGGCGCTCGATTTCCTCAAGCGCAGTCTTCAGCACGTTTCCGTGTTCTTCCATGGCGCGCCCCCTGCGGTGACGAGAATTCACCGCCAGCATGCTGGGTACGCAAGGCTCACGCCAGCGCCGGTGTTGGGCCACAAGCTGCAGTCAGCGCACTCAGGAATCCCAGTCGAGAGGCGCAGCGAAATTCCTCATCCGCGCGCGTGATTTCGCGCACGAACGGAGAAGGGACGCGGCGGGCTCAGTCGACGTCGAGGTCCGGCTTTCGCAGGCTGTGCCGACGCCAGAACGTGCGGTAGTCGCCGTGCATCGCGCCAAATCCCCATCCCACCAGAACGCCTCCCGGCTCCGGAACCTTCTGATCGGAGTCGTGGTTCAGCTGTTCGTAGTCGTGGCACACCATCTCGTCGGAGATGTCGAGCGCCAGACCGTCCCACGCGCGGGTCAGCGCATCGAGCCGGCGCTGCAGGTCTGTCACGAGATCAGCCTGCGTGCGCAGTGCGGCAACTTCGGCCTCAAGCGCCTCGATGCGGGCCAGTGCGATCGGCTCAGCCGCTGGTGGTTTCGGGGCGGTCGCAACGCGGCGCCGGGTGGGCGCGGGTGATGCGGCGGATGCAGTTTGTGTGCGTGCCGTCGATTTCTTGGCCATGCGGCCACGCTAGCCCACGGGCGTATGCAGGGTATGGCGATCCTGAAACATCCATGGCACGAGGACGTCTGCGACGCCGCCGTGCGGCACAATCGCATCAAATTGACACTAGTGTCACGTTGACACTATATTGCACCGATGGTCGACGATGCCCGCGGATTACTTCCCCTGAAGCCCCTCGTATTTCAGGTGCTCGTCGCGCTCAGTGAAGAGGAGCGCCACGGCTGGAGTCTGGTTCGTGAAATCCAGCTCTCCGACGGTGGAGATCGGATCATGCCCGCGAATTTTTATCGCACGCTGCGCGCGATGCTCTGCGATGGACTGATCGAGGAGGCCGACCAGCGGAAGGGGAATGACGACGAACGACGTCGATATTTTCGGCTCACACCGCTCGGGCGGCAGGCGGCACGCGCCGAGGCGCGCCGTCTGCAGGGTCTGGTGTCCGACGTCCGTACGCAGAACCTGCTGAGACAACGTTCATGACGCGCATTGAACGCCGGCTGTATCGAGCCCTTCTGTGGTTGTTGCCGCCCGCCCTGCGCCGCGAGTGCGCTGACGACATGCTGCAGATGTTTCGTGACTACCGCCGCCCCCTGGCCGGGCGACCCCTGCGGTGTCTTCGACTGTGGGTCGATGCCACGATGGACATCATGGCCCAATCCCGGGCGTATCGAGCGAAGGACAGTCGACCGCGTTGGTTCGATGTGGTCTCGCAGGACTTCGCGCACGGGTTTCGGTTGCTGCGCCGCTACCGTTCGACATCGTGGCTGGCGATTGTCACGCTGGCGCTCGGCATCGGGACCAACGCGGCCATGTTCTCCGTGGTGGACCATGTGCTGGTGCGAGCGCTTCCGTATCCGGAACCCGATCGCCTGGCGATGATCTGGGAGACGCGTCCGGCCGAAGGTGTGCTCGACAATCCGGTGTCCCCCGCCGACTTCCTCGACTGGCGGCGCCTGAACACATCGTTCTCGCACGTGGCCGCCTATGTGGCCGAACTGGCGACCATGACCGGCGGGGATGAATCAACCCAGCTCACCGCCGGATATGTCACCTCGGCGTTTTTCCAGACGCTTGGCACTAACGCCGCACGGGGGCGGACGTTTGTGGCCGCGGATGAACTGTTCGGCTCGCACCGCGTGCTTGTTCTGTCGCATGGCCTCTGGCAACGCCGGTTCGGAGCCGACCCTGCAGTGGTCGGGCGAACGGTGGCGCTGAACGGTCGGAGCTGGGTGGTTGTAGGCGTATTGCCGGAAGACTTCCAGTTCATCGATCCGACCGTGGAGCTCTGGGCTCCGCTCGTGCTCGAAGGCGCGGGCGAGGCCCCCGCTCGTGCCAGCCACTTCCTGCAGGTCTACGGGCGATTGAAACCCGGTGTCAGTCTGGATCGCGCGAGAGAAGACATGGCCAGGATTGGCCGGCAACTCGAAGATGCCTACCCGGACAGCAATCGGGGCCACGGCGCAGGCGTAGCCCCGATGCGTGACCACTATGTCGGCACAGCGGGACGAAGCCTGATCGTCCTGTTTGCCGCGGTCGGCTTCGTGCTGCTCATCGCGTGTGTCAACGTCGCGAGCCTGCTGGTCTCCAGAGCCCTGTCGCGAGGACGAGAAATGGCGGTCCGGACGGCGTTGGGTGCGACCCGGGGCAGGCTGTTCCTTCAGAGCCTGATTGAGAGTCTGGCGCTCGCGTGCGCGGGTGGCGTCGCGTCGGTCGCCGTGGCCATGCTGACGCTGCGGTTATTGCCGGCCGTCATGCCAACCCGGGTGTCAATCGTCGGGATCGATCAGCTGCAGCTTGATCTGCGCGTGCTCCTGTTCATGGCTGCAGTCTCGATCTTCACCGGCGTGTTGTTTGGCGTGTTGCCGGCGGTGCACGCCTCCGGGGCTCGCATGAACGACGCGCTGAAGTCCGCGGGTCGCAATGGGTCCGGCGCGCGCGGGCGTTCACGTACGGCTCTGGTTGTCGGAGAAGTCGCGCTCGCGGCGTTGGCGCTCATGGGGGCCGCGCTGGCCGTGCGCAGCTTCAGTGCTCTCATGGCCCAGCCGCTTGGCTTTGCGACGCATGGCCGCGTCGCCATGACGGTGTCGCTGCCCCCGGCGGCGTATCCGACCGTCGAGACGCAACGGGCAGCGATGGCAGAAATCGAGCACCGGTTGACGAGCGTGCCTGGCGTGAGATCCGTCGGCGCGACCAACATCCTTCCACTCAGTGGCGACGACGTGCGTCGAGGGGTCACGATCGAGGGACGAGAGCCGGTGGCGGATACGCCCACGCGCATACATCCCCGCGTTGTCACACCGACATACTTCGCGACCTTGGATATCCCCATCGCGGAGGGCCGCGGCTTCAGCGCGCACGATGATTCGCGAGCGATGCCTGTCGCAATGGTCAGCCTGGCAGCCGCGCAACGATTCTGGCCGGGCAGCAGTCCGGTCGGCGCGCGCGTGCGACTGGGCACGGACGACTGGCTGACGGTGATCGGAGTGACCGGCAACGTCAAACACTGGGGCCTGGCGGAGACCGTCAACCCGGTGCTCTACCTGCCCGCGGCACAGGCGGCGTCGGACGGGCTGACGTATATTCTCGAATCCACCGGAGACCCCCTGTCACTGGCCACCGCGGTGCGCGCACAGATCCTGGATTTTGATCGCCGCCTCCCCGTCGGACGCATCGAGGCGCTCGACGATGTTGTGTCAAGGTCGGTGCGCAATGAGCGCGCACAGGCGGTGTTGATGTCGGCGTTTGGGCTGCTGGCGCTGGCGCTGGCCAGCGTGGGCATCTACGGCGTGATGGCGCAGATGGTGATAGCCCGCGTGCAGGAAACCGGTCTGCGGATCGCGCTCGGGGCCCAGCCGATCCACGTGCTCGGTGCATTGCTGCGCGAGGGGTTGATGCAGACCGCACTGGGCCTGGTGCTGGGGCTGGGGGTCGGACTGTACCTCGTGCGATTCATGGCCGCGCTCCTGTTCGGCATCAACCCGTGGGACCCCGCCACCTTAGCTGCGGTCGCCCTGACGGTCATCTCGGCCGCGCTGACTGCGTGCCTGGTCCCTGCGCGCCGGGCGATGCGTGTGGACCCCGTGGCGGCGCTCCGCGGAACCGAATTGTGATGCGCCATTGCCGGCTCAGCGGCGCGGGCGTACGCCGCTGGAGATGATGAAGACTCGGCCGGATCTGAAGCCGTTGATGGCGGACCCGCCGCCCGTGATCAACAGGTCGACCGTGCCGTCTCCGTCAACGTCGCCGATACCGACCGCGTCGAAGCCCAACGTGTCGCCCGGAATTCGCGACGTGTAGACCTTGAGCCGCTGGCCCGTGCGTCCCGAGTGCAGGTAGGCGCGGCCCCCACTGAGCGCGACCGCGCCGTACTGCCACGCGCCCAGGATCAGGTCCGGAGTACCGTCACCGTCGACGTCACCCGCCGTGGCTTGCGTCGACCCAAGGTTATCGCCCGCGTTTTCGCCGACCACGTCGTAGAGGACCTGCCCCGTTTTTCCGGAGTACAGCCAGACACGGCCGGTGCCGGGCCCCTTCGCAGCGCCCGCCCAGTCCGAGGCGTAGACATCGAGGTCGCCGTCGCCATCCAGGTCGCCAGGCACACCCACGAACATCGCGGCCAGCGCGCGATTGCTCTGATCCCCCTCGATGAGAAACGACGGTGTCTGCGTCAGGCCGTGAAAGACGTAGCCGCGCCCAGTCTGCGTGGGTCCGCCGCCGGCCGCGCCGACGACCAGCGTGGTGCGCCGATTCGCGGTCGCGCCAGACACCGCGGAGCCGAAGCGGTCCCCCGCGCGTTCACCGCTCAGCGTCAGCAACAGCGCACCATCGCGGCCGGAGAATATGTAGGCGCGGCCCGAGTAATCCGGCGCAGCGTTGGGCCCACCCGGGGCACCGACGATCAGGTCCGGCACGTTGTCCCCGTTCACGTCGCCAATCCCCGACACATGCCGACCGAACCCATCGTTGGGCCCTCCGGCGTTGACCGTCAGCAACACCGCGCCGTTCCGCCCGTCATAGACCCTCGCCCACGGCCCCCCTGGCGCGGAGGCAATGACGTCCCCGACACCGTCCCCGTTGACGTCACCCGCAGCCTCGATCCCCAGACCGAGCCATTGGCCCGGCGTGCCGTCCACACTCCAGAGCCGCGCGCCGGTGCGAGACGAAAACACATACACGCGTCCCTTGTTCGCGCCTCCGCTGCTCTCGGTGGGCGCCGACGTCACGAAATCGACGGCGCCATCGTTGTCGACATCCCCAATCGGACGGGCAATCCATCCAAATCCATCACCTGCGGCCTCTCCACTCCAGTCGCGGATGACCGCCACGGGCTCAACGAACGGGTTGATGAAGTCGGCCGCCCCTGGCATCAGCGCCGTGAAACGCGCATCGGTACGCAGCTGGGCCAGCAAGGGATGCACCTGCAACTGGGTCATGTCGATGCGACGTGTCGCCCGTGCCTGCCCCAGAAGGCGGAACGCGTCCTCCGCCTCGCCCTTGGCCGCATGGGCGATGCCCGAGAACAGCAGCGCCTGTGGATCGGCCGGTTGCCGGGCCAGCAGACGTCCCAGCGCGCGCAGTGCACAATCGGGATCCTTGACCTGAGGATTGAGACAGACAACTCCCAGGCTGCGCAGTGCCCGGGCGTCATCTGGCGTGGCCGTGAGTACCTGCTCGAGCATGGTCCGCGCGCTGGCGGCGTTGCCGGAGTTGAGCAGTCCCTGTGCCGCGGCGACCGTAGGCGCGGGCGACTGCGCCTGCGCGACAAGTCCGAGGGCGAGAAAAAGTCCACCGGCGACCATCAGGATGTAACTGGTCTCCTTCATGGCGAGAGGATAGGCAGGCTCCCGGCTCCGGCGATATCAGGATCCTGCGCTCGGGCCCAGGAGGTTGGAACCGCCGCCGTGACTCACCGCACGCGTAAGTCCTGGCGCGTCTCCTGCCCCGCCGTCATGGTGATGCGCACGGCAGCGTCATAGATCGACTCGAGCCATGAGGACGTCTTTAATTCCTCTTCAAGCACATCGTCCACGGCCGCGAGACGATAGGCCCCGGGTGGCAGCCCGACGATCGTGAACCGGCCTTCGGCGCTGGGACGCGTGCTGACGATGCGTGGGGAATGGGCGTGCCAGAGCGCGCGATCCTCCGGGAAGACCACGAGCGTGTAGTCGATGACCGGCGCGCCCGTCTCGGTGGAAAAGCGCCCACTCAGCATGGTCGTGCGCCTGCTGAGCACGATGTCCACATCGAGCATCGATCCGCCGTCAAACGTCAGCGGCGCGTCACGCAGGTCGCGACCGTCGCGGGTGATCGCGACGACGTGCCACCCGGTGAGCGCGTTGCGCAGGATGACCGAGGCTTCGTGGAGTCCGGGCACGAGGCCGGTCACGACAAACGTGCCATCGGCGTCGACGGTTGCGGCGCGTTGCTCGTTCTGCGAACTGATGCGTTGAGCGGACGCGGCTTCCCCGCCGTCTGTGGTCGCCACGGCCTTGACCACCACCGATGCCCCTGACCAGGACTCGGGGGCATCTTCACCATCGGCCACACGCAGACGCCCGGCAAGACGCTCACCCTCACGCAGCTGAAGTACGAGATTCGAGATGGGCTCACCGTCGACCCGGACGTCCGCCTGCGCCCACTGCGTGTTGCGTGCCGAGTCGATGGACAATCCCGTCGTTCCGATCTGCGATATGCCTCCGGCGCGGGCCGTGACGCGATAGGCGCCTGGAGGCACGTTGGCAAAGGTAAACGCGCCGCTCTGGTCCGGCCTGAGCGTGCGGATGGCAAAGGCCGCGGAGCTCGGCAACGCAGGACCTGCCGCGGTGATGTCGAGTTGCACAGCCGACGTCGGCTGACCACTCATGTCCAGCACCACGCCCTGCACCTGGGTCGCGCGCACGGGCGCCACAGCGATGTCGATACCCAGCCGTTCATCACCGGCGGCGACGACCACCGGAGTGCTGAAATTGGCGACCGCGACGCCTGGATGATAGGTGGGTGCGTACGTCGCGACGGGCCGCGGCGGTATCACCGCGGCCGAGTCGGCGCTCTGCTGAGCGCCCGGTCTCGCCATGCCCTTCGCAACTTCCGCGGCGATGCGGTCATAGTCATCCGCGCTGCCGACTTCGAACTCTCCGCGCCCAACAACCGGGTACGCGGCGACCAGGTATCGTCCGGGCATCAGTCCGAAGATGCGGAAGTTGCCTTGATCGTCAGAGTGGAACACTCGCGACCCCGACGATGGTTGCGGAGGCGCGCTGCCGCCAAGAGGAATCGCCCGCACTTCAGTGTCCGCCAGTGGCACTCCATTGGGCAGTGTCAGTCGTCCGGCAATCACGGCGCCTCGAGGCAGGCCGATCTGGATGTTGTCAACACGCCCGGCATCACCGACGACCACTGCGGTGCCTGGTCGTCCGGGGCGTTTCGCTCGCCACGCCATCGAGAGATACGCCGGCTTGGTCGCAGTCACGTGGTACTCACCGGCGGCAAGGCGCTCCATGACGAAGGCGCCCTGCTCGTCTGTCACCACACTTGCGGCCGCACCCGTCGCCTCGGACGTGACGGTCACGATCGCACGCGCAACCGGCTGTGGAGGGTCGTCGGTCGACACCACACTGCCTGCAATCGCGGCACGGCCAGCCGGCAGCAGCGCCGGAACGGCTGCGCGTGGCGGGGCGGGCATCGGAGGCGGGGGCGGTGGCGGTGGTGGTGGTGGTGGTGGTGCCTGCACCTGTCCGACCAATAGGGCGAGAGCAAACACGAACGGCTTCATCGCTCACCTCGGTACGTCAGCGACACGGAGACCTGGGCACCGACATCCACCACGAAACGCGTGGCTGCAGCGGACAGTTCCTGCAGTGAGCCGGGACGGAAGATCGCCTTCCGTTCCTCCACCGGCACGACCGCCGCGAGATATCGTCCCGGCAACAGGTTCCGGATCTGCCACGAGCCGGCGCGTCCGACAAACGCGGTCTGAAACTGCGGAAGCTGGGTCGACGCATGTGGCCACAATGTCTGTGACTCTGGAAACACAATCACAGCAAGATCGGCAGGCGATCCGGACGTCGCCACCACGCCGCTGACGACGTTGTCGAGACGGCCCAATGTGATGACCACGCCACTCACGGGCATCCCGGCCTCTACCTCGAGCGGAACTTCGAACAGGTTGCGGCCTCTCCACTCCGCAGCGCGGACGCCGGCGCCGGCCATGAACGCCGTGGCGAGAAGATATCGGCCGGCCCGCACGTTGTCGATGGTGAACGGTACTGGTCCGGTCGGCGGTCCCTCCAGCCGTTGCGTGCGGCCTCGAATCGATGCCTGCCCGGCGGGTCCATCGATGGGGACAAACTGCGCGCCTGTCAGCACTCCACCTTGCGGAGCCTCATCCGCACTGAATCGAAATTCCCCGGAGATGCTGACTGATGGCGTGAGCGGCACCACCAGGTCGGTGACCGGTGACTTCCCCACTGAGACCGGCATCTCCGCGGTGGCGTCAGGTCCAGCCACACCGTACGTCGTGGCACGCAGCCCGTTGCCCAGCGCCTGCAGACTCGTGCTTGTGAACGTCATCACGTCAGCCGGCGGCCACCGCGTCGTTGAGACGACGTTCGAATTCGTGAGTCGGGAGATGGTGCGTCCGGCCACGAGCACGTAGTCGCCTTCCGGGACCTGCGCAAACGTAAAGGCACCTGTCACGTCAGTCTGGGTCAGCGCCGCATCGGTTGACGGCACGGCGGCCGTGGCGCCCGAGGGGAGGAGGCGAAGGGGCAAGCCGGCGATGGCCTGCGGCGGTCCCAGCACCCGGCCCGTCACCGCGACGGTCGCGCGCAGCGGCATCTGGATATCCACGCCCATTCGTTCGTCGCCGGGCTCAAGCGTGAGGACCGTGGCCTGCTCGACGCCTGGTCCAACAGCATGGAAACTGCCGACATAGGCGCGCCCGTCGGTGCGGGGCGGCACCGGACCATGCAACACCGCACCGGTGCCGTCGGCAGCCCGCATGACGCCGGCGCCCGCGCGACGACTGCCGATGGCGGTCGCGTCTTTCGGAAGGGTGACGTGCAGCGGTTGCGCGTGCACCACGTAGTCACCAGGCGGCAATTGCCCGAAGCGGTAGGCGCCCCGGTCATCACTGGTGGCTGTATCCATCTGGATCCAACGGTCGGCAACACCTGCGCGCGCCCGCTGCGCGAGGTGCACCATGACGTCCACCAACGGCCGACCGCCATCGTCGACCACCGTTCCGGAGATGGATGCCGTCTTCCAGAGGCGGATGGTCAGGTCGTTGCGCCACTGGCCATCCTGCAGCGAGAAGAGCGCGCCTGCCTCGTCGGCGGGCCCTCGGTGAAACCCGCCGTCGAGGTACCCGGCACGTGTGACTGTCAGCAGGTACCCGTCGGCGCCGGCGACGGGAGCAAAGATGAATCGTCCCTTGGCGTCCGTCACCTTGCGCGGCAGCGGTGCGCCCGTGCCGCCGAACAGTCGCTGCAACTGCACGTACGCGTCAGAAAGCGGCGCGCCCGTTGCCGCATCAACGACCACGCCGCTGATGGCGCCGGGCGTCGGCACTGTCTGCGTTTGGCCAAACAGCCCGGTTCCGTACACAACGACAAGGAAGGTGACCAGTCGAGACATACACGGAGACTCCCGGAGGCGTTAGACACCGGTCGGGTCCATCGGGTCCATCGGGTCCGACAGGTCCATCGGGTCCGTCAGGTCCATCGGGTCCATCGGGTCCATCGGGTCCATCGGGTCCGTCAGGTCGTGGCGTATACTGTATACACCATGCCATCTTCCAAGGCCGCCAGTGCGGTCCTGACGATCCGAGTGCCCAGAGCGCTGGACCGCCGGCTGACGGCTGCGGCGCGCCGCCGTCGACAGAGCCGGAGCGAGGCCGCACGCACCATTCTGGAGGCAGCACTGCGCGAGCAGGATGACGACCCCGCCGCGGAGGCCCGACGGCAGTCACTGCTGGCCAGTCGGCAGGACGCTGACCCCGAGACGCTGGCCTTCATCGAGTCGGTGGCTGACGACCGGGGCTGGAAGTGAAACGCGGAGACGTCGTGGTCGTCTCGGCGCGTGGGGCGTACACGGGAAAACCGCGTCCCGCGCTGGTCGTTCAGGCGGATGCGTTTAACGCCACCCATGCCAGCGTCACCATCTGCCCGATTACCTCAGACGTCATCGATGCCGATCTGTTTCGCATCACTGTCGCCGCCGGCAGCAGGACCGGGTTGGAGCGGCCATCACAGGTGATGGTGGACAAGATCGTGACGGTTCCAAGGAGCGCGATCACGCGCACCGTCGGCCGTTCCAGCGACGCTGAACTCACTGCCGTGTCCACGGCCCTGGCGCACTGGCTCGATGTATAGGATTAATAACGCCATGACCAGTCGCCCCCCACTGCTCCTCACCCTCGTCGGAACCTCGCTGTTGGTGGCGGCCTGTGGTCCAACCGTGCCGACAAATCAGGAAGCCAGCGCGGCGCTGTCGACGGCGGTGAGCACGCCGCTCACGCGGACGCTGCCGAACTCGACCTACTGCATGACGGCGAATCCGGACTTCTCCTTCGCCGGCATGGGCCAGGTTGACTTCGTCGAGATGTTCCAGAACCTGAGCGACAAGGATCCGCTGCTTGACGCCACCAAGGCACGCGTTGTCCGCGTCGAACTCAAGGAGTTCCGCTTCGATCCAGACGGCCGGTCCCCGGATCCATCGTGTGATGGCGTGCACGCGCAATCGAAGACGAGCGGGTACACAGGCAATCAGATTCGCCTTGCCGTTGTGCGCACCACCCTGACCCCGGAAGGCACCGCGGCAGGCGTCCAGTTCGACACGCCGATCGACATTGCGACGCGTGAAGTGGTGGAAGTCACGGACATCCGCACTGAACGCGGCGCGGTCGTCGCCGTCAAATACACATGGCGATGGGCGCCGACAAAGATGGGCGCGGCAATTGGCTACACGGCCCCACCCCCGAAAGAGGCCACGGCTCGCCTGCGCAAGTCAGACAGCGGCTGGGTCGTCGAAGACGTCGGAGTGAAGTAGGTGAAGGCGAGAGCCCTCGCGCTGGCATTGCTACTTCTGCCTGCGGCGACCGCCGGACAATTCCCGACTGACGGTATCGTCGCCCGGCAGTCGCCTACGCCTGTCGTCCAGCCGATACCCACTGGGCCTGCGTCGCTCACGGGCAAAGCCATCGACCGCGAGAGCGGCGCTCCCCTGCCGGACTCGCGTGTCGTGGTGCGATTGCTGGGACCGCAGACAGGCGGATCTTCGTTCGAGTTCACGCCGTACGGCCGCGTGTTCGCAACGGATTCCGAAGGCGCGTTTGTCGTATCCGGTGTCCCGTACGGCAATTACGTCGTCGAGATCATGCGCGACGGGTATGGCGACGCCGACGCGTTTGTGCCAGGTGTCAGCCGGCGGTCGATGCAGGTCACAGATACGGCTCCTGTCGCGAACGAGACGTTCCCCATGTCACGGCTGGGAGCACTTGAAGGTACGGTAGTTGATGACGCCGGCCAGCCGCAGGCAGATCAGGCCGTCGTGCTCTACCGCGAAAGGAAAGGCTTCGGCCCTCTAGCCCTCCCCGAGCTCGCACGCGCGGCGACCAACCGCCACGGTGTTTTTCGTTTCACGCACGTGCCCCAGGGGAATTACGTCGTCGGCCTGGATTTTCGCGTGACCACGATGCCCATGTCGCTCATCGAGCGCGGGAAGGCGCTGTCCTCCGCCGACGTCGCGAGCATGGACCGCCGCCTGGCAGAGTTGCAGTTGCCACGCGTGATCTTCTCGGCACCCGGCGTCACGCTCGGCGACTTTCTGGTGGTCGTTGAAGATGGTGCGCGTCGGCCGAGCCGAGTCGACGTGCTCGACGGACGTGTCATCACGACGGCGTCGACGTACGCGCCGGGGGTGACGTCGTTTGCCGAGGCCGTCAAGCACACGGTGCAAGTGGGACAACAACTGACCGGCGTCACCATCACGGTTCGGAAGCGGCCCGGCACGCGCGTCTCCGGTACCCTGAAGGGCCCTTTTGGCAGCACCGCCGAGGTGGGCCTGCGGCTGATCGCCGAGGGCGCTGACCACATCGGTCGCGGCCCGGTCGGCGATGCGGCACTCACCGTCACTGATGTGAACGGCCGCTTCTCGTTCCTCGGCGTGCCGCCCGGCCGCTATGACCTCGAGGTGACCGTCCTGGTCGAACCGAAGGTCAGAACCGCGTCCGCCATGCGCCCCGAGCTCCAGTACTGGGCGAAGGCCGAGGTCGACACAACGACAGGCGATGTGGAGGACCTGTCGGTCGCGCTCAACGAACCGCTCGTTGTCCGGGGCCGCATGGTGTTCGTGACACCCGGCAGTGAGGGAGATCCGAAGCCCGTACAGGGGGGCATCCGAGTCTCGCTGCAGCCTCGATCCGGTCAACAGGCGACGTTGCCACAAGCGGCCACGTTTGCCGATGGCACCTTCGTGCTGGGGCCTGCCCTGCCGGGCCCGTACGAGTTCTCGGTCAATGTCGGCGCTCCATGGCGTGTCCTCTCAATCGTGAGTGAGGGCCGTGACATCGCGGGCCAGGTCATCGAACTCAACCGATCGCTCGACGACGTCGTCATCACCCTGACTCGCGCAGACAGGGGATCCTGGCAGCACTGAAGGGCTGCCCCACAACTCCGTGCTGCCCCTCAGCACCGCTTGCAATTCGATCGGCGTTCGGAATATGGTCACAATGTGACTAAAATATCGCCGGCACCGACACTGGCCGAATTCGAACTCCTCGTCATGGTCGCCGCCATCCGTCTCGGCAGCGACGAAGCGCATGCGGTGTCGATCGCCGCCGACATTACCGAACGCACGGGCCGGCCCGTCCGGCGCGCAAACGTCTACATGACGTTGCAGCGACTCGAGGAAAAAGGCTTGCTCAGCACCGCCCTCGGGGAGGCGCGGCCGGAACGAGGCGGCAAACCACGCCGGTTGGTCACGGCCACTCGCGAAGGCACTGCTGCCGTCCGCGCCACGATGTCGGCCATCAACGCCATGACACGGGGAGTGAAGATATGAACCCGCCGGGATGGACGGTGCGCCTGCTGCGACGACTGGCCCGGCCTCAGGAGGCCGACGTACTCGTCGGCGACCTGGAAGAAGCACATCGCGCACGCGTGACTCGACGAGGCTCGCTGCTCGCTACCCTGCTGACGACGCTGGAAGCACTGGATGTCGCGTGGATGCTCATGCGACGGCACGGCCGGATACCCCGCTGGTCGATCTCACTCCTCGACCTGAAGTTGGGCATGCGGATGCTCGTGCGGTACCCCGTGCTCACCGTCATCAGCACGGTGTCGCTCTCCGCGGCCATCGCGCTCGGCGCTGCCGCGTTCGCCTTCATCTCGCTCTTCCTGTGGCCCAGGATGCCGCTGCCCGACGGCGACGACATCGTCCAGGTCGCCTTGCGCAACATCGCCGAGAACCGCGAGGAGCTGTCGTTCACCTCGGACTATCTCCACCTGCGTGAGGCCTCGACCACCCTCACCGACTTCGCCGCCGGTCGCCTGCTGGCCCGAAACCTGACGATGGGTGACGGGATCGTAGAGCCCGTGCTGGTCGCGGAGACGACGGCCTCGATGTTCGACATGGTCAGAGTGGCGCCCCTCGCGGGCCGCGCGCTCACCGAGGCCGATGCGAGCCCGGCCGCGCCCGCCGTGATGGTGCTGGGCGAACGACTGTGGCGCGAACGGTTCGGCGCCGATCCCGGCATCATCGGCAAGCGTCTGATCGTCAGTGATGTTCCCACCTCGGTCGTGGGCATCATGCCGGCGACCTTCCGCTTCCCGTCCGTGCACGAGGTTTGGCAGCCGCTGAAGATCGACGCGTCCCTCGCGTCGCGCACCGGAACGTCGATGCTGATTTGGGCACGACTCAAGCCCGGCGAGGACTACGACCGGGCAAACGCTGAACTGGCGGCCATCAGCGCGCCAGAGGTCAGGGCGACGGTCCGGTCGCCCATGGAGGCGGAAGTCAACGATCCCGAAGAGCGGATGCTGATGGCGTCGATGAACGGGTTCGTCGCGCTCCTGGTGCTCCTGGTCAGCGGCAACGTCGCGCTCCTCATGTTTGCCAGAGCCACCACCCGCGAGTCCGAGGTCCTCGTCCGCACCGCCCTTGGCGCGAGTCGGGGGCGACTCGTGGCACAGTTCCTCGCGGAGGCCATCGTGCTGAGCGCGGTCGCGGGCGCCGCAGGCCTGCTGCTCGCACAGCAGGTGATGGAGTGGGGTGTCGGGACGTTCTCAGTGGTCGCCAACGGTGGCAAACCACTGGCGTTCTGGATCACGCCCACGCTGCCGCTCGTGTCGATCGCGTACGGCATCGGACTCTCGGTGCTGGCCGCGGCTGTCACGGGGATCCTGCCGGCCTTGAAGATGACGCGCGCTCTTTCGTCCAGGCTCCGCTCAAGTACAGCCGGCGGCGGTGGGTTCTCGTTCGGCGGCGTCTGGACAGTGGCCATCGTGGGCCAGATCGCGGTGACGATGGTGTTTCCGGTGGTCATGTATTTCCTCGCTGGACAGGTTCAACGAACCGAGAACCAGCAGATTGGCGTTCCGGCGGAGCGCTACCTGACGGCGACTCTCAGCCGCGACAGCGCCATGTCGAGCGATCGTTTTGCATCACTGGTCCAGCGTGTGCGCGAGGAACTGGGGGCGACACCAGGCGTGGGTGCCCTGACCATCGCCGACAAACTCCCGTTCACGTGGAACGGGCACTATGCGGTGACCGTCGAGGGCGACACAGCCGTCCCGACGGACAATGGCAGCGGCCACCTGGTCAGCTCCGCGGCGGTCGCGGCGGATTACTTTGCGGCCTTTGCGGCTGAGCCCCTCGCGGGCCGTCTCTTTGCGCCCGGCGACTACGCCGGGCCGCCGCAGGTGGCGATCGTCAATCAGTCGTTCGTAGAGAAGGTGCTCGGCGGGCGCAACGCAATTGGCCGACGCCTGCACTTCACAGCCGCATCCAACGGCGGTCAGGTTCCGCCCACCGGAGCTGAGCCCACGTGGTTCGAGATCGTCGGTGTGGTTCGTGACCTGGGCATGTCCATCGAGCCAGACCCCAAGACCGCGGGTGTGTACCGGCCACTCACACTCAACACCCTCAACACCGCTGCCGTGATCGCACGCGTCAACGGCGACATCGGGACCGCCAGCAATGCGTTGCGGGTCATCGCGCGGAACGCTGACCCGTCCTTGCGCCTTGGCGACGTGCAGCCGCTCAGTGTCCTCCCCATCAACAGCGTCAAGGCGCTGCGTTATGTGCTGAGGGTGCTGAGTGTCGCCGGCGCCATCGGGTTCATGCTGGCGTTGTCGGGGCTGTATGCGGTGATGTCATTTGCCGTCTCCCGTCGCACGCGGGAGATCGGCATCCGAATCGCACTTGGCTCCACCGGGCTGCGCGTCGTGTTGACGATCCTGCGCAGGCCACTCATCCAGGCGGCCACCGGGTCAGTGCTCGGAGGCATGCTGTCGCTCCTCCTGCCCCTGCCCATCGTCGTCACGTCGGGGTTCGCCGCCGGCTTCGTGGCGTACGTGGTGGGGGTATTCGCCATCTGCCTCGTGGCCTCGATCGTGCCGGCCAGGCGGGCGCTGCGGGTCGATCCGATCTCCGCGCTGCGGACGGACTAGTCACCACTTACTGCGGTCGCGCCGGCCCCCCGGCCGGCTGCGCTTCGTCTCGATGCACCTGTTTGACCGCGGACTCAGGCGCCGGGCTGTCTGCCTCTTCCCGTGCCTTCGCGTCATCGAGCGGCGCGTTTGCTCGCGCGCGCCGGAGGCCGTCGCCGTCGGTGAGATCGAGGCGAAGCGGCGATAGCGACACCCAGTTCCGCTCCACGGACCATCGGTCGGTGCCGGCTTCGGTTTCCACGACGGGCTTGACGGCGTACCAGAAGACCTCACGGTCGTACGGGTCCTTCATCGGCACGATGTGGCCGTCGTACAGGCGCACCGACACGTGCGTCCAGATCATGCCCCGCGGTTCGCGCGGCACATTGATATTCACCAGCCGCAACGACGTGTCCACGAGCACGCACTCAAGCGCGCGCTGCACCCAGGGCCTGATGGCGGCGAAGTCCACGTCTTCGCCCGGGCACGACACGGCAATCCCGCGCACACCAAGCAACGCTGCCTGCTTGGCGGCCGCCAGCGTGCCTGAATGCCAGATGGCGTTGCCGATGTTGAAGCCGAGGTTGGTGCCCGACAACACGACGTCCACCGGTGACCAACGATCGGTACCCAGTGCCACACAGTCGGCAGGGGTTCCGTTCACCCGATAGGCGCCAAGATTCGCCACCCGGGCCCTCCGGTACAGCAGGGGTCGTGAAGCGGTGATCGCGTGGCTCATGGAGGACTGTTCGACGTCCGGCGCCACGACATGCACCTCGCCGAACTCCGCCGCCACTTCCGCCAGCGCCGCTAACCCGGGGCTGTGTACGCCGTCGTCGTTGGTGATGAGGAGTCGCATGCCGGTACGCATGCAACACCGTTGCCGGAACCGCGGCTTTCGGTCCCGCACGTGGCACAGGAGACACCGCACGCCGCAGGAACCGGCCCAGCGGTCATCCCGTATAATCCTCACATTGTGGGGATTACGCCACCTCGAACCGCTCTCCGCCTCCTGACCTGGTGTGTCGACCGCGACGCCGCCGAAGCCATCGCGGGGGACCTGACCGAAGGTTTTGCCGAGCGCGCCACGCGAAATAGAGCCGGGGCGCGGCTGTGGTTCTGGCAGCAGACGATCGCCTCAATCCTGTCGAGCCGGCGAGCCTCGCGCCAGCCGAGTATTGGCATCCGGGCGATGCACACCGTCACCCACGGTCTGCCGCGTGATGTCGCACAGGCAGGTCGGCACCTGCAGCGCCACCCCATCACCTCGGCCACCATCATCGTCACGATCGCGACCTGCGTGGCGTTCAGCGCCGCGGCGTTCACGGTCATCGCCCACGTGTTGTGGGCACCGCTGCCCTGGCCGGAACCCGATCGTCTGGTGCGGCTCTACAACAGCTATCCCCGCCTCGACATGCCGAGAGCCGGCACCAGCGTGCCGGAGTGGCTCGACCGTCGCGAACGGGCGACCACACTGGTCGACCTGGCGTTGTATCGACAGGAGTCAAACACCGTTGGCACCACCGAGGGAAACCGCCACACGTTTGCGCTCCGTGTCACGCCTTCGTTTTTCCCGCTGCTCGGTGTGGTCCCCGAACACGGCCGCGTCTTCACCGATGCCGATCGTGGAAGCCAACCCGTCGTCATCGGCCACGCGTTGTGGACATCCGTCTTCGGGGGCCGCACCGACATCATCAACTCGCCCATCGATCTCGACGGCACACGGTTCACGGTGGTAGGCATCCTGCCGGCGGGTTTCCGGTTTCCAACATGGGACGCGCAGGTGTACACGCCGCTGTTCTTCGATGGCAGTTCCGCCGACGCCCGGCGCCGGCACACCGATGAATTCGACATGGTTGGCCGCCTGGCCCCTGGGGCCAGCGTCGACATGGCCCAGCAGGAGGTCAATCGCATCAACGCCGCGATGCTCGAGACGTACCCCGCTGAGCTGCACACGATGATTGCGTCGAGCGGGTACACCACTGTCGTGCGGCCGATGCTCGACGACCTCATCCGCGACATCAAGGAACCGCTGACACTGCTCTGGGCCGGGGCCCTGCTCGTCGTCGCGATCGGCATCGGCAACGTGGTGAGCCTGCTCCTGTTGCGCGCGCGGACACGCGCGCCGGAGGTGCGCTTGCGCCTCACGCTGGGGGCAAGCCGGTCGCGGCTGGCGCGGCAGTTTTTTGTCGAAAGCAGTCTGCTGGCCGCCGTTGGCGGGCTCCTCGGCATCACCGGCACCCACGCGGCGCTGCGACTGCTCGAGGCGTTTGAGGTCTACGAGATACCACGCGTTGGCGACGTGGTCGTTGATACCCAGACATGGGCCTGGAGCCTGCTCGTCGCAGCAGTGGCCGCGCTCATCGGGGGACTGATTCCTGCGATCGCAACCTTGCGCAGGACCGACCATCTCGGCGCAGGCGGGTCCCGCACGGCAACGGCCATCGTCTCCTGGCCGCAGCGCCTGCTGGTCAGCGGTCAGATCGCGTTCGCCATGACGCTGGTGGTGATCGCGACTCTGCTGGCGTCGAGCTTGCGACACCTGATGGCGGTGGATCCCGGCTTCAGTCCGGACCAGGTGTCGGTGGCGGCGCTCATCCTGCCGGGCTCGCGATACTCGTCGGCACCGTCACGCGTCGAAGCGATGACACGCATCGTCGATGCGATCGAAACGTTGCCCCACGTCCGCCGAGCGGCCTTCGCCAGCCAGTTGCCTTTCTCCGGGGGCGACGGCCGGGCAGCGCTGTTCCCCGAAAAGGGCGTCGCCTCGCCTGGCGAGACGTTGAGTGTCCCCTACAACTCGATCGTCAGTCCCGGGTACTTCGACGCCATGGGCATCCACGTCGTAGAAGGCCGGGGCCTGATGCCGTCAGATACGTTGCGCGCCCCAAGGGTGGCCGTCGTCGATCAGGATCTCGCGCGCCGCTACTGGCCGGATGGCGCGCTCAACCAGCGGTTCTGGTTCGGATCGAGACGCGGTCCCGACTCTGACGCAGTCACGGTCGTCGGCGTCGTGAATCCCATTCGGCAGAACAGCCTGCGCGAGCGGGACGGTGTAGGCGCCATCTATCAGCCCACGACGCAGAATCCGCCCGGCTTCGTGAGACTGGCTGTGGCATTCCAGGCTCAGGCGCCGTGGACGACG
>CBINOO010000044.1:0-29206 GCA_966252305.1 uncultured Acidimicrobiia bacterium
GCGTATCACACGGGCCAGATCCAGCTGCTCAAGCGGCTCTGGCAGGAGCGGGCGGCTTGGCCTGTGCGGACAACATCACCGGTACGGCCAATGCGGCGATCATCACGACTGTCGACGTCCATCTCTTCTTCACTGCACTCACTCCAATCCGGGCGGCAGAAGTGCCGCCGGTCTGCAGCAGTGCAGGGATCGTGCCGGATCTCAACGACTCCAGTCGGACACTTCGCCCGCGGTTGTGCCGGATTCCCGGCGTGGCCGCGAGACACTGCCGGATATCCGGAAGCAACATCCGCCGGAATCCCGGCAGCTTGCACGTTTCAGGCGCAAATAGGCTGGCAGCAGTCTTGCCTTAAGAGGCCGCGCACGCCTGTCGTGCGCGCATGACGACTGCCTCAGCCACTCTCTCCGTTCCCACTGCTGCCGCGACGGCCACCTGTCGTCACTGTGGGGATCCCTGCGGCGCGCAGCAACGGGAACACGAGGGACACGTCTTCTGTTGCGCGGGATGTGAATCGGTCTACCGGCTCCTCGACAGTCACGGCCTCACAGGCTTTTATGCCGGTGGCGCCGGCCTGTCGCAGCGCGAGGCCGGTCAACGCGATCCCGGCCGGTTCGCGGCATTCGACGATCCGATGGTCGCCGCTCGGCTGATCCATCAGAGCGGCGACATCGCCCGCGTCACGCTGCAGACCCCGACACTCCACTGCGCCTCATGCCTCTGGCTGCTGGAACAGTTGTGGAAGGTCGAACCGGGCGTCCGGAGGGTTGACGCGAGCCTGCTGCACCGCACGGTCACGGTGGAGTTCCTGCCGGAGAAGACGACACTCCGACGCATCGCCGAACAACTGGCGGCGCTCGGATACGAGCCCGTTGTTGACGCCGAGCCGGTCACCAACCGTGTCCCTGCCGTCAGGCGGCGTCTGTATCTGCAGCTGGGGGTTGCCGGCTTCGCGTTCGGCAACATGATGCTGTTCAGCATCCCGCGCTACGTCAACGGCGGTCCGCTCGAACCGGAGTTCCAGCGCCTCTTCGACACGCTGAACGTGGCCTTCGCGCTGCCGGTGCTGCTGTACTCGGCGGCCGACTACTTCACGTCCGCGTTCCGCGCCCTGCGAGCCCGCGCCATCACCCTCGATGTGCCCATCGCGATCGGCCTGGCCGCACTGTTTGGCCGCAGCGTGTATGAGATCGCCGGACGCACCGGCGAAGGCTTCCTCGATTCGTTTGCGGGCCTGGTGTTCTTCCTCCTGATCGGCAAACTCTTTCAGCAGAAGGCGTTTGACTCGGTGTCGTTTGAACGCACCGCGCGCTCGTTCCTCCCCCTCTCAATCCGCAAGGTCACCGAAGGCGGCACCGAACTGGTCCCGATTGAGACGCTCGCGCCGGGCGACCAGATCGTGCTCCGCGCTCACGAAGTCGTTCCCGCTGATGCCGTGCTCACCGACGAGTCTGGCCTGATTGACTACGCTTTCGTCACCGGCGAACAACATCCCGTCAGTGTCACGGCCGGTTCCATCATCCAGGCTGGTGGCCGCGTCGTTGGCGGCACATTGGCGATGACGGTTGCGCGCGCGACGGCGCACAGTCACCTGGCCCGTCTGTGGACCGACCCCGTCTTCAGCACGCCGAAGGCCCACTGGCTCGACACCATCCTGGTGCGGTTCGGGCGCGCCTTCACCGTCAGCGCGCTCTTTCTCGCCGCAGCCGGCGCCTTCTACTGGTGGCCCAACGTCAACATGTCGGTCACGGTGGCCACCGCCGTCCTGATCATTGCGTGCCCGTGTGCGTTCACCCTGGCAGCGCCGCTCACACTCGGCACGGCCATGGGCGTGCTGGGCCGAGCCGGCGTGTATGTGAAGAACCCGGCCGTCATCCTCGACCTGAGCCGGGTGACCGCGGCCGTCTTCGACAAGACCGGCACCCTCACGACCGGGTCGCGCGCCTCGGTGCGGGACCTGGACGCCTTGTCGCCCGCCCATCGCGCGCTCGTGCAGCGACTGGCACTGCAGTCCATCCACCCGGTCAGCCGCGCGGTTGCGGAGGGTCAGAGCGACGAGGGTGGCGTCTCGCACGTCCGCGAGTACACGGGTGAAGGCCTCGAAGGTGTCGTCGACGGGCGTCGCGTCGCCCTTGGATCTGCGCCATTCATCGCACGCGTGTCCGGACGTCCCGTCGCGCTCGGCTCGGCCACTGTGTGGGCCTGGGTCGACGGCACCACTCCGGTCCCCATCCAACTTTCCACCGTTGAACGCGTGGGCATGGCGGACGCTCTGCAGGCACTGTCCTCCCGCCTCTCTCTGTGGCTGCTGTCGGGCGACCATCCGCTGGAAGCGGGGCGTTGGTCGTCGATCTTCGGCAGCCAGATGCGGTTCCGGCTCTCACCCAACGACAAGCTGGCAGCCGTGCGCGAGCTGCGCCGCAAACAGGAACGGGTGCTGATGGTCGGCGACGGCCTCAACGATGCCGGCGCGCTGGCCGCGGCCGACATCGGCATTGCGGTGTCCGACGACACCGCCTGCCTGGTGCCGGCATGTGACGCGGTGATCGGCGGCGGACGGCTTGCGGATCTGGGGCGTGTCGTTGACTACGCCCATCGCGCACGTCGGGTCATCGTCCTCTGCTTTGCGATTTCGCTCGCCTACAACCTGGTCGGCCTGAGCCTGGCGCTGACCGGGCACCTCACGCCGCTGGCCACGGCCATCCTGATGCCGGTCAGTTCTCTCACGATTGTCGGCCTGAGTGTCGGCCTGATGCGGCGCACGCCGCCCCTGGAGGTGACGCGATGAGCGTCATTGCTCTGCTCATTGCTGCCGGCGGCGTTGTCGCCGGCGGCTTCCTGATTGCTTTCGTCTGGGCCGTACGCGGCGGCCAGTTCGATGACACGACCACACCGGCGGTCCGCGTCCTGCTCGATGATGCGCCCGCCGTTTCCCGTCCTGAGGACCCTACCGATGTCCACGTCTGACAGCACGGCCGGCCGAACACCGGTCATAGATACGTTCGCCTACGACAACCAGATCGTTGCGCGCTTCATCACGGCGACGGCCGTGTGGGGTGTCGTCGCGTTTCTGGTTGGCTTGATTGTCGCCCTCAAGCTCGTCTTCCCCGACTTCCTCGGGTTCATTCCCGAGTTGTCATACGGACGACTGCGGCCGCTGCACACCAATGCGGCGATCTTCGCGTTCGCGGGCAACGCCATCTTTGTCGGCGTGTATTACTCGCTGCAGCGCCTGTGCAAGGCGCGCATGTTCAACGACACGTTGAGCAACCTGCACTTCTGGGGCTGGCAACTCATCATCGTGTCGGCCGCGCTCACGCTGCCGCTGGGCTTCACCACGAGCAAGGAATACGCGGAACTCGAGTGGCCGATCGACATCGCCATCACGCTCGTGTGGGTGACGTTCGGCATCAACATGATCGGCACGATCATGAAGCGCCGCGAGCGCCACATGTATGTCGCCATCTGGTTCTACCTTGCGACATTCATCACGGTGGCGTTGCTGCACGTGGTCAACTCCTTCGAGCTGCCCGTCAGCCTGCTCAAGAGCTACTCGTTCTACGCAGGCGTCCAGGACGCGCTGGTGCAATGGTGGTACGGCCACAACGCGGTGGCATTTTTCCTGACGACGCCGTTCCTGGGCGTCATGTACTACTTCATCCCGAAGGCCGCCAACCGGCCGGTGTTCTCCTACCGGCTGTCGATCGTGCACTTCTGGTCGCTGATCTTCCTGTACATCTGGGCCGGCCCGCACCACCTGCTGTACACGGCGCTGCCTGATTGGGCGCAGTCGCTCGGCTCGGTGTTCTCAATCATGCTGATTGCGCCCTCCTGGGGCGGCATGGTGAACGGCCTGCTGACCTTGCGCGGCGCGTGGGATCGCGTGCGTGAAGATCCGGTTCTGAAGTTCCTCGTCGTCGGCACCACCGCGTACGGCATGTCGACGTTTGAAGGCCCGATGATGTCGCTCAAGAGCGTGAACGCGCTCACGCACTACACGGACTACATCATCGCGCACGTGCATGTGGGCGCGCTGGCGTGGAACGGCGGCCTGGCGTTCGCGATGCTCTATTACATCGTGCCGCGGATCTACAACACGAAGCTGCACTCGGTGAAACTGGCAAACACGCACTTCTGGCTGGCGACGACCGGCATCCTGTTCTACGCGATTCCGCTCTACATCGGCGGCATCACGCAGAGCCTCATGTGGCGCGACTTCACCGACCAGGGTCTCCTGCGGTACCCGAACTTCCTCGAGACCGTGCTCCGCATCGTGCCGATGTATGCGCTGCGCGCGTTTGGCGGCACGCTGTTCCTGGTCGGCGCGATCGTCGCCGTCTTCAATCTCTACAAGACGGCAGCGTCTGGACGACTGACGGCGGACGAAGCCGCGCAGGCGCCGGCGCTGGCCCCGGCCGAGACCGGGCGCACCGCGTGGCATCGCGCGATCGAGGCCAAGCCCGTGCAGTTCTCGGTGCTGATCTTCGTCGCAGTGTTCATCGGCGGCGTCGTCGAATACGTGCCGACCGCGCTGATCAAGTCGAACATCCCGACCATCGCCTCGGTGCGGCCGTACACGCCGCTTGAAATCGAAGGTCGCGACCTCTACATCCGTGAAGGCTGCAATACCTGCCACTCACAGATGGTGCGTCCGATGCGCGCAGAGACCGAGCGCTACGGCGAATACTCGAAGCCCGGCGAGTTCGTGTATGACCACCCGTTCCTGTGGGGCTCCAAGCGCACAGGTCCGGACCTGCACCGCGTGGGCGGCAAGTATCCGGACTCCTGGCACTTCATGCACATGCGTGAACCGCGATCGACGTCTCCTGAATCGATCATGCCGGCCTACCCCTGGCTGTACACGCAGGCGCTTGCCGTCTCGCACACCGAGGGCAAGATCATCACGCTGCGTAAACTCGGCGTGCCCTACCCCGACGGCTACGAGACCCAGGCGGTTTCCGATCTGCAGGCGCAGGCCCAGAAGGTCGTGGACGGCCTGAAGGCGTCGAACCTCGACATCACGCCGGATCGCGAAATTGTCGCGCTCATCGCCTACCTGCAGCGGCTGGGCACGGACATCAAGGGCACCAACACGGCGGCGCTGTTTGCCACGCCTGCGGAAGGAGGCCGGTGATGTACAAGGAAATCCTCCGCTCCATCGTCGGGATTGAAGTGTTCCCGATCATTTCCCTTGGGTTGTTTGTCGTGTCGTTTGCGGCCGTGGTGTTCTACGCGGTCCGCCTCGACCGCCGGCGGGTGGCGACGTTCTCGGAACTGCCGCTCGACACCCCTTCCTCTTCGTCGACAGGAGATCTCAAGTGAGCGACCCGAACCGCGACAAGCTGCTGAACCACGAGGTGGACGGCATCCGTGAATTCGACAATGCCCTGCCCAGGTGGTGGCTGTATGGCTTCTACTTCACCATCGCCTTCGCCGTTGTCTACTGGGTGAACTACCACGTATTGCCCGAACCGTTCTACGGGCACAAGACCATCCAGGCCGAATGGGAAGCCGACGTCGCCGAGGCAGCGGTGCGTTTCCCGAAGTCGTCCGGTGTCGGGGGCTCGATGGTGGCCCTCACCGACGCCGCCAGCCTCGCCAAAGGCGAGGAGATCTTCAACGGCATGCGCAACCTCTGCCACACCTGCCACCGCAAGGATCTGGGCGGCGTGATCGGCCCGAACCTGACCGATGACCAGTGGCTGCACGGCTGCTCGGTGTCTGAAATGGCCAACAACGTGAAGACGGGCTTCCCGGTCAAGGGCATGCTGCCGTACGGCAGCGGCCAACCATTGACTGACGAAGAGTTGCTCCAGGTCGTGAGCTACGTGATCTCGAAGCGAGGCACGAGCCCCGTCAATCCGAAGGCCAACGATCCAACGCGGGAGAAGGAGTGCCGCTAAGCCGTGTATGACGAAGACCACGAGACATTCAGGAATGAGTTAGCCAGCGTTCACCGGGACGGCCGCCGCAAATGGGTGTTTGCGCGGCAGCCGTCCGGGCCGCGGTACCGCGCGCGCACGGTGCTGAGCTGGTTCCTGCTGGCGTTCCTCTTCTCCGCTCCGTTCATCAAGGTCAACGGTCATCAGTTGATCCTGCTGGACTTTCTCGAACGCCGTTTCGTGTTCTTCGGACTGGTGTTCTGGCCGCAGGACTTCTACATCGTCGTCCTGCTGGCCCTGAGCATCCTGGTCACCATCGCGCTGGTGACCACTGCCGTCGGCCGGATCTGGTGTGGCTGGCTGTGCCCGCAGACGATCTTCATGGAGATGCTCTTCCGGAAGATCGAGTATCTGATTGACGGGTCAGCGGCGCAGCAGGTCCGGCTGTCGAAGGCCCCCTGGACATTCGACAAGATCTGGCGTCGCGCGCTGAAGACCGCCATCTTCTTCGGCTTGTCGTTCGTCATTGCCAACGTCTTCCTGGCCTACATCATCGGCTCGGATGAACTGATCGCGATCGTCACCGACCCGATCGACGCCCACGTGGCGGGTCTGATGGCGATCTCGATCTTCAGCCTCGTGTTCTTCGGCGTGTTCTTCCGCTTCCGCGAACAGGCGTGCACCCTGGCCTGCCCGTACGGACGCATGATGTCGGCGCTGACGGACCGGCACACGATCACCGTCAACTACGACAAACGGCGCGGGGAGCCGCGCGGCCGCCTCGCGCACGGCAGCCAGGACGCCGGCAAAGGCGATTGCATCGACTGCGCCCAGTGCGTCACGGTCTGCCCGACGGGCATCGACATCCGCAACGGCAGTCAGCTTGAGTGTGTGGCCTGCACCGCCTGCATGGACGCCTGCGACGATGTCATGCGCAAGGTGTCGAAGCCGGTAGGCCTGATTCGCACCACATCCGTCGAGGCGATTGAAACCGGCGTCGTGAACCGCTTCCCTCCGCGTGTGCGCGCGTATGCCGTGATCTGGACGGTTCTCATCTCGGCGGTCACGACCGTCATCGTGACGCGTCCGCCGGTGGATGTGCTGGTGCTTCGACAGGCCGGCACCCTCTACACGACGCTGCCGGACAGCGCGTTCGGGAACTTCTATACGGTGCAGATCATCAACCGCACGGGCAATCCACACTCGCTCCAGTACCGCGTGGTGGCCCCGCGCAATGCCACGCTGACACCCCTCGGACCTGTGGACACCGCCACGCCGCACGGACTGGTGGAGGGCCGCTTCCTGCTGTCGGTGCCAGGCAGCGAATTGACTGGACCGTCAACGGCCGTGTCGATCGAGGTACTGGCCGACGGCCAGCCGCTCCAGACCATCTCGTCGGCATTCCTCGGCCCCGGCACCCCACAAGGAGATCAACGATGACGCGTCACTGGCACTGGGGCACCAAGATCGCCCTTGTCTACACCTTGTTTGCGACCGGCACATTGACGATGGTGGGGATTGCGGTCAGCCAGCGTACCGACCTCGTCGCGCCGGACTATTACGCCAGGGCGCTCAAGCAGGATGAGCGCATGGCGGCCATCAACAACGTGGCCGCACTGGGAGCCTCCTTCTCGGCCGCTCAGACCGAGGGCCGAGAGCTGGTCGTGCACTGGCCGCATCGGCCGGAGGGCGGATCGATCGTGTTGTACCGCGCGTCGAATGCCGACGCCGACCGGACGGTGGACCTGGCGCCTACCGCGCTGCCTGATGGCGCGCAGCAGCGTGTGTCGCTGCAGGGCCTGCAGACCGGAGCGTGGCGCGCCCAGATCACGTGGTCGTGGCAGGGTCGTCCGCACTACGCGGAACGTGAGCTGGTGATTCGATGATCCCGACGCTGGGTGCCGCCTTCCTGCTGGGCCTGTCGGCCAGCGGCCACTGCGTGCTGATGTGCGGCCCACTGGTCGCGGCCGTGCAGCCACGCGACTGGCGCGGCGCAGCGCTCATGCACGGCACCCGGATCGGCGTGTATGCAGCAATCGGCGCGGCGACAGGTGCGGCAGGCGCGGCCATCAGCGGACTCGGCGCAGGTCGATGGCTGGCGTGGCTCGTCGCCGCCACCCTGCTGACGCAGGCGGTCATCTCCTGGCGCGGCACGACGGGCACCAGCCCGGTTGGACGAGCGGCGGGCCGACTGGTCTCGTCCCTCGGTCAGCGCGTGCAGGCACGCGGCATATGGGCGCCGGTGACCTGGGGCCTGATCAATGGCCTGCTGCCATGCGGCATGGTGTACGGCGCGGCCACGTTGGCCGTGGGACTGGCGTCTGCGGTGTCTGGCGCCGCCGCAATGGCGGCGTTTGGACTCGGCACCGTGCCTGTGCTCATGCTGGTGGCACGACCAGCGTCCGCCCTGCTGAGGGCGCTGGCGGCGCGACGTCCATGGCTGGCGCCGGCCGTGCTTGTGGTGCTTGCGCTGATTATCGGCATGCGCGGCATGCCGTCGCCTGGCTCGGCGACGTCAGCAGATCCTCACGCGGCACACATGCACCACGCTCAGGCGTCCAATCCGCAGCGCTGAATCCGGTCGCCCAGCGTCGACCGTTTCACTCCCAGCAACTCCGCAGCGCGTGACTTGCGCCCGCCCGTCTGCTCGAGCGCGGCGTTGATGAACAACGACTCGATCCGTCGCAGCCGTTCGTCGAGGCTGAATCCAGGGCGACCAATCTCCGCCAGCATGAACGGAAGGCCGGCAATGTCGCCACCCGCCGCCGCGGCGGCATCGGTGACCGTGTGCTCCGCATCAGCCACGGCTGCACCTGCTGCCATGTCGTCAGGCTCGGGATCGATGGGCTCCGGGAGGTCGATCGTCGGGAACAACACGCTGGGGCCGAGGCATCCCGCGCGCAGGTTCCCGCAGTCGCAGCTTTCGGCGATCCGCTCACAGGTGTTTTCCAGCTCGCGCACATTGCCCGGCCAGTCGTAGGCCTGCAGCGCCAGCATCATGCCTTCGGAAATCGGAGGCGGTGTCAGACCACGGCGCTTGAAGAATTTCTTCAGGAAGAACTCCGCCAGCACAGGCAGATCGTCGCGCCGCTCGGACAACTTCGGCAGCGTCAGCGACAACACATTGAGGCGGTAATACAGGTCTTCGCGGAATTTGCCTTCGTTGACCATCTGCCGGAGGTCGCGCTTCGACCCGGCGACGACGCGCACATCAATGGCGATGGGCTGACTTCCCCCGAGGCGCTCGATCTGCCGGTTCTGCAGGGCCCGCAGCAGTTTGACCTGCATGCTCATCGGCACGTCATCGATATCGTCGAGGAACAGCGTGCCGCCCTGCGCGCGTTCGAAGCGACCCGGGCGCGCGGCAATCGCGCCTGTGAACGCGCCCCGCTCGTGCCCGAACAGCTCCGACTCAATCAGGCTGTCGGCAAACAACGCGCAGCTGACCGCCACAAACGGCTTGTGGCGACGGGGACTATGCAGGTGGAGGGAGTTGGCAATGACTTCCTTGCCGGTGCCGCTTTCGCCGGTGATGAGCACCGACCCGACGCCTTTGCCGACCAGCGAGACGTATTCAAAGATCGACTTCATCCTCGGGTTCGGCCCGACGATGATCTGGTCGAGGGTGATCGTGGGCTGGCTCATCACTGCACCGCCACGACACGCAGGCGAGGTCCAGCCTGCCGCAGCGCCGTCTCGATGCCCGCCTGAATGGTGATCTGGGCGCTTGGGCAATGCGCACACGCGCCTGTCAGCCGCACTCGAGCGAGGTCGCCTTCCAGGCCAACCAGCTCCACATCTCCCCCATCCGCCTGCAGGGCGGGCCGAATTCGTTCCAGCAGGTACTCGACAGCATCTCGACGCGTCACGCTTCACCTCCGTGCCTCAATGCGGCACGTCCTCTGTGAAGGCACAACGTGTGCCAGCTTTCCGGCAGTCGCCACCGCCGGATTTCCGGCAGTTCTGTCGAGTGGACGGACATTCGCGAGGGGAATCCCCCGCGGGGTGGGGCTAAGTCAGCGGATTGCGCGCAAACGCCAGGTCGTCGACCACCTGGCCGCCGATGAGGTGTTCCTGGATGATGCGCTCGGCATTCCTGGGTGTCACGTTTCGATACCAGATGCCTTCCGGGTACACGACGACGATGGGACCGGAGGTACAGATCCGCAGGCACCCGCACTTGGTGCGATAGTTCGGCCCATCAGGGCCGGCGATGTTGAGTTCCTTGCACCGGCGTTTGATGTAGTCCCAGGTGTCCTTGCCCTTGTCTTCGTCAACGCAGTCGGGCCCAATGCACACGAAGAGGTGTCGCTTCAGCTTCCCGACGCCAAAAGAGGCGGCAGCGGCTTCGGGGGTCGAACGCTGTTTTCCCATCTCAGCGCGTCGTCGGCAGTGAGGCCTTCCGCCACTCGCCGATGCCCCCAACGAGATTGATGACGTTGTCGATCCCCTGTGCCTTGAGCAGGCTGGCCGCAATCGACGACCGCGCGCCGGCGGCGCACTGCACGACGATGGGTTTGGACGTCGGGATTTCATCCGCGCGGTCGGCCACCACGCCGAGCGGGATGTGGATGGCGCCCTCGATGCGTCCTGACGCCCATTCCGCGTCGTTGCGCACGTCGACGAGGGTGACGGCATTGTGCGCAAGCGAGGCCTGCAGGTCCCTGGCGGTGATCTGCGGCACGGTGCCGAGCGGACGTTCGCCTTCGGCCCAGGCATCAATCACGCCGGCGTCAAACCAGCCGGCAATGCGGTCCAGCCCGATCATCGCGAGGTCCCGCACGGCCATGTCGACCATCGCGCCGGATGTGTCGTCCGTGATCAGGTAGAAGTCCCGCGTATACGGCACCAGCCAGCCCGCCCACGTCGTGAACGAGGCGTTCAGGGGGATGTTGATGGTGCCCGGCACATGGCCTGCGGCGTATGCGGCGGCCGACCGCGTATCAACAATCAGGGCGCCGGACTGAAGCGCCGATTCGAGGCTGTTGACCTGGAGCAGCTCGGGACGGTTGAAGCCGTGCAGGAGGCGGGGCCCGACCTTGTTGACCCGTTTCATCTCGGCGAAGTACTTCGGCGGATCGGGTTGCCCCGACAACACGGCCGAGACGAACTCCTGCTCGGTCTTCACCTGGAAGGCCCAGTTGAATCGCCGTTCATAGCCGAGCGTCGAATGCGGAATTGCGCTGATGCCCTTGCCGCAGGAGGAGCCTGCGCCGTGGCCGGGCCAGATCTGAAGCCAGTCGGGCCACGTGTCCGCCTTGCGCAGTGACCCGTACAACGTGCGCGCCCCGATCTCCATGGTGCCCGCGACCTTTGCGGCCTTCTCGAGGAGGTCAGGCCGGCCCACATCGCCGACAAAGATGAAGTCGCCGGACACCAGCGCGATGGGCTCGGTCGCCGCGGCGGCGTCGGTCACCAGAAACGCGAGATGCTCCGGCGTATGGCCGGGCGTGTGTACGACGTCGATCTGGACCGCGCCCACGGTGAAGCGGTCCCCATCCTTGAGCAACGTGGCCCCCGCCTCGGCGGCAAACGCATACTTCCAGTCGGCGTCACCTTCGTCCGAGAGCAGCAACTGGGCGCCGGTCCGGGCGGCCAGTTCACGGCTTCCCGAGACGTAGTCGGCATGGATGTGTGTCTCGGTCACGTGCGTGATCCGCACACCTTCGGCCTCAGCGGCCTTGATGTACTGGTCCACGTCGCGGTTGGCATCGATCACCACAGCCGCCTTGGCCCCGGGGCATGCGATCAGATAACTCGCCTGCGCGAGTTTCGTTTCGAAGAACCGCTTCATGAACATAGGAGGTATTGTGTCCTATCTATGCCGCGATACAAGCTCGTCCTCGAATACGCCGGCACGCGATATTCGGGATGGCAGATCCAGAAAAATGCGAAGACCGTTCAGGGCGAACTGCATCGGGCCCTCGCGGACGTTGTCCGGCGTCAGCCGTTTGAAACCTATGGCGCCGGACGGACCGACGCTGGAGTCCACGCCCGTGGCCAGGTCGCCCATGTCGACCTCCAGCAGGCGCTGCCCGAGCAGACCCTGCTCACCCGCCTGAACGACAACCTGCCGCACGACATCAACGTCCTGTCCGTCACACGCATGCCGCCACGTTTTCACGCGCGACACAGCGCGACGGCGCGGCATTACACCTATCAGCTCGCGACCCGCCGGTCGGCGTTCCTCAAGCCGTACGTGTGGTGGGTCAAGGAGCCGCTTGACCTGGCGCGGATGCGGTTGGCCGCGGACCGCCTCGTGGGCTTCGGTGACTTTCGCGCGTTCACCGACGATGACCCTGAGGAGAAGTCGACGCAGGTTCTGCTCACGCGCCTGGAGCTGGTTGAGGCGGACCCGCTGCTCCTGGTCCACGTCTCGGGTTCCCATTTCCTCTGGAAGATGGTGCGGCGGCTGGTCGGAGTGCTCGTCGCCTGCGGACAAGGGGACTTGTCGGTCGAGGAGGTCACGACGTTCCTCAGCCGCACGACCGGCCCCAAAAGTGAACTGCCGGCGCAGTTGACTGCGCCGGCAGCGGGGTTGTTTCTCGAACGAATCGACTACTGACGCTTACCAGCGGACGATCAGGCGCCCCCACGTCGTGTGCGCGGTATACGGCGCATACGTGTAGTAGAGGAGGATGTTCGATCCCAGCGTAGCCGTGGTCTGCGCCGCGGAATCCAGCGTGAAGTCTTCGACCTTGTACTTGTCGTACCAGTAGGTCACGCCGACGGCGATGCGACGGTTGATGTTGTAGATCGCATCCACCGTGCCGCGCCACAGGTCACTCTTGACCGGCGGCAGCGCCACCGGCGCGGGCAACGTTGTCGCGATGATCGCTTCTTCGGGCAGCGTGCGGTTGAGCACGGGGCCCGTGATGTACTCGTACGTCGCGCGGGTGCGGTTGTAGTCCCAGCTCATGTGCAGGTCCACCTTGTTGGCCAGCTGCATCAGATCCAGGTTCGCGACGATTGAGTGCACGGTGTCGTCCGCGTCGGTCGCCCAGTTGCGCGACGGGTCGTCGAACTGCACACCGGGGTTCGCCTGACGCGAGCGCGACAGGCTCCGGTAGTCCTCATAGCTGTACGACGCGCTCAGGCCGACCTTTTCGTTGGGCGTGCCATCGAAGCCGATCGTGTACACGTCGTGGTTGTTGTCGCGCAGGCCGAACACGCTGTCCAGATAGTCGTCGCGGCCAATCGCGCTCGACACGTTGATGGCCCAGTTGGTCAGGGGCATGAACGAGGCCACAAGCGTGAACCGGTCGCGATCGCGATCGGCCACGTCGAAGTGGCGCATGCCGGGCTGCTCGTTCGCGTGAGTCAGGGCCTCGAGATCAAACCCTTCTCCACGACGCTGCGCGCGTTCGTACATCGCACGCACCGAGATGATGCCGGTGCTCAGCGTGTCGATCTTCGCGCGGAACACGTTGTCCACCGTCTCTTCAAAGATGCGGTGGGTGCGTTCGTCCGCGTAGCGCCCGTACGCCAGGGTCAGGGCCGCTGGTCCCTTGGGGGAGAACCTGACGTCCGCGTCGAAGTTCATCCGCGTCACGCCGTACACCTCGCTGTGCGTTGGGGTCGCCAGATTCGACAGGCTGCCGTCGTATCCGACGCGCTGGGTCAACGTCAGCGAGGCCGTGCGATTGTCGTAGTCGTAGTACTTCATGCGCGCGCCGATGGCGATGAGGCTGTTCGGGCGCGACGTGAACGACAGGTTCAGCCCGGAGATGCGCGCTTCCCCGTCGAGGGTCGTGCGCGACAGCGCCGATGCCGAGGGGGAGAGGGCACTGTTGATGGTGAGCGGCAGGATCGCGCCGTTGTCGTCCTTCAGCGTGCTGAGCGTGCCATACGCGGTCAACCGTGACTTGTTCGGCAACTTGACCGAGACCATGCCGTTGACGCCGAGCAGCGTGTTGCTCACCGGCAGCGACAGGCGGGCCGACGAGGCCGTGCCTGAGATATCGGTCGCGCGCAGCGGGTTGTCAACGATGACCGAGGTGACGTTGTTGGTGAACCACGAGCCGGTGTAGCCGGCACGCAGCAACGCGGGGCCCTTTTCGATTTCAGCCGAGGCCTCGATGTCGGTCAGGCGATGGTCGACCGGAGCCGCGAACTCGACCACCTGGCTGTGACCCCAGGACGCGCCGTACGGCTGCGCACCTTCGCGATCCGCCCGGCGCACATTCACCTTGATCGTGCTGTTGAGCGTCGGCAGCAGTTCGAAGCCGCCTTCCAGCGTGTCCCGACGCGACTTCAGATCAAACGTCGGCGAGCCGTTGACCAGGGCCAGCAGCGCCGCGGGACGCTGTGCCGAGGACGTGTTCTGGAGTCCCAGTTGCACGGAATCGGCCAGGCGGAACTCCCCAGGCACTGACGTACTGAACGGCGTCCGGGTCGAAGTGCTCAGCAACATCGGGATCTGATCCCACTGCGCCCAGCCCTTGAACTGGCCCGGCTTGGCAAAGGCCGCCGTGTAGCGCTGATCCTTGCGACCGGCGTGGTCCGCCGCAAAGTCCATGAACCAGCCGCTGGCCTGGACCTTCCACCGGAACGACTCGAGGAAGAGTCCATCACCCAGGTCGCGGAAGCGTTCGTGCCGCGAGCCGTCGCCGGTCAGGCTCGTGCCGCGCACACCGAAGTCGACCGAACCGACCAGAGCGGGCGGAGTGTCCTGCGCCAGCGCGAGGGCGGGCGTCAGGACGAAGCAGAGTGTCGAGATGACAAGTAGGCGTCGCATGATGTCCCTCCTCAACGCACGAACATGTTGCCCGCGGGGTGATTCGACCCGTGGATGGCGGAGTGACAGGTCACGCACGACCGTGCGAACACACGGACGCTCGTGGCGACCAGGCCGGCGTCATAGATGGTGCTGGGGTGCCGCGTGGCGACGTGACACCGTTGGCATAACGCCGGGGGCTTGGAGACCAGCATGCGGTCGTTCGCCGATCCGTGAGGATCGTGACACGTGGTGCACCCGTCGCGACCGGGCGCGTGCTCCCAGAGGAACGGACCACGTTTGTCGGCGTGGCACGAGACACAGAGGTCGGCCACCGAGTCGCCCTTGCGCAGCAGCTTGACGTTGGTCGAGCCGTGGATGTTGTGACAGGTCGAACACTGCATCTTGCCTTCACGCACCGGCATGTGGCCGGAACGGTCGACCTTGGACGCCTTGTCGCGATGACACGACGCGCAGACTTCCGTCTGGGTCTTCTTCTTCAGCTGGCCCTTTTCGGAGACCGGGTTGTGCACTGAGTGGCACGTCGTGCAGGCCACGCCGCGCGCTTCGTGCTGACTGCCGTCCCACAACGCGTGTTCCCCGCGGCTGTGGCACGTCGTGCACGTCGCGTTCGCCTCATCAGCCGGCATCGTCTTGAACGACCGCGGCTTGACGGCCGTCGGGTCGTCCACGTGCAGGCTGCCCGGACCATGGCACGTTTCACATCCCTGCTTGGCCCCGGGTGTTCTCGGATCCACCGCACGATGATGAATCGACTCGGTGTAGGACCCGACTGTCTCCTCGTGGCAGTTCAGGCAGGTGTCCTGCCCGACGTATGTCGCTCCGCCGGCGGCGACGGCTGCGACCTGCGCAGGATTCTGCGGCTGTGGGGAAAGTTCCCCGGTCACGATCGCGTCTGGCGCGCTCGCGCGAATACTGCCAAGAGCCGCCAACCACGCGATAAACGCTGCGGCAACCCAGAGTCTTGGCCCTTGTCTGCGGATGTGTTCACCCATATGGCCTCCGAACGAACCTTCTATCGGAGACTCACATCAGCAAGAGCTGTGCCGCTATTTCTTGGAAAGTCCGAACTTCTCGATCCGATATCTGATCTGATCGCGATGCAGACCCAGGAGCGTGGCCGCCTTGGTCTGATTGCCGCCGGCGCGATCGAGTGCCTGCACAACGAGGCTGCGCTCCACGTCTTCGAGGTTGACGCCGGATGCCGGCAGGGCAAACGCCCCTTCCGACGCCGATGCGGCGACCGGGCTCGACAACGTCGCGAAGTCGGCCGCGTCCAGCGTGCCATCGTTTGCGAGCAACACGGCCCGCTCAACCAGGTTTCGCAGTTCACGCACATTGCCGGGCCAGCCGTACGCTTCAAGGCGGCGAACCGCATCCGCGGCCATGCCGGGCACCGGCCGCTTGAACTCCTTTGCGAACACTTCCACGAAGTGCTGGGCCAGCAGCGCAATGTCCCCAGTGCGCTCGCGCAGGGGCGGCATCTCGATGCGCAACACGTTCAGCCGGTAATACAGATCGTCGCGGAACTTGCCGCTGCGCACGGCCTCTTCGAGTTGCCGGTTGGTCGCCGCCACGACACGCACGTCCACCTGCACGTCGGCCATGCCGCCAACGCGACGAAACGTTTTTTCCTCCAGGAACCGCAGCAGCTTGGCCTGCAGGGTCGGCGACATCTCGCCGATTTCGTCGAGGAACACCGTGCCTTCGTCGGCTTGTTCGAGCAGGCCCCGTTTCTGCTGCCGCGCGTCGGTGAACGCGCCTCGTTCGTGACCAAACAGCTCGGACTCGAGCAGGGTCTCGGGCAACGCCGAACAGGTGATGTTGAGGAACGGCCTGGCGGCCCGATGGCTGGCGTAATGGATCACCTTGGCCAGCAGGTCCTTGCCGGTGCCGCTCTCTCCGGTGATCAGGACGGTGGACCCTGGGCTGGTGGCCACCTTTCGCACCAGCGCCTTGACGCGCTGCATCGCCTCGGATTCGCCAATGATGGATTCAATGCTGAATGGCCGGGCCATGCCCGACCGCAACGTTCGCAGTTCGCGACGGAGCCGTGTGGTTTCAAGGGCCCTGGCCACCCGGAGGGCCACGTCGTCGAGGTCAAACGGCTTGGTCGCGTAATCAAACGCGCCGCCCTTGACACTTTCCACGACGGTGTCGATGCCCTTGTGGGCCGTCAGCATCATGCACAAGGTGTCAGGATCGGACTCACGGAGGCGCCGGAGGATATCCAGGCCATCGCCATCGGGCAGCGAGTAGTCGAGCAGGGCCAGATCGACCCCATGTTCAGCCCGGTCAAGGGCTTCGGCCACCGACCCCGCTTCAACCACGTCATGGCCCTCGGCGCGCAGCCGTTCGGCCAGTGACCATCGGATCAGGGCTTCGTCATCGACAACTAGGACTCGGCGGCCGGCCATGCAGCTGAAGTATAAGCCTGCTCCGCGAGCGACACGGCCGTGCCGATATCGAACGGTTTCTCCATCAGCCGGAAAACGCCAAGCTCGGCGACCGTCCGCGCAAGGTCGGGCGCCCCATGCGCCGTCATCAGAATGACCGGCGCATCAGGACGCACGCGCCGCACATGCTCGACGAGCGACAGATCGGAGACATCGGGAAGTCGCAGGTCCAGCAGGATGACCACCGGCTCCTGGCCCAGGGCCGCGAGCGCCGCCCGCGCATCCACACCGGTACCTGCCTGGCGCACATGCCACCCGGCGTCCGCCAACCCCTCGGACACCGACCAGCGAATCAACGCCTCATCATCCACGACCAGCGCCGTCCTCGGCACTTTTCCCGTCATCGTGGGTAGAATTCCCCAGTGCGCCTCGGTGTTCGGGGCGATAGTCCGCCTCTCTTCATCGACCGCCGTGTTCACGTTGGCTAGCTATTCAAGGATTGGGCCATGAATTATCCGCCCGACGTTTCGATTGCCCTCAGGCGCTCGGCGAAAGAACTGGCCGATCTGAAGTACGCGCTCGACCAGTCGGCGATCGTTGCCATTACGAACGTCAAAGGCGACATCACCTACGTCAACGACACCTTCTGCCAGATTTCCCAGTACCCGCAGGAACTGCTCCTGGGCCAGAATCACCGTCTCCTCAATTCGGGCCTGCATCCTCTTGAGTTCTTCAAGGAGATGTACAAGACAATCGGTCGGGGCCAGGTGTGGCGGGGCGAGTTGCGCAACCGCGCGCGGGACGGCTCGTTTTATTGGGTCGACACGACGATTGTCCCGTTCCTCGCCGACGACGGCCGTCCCTATCAGTACGTGTCGATCCGGTACGACATCACCGAGCGCAAGCGCTCGGAGGAAGCCCTCCGCGAACAGGCGTCACTGGCGCAACTGGGCAAACTCGCCGCCGTGGTCGCTCACGAAGTGCGCAACCCGCTCGCCGCCATCCGCGGGGCCCTCCAGGTGATCGGGCGTCGCCTGGACGGCGCCTCGACAGAACACGCGGTCATTCAGGACGTCATCGCCCGCGTCGACGGCCTCAACGACATCGTCAGCGACCTGCTCCTGTTTGCGCGGCCGCGACCACCGGTGCTGATATCGGTGCCGGTGCGAGACGTCCTGACGGGCGTCGCATCGCTGCTGGCCAACGACTCCGCGATGGCGCGCGTCAAGGTCGACATCGAGGTGGACGATGCGCAGATTCATGCGGATGTTGACCAACTGCAGCAGGCGCTGCTCAACCTGCTGATCAACGGCGGCCAGGCCATGCAGGGTGATGGCACGATTCGAATCTCATCGGCGCTGACGCCCACCCATTGCGCGCTCGCCATTCACGACGAGGGCCCAGGGCTGCCGCAGGACGTCCGCGAACATCTCTTCGAGCCGTTCTTCACCACCAAACACCGGGGCACCGGACTTGGCCTGGCAACTGCGAAGCGGATTATCGAGGCCCATGGGGGCACTCTCACGCTGGAAAGTCCGGCGGGCGGGGGTACCATCGCCCATATCCGGTTGCCAGTGAATCGCCGGCCGTAGGCACACTCTTTGCTCGTCAGAACGATGGAGGGCTTGTCATGGTGGCTATCCGACGCATTCTCGTTCCGACCGACTTCAGCGACCCGGCGGACGCCGCCGTGCGATATGGCCGAGCCATGGCCGAAGAATTCGGGAGCACGTTGTACCTGCTGCACGTCGTCCCCGAACCGTTTGTCTATCCGTGGGGCACCGAAATCTCGACGATGCCGCTTGTGGACCTGCTGACCCAGTCCGAGCAGCAGGCCGGCGAACGGCTGAAGGCGCTGGCGGCCGAGAGCACCACGCTGAAGGAACCTGTCAAGACCGCCACGGCCATCGGCACCCCCGTCGACCGCATTCTGCAGTTCATCGCCGATGAAGGGATTGACCTTGTCGTGCTCGGCACACACGGACGAGGCGCCGTGGGTCACCTGCTGCTCGGTTCAGTGGCGGAACGGATCGTCCGCCGGTCGCCCGTCCCCGTGCTGACAGTGAAGCAATAACGGTCAGTACGTGATCCGCCGGGTGCGTGACGGCGGCGAGGGCTTGCCCACGCGAACCCGGACGTCGAGGGCGCGCGCGCCGCGAGTCATCACCCGAAGCGGATTGATGTCCAGCTCCTGAATCTCAGGACACAACGTGACCAGCGCCGAGATCCGCAAGAGGACCTCACGCAGGGCAGCCGTGTCTGCCGCCTGCGCGCCGCGGTGACCGCGCAGCAACGCCGCGCCTCGCAATGCGTCGATCATCTCAGCGGCATCCCGCTCGGTCAGGGGGTGCAGCCGGAACTCGGCGTCCTGGAGCAGCTCGGCCAGGATGCCGCCACTGGCGCACGCGATCACGGGACCGAAGATGGGGTCGTCGGTGACGCCGACGAGCATTTCGACTCCCCCGCCCACCATCGCCTGCACGAGTCCGCCGGTCATCGAAGAGCCGAGGCGCTGCTGCATGTCCTGCCAGGCCTCACGGACGGCCACTTCTCCCATCAGGCCAACTCGCACGCCACCCACTTCGGTCTTGTGCAGGATCGTGGGTCCGACCGCCTTGAGCACAACGGTTCCGCCAATCCGCGCTGCTGCTGCGACGGCGTCATCCTCGGTGGTCACGCCAACCGACTCGGGCACGGGCACGCCGGCGGCTTCAATCAATACCTGAGCTTCGTCTGGAGTCAGCCAGCCGCCACCGCGTTCCATCACGCTGGAAATCAAGGCGCGTATGCGCGTGCCGTCGAGTTCGATCGCCGGCGGCATCTCGACCGGCCGCGCGAGCCACTCTCCGTACCCAGCCGCGCGAGCCAGCGCCACGGCGGCCGATTCAGGAAACTCAAAACACGGAATTGGCGAGAGCATCGGCCCGGCGCCTTGTGCCGACATGAAGATCCCCAGCACCGGCTTGCCTGGGTGTTCTGCGGCCGCCGCTCGTATCTCCCGAGCGACGTCCTCGGAGTGTGTGACCAGCGGCGGGATGAAGATCACCAGCACGCTGTCGACCTGGTCGTCGCGCAGCAGGGCGCGCAGGGCGCGGCCGTACCCTTCCGCCGAGGCCGAGGCAATCATGTCCACGGGATTGCCGACCGAGGCCGCGGCCGGCAGAAACGATCGCAGTTCGGTCACGGTCGCATCGCTCAACGTCGGCAACGTCAGGCCCTGTGCCTCACACGCGTCGGCCGCGAGAATGCCGGGGCCGCCGGCGTTGGTCAGGATCGCCACCCGCCGCCCCTGCGGCACGGGCTGATGCGCCAACAAGGCGGCAACGTCAAACAACTCTTCCAGGGTGTTCGTGCGAATGACACCGGCCTGCGCGAACAACGCATCCACCACCGCGTCACTCGTCGCCAGCGCTCCGGTGTGTGACGATGCCGCGCGAGCACCGGATGACGAGCGTCCGGATTTCACCGCAACGATCGGCTTGAGCCGCGCCACTCGCCGCGCGATCTGACTGAACTTGCGTGGATTGCCGAAGCTCTCGAGGTACAGCAGAATCACCTCGGTCTGCGGATCTTCGGCCCAATACTGGATCAGGTCGTTACTCGACACGTCGGCCTTGTTGCCCACCGAGACGAAGGTCGAGATGCCCAGATCAAGGCGTCGCGCATAGTCCAGGATGGCCAACCCGAGGGCGCCGCTCTGCGTGGACATGGCGACGTGGCCCACGGGGGGATACACGGGCGAAAACGTGGCGTTCACGGCAAACGCCGGATCCGTGTTGAGCAGACCCATGCAGTTGGGGCCAACCATCCGCACGCCGGCCGAGCGCACGCGATCGAGCAGCGTCGCCTCGAGCGCGCGACCATCGGCCCCCGTCTCGCCAAACCCGGCCGAGATCACGACCAGCGCCTTTACGCCCTTCGCGATGCAGTCGTCCACCGCGGCCAGCACATGGGCGGCAGGCACGACGATGACAGCCAGGTCGACTTCGCCAGGGATGTCGGAGGTGCGCGCGTACGCCCGGTGGCCGAACAACTCGCCGCCGCCGGGATGGACGGGATACACCTGCGCCGTCGTCCCCGCCGCGAGCAGATTGTGGAAGACTTCGCTGCCGATCTTCCCGCGCTCCCTGTTGACCCCTACCACCGCGATGCCGCGCGGTTCAAAAAAGGGGCGCATCGATGCGGCGGCCGCCTGGCGCGCCCGGGCGGCGCTCCGATCCAGGTAGTCCGCGGTCGGGCCGATGTCGAGCGCGACGTGGAGGGCTCCAGACCCGTCGTCATCCCGTTGGGAGACGGCAAATCCCGACGAGGCGAACAACTCGACGACTGTGCGCTGATCACGCGGGACCCAGGCGTGAAAAGTGCGGATCCCCGTCGCGCGCGCCTCATCGGCGAGCAGTTCAAGCACCCGGGTGCCGACGCCCCGGCCTTCGAAGCCGGCGGCCACGGCCATGGCGACCTCGGCCTCACTCTGGCCCGCGGCGGCCCGGTACCCCGCGACCACCTGCAGGTGCCCGCCGACCTCGCCCACAACCACCTGGGCCGGGGGGTGGGAGGACGCGCCGAGATCCCGGAGCCACTGCCCGTGTCCTTCGACTTTCTCGAAGAAGGTGGGCGGAAGGGCCGACTGGTCGTCGGGTCGGGCGGGGCGAAGGTGAAGGGTGGTACCGTCTCGCAGGACAATGTCGGCTGTCATACACTGATGCTCATGGCTGATCACCTGACCGCCGCCGACGTCGTGCGGCTGGCGTCAGCGACTCATCTTCGCGCCTCGCGCATGTGCCGCCCCTCAAGCCTGCTTGGCTGGTGGCACGAACGCAAATTTGTGGACGCCATCGACCACTTCAGCGGCGCTCTTCGCAGTCTGCCACAACGAGAGGTCGAGGCCGCGGCCGATGATCAAATTCGACATATCGGCGCGGCGATCGACGCCATCGTCAACGACGTCGAGACGTTCATCGGCCGCCACGGCACCGGCAGCCTCAAACGTGTCGAACAGGATAGACACCTGGTGAAACGGATCTATGAACTGCGCGCGTCGTTCGAGAAACTGTCGCGCAGAGTCACGGCCCAGCCGGGCATGACCGATCTTCGCTGGAAGGTCCGCATGGACACGGCCCATCGTCAATAAGCCCATGGCCGGCCCGATCATCTGCGGTGTCGATTTTTCGGAACATTCACGTCGCGCACTCGCGTGGGCGCGGCTGTTCGCGCGGGCCCTGCAGCAGCCGCTCGTTGTCGTGCACGTCGTGGAAACCGTCCTGGCCGAAGCCGCCCGGATCACCTACGGGACCGACGCGCTGGAAGACTCGATCACGCCCGAGTTGCGCGCCTTCGTCGACCCTGATGACCAGACCACGCTTGAAGTCGCTGCGGGCTCGCCGGCCGGCGCCGTTCACGGCGCAGCCCTTGCCCATCGTGCCTCGATGATTGTGGTCGGCACGCAGGGGCTGGGGCGCGCGGGCCGGTTGTGGTTCGGGTCGACGACGTTGGGATTGTTGCGCGAGTCGACAATTCCGGTACTTGGCGTGCCGCCACGCGCGACCGATGACGTTACGGTATCGCGCATCATCGTCGGTACCGACTTTTCGGAGCCGTCCGCGCGCGCCGTCGCATCGGCGCGCGACTTGAGCACTGTGCTGGGAGTCCCCGTGACCTGCCTGCACGTCGTCAAGACCCCGGCGGCACACCTGCGGTGGAACGACGCGGTCGCGAACATCACTGACGCGGCGGTGCAGACCGCACGACGCCGCATCACCGAGGCGATCGGGGCCCCGGATATCACCGCTGAAGTGCGCACCGGCGACCCCGCCGAGGTGTTGATCGGCGAGGCGGAAAGCCGCGATGCCCTGATCGTAGTGGGGCTCGGAGGGGCGAATCCTCACCAGCGGCCCGGCACCACCGCGTATCGCGTGCTCAGCGGGGCTGATGCACCGGTGCTGGCGGTACCTTCTTCCTGAGCTTCCGTTCGCCCAGCCACCACGCGGCGCGCTGTACTCGTCGCAATCCGAAGCGCGTGACCGTGTGCGCCTCCAGATGGGCGATCGCTTCGTCGAGATCGTCGGTAACCTTCAGCAAATCGAGGTCACGCGGTGACACCGCGCCTTCACGCACCATCTCGCGCAGCAGGTGCATGTAGGGCTCCCAATACTTCGTGCCCACGAGCACCACTGGAAAGTCGGCGATCTTGTTCGTCTGGATGAGCGTCAACGCTTCATTCAGCTCATCAAGTGTCCCCAGGCCTCCGGGCAACACAACAAACCCGTACGAGTACTTGAAGAGCAGCACCTTGCGCACGAAGAAGTAGTGGCAGGTGACCCAGCGGTCCAGATACGGATTGGGCTGCTGCTCGAACGGCAGCTTGATGTTGCAGCCCACCGAGAGACCGCCGTAGTCATGCGCGCCACGATTGGCAGCCTCCATCAGGCCCGGACCACCGCCGGTCATGACCGTGAATCCCATGGCGCTGACGCGGCGACCGACTTCGCGGGCGAGTGCGTAGTATTCGTGCCCTTCGTTGAATCGCGCGGAACCGAAGACGGAAATACACGGGCCGACGAAGTGCAGATGCCGGAAGCCCACGAAGAAGTCGCGCGCGGCGCGCGCCAGCAGCAGGATCTCGCGTGTGCGTGATTGCGGCCCTTCCAGCAACATCCGATCAGAGCCGTTGTCGGCGGGCGGCTTCATGGATACAACCTCTGGCCAACCCACCCATCGGCCGTGCGATCAAACACCTGGCGATCGTGGAGCCGGCCCAGCCCGGCTTCCCAGAACTCGATGCGCGCGGGCACGACGCGGAATCCCGACCAGAAGGGCGGGCGCGGCACCGCTTGTCCCACGTACTGCGCGCCAAGCGCCGCGGCGCGCGCCAGCAGCACCGCTCGACTCGACAGCGGCTGGCTCTGTTTGGACGCCCACGCGCCGAGCTGGCTCTCGCGCGGCCGTGAGGCGAAGTACCGGTCAGCCTCATCGTCGGGCACCGGTTCGGCGATGCCCTCGATCCGCACCTGACGGTCGAACACGCTCCAATAAACACACAGCGACACACGCTGGTTGTCGGCGAGCTCCCGGCCCTTGCGGGACGTCAGATTCGTGAAAAAGGTGAAGCCGCGGTCATCGAAGTACTGGATGAGCACCATGCGGCTGGAGGGCGCCTGGTCGGGCCCCACGGTCGAAAGACAGGCGGCCTTCGGGTCGAAACCTCCCCGAGCGGCCGCCTCCTCAAACCACGAACGATAGTGTGCGATCGGATCGGTCACACACTCGTGTATATCATTTTCGCTTCACACCCAGCTCGCCGAGCTTGCGGGCGAGGTCTTCACCGGCGGTGCCGGTGCTGACGGCCTTGTCGATGTGCAGGATCTTGCCATCGGTGCCGATGTAGAAGGTCCACCGGCGCGCCATACCCGCCGGCGACAACACACCGTAGGCATTCGCGACGTCCTTCTCTGGATTGGCCAGGATCGGAAAGTCCGCTTCGTGTTCCTTGGCGAACCGGGTGTTGGTCTCTGCATCGTCAACGCTGACCATGAAGTAGGCCACGTCGAATTGCCGAATCGTCTCGCCGCTCGCCCGGAGCGACTTGCATTCGGCCGTTCAACCACCGGTAAACGCTTTCGGGAACCACGCGAGGACGACCGCCCGCCCCTTGTAGTCCGACAGCCGGTGGGTCTTGCCGTCGGATCCGGCCAGAGCAAAGTTCGGCGCCATATCGCCGACCTTGAGCTCAACTGCCGGTGCCTGGGTCAACGCGGCGGTTGTCAGGCCAATGGCCAGCACACCCGCTACGAGGCCCAATCGGGACCGCATCGTCATATACATGACTCCTTTCGCCTCAGATTCTACCCGAACGGGCACCCTATAATCCCTCCCGTCCGATGGCCAACTTCTACGACCGTGTCGCCGAGGCAGCCGGCCGATTTCCGGGCCACCACGCCGTTGAGCTCCAGACTCCCGATGCGCTGATCCCCACGACCTACACGACGCTGCTGGAGGAGGCCACCCAGGCCGCAGCCTTCCTCCACCACGCGGGCGTGGCGATTGACGACCGTGTGGCCATCCTGGGCGACAACACCGCCCGGTGGATCTCGGTCTACCTCGGCGCCCTCCGCATCGGCGCCGTCGCGGTGCCGCTCGACACGGCGTATTCGGCCGCGCAGATCCGCACCGTGCTCGACAATTCCGGCGCGCGGATCATCTTCACCACGCCGCGGTATCTCGAGGCCGTACGCGCGGCAGCAGAGGCGTTGGCCACACCTCCGCTCGTGCAGGTGATGACCGAATGGCCGCCCAGTCACGCCTCGGCACCGCCGCCGGTGCCGCGTGGCGATGACGATGCGGCCGTGATGCTGTACACCTCGGGCACCACGGCCGATCCCAAAGGGGTCGTGCTCACCCACGGCAATCTCGAGGCTGAACGGCAGGCCGCCGCGGATGTCGTGACGCTTGGTGAGACCGATGCCATCCTCGGCGTGTTGCCGCTGTTTCACGCGCTCGCGCAGATGGCCAACCTGCTGCTGCCGCTGGCCGTGGGCGCACGGGTGGTGTTCCTCCAGCAGGTGAACTCCACGGCGCTGCTCGAGGCGCTGCAGCAGCGGCGCATCACGATCTTCGCGTGTGTGCCCCAGTTCTTCTATCTGATTCACGAACGGGTGATGGCCGAAGTCGCCAAAGCCAATCCGGCAAGGCGTTTCGTGTTCCGCACGCTCTTGCGCCTCAACGGGAACCTGCGCGAACGGCGCGGATGGAATCCCGGCCGACGCTGGTTTGCGCGCGTGCACGCCGTGCTCGGCACCCACATGCGCTTCCTGGTGACCGGGGGTTCGCGATTTGATCCCACGATCGGCCGGGACTTGTACGACCTGGGATTCACCCTGCTCAACGCGTACGGCCTTACCGAAACGTCCGGCGGCGCCACGATCGTGCGGCCTGGCGATCGGTTTACGACGTCGGTCGGACGTCCGCTCAAGAACGTCGAGGTCCGCATCGCGCCGCCCGAGGCGGGCACCGAGCGCGAGCACGAAGATGGCGAAGTGCTGATCCGCGGCCCGATCGTGATGCGTGAGTACTTCCGGCGTCCTGACGCCACGGCCGACTCCCTGCGAGACGGGTGGTTGCACACGGGCGACCTTGGGCGGCTCGATGAGGACGGCCGCGTGTACATCACCGGCCGCAAGAAGGAGATGATCGTCCTCGCGTCCGGGAAGAACCTCTACCCCGAAGAAATTGAAGCCCACTACCGCGCGTCGCCGGTGATCAAGGAAATCTGCGTGCTCGGACTGAGCCGGCCGGGGGAACCGGTCGGTGAACGGCTGCACGCCGTGATCGTGCCTGACCAGGATGCGCTCAAACAGCGTGGCGTGGTGAACATACAGCAGCTGGTCCGCTTCGAGGTTGAAGGCCGATCCGTGTTGCTGCCCGCACACAAACGTGTATTGACCTACGACATCTGGCTCGAGCCCCTCCCCCGCACGACGACAGGCAAGGTCAAGCGGCACCAGGTCGAGCGGCGCCTGCTCGAAGAAGGCCCACGCGCGCACGACGCCGCCGCGGCCGACGCGCCGCTGTCAGACGCTGACCGTGTGTGGCTCGAGGATGCGACACATGCTGAGGCCCTCGCGCTGATCGCCGGTCGGCTGGGAAAAGCCTCACTTCGCCCGGACGCCAATCTCGATCTCGATCTCGCGCTCGACTCGATGGAGCGCGTCGAGTTGTTGACGGCACTGGAACGGCGCTACGGTCGGCGCGTGGCGCCCGAGGCGCGCGCCACGGTCTTTACTGTGCGACAGCTGGTCGATGCGGTACTCGCGGCATCAACTGCGGCCGGCGGCAAGGCCGCGGAGGCCCCTGGCGCAGCGGGCGCAGAAGACCTCTCCGAAACGTTGTGGGATTCCATCCTGCATGCGCCAATCGAGCCCGCGCTGCAGCGGCAACTCCAGCCGACTCCGTGGCTGCGCGCGGCCGCGTTTTTTGTGGTCGTGCGCGTGTTTGCCGGGCTGATGCGCGTGTGGACCGGCGGGCGCCTGTTCGGGCGCGAGCACATCCCGGCACAGGGGCCGGTGATCCTCTGCCCGAATCACCAGTCCTACTTCGATGCGTTCCTCGTGGTCGGCTCGGTCCCGTTTTCCACGTTGCGGCACATGTTCGCGGTCGGCGCGGCCGAGTATTACCAGACACCGTTCATGCGCTGGTTCGCGCGGATGACCAACGTCATTCCCGTGGACGCCGATGCGAACCTCGAGCAGGCCCTGCGCGCCGGTGCCGCCGGACTCCGCATGGGCAAGGTGCTGCTCCTGTTTCCGGAAGGTGAACGCTCCATCGACGGCAACCTCAAGACGTTCAAGAAGGGCGCCGCGATGCTCTCGGCCCACTGTCAGGCGCCGATGGTGCCGGTCGCCATGGACGGCCTCTTCCGATTGTGGCCTCGTGGACGGAACCTGCAATGGGTGAACCTGCGGCCGTCCCGCGTCCAACCGGTCGATTTGTCGTTTGGATCCTCGCAAACCGCAACACCGGGGCGATATGCTGAGGCAACGCAGGCACTGCGCGACGCTGTCGGAGCGTTGCTGACGAACCTGCGACGGAGGTCTCCATGAGCGGTCACCAGACCGGCGGCAGCATGTTCGACTTCGTGAATCAGTATTTCGATCACGCAGCGCGCTGGAGCGATCATCCCCAAGGGCTTCTCGATCAGATCAAGTCCTGCAACAGCATCTACCGCTTCAACTTTCCCTTCAGGCGCGATGACGGCAGCATTGAAGTGATCCATGCCTGGCGTGTCGAACACAGCCACCACAAGCTGCCGACCAAAGGCGGCATCCGGTACGCCTCGCACGTCGATGAGGAAGAAGTGAAGGCGCTCGCGGCGCTGATGACCTACAAGTGCGCCATCGTCGACGTGCCGTACGGCGGCGCAAAAGGCGCGGTGCAGATTGACCCGAAGCAGTTCACGGTGCCGCAGCTCGAGCGCATCACGCGCCGTTATACACACGAGCTGGCGAAGAAGAACTTCATCGGCCCCGGCATCGACGTCCCGGCTCCTGACTACGGCACGGGCGAGCGGGAGATGGCGTGGATCGTCGACACCTACATGGCGCTCAATCCGGGGTCGCTCGACGGTCTGGGCTGTGTGACCGGCAAGCCCATCAGCCAGGGCGGCGTCCGTGGTCGCCGCGAAGCGACCGGCCGAGGCCTGTTCTTCGCCGTGCGTGAAGCCTGCTCGTTTGAAGACGACATGAAGGCGCTCGGCCTGTCGAAGGGTCTGGCCGGCAAACGTGTCATCGTGCAGGGTCTGGGCAACGTGGGCTACCACGCGGCGAAGTTCTGTCACGAGGGTGGCGCCATCATCGTGGCGCTTGCGGAATACGAAGGCGCCATCAGCAATCCGAAAGGTCTGGACCCGGACGCCGTGGTCGCCCATCGCAAGGCGACGGGCTCGATCCTCGGCTTCCCCGGCGCGACTGACATCCCGAACAGCGGCGATGCGCTTGAACTCGACTGCGACATCCTGGTGCCGGCGGCGCTCGAGAATGTACTCACCGGCGGGAACGCTCCGCGCATCAAGGCGAAGATCATTGCGGAAGGCGCGAACGGGCCGACGACACCCGAGGCTGAAGCAGTGTTCCGTGAACGCGGCATCATGGTCATTCCCGATCTGTATGCGAATGCGGGCGGCGTGACGGTCTCGTACTTCGAATGGCTCAAGAACCTCTCGCACGTGCGTTTCGGACGCATGGAAAAGCGGCTCGAGGAGCGTGACGAAGCGAGCTTCGTGCGCGCGCTGGAAAGCCTCACGGGCAAGACCTTGTCCGACGAAGAGAAGAAGGTGCTCGTACACGGCGCCGAAGAACAGGACATCGTCAACTCCGGCCTGGAAGAGACGATGATCGTGGCGTATCACGCGATTCGTGATCAGCTCAAACGCAAGCCCGAACTCGCCGATCTGAGGGCGGCGGCGTTCCTCACCGCCATTGACAAGGTGGCCGTGTCGTATCGCGAGCTGGGAGTGTTTCCGTGATCCGACGCGTCAGTCGCACGATCGCGGCGCTGGTGCTGGCGTGGGCAGGGCTCACCACGCCGGCAGCCGCACAAGGCGTCGGCCAGTTGGCGCTTCCGACCGTCGAACCCGGCATCAAGGGCCGCCTGTCACTCACCGTGTCGGGCGGCCTCGACCTCGATGTCTTCGGCGAACTCG
>CBINOO010000045.1:0-29057 GCA_966252305.1 uncultured Acidimicrobiia bacterium
GGCGGCACGACGTGGCGTCCGCTCACCACCGGGCTTCCGACGTTTGCCGAAGGTCTCGGCCGCATCGGCATCACCGTGGCGCCCAGCAACAGCCGGCGTCTGTACGCGGCCGTGGACGCCGGCCGCAACGGCGGCATCTTCCGCTCCGATGACGCCGGCGAGACATGGCGGCGCGCCAACGCCGACACGCGGGTCGTCGCTCGCCCGAATGACGCGTCAGACATTCGCGTGCATCCCACCAACCCTGACATCGTCTTTGTGCCCACCATCGTCACATGGAAGTCGACCGACGGCGGCACCACGTTCACCGCGCTGCGCGGCGCGCCCGGCGGCGACGACTATCAGAAGATCTGGATCAACCCCCAGACGCCTGACGTGATGCTGCTGACCGCGGATCAGGGCGCCCTCGTCACGCTCAACGGCGGTCGCACGTGGAGTTCCTGGTACAACCAGCCAACGGCGCAGTTCTACCACGTGAACACCGACAACGCGTTTCCTTACCGTGTGTGTGGCGGCCAGCAGGAGTCAGGCTCGGCGTGTGTGCAGAGCCGTGGCGATCACGGCCAGATCACGATGCGTGAATGGACTCCCGTCGGCGTGGAAGAGTACGGCTACGTCGCGCCGGACCCGCTCGACCCGGACATCGTCTACGGCGGCAAGGTCAGCCGCTTCGATCGTCGAACGGGCCAGGTGCAGAACGTCTCGCCACAGCGGGTCCCCGGCTATCGCACCGTGCGCACGCAGCCCATCCTGTTCTCACCACTGGATCCGCGCACGCTCTACTTCGCGTCGAACACGCTCTGGAAGACGACGACGGGCGGACGCACGTGGGAGCAGATCAGCCCGGACCTCACCCGCGCGACGTGGGACGTTCCCGCGTCGGTTGGCGACTATCGCGGCCGCCCCAATGCACAGCCCACGCAGCGCGGCGTCATCTACACAATCGGGCCGTCGTATCTCGACCGCGACATGATCTGGGTGGGCACCGACGATGGCCTGGTGCATGTCACGCGCAATGCGGGCAAGACGTGGACCGACGTCACGCCGGTGAACGTGAAGCCCTGGGAGAAGATCTCGCTGGTCGAGGCGTCACACTTCGACGTCAACACGGCCTACATCGCGGTCAACACCCTGCGCCTGGACGACCTGCGCCCGCACATCTATCGCACACGGGACGGCGGCAAGACCTGGCGGGAAATCGTCTCCGGGCTCCCCGACGGCGCGACCATCAATGCCGTCCGCGAAGATCCGCTGCGTCGCGGTCTGCTGTTTGCCGCCAGTGAGCGACACGTCTCGGTCTCCTTTGACGACGGGGACTCCTGGATGTCGCTGCGGCTCAACATGCCGGCCACCTCGATCCGGGACGTCGTGATCAAGGACGACGACCTCGTGGTGGGCACACACGGCCGCGGATTCTGGATCCTCGACGACATCACGCCGCTGCGGCAGATCACTGCGTCCATCGTTGGCGCGCCGGCGTATTTGTTCCGGCCACCGGTCGGGTGGCGATTCCGCTGGAACAAGAACACCGATACCCCGCTGCCGCCCGACGAGCCGGCGATGCCCAACCCGCCTGACGGCGTCACCATCAGCTACTACCTCGGGCCCAACACCAAGGGCCCGGTGACGCTCGAGATTCTCGCGCCGGGAGGCGACGTGATCCGGCGCTACTCGAGCGACGACCCCGAACCGCCACCCGTGCCGGCGCCCAATCTGCCCGATTACTGGATTCGGCCCTCGGCACGCCTCGCGGCCACGCCTGGACTCCATCGGTTCGTCTGGGACGTGCGATACACGCCACCGGCGGTGACGTCGTTCAGTTATCCGATTGCCGCGATCCACCAGAACACGCCACGCACGCCGCAAGGCATGTTCGTCATGCCGGGCGCGTTCCAAGTGCGGCTGACGGTGGGTGGCGAGACCTATCGTCAGCCCATCGCGATCCGGATGGATCCGCGCGTGAAAACGTCAACCGCCGACCTGCAATTGCAGTTCGACCTGACGCGCCGCGTGATGCGCGCGCTTGCCGACCTGGAGTCCATGCGCGAAGGCGCCACGGGGGATCGCCTCGCGGCCATTCAGCAGGCGTATCAGCCGCTGCCCGGCTTGTTCACGCAATTGCAGGGAGCCGACATGCGCCCGACCGCCGCCGTGGAAGCGGCAGTCGCGGAGGCGGTGGCTCGTGTGGAGGCGCTGAAGACTCAGCCGAACTGAATGCCCTGCGCGAGCGGCAACTTGTCGGACCAGTTGACCGTGTTGGTCTGCCTGCGCATGTAGGCCTTCCACGAGTCCGAGCCGGACTCACGTCCACCGCCGGTCTCCTTCTCGCCGCCGAACGCGCCGCCGATCTCCGCGCCCGACGTGCCGATGTTCACGTTCGCGATACCGCAGTCCGATCCGCGCGCGGAGAGGAACTCCTCGGCGTAGCGCATGCTCTCTGTGAAGATCGCGCTCGACAGGCCCTGAGGCACGTCGTTGTGCATCTCGAGCGCCTGATCAAACGTGTCGAACTCCATCACGTAGAGGATGGGCGCAAACGTCTCCTCTTTCACGATCGCGGTCTGGCCGGGCATGCGGATGATTGTCGGCTCGACGAAAAACGGGCCGATGTCCGGGCGCCGCCGCGCGCCGCAGACGATCTCGCCGCCTTCGGCCTTGGCGCGCTCGATGGCCTCGAACATCTTGTCGACGGCCTGCATGTTGACCAGCGGCCCCATCAACGTCGACGGATCGATCGCCTTGCCGATCGGCACCTGCGCATAGGCGGCCTTGAGCCGGCTGACCAGTTCGCCGGCAATGTGACGCTGCACCAGCACGCGCCGGGTCGACGTACACCGCTGGCCCGCCGTGCCGACGGCGCCAAACAGGATGGCGCGCACGGCCAGATCGAGCCGCGCATCTTCGCAGACGACGATGGCGTTGTTGCCGCCGAGCTCAAGGATGGTGCGACCAAACCGCGCCGACACCACCTCAGACACATGACGGCCGACGGCGGTCGATCCGGTGAAGGACACCAGGGGAATCCGGCGATCGCGGATCAGTTGTTCGCCGACCTCGCTGCCCTTGCCCACCAGCAACGAGAAGATCCCCGTCAGGCCGTGATCGGCCATGACGCGATTGCAGACGTGCTGCACGGCCACGCCGCACAGGGGGGCTGGTTCGGCAGGCTTCCAGATGGTCGTGTCGCCGCAGACCGCTGCCAGCGCCGAATTCCACGACCACACCGCCACGGGAAAGTTGAAGGCCGAAATCACGGCCACCGGCCCGAGCGGATGCCACTGTTCCATCATCCGGTGCCCCGGGCGCTCGGACGCCATCGTCAATCCGTAGAGCTGGCGGGACAACCCGACGGCAAAGTCGCAGATGTCGATCATCTCCTGCACTTCGCCGTGCCCTTCGGCGCGAATCTTGCCCATTTCGAGGCTCACGAGGTCGCCCAGCGGTTCCTTGAGCTCCCGCAACGCGTTCCCCAGGTCACGCACGAGTTCACCGCGTTTGGGAGCCGGTATGTCACGCCAGCGCACGAACGCGGCCTGAGACGCCGCGACGACCTGGTCGGCAGTCGCGGAGGAGGCCAGCGTCACCGACGCGATGGGTTCACCGGTGGAGGAATCAATCGAGACAATGCGCCCGGCATCGTCATCACGCATCCAGCCGTCAGGGCCGATACACGCGCCGGCGTTGATGTCTTCAATCTGCAGCTTTGAGAGCAGTGCCTTCGTGGACGTCACGATCTAACGATACTCCGAACGGCCGGAGCCCAGTTGGACGACAATTGGGGCATGTCTCGTCGGCGTCTTTTTCCCATCATCGTCACCACCGCCCTGCTGCTGCCCGCGACCGAGGCGCGTGCACAGTGGTATGCCGGGCTGTACCTCGGAGCCAACACCACTGCGTCTGCCGACGTGCACGTCGTCGGCGACGGGTACGACATCACGTACCCGGATGTCGCGTTCGAAGCCAAACCGTTCACGTCGCCGCAGTACTACGGCTGGCGGATCGGCCGCTTCCTGACCGACGCCCGGCGCACCGGCGTCGAGATCGAGTTCATCCACTTGAAGACCATCGCCCATCCCGAAGACCTCGGACCTGACGTCACGCGGTACCAGATGACACATGGCCTGAATTACCTGGTGGCGAACTTCATGAGCCGGATGCCCATCGGCCGATCGGCGTCTGGCGAATCGCCGGTGGCGTTCGTGTCGCGCCTGGGCGCGGGCATCACGTTGCCGCACGCAGAGACGACGGTTCGCGGCGTTCAGCGCGAACAGTACGAATACGCAGGCCCAGGCGTCCATGCCGCCCTGGGCTTCGACATCCGGCTCAAGGGCCGGCTCTCGATGGTGACGGAGTACAAGCTCACCTACGCCAAGCCGAAAATCTCCACGGCGCACAACGGGACCGGTCAGACGACGACACTCTCGCATCACGTCGCCGTGGGTTTCGCCTTCGGGCTCTCGCGCTGATATCCTCTCGCGCGTGATCCCGACCATCTGGATATCGCTCGTGCTCGGCGTCGTGGCCGGTGACCCCGCTGCGGCGGTGCCTCAGGTCGCGCCGCCGGCCGATCGGCCATTTGCGCGAATCCTGCCGAATCTTGGGCAGGACCTCAAAGGGCTCGGACATCGCGACACGTTGGTCATTCTCGGCGCCGGCGGCATCGCGGCCATCGTCGCGCAGCAGGCTGATGACCGCGGCGACAACTGGGGCAACAACGGCCCGGCCGGATCGTGGACCGATGTCGGGCGCATGGTCGGTGACGGATGGGTGCAAGGCGGCCTTGCGGTCGCGACGTGGGGAGTGGGACAGCTGACGGAATCTCCGATGACCGTACATGTCGGGAGTGACCTCATTCGCGCCCAGACGCTGAACATGCTGACGACGCGTGTGCTCAAGATCGCCGTGGACCGCCAGCGCCCGTCCGGTGGTGGCCACGCGTTTCCGTCGGGCCATACGTCGGCGAGTTTCACGACGGCCGGCGTCCTCCATCGGCACTTCGGGTGGAAGGCAGGCGTGCCGGCCTACGCGGCCGCCGGGTTCATCGCCACCACCCGCGTGCGGGATCGCGCGCACTGGGTCAGCGACACGGTGTTTGGCGCGGCGCTCGGCCTGACCGCCGCGTGGACGGTCACCCGCGGGCACGATCAATACGACTGGTCGATCACGCCGGTGGTCACGGCCAACAGCGCCGGCATCGTCGTGCGCTGGTAGCGGTCAGCGCAGCGCTGTCACGGTCAGGGCGCGCTGCGCGGACCCGCGCAGATTCAGCCGATGCGCGTCGCGCAGCCATGACCGCCACGAGGGCGGTAGATCCACGTCAACGCCGCCTCCCACACCGTCCGGCAGATGCGTGATGACGCCCTGCGGCCCCGTGAGCCAGGCCTCTCCGGCTCCCGCAGAGACATCGATGCGGACGCGTGTGAGCCGCTCTGAAATCAGCACGACAACGCCATCGTCAGTCCGCCACCGGATGGCATCGATCTCATCCCACAGGTAGGGCGTGCCCTCCGCTTCGCAAATCGGCGCCTTGCGCGCGAGCCACGTCTTGGTGTCGGCGGGAATGACGTACTCGGGCCATGCCGACACGTCCTGATCGAATACGCCCGTCTCCCAACCGCACGGGCCAAACCGCTCGTCCAGTTGCCGCTGCGAGATGAACCCGAGCCGGAGCGCGCCGAGCATCACGACAACCACCACCGCTGACTGCAGCCGCCGGGGAGTCGCCGCTTCCCACAACGCCGCGATACCTCCCGCCCAGACCAGCGCAGCCGACAGCGTCACGAGGTGAGCCCGCATGGTGGTCATGTCCATCGCAAAGAGGAGCGGCAGCGAAAACGCCGCTCCCAGACAGGCCCCGAGGATCCACAGCCGCGCCGCCACCGAGCCGGCGCGACGCGCGCCCAGGCCACCCGCGGCGACCAGCAGCGACACAAACGCTGACGCCCACCACATGATGTCGCCGTCGTAACGAATCACGAACAGTGCCCGCGCCGGCGTGTAGAGCGCAGTCGTCAGCGCCTCTTCGAACGGGCGTTCCATGAACAGGTCGGTCGAACCGGCGGCTTCCGGCAGTACGGCCAGACGAATGCCGGCCAGCGCGGCAAACACCAGCACTGCCCCGAACACGAGCCCCCGCGTCGGCGCCGGGACGGTCGCCGTGCGGTTCGCCCAGATCCACTGCACCGCCAGCAACGCCGGCAGCACCATCACGGTGTCTTCCTTGAAGTAGAACCCGACAACGGCGCAGGCCGCGATCGGCCACCACGCGCGCCAGGTGCAGACGAGTGCCGCGCGTCGACTCCACCACCACAACGCGCACACGACCGTCACCACTGCCGCGACATGTTTGAGGTTGCCCACCCAGGCCATCGTTGAATTGGGCAGCACCGGATGCAGCAGATACGTGAGCACCACCACCGTCGCCCAACCGCGGCCCACCAACCGTCGCATCGCCTCGAAGAGCGCCACCACGATGAGCGCCAGGCCGGCGAGCGAGACGGCATGAAGCGCTCGGGTGTTCATGCCAAACACTTCAAACAGCCCGAATGTGAGGAGCGAGGACAGGGGCCGATGATACGGGTCCTGCCATCCGTTGACGCTCCATGCGCCCGTGAACACACGCCAGGCGTCCGCCCTCCCCCACGGGCGGAGGTCCATGTAGTCGTCGAACCACAACCCGTAGCTCAGCACCTGCCAATAAAACAGGACGGCGCAGGCCGCGAGAATGAGGGGAAGAACTTTAGCCGGTCGATCCAAACCCGCCTCGGGACGGAGACGATGCGCCGGTGCCGGCTTCAATCGCCACGCGGACGAAGGGCATCACAATCCCCTGGGCGATGCGGTCTCCGCGGCGAACGACCACGGGCTCGGAGGTCACATTCATGACCTGGATCTTCACTTCATCAGTCGGGCCGCAGTAGTCACTGTCGAGCACACCGACACCGTTGGCCACAATCAGCCCGCGTTTGAGCGGTGTCGAAGACCTGGCAAAGATGCCGAGGAAATGACCGTCGGGCACTTCGACGATGAGGCCGGTGGGAATGAGGACAATCGCGCCGGGCTCGACGGTGACGTCTGCGCTGGCGGCGAGATCGAATCCCGCTGCCCCTGCCGTCTGGTACGACGGCAGGGGCAGATCGGGATCAAGGCGGTGAATGCGCACGCGTTATTTGCCGCCGGCCGGCGGAGGCGTCGCGCGCTTGAACATGCTGGACACGTCGCGCGTGCCCCGCTCGAGGAAGGACACGCCCTTCTCCATCCACTCCGGCTTCGGCCTGCCGAGCAGGTAGTGATCGAAGAACTCATCCTGATGCACGGTCCAGTGCTTCATGTTGTCGCGGTTGCGCAGGCCATGCGGCTCGCCGTTGTAGTTGAACATGTAGGCTTCCTTGCCCAGGCGGCGCATCGCGACGAAGAACTCGATACCCTGATACCACGGCACCGCATCGTCACCGTCATTGTGGATGCTGAGGTACGGCGTCTGCACCTTCTCCACCCAGAAGATGGGCGAGTTCTCGATGAATTCCAGCGTCTTGTCCCAGGGTGGAGCGCCGATGCGGCTCTGCGTCTTTTCGTACTGGAACTGCCGCACCATCCCCGTGCCCCAGCGGATGCCGCCGTAGGCGCTGATCATGTTCGAGACCGAGGCGCCGGCTTGCACGGCCGCAAACATGTTGGTGCGTGTGATCAGGTGGGTGATCTGGTAGCCGCCCCACGAGTGCCCCTGGATGCCGATGCGCTTCGGGTCGATGTAGCCTTCCGCCACGATGGTGTTCACCGCCGGGATGACGCACTTCTCGGCCGCTTCACCAGGGAACCCCGTCGAGTAGATGATGTCCGGCCGCAGGACCACGTAGCCGTTGCTGACGTACCGCGTCACGTTGACCGACGTGCCGACGTTGGGCGCGCTGTAGCCGTGCAGCCCCTGCGAAAGCTGCTCGTAGATGTAGACCATCATCGGGTACTTCTTCGTGGGATCGAAGTTCTCCGGCTTGGTCAGAATCGCCCGCAGCTTGATGCCGTCGGCGTTGATGTACTCCACCAGTTCGGACGTGCCCCAGTTGTATTCCGCCTGCTGCGGATTGGCGTCCGAGACCTTCTGCATGTTGCCGAAGTTGGCGTCGCTCACCCAGAGGTTGGGGAACTCCTCGAAGCGGGACAGGGTGAAGACCAGACGATCGGCGTTTTTGGCCTTGGTCACCGCGCCAAACGCCTTGTCGAGCATCACGATCTTCTGCGGAGCCGCGCCGGCCGTCAGGCGATAGAAGCCCGTGGCCTTGGTGCGGTCGTCGGTCGCCGAGAGCAGGACCGGCGCGCTGGTCGGAATCGTCCGCTGCTCGGAGTCGAGGTTCCGGTAGCGGAACACGACGTGCTGCGTGCGGCCCTCGCCGCCGGTGACCATGCGCGCGTTCGAGCCATCGGGACGCATTTCCCAGATGTCGAACTGGTCGTACAGCCACACCGTGCGATCGTTGGCGGTCCAGCCCGCGAGTCCGTACGAACCGGGCATGTCGGGTGTGTCGTGATCTTCCTGCGCGAACTTCACCGGCAGGCGCTCGGTCAGATTGACCTTCAAGCCATCCGAGATGCGATAGCTGAACCAGTGCCCGACAGACTCATCAAACCAGGTCAGATACCCACCGCCCGGCGAGAGGCTGGGTACCTGCGATGCGCGCTCCAGGACCTTCCGGCGCTGGCCGGTCTTGAGGTCGACCAGGAACACGTCGTTGTAGCCCTGATCCCACGAGACCAGCTGCTGATACGGCAGATCCGAGGAACCGATGGCGCGCGCCGTATTGGTGCCCGGATTCACACTCGGCATGTCGGGTGTGGCCAGCTGCACGAAGCGTTTGTCCCCTACGTGCCACACCGCGCGATAGCTCCGGTTGCGGTCCTGCGTTGCGCGCACGCGCTGCATCGGCTGCAGCTGCGCGTCCTTGTAGTTCCACACGTCCACGTTGATCGGACGTTTTGCATTCGGGTCCGCCGGAGGCGGAGGCGGCGGCGCGGTGTTGAGATACAACTGCGAACCGTCTTCGGAGAATCGCAGCGCGCTGTCGTGCACGACCATGCCGGCCGGCATGCCGCGCGTGGCGCCGGAGACCAGCTCCGCGGCAGCCGACTCACCGGCCTTCCAGAAATACAGGCGATAGGGCGAGACCGGCTTGTCGTATTCGGCCTGGTCGCTCAGGAACGCCAGCTGGGCGCCGGCATCGTCAAACGCGAACTGCTTGTAGTTGCCCTTGCCGGTGTGCAGCGTGCGCGTGGCGCCGTCACTCATCTGCCGGGCGAACGCGCCGTCCTTGGCGGCGTCGGTTGACGACACGCCGTACGCCAGCCATGCCCCGCCTTTGCCCCAGGCAAACTCGCTGACCTCGGCGATGGTGACGTCCTGCCCTGTGGTCAGGTTGCGCACGATCAGTTCGGCGCCCGCATCCTTGCGTTTGGCAGGCGGCGTGTTGCCCCGGCCCTGCGCGTTGTTCCCCGCTGCGGCCTGACCGGTGGCTGCCGGCGCGGCAGCGCCCCCACCGCGTCCGCCACCGGCGCCTGCGCCGCCACGTCCACCACGGCCACCGGCGGCCCCGGCGCGCGCCTTGTGAAACGCCACCCACACCGAAGACTCAGGGGCCAGACGAATGGTCGACACCTGTTCGATGGTGGTGACCTGGCCGTTCTCCAGGCTCATGATGCCGGCCGCGTTCCGGTTGGCGGCAGCGTTCCCGCCGGCCGCCTCGCCCGTCTGCGTGTTGCCCCCTTCCGGGGTCTCATCGTCATCGCCGTTGGATTTGGGCGGCAGGATGGTGAAGAGCACGAACTTCGCGTCCGGCGTGAAGTTCGGCGCGGATCCGCGCGGATGGCGGAACTCCTTGCCGCTGGCCAGATTCCGCACGATCAGTTCGCCGTCCTCGGCCTGGGACGACGTCGCGTACGCGAGCCACTGGCCGTCGTCGGAGACGCGGGTGCCGCCAATCGACCTCCAGTAGTCCATCGTGTCGTAGCCAATCGCACGCTTCTGCGGTGTCTGCGCTTCGAGCGATGCCGTGGGCATCGCCAGCATCCAGCTCAACATCACCACGCCGGCGCACAACGCGGAACGGTTCAACTTCACTCTCATAGATGGAACTCCAGGGTAAACGTCGCGCCTATTATCCGGACCCGGAGCCCGGGAGTCCAGCTACTCTGTTGCGACGATGGGGGCGCGGCGTCGCGTGTGTGTGCTGGCCACCGCCTGCGTGGCGGTGCGCGCAGCCTATGCGATCTTCGTCGAGACGGCGCCAACAGACGTGTACACCTGGGAGCTGGCGTCACAGCTGCTGGACCAGCATGGCACCATCCTTGACCGGCTGCCCTCCCCGGACTACGAACCGCTGCATCCGCTGTTTCTGGCCGCCGCTCGGTGGTGGACCGGAGACCGCATGTGGGCCGTGCTCAGCCTGCAGTTCGGGATCGCGGCGCTGACGACGCTCCTGCTCGACCGACTGGCAACACAGGTGATGGGGACGCCGGCAGCCGGGCTGGTCGCCGCCGTCGGCTACATCCTCGCGCCCTACTTGGTCCGGCAGTCCACGGGCTGGCTTGAAGTGACGCTCCTCAACTTCCTGCTGGTTGCCGGCTGGGATGCCTGGTCTCGGCAGCGCTCCGTGCAGGCGGTGTTCTGGCTGGCGCTGGCAACCTTGACGCGCTCGATCGTGTTTCCCGTCGCGGTGTTTGCCGTCGCTCTCACGTGGTGGCGCGATCAGCGCCGGGGGATTGCAGCCGCGCTGGTCTGTCTCGCGCTGGTGGGCCCGTGGGCGGCCCGCAACGTGGCGGAGGCCGGCGTGCCGTGGCCCTCACGGCAGGCGCAGATCTTCTACAACGGCAATAATCCGCTCACGGCGGCAATGGTGCCGGACCACGACATGGACCTCTTCAGCCTGAAGGTGACACCCGACGAGTCGTACGAGGACACAATGGCGCAGTCATGGGCGTACATGCGTGCCAGGCCCGCACACTTCCTCTGGACCAAGATGCGGAACTTCCTGTACTTCTTCTCGCCGCAGCTGATCCCACGGTATCCGGTCGACGAACACAGCGAGTTGCTGGTGCATGGCGACGGTCGCATCGAAACGCGCAATCCACGGGTGCGGCCGCGGCTCGCGGTCGTGGCGCAGGAGGCGTTCGCCGCGATTCTCCTGACTGCTGCCGCGGTCGGCGCGTGGCGCAGTCGCCGGCGTTCCGCGAGCCTGGTGCTGCTGTGGGCCACGATCACCACGTTTGCCCTGACTGCCGCGGCGTATTACCCGACCACACGCTTGCGCACCGCCGTGGACCCGGCCTTCATGGTGCTGGCGGCCGGACTCGTGGCGGCTCGGCGTGACCGAGAGAAAGCATGAAGCGCGATTTCGCGATGACACAGAAGGAGCTCCACAGATGACGTTCACACCACGCGTGGTCGCGGCCGCGCTGCTGACCCTCGCGACCGCGACGACGCTGGCGTCGCAGTCGCGCCCTCGTGCACGCGATCTGGGCATCGCGCCCGGCGCCGGCACCCCGGGCGCGCTCAATGCCATCACGGACGTGCCCGACGTGCGCGTCGGCCACGTCACGCTGATCGAAGGCGACCGGGTCCGCACCGGAGTCACCGCCGTGTTGCCACACGGCGGCAACCTGTATCAGCAGAGAGTGCCCGGCGCCGTGTTCATCGGGAATGCCTTCGGCAAACTCGCCGGGTCAACGCAGGTGCAGGAACTGGGCACCATCGAGACGCCCATCGTGTTGACCAACACGCTGGGCGTCGGCACCGCGGTGGAGGCCGTCGTGCGCTGGACGCTCGCGCAGGACGGCAACGGCTCGGTGCGTTCGGTCAACGCCGTCGTTGGTGAAACCAACGACGGCGGCCTCAACGACATCCGCGCGCTGCCGGTCACCGGCGCGCACGTCACTCGCGCGATCACGTCGGCGGCGACCGGGCCCGTCGACGAGGGCGCGGTCGGCGCCGGCACGGGCACGATTGCGTTTGGCTGGAAGGGCGGCATCGGCACGTCGTCGCGCGTGGTGCGCCGCACCGGCCAGGGCGCCGACGGCGCCTGGACGGTCGGCGTGCTGGTGCAGACCAATTTCGGAGGACGCCTGACGATTGACGGGCGCCAGGTCTGGCGCACGTTGACGCCCGGCCGCGCCGGCGGCGTGCCTTCAGCGTGGGCGCAGGACGCCGACGGCTCCTGCATGATCATCGTCGCCACCGACGCCCCGCTGGATGCGCGGGACCTGGAACGACTCGCCGCGCGCGCCATCTTCGCGATGGCGCGCACGGGGTCGACGTTCTCGAACGGCAGCGGCGACTTCGCCATCGCGTTCTCCACCGCTGCCGAGAATCGCGTGGCTGGGGGCAACGGCCCCCAGCCGCGCTCGTTCATTCCCACCGATGGCGTCTCGGCGCTGTTTGAAGCGACCATGGACGCCACCGAAGAGGCGATCTACAACTCCCTCTTCAAAGCCGTCGACATGACCGGCAACGGCCGCACCGTACGCGCCCTGCCGCTCGACGCCGTCGGAACCGGGCGCTGAGCTCCATGGTGAATCCCGTCCCTCTGCTACTTCACATCCACCGTGGTCGTCGCCACGCCGCCGCGTGTGGACGACAACGTGATGGTCACCGGGCCGGCGCCGCGAACGGTCCACGAGACCGTCTTGGTTTCGCCCGGCTTGAGGTAGCCGATGCCTTCAGCCGTACGACGACGAGCGTTGGGATCAGGCGCACCGCCGCCACGACCGAACGGGTTGCCGCGACCGCCGCGCCCGCCGCCCGCGCCTGCCGCCTGCCCTGCCGCCGTCACCGTCTGCGACGCCGCGTAGTCAATCGACACGGTGTCTTCGCGCACGATCTTCACGCGCTTGGCAATTTCCAGGGCCGTCGGCAGTCCGCCTTCGTTGGTGACCGTGACCGTGATCTCCGTCGCGCCGTCAGCGGCCGGCTTGGTGGTGGCCGACACGATCTTCACCTGCGCCATCTGTGACGCGAGGTACAGGTTGAACCGCGCTTCGTTGCCGGCCCACTTCTCGAGCATCTCGGGCGGCGGGTTCTGCGACCAGAACTTGGGATTCCAACCGCCGACTTCAACGGCGCCCAGCGTCGGATGGGTCGCCTTGGTCCAGGGCTGAAAGTCGTTTTTGCCCGGGCGGTTCTTGTCGAGCCACTGGAGTTTCTCCCAGTCGTCGGCCTGCCCATTGCCGTCGAGATCCGCTTCCGGCAGACGGCCGCCGTCCCAGATCTCGTTGCCGTACCAGATGGCGCCGTAATACAGGTAGCCGAAGTCCGGACCATGGCCGAACAGCGGCGAACCCGGCGCGTCAGGGCTCGGAGCCGCGCCGCCTCGGCCGCGATTGGCGTATTGCCAGTACGTGTCGCCCGCCCACGGATAGCCGGTGATCTTGATGCCCTCTGCGTCGAACTTCTTCAGATACACGAGATCTTCGGGGAAGACGGATTCTTCCGACTTCGAGGTGGACGGACCACGCAGGATCATCGGCACGGACGTATCCAGTGACTGCACAACACCAACGTGCGGATGTCGAATCAGGAAGTCGAACACCGCGCGTGTCTCAGGTTCCGAGAGCGGATATTCGCCTGCGCCGCCTTGCGTCCAGCCGCGACCGGTTTCTTCGGTCATCGGACGCCAGTTCTCCGGATAGTTGCGGTGCAGATCGAGGCCGCCGACGCCGTCTTCATTCACGCGGCCGTCGTTGTCGTTGTCGGTGCCTTCCTGGAACATCAGATACTCACCCTGGCCCATCGGCACGTTCGTCATGAGGCGGCCTTGCGGGTCGCGCTTGTCAACCATGGCGTTGCCTTTGCCCGGCCCGACATACTGGCGCATCTGGCGGATGAAGCCGTCACCGTCGAGGTCCTCGCCAGGGTCTTCGTCGACCTTGCCGTCGTTGTCGCTGTCGTACGGGCGCACGGTCGAACGCAACGTCTGCGCGGTGTAGTGATACACCGACGCGCCATCCGGATTGTTGTGAGGCTTGACGTAGAAGGTCTTGGTATCGACCAACTTTGTCATCGCCGGATCCTTGCCGTAGTTGGTCAGCAGATGGTTCGCGAAATAGAGCGTGGCTTCGATGCCGGAGATCTCACCGGCGTGCCGGCCGCCCTCAATGAACATCGCCGGCTTGTCAGTGTGGCGGCCTGTCTTCTTGTTGGTCAGCGTCATCTGCCAGATCTCCCGGCCCTCGAGCGACTTGCCGGCCGAATAGACCTCGACGAGATCCGGAAACTGCTTCTCCCACATGCGCAGGATCGCGGAGGCTTCCTCGTAGGTGTGGAAGTGCTGGAAGTCCACCTGGCCTTCACGCAGGGGCTTGACCTGCGTGTAGTTGGCGCGCGCGAATTCGGACGGGCCGTCACGATGCCCACCGCCGACGCGATACATGTTGGGGTTGTCGCCGCCGGGCAGTTGCTGCTGCATGGCCGCCGTCGTGGACCACGCCACGGCGCCGGCCGCCACGAGTCCAAGGGTCACGATGGTGTGCTTTTTCATGTCGTTGATCCTTCGAGCAGGGGTTCGATCCGTTCCAGACGAGCACCCTTCGCGTCACAGACCGCAAACTGCGATCCGGCGTTGGGGGCATAGATGGCGACTCCCGCGTAGTCGCCCCGCGCGTTGATGATGTAGAAGTTCACGTTGAAGTTCGGCGTACCGCGTTCGGTGAGCAGCCGCTTCTCGATCGTGTTCTTCTGAATGCGCCGACATGCTTCCATGCCGGCGTCCTTGGGGTGTTTCCCGCGTCGCATCTCCTCGACGATGAGCATGGAGGCGAGGCTGAAAAGATTCGCTTCCCCGCGGCCGGTCGACCCTGCAGCGCCGACCTCACCGTCCACGTACAGTCCTGCGCCAAGGATTGGAGAATCACCCAGACGACCGGGAATCTTCCACGCGAGCCCGCTCGTCGTCGTCACACCGCACACTTCACCCTTGGCGTTCACGCCGTTGCAGTTGATGGTGCCGTAGATGTGGTTTTCGTCGATGAAGCCATCGGCGACCATCGACATGATCACGTCGCGCATGGCGGCCTCGCGCCGGTTCGGGTCGAGATAGTGCACTGGGTCGCTGCGGCGTTTCCACTCGAGCCACGCGGCGCGGGACCGCTCGGTGTTCAGGTCGTCCTCAATGGGAAAGCCCATGTTGCGCGCAAAGGTCTGGGCGTCCTTGCCGACGATCAGATGGTGATCGGTGGAGTCCATCACGGCCTTGGCGACCTTGCTTGGCGTGCGCACGCCTTCGAGCGCGCCCACCGCGCCGGCACGCTTCTTCGGGCCGTGCATGACCGACGCATCGAGTTGCACGACGCCGTCGGCATTGGGCAAACCGCCGTACCCGACGCTGGTATCGGCCGGATCACGCTCGACGATGTTGACGCCGGCAATGAGCGCATCGAGGACATCCTCGCCGGCCATCATCTGTTCCCACGCCGTTTCCACACACGTCTTCGACCCGCCGTTGCGGAACCGATGACCGTTGGCTGACGACACGATTACGGGTCGCACGTTGCTCTGCACTCGCACCTCCGGAGCCTTTCCGGTGGACGGTTCGCTCGCCGACGCCAACGATCCGGCGGCCGCCGCCAATCCCGCAGCAGCGGTCGTGGTCATGAACGCACGCCGATCAATGCCCTGTTTCATCCTGTCCTCCGTTGCGCGCCAGTGTACCCGACGCCGAGATCTGGTAGTAGTTCGATCGACCCCATACCATCCGGCACAGTCGCTCACATGCCTGTACCGGAGTTGAATGTCGTTGGCGTCTCGAAACAGTACGGCGCGGTAGTGGCCCTCGACGATGTCTGCTGCTCGGCCTGGCGCGGCGACATTCTCGGAGTGATTGGACCCAACGGCGCGGGCAAGACGACGCTGTTTGGCGGCATCGCGGGCACGATCCCGCTGGATGCCGGCCGCGTCGAGTGTGCCGGCCGTGTCGTGCCTGCCGAACGGCGACGCGCACACATCGGATACATGCCCGACGGCATCAGCCCCTGGGAGGAGGAGCCCGTGGGGTGGATCCTGCAGTACGTCGTTGAGGCGTTTGGCGGGCGCGACGACATCACGCCACTCTCCCGCGACCTCGACCTGACGGGGCTCGCAACGGCGCGCCTGGGCACATTGTCGAAAGGCCAGCGCAAACGCGTGCTGCTCGCCGTGGCATTGTTGCTGCCGCACCCCATCCTGCTGATTGACGAACCGTTCGACGGGCTCGATGTCCGTCAGACCCGGCACGTCGCCGCCTTGCTGCGAATCGCGGCTGATGCCGGTCGCACGCTGGTGCTGTCCATTCACCAGATGGTGGACGCCGCGAGACTGTGCGATCGCGTGGTGCTGCTCTCGTCGGGACGCGTCGCGGGCGCAGGCACGATCGCAGAACTCGCCGCACGCACTGGCACCGCCGCCGATGCGCCGCTGGCACTCGAGGAGATCATGCTTGCCCTCACCTAGCACGCGATTCCTGCGGGTGCTCGCCAAGGAGTGGCGCAACCTTGTCGCGGCGCGCGCCTGGTGGATCATGGTCGCGGCCACCGGTCCGCTCGTCGGGCTCTTGTTCATGCGGGCCGTGCGCACATTCTCCGAAGTCAGCGACGGCGCCGGTATGGTCTGCGGCATCCCCTGCGATCCACTCGTGGGGATCTGGGCCCCCACCTTCGGCGGATTCGAGATCGTCGCGTTGTTCCTGCTGCCGTTTGTCGCCATTCGGCTGGTGGGACACGACCGCGTGACGGGCACACTCACACTCGAGCACCAACTGCCGCTATCCCTGTTCGCCCGCGTGGGCGCCAAAGTCGCAGTGCTGATGGCCGGTGTGCTCGTGGCGTCGCTGGCGGGTGTCGTCGCCGTGGCGCTCTGGGCCTGGTATGGCGGTGCGGTCTCATGGCCGGAGATCCTCGTGGTGGCGACCGGCCACCTCCTGAACGGCCTGCTCGCCGTCACGCTGGGCGCCGTCGTCGCCGCACACACCGAGCATCCGTCGACGGCGGCAGTCATCGCGCTGGCGATTACGGTCGGCACGTGGGTCACGCAGTTCGCGGCAGCCGTGTACGGCGGCGTCTGGGTGACGGTCGCGGGCTACACGCCCGGGGCGCTGGTCGCGACATTTCAACACGGCCTGTTCGACGTCCGTCTGCTGCTGGCGGCCGTGATGCTGACGGCGACGGGCCTGGCAATCGCAGCCGTGGGGCTGGACCTGGGCTGCAGCACGACCCGGCGCCGAAGCCGCGTCGCGCAGATCGCGGTCGCCGGCGCGCTTGGACTCGCGGTCATCGCCTGGCTCCCCCTCTCGTCCTGGGATCTCTCGGATGCGCGGCTGAATTCTTTTGCAGAGGCCGAGGAACGGCGGCTGCAGCAGTTGCCCGGGCCTCTGACCATCACCGCCCAGCTGGCGCCCGAAGATCCGCGTCGCGCCGACCTCGAGCGACGAGCGTTCGCCAAGTTGCGACGTGTGTTGCCGGACGTCGGCATCACCTACAGTTCCCGGACGACCACCGGGTTGTTCGAACAGAGCGATACCGGCTACGGGGAAATCACGTACAGCATCGGTCCCCGCTCCACTCGCAGTCGCGTGCTCACCGACGACGGCGTCCTGGAAGCAGTTTGGGAGACCGCCGGCGTGACGGCCCCGGACGCCGAGGACGACACCTACCTGGGAGATCCGCTGGTCACCCGGCCCACAGGCGCCGCGCTCATTTTTTTCGGACTCTGGCCGGCTGCGACAGGCGCAGCCGCGCTCTGCACGACGAGGTGGCGGCTGCGCCGGCCACCTCGGGTTCCACACACAGGAGGACATGTATGACTCGATCCCGCCTCTGGCTCCCTGCCGTTCTACTTGCCGCGTCGGCGGTACCGTTCGCTCAATCCACCCGCATCGATCTCTCGCGCGAAACGGTCGGCCGCGCCCCCACCACCTTCGAGCCCATGATGGGCACGTGGGTGGTCACCGAGGATGCCGGCGCCAAGGTCATCAAGGTCGACGGCGCCGCCTACACCGCCGCCCAGGACAACCCGACCCGGCTGCTGCTCGACAACGCCCGCCGTTTCTACGGCACGTCGAATGAAGAACTGATGGACAACGCGAAGCAGTTCGCGGTGTTCCCGATCGCCGTCGCGCGCGGAATCGATCAGTTCTCCAACGGCACGATCAGCATGCAGTTCAAGACCGTGAGCGGTGAAGCCGACCGCGCGTCCGGCATCCTGTTCAACGTCAAGCCTGACGGTGACTGGCTCGCCGTCCGTTATAACGACACCGAACACAACGTCGCCCTGTGGGAGTTCCACAAGGGCGTGCGCCGCTCGGTGGCCCGCCCGGCGACGGGTCGTAACCAGCTGACCGATCCGGCCGATCGCGATCGCTGGCACACGATGCGCCTGGTCATCAATGGCGCCGACCTCAAGACCTATCTCGACGACGCGCTCGTCCTCGAGTACACGCTGGGTTCCGCGCCCGGCCCTGGCCGCAACGGCACACCGCCGCACGCCGACCTGTTTGCCGAAAACAACCCGGTGCTTCGCCCGCCGGTGATGGGCAAAGTCGGCCTCTGGTCCAAGAGTGACAGCACCTCGCTGTTCAAGGACTTCGTGGTCACTCCCGCGAAGTAGGCATTCCGCTCATACGTACGAAGGAGGAGACACGCACATGAAGAAGAACGTCCGTCAGGCGTTGTTGACGCTTGCGGTATTGGCACTGGCATCGCCCGTGTTTGCCCAGGCCCCCAACACGGCGGCCCTTGCCGTCATCGTGATCGACCAGACAGGCGGTGTCGTCCCCGGCGCCACCGTGACCGTGGACAACATGGACACCGGTGCCACACGCACCGTGACGTCAAGCGCGGATGGATCCGCGCTGATCTCGGCCCTGCCGGTGACCGGACGGTACACCGTGCGGGTGACGCGCACCGGGTTCACGGCCGAGCCGGTCAGCAATCTCGAATTGCGCGCCGGCGACACGGCAACCGTGCGCGTGCGGCTGATCGCCAGCGGCGGTCAAGCCGACGTGACGGTGTTTGGCGGCGCCACCGGCGTTCGCACCGATCCCCAGATCGGGCGCCGGCTTGACCAGGACACGATTGAAGAGCTGCCGATTCTCGGCCGAAAGGTGACGTCGCTCCCGCTCTACAACTCGGCGTTCCGGCAGGGCAAGGGAACGGGCGACCTGTTCGTCAACGCGACGTATTTCATCACCGGTGGCGGCAGCCGGCGCACGACGTCGTTCACGCTTGATGGCGCCTCCAACGACGAGGGTTGGGGACGACAGACGATGATCACTACCGTGCCCGTGGGCGCGATTGAAGAGATGCAGGTGTTGTCGAGTGCCTTCTCGGCCGAATACGGCTGGACCGCCGGACCTGCGGTCAACATCGTCACGCGCTCGGGCACGAATGCGACGCGCGGGGATGCGCTCTACATGGCGCGTCCGGGAGGATGGCAGGCCACGTCATTTGGGACCTCGAACTTCTGTCCTCCGTCTGTGGCGACGTGTGAAACGCCGTCGACGCTGCAGAGCATCAGCCCGGCGGATGTGCCCGACGTCCTGCACCAGTTTTCGGGATCGTTCAGCGCTCCCCTGGTTCGGGACCGCACGTTCCTGTTCGTCGCCGCGGATCGCACCCATCAGGACCGCACGACGTATCTGGCAGATTCGCTGCCGGCGTTCGTGTTGATCAACGGCAGCCGTGAATACGAGGGCCGGTATCGGCAGACGCTCGGGAACGTGCGGCTCGATCACCGGCTCGCGGATGGTCACTCGCTGATGCTGCGCGGCAACCTCGATCGCTTCTACGACACCAACCCGAATGACGCCGTCGCCGGCACCAACGCGCCAACGGTGGCGCGGCGGTACTCCCGTCAGTCGTGGTCGACACAGGCCAACCTGACGTCCGTGCTGTCGCCGACCGTGGTCAATGAGGCGCGTGTCGCCTACCTGCACGGCGATCCCGTCACCAGGTGGGAAGCCCAGCAGTTGTCGACGACCTACTCCCGCTCCGGCTCCGCGCCGTTCACCATCGGGCAGTCACGACAGTCCGACCTGTTCGGCCATCAGTTTCAGGTCGCAGACACCATCACATGGGCCCACGGCCGGCACACGCTCCGTGCCGGTGCCAGTGTGTCGCGACACACGTCGGGCGGCTTCGGCAACGAACCGGGCTTCGCCACCCTTGGCACGTTCACGTTCCTGAGCTCAACCACCGTACCCTTTGATCAGCTCACGCTGGCTGATGTGCAGCGGTATTCGCAGCCGGTCAGCTACGGCGTCACCGAGTACGAAGTCAGCCAGTGGCTGCTGGCCGGGTATGCCCAGGACGTCTTCCGGGTCTCCGATGACCTGACGCTGAATCTCGGGCTGCGGTACGACGTGCAGACGCTGACCGACGCGCGTGACAACATCGCGCCACGCGTGGGGTTCAGCTGGCACCCGGGTGGCGATGCGCGCACGGTCGTACGCGGCGGCTACGGCATGTACTACACCCAGATCCGCACCAATGCGATTGCCAATGCGCTGACCGGCGGCTTCGATGGTTTCACCAGCTATACCGCAGTGCCGGGCCAAACGGGTTTTCCGACGTGCCTGACCGGCGCGTGTCTGCCCGTGCAGATCGATCCGCGCACACTGCCGCTGTCGCAGCAGCCGGCGCGCGACATCACGATTCTCGCGGGCGAGGCGGCGCGGTACCGCGCGCAGTTTGCGGACTACGGCCTCGACTTCGATCGCCTGACGGCGTATCCGGACGCGCTGGTGAACCCCCGCAGCCAGGTGATGTCGATCGGCGCGGAGCGTGAAGTGGCGCAGGGCCTGTTCGTGGGCGCCGACTACGTCTACCAGCACTGGACCGACCTGGATCGGACGATCGACCTCAACGCTCCCGCGGCCTTTGACCGCACCGCCCCTGGACAGACGCGTTCGGTGGCGGCCGCGAATGCCACGCGGCCCATCGTGCCGGTTAACGGCGGCGTGCGACGCGTCAATGTCCTCATGAACATGGGTGTGGCGGACTACCATGGGCTGCAGACCGAGCTCAGCTACCGCGCACATCCACGGTTGTTTGCCGCGGTGAGCTACACGCTCTCCAAGGCCACCAACACGACTGAGCCGGACGGCAACGGCGTCGGGCCAAACCAGAGCGCCCTGGCGCGGCTGGGCGAAGAGGAACGAGGTCCGAGTGTGGTCGACCAGCGCCACCGCGCCGTCGTGACGTTGACCTACCAGCTGCCCCACAACATCACCATCGGCACCGTCACGCAGCTGGCCTCGGCGCGACCGATCTCAGCCGTGACTGGCCTGGACAACGACGGCGATGGCAACAACACCGACCGACCGGTCATCAACGGCGCGGTGATGGAGAAATCTGCGTTCCGGGGCACCGGCACGCAGGACGTGTCGGCATTCGGTGAGGTGCGGGTGCAGGGACCCGGCCATACCGAAGTGCGCCTGCGCGTCGAAGGATTCAACCTGTTCAACCACGCCAACATCCTCGGACGTTCGCAGCAGACCTGGGGAGACTCCGCGACGGCCAACGCCACGTTTGGGCAGGTGGCCAGCGCAGGGTCGTCCAGCCAGGCGATTCCTTCCCTGGCCAACATCGATCCGCCCCGCATGTTCCAACTGCAGGTGCGGTTCGTGTTCTGATCCCCGTCCCGGAGCCGCGCCAGGGCGAGGCGCGGCTCCGGGTGATACGATCGCCGTTTCCGATGGTCGCTCCTGCCCGTGCCATTTCGCTTGCCACCGTCACCGACGCCGCCTCGCGGGTCTACGCCACCGCGGTCCGCACACCGCTCATCCGGCTGGACCCCATCACCCGCGGCGGCCCAGAGATCTTCCTGAAACTGGAGATTTTCCAGCCCATCGGCTCCTTCAAGCTGCGCGGCGCGGCCAATGCCATCGGCAAACTGCCGCCCGAGGCGCTTGCTGACGGCGTGTGGACGGTCAGCGCCGGCAACGCGGCCCAGGGCGTGGCGCTCGCCGCGCGCGAAGCGGGCACACGCGCCTCGGTGCTGGTCATGGACACGGCGCCCGCCACCAAAATCGCCAACATCGAGCGCCTCGGCGCCACGATTCATCGCGCGCCGTACGACGAGTGCTGGCGTGCGGTCGAAGAACACCGGTCCGACCGGATGACCGGCCGCTTCGTGCATCCGTTTGATGACGATGACTTCATCAGCGGAAACGGCACCGTCGCGCTGGAGATTCTGGACGAGCTGCCGGAGGTCGACGCCATCGTCGCCTCCATCGGCGGCGGGGGCCTTCTGGCCGGTATCGGCGCGGTCCTTCGCGAAGCACGCCCCTCCACGACGTTGTATGCCGCCGAGCCGGAAACCGCGGCGCCGCTGGCCGCCTCGCTGGCGGCGGGCGCCCCGCAGCGGTTCGAGGCGTGGCAGGCGTCGTTTGTGGACGGCGCCGGAGGCAAGTCCGTGCTGCCCTCGATGTGGCCCCTGCTCAAGGACTCCATCGCGGCCTCCATCGTCGTGTCGCTCGAGGACGCGGCGTCGGCGATGCGTCTTGCCGCGCAGCGTTGTCACATCATCGCGGAAGGCGCGGGCGCCTGCGCCATCGCCGCCGCGATGTCACCACGAGTGCTCGATGCCGGTCATCGCCGCATTGTCGCCGTGGTCTCGGGAGGCAACATCGACCTCTCGCGGTTCTGCCAATTGACTACTCATGACTGAACATCTCCCTGCACTTCCTCCGCGCATCGCGCGGCTGCACGACCTGGCCCTGGATCTTTCGTGGACGTGGAACCCGGCGCGTGACGTCTTCCGCCTGCTCGACTACCGGCTCTGGCAACAGACTCGCCACAATCCAATCGCGATGCTCCATCGGCTCAGCGCCGAGGACCTCGCGCGCGCGGCCGACGATGTGGATTTCCTCGCGGCCTACGACCGCGCCGTTGCGGCGTTTGATCAGGCGCGGACAACCACGAACGGGAACGGAAACGGGAACGGCCACCCCAAGACGTGGTGGGACAGCGTGGTGCCGACTCACTCGAGTGACGTCGTCGCGTACTTTTCGGCGGAGTTCGCGCTGCACCAGTCGCTGCCGATTTATGCCGGCGGCCTGGGTGTGCTGGCCGGCGACCACTGCAAAGAAGCCAGTGACCTCGGCGTGCCCCTGATCGGTGTGGGCTTCATGTATCCGCAGGGATACTTCCGTCAGCGCGTATCGCCCGAAGGGTGGCAGCAGGAACATTACGAACGGCTCGATTGGAATGACGCGCCGATTCAGCGCGCGCAGACTCGCGACCGGAAACCGTGCGTCGTGCAGGTGCCGTTGGGCACCCGCACCGTGCTCGTGCAGGTCTGGGAAGTGCGGCTCGGACGCGTCCGGCTGCTGCTGCTCGATACGGACCTCGAACAGAACCAGCCGTGGGATCGCGAATTGTCGGCGCGTCTGTACGGCGGCGGCCAGGACACCCGGCTTCAGCAGGAGATCATCCTGGGCCTGGGCGGCGTGCTCGCGCTGCGCGCGCTGGGTCTGACACCCGGCGTGTGGCACCTGAATGAAGGCCACGCGGCGTTTGTCATCCTGCAGCGCCTGCGCGACCAACTGGCACAGGGGCAGTCGTGGGAAGACGCGCTTGTGGAAGTACGGCGCAGCACGGTCTTCACAACCCACACGCCGGTGCCGGCCGGGCACGATGCGTTCCCCTTCCATCTGGTCGAGCAACATCTCGCGGGATGTTGGGGATCAATGGGCGCCGAACGCGACGAATTCCTGGCGCTCGGCACGTATGACAACGGCAACGGTCCGCAGTTCAACATGACGGCGCTGGCCATGCGGTCGGCCGGCGCGATCAACGCCGTAAGCCAGCTGCACGGTCACGTCACTCGCGAGATGTTTGCGCCGCTCTGGCCTGACATGCCGGCTGATGATCGCCCTGTGGGCGCCATCACCAACGGCGTCCATGCCTTCACATGGCTCGCGGAACCGCTCACCCGCCTGTTCGACAAACATCTCGGCGCGCAGTGGCGCGACCGGCTTGATGACCCGGGATTCTGGTCTCGCGTATTCGACATTCCTGACGAAGACCTGTGGGAGATGCGGCAGTCGCTGCGGCTCGCCCTGTTCCAGTTCGTGCGTGAACGCGCACGCGAGCGATTCGCGGATGAACACGGCGGGGGCCCGGCCCGGGCCGTGGCCGGAGGCGCGATGCTCGATCCGCAGGCCCTGACGATTGGTTTTGCGCGGCGCTTTACCGGGTACAAACGTCCCGACCTCGTGTTCCGCGACGTCGAGCGTCTCGCGCGACTCGTCAACAACGATGAGCGTCCCGTCCAGTTCGTGTTTGCGGGCAAGGCGCATCCGGCTGATGAGGCCGGCAAACACCATCTGCAGCAGATCTTCCGGCACGCCCTCGATTCACGTTTCGGCGGACGTATTGCCTTCGTGGAAGACTACGACCTGCATGTCGCCCACCTGCTCGTGCAGGGCTGTGATGTGTGGCTCAACAATCCGCGGAAACCTCTGGAAGCCTCCGGCACCTCAGGGATGAAGGCCGCGATGAACGGCGTCCCTCATCTGTCGATTGGAGACGGCTGGTGGGCTGAAGGCTACAACGGCCAGAACGGATGGCTGATCGACGGTGGCGCGCCGGAGTCGGACCAGGGCGCCGCAGACCATGCCGATGCGCTCGCTCTCTACGACCTGCTTGAACAACAGGTGGTACCGGCGTTTTACGCGCGCGGCGCGCGCCAGTTGCCCACGCGGTGGCTGGCGATCGTGCGGCACGCGATGGCGTCCGTGATCCCGAGGTTCAGCACTCGCCGCATGTTGAAGGACTACATCGAGCGGGCGTACGCGCCGGCGTTTCGCAGGTAGCGGCGGGTGGCGGCAGGTAGCGACAGGTGGCGGCAAGCAGGGCCGCGATAGAATCGAGAGAACATGGCCCGTAAGAGTGCCGAACCGGTTCGCTGCGCGTTGTGCAGCGCCAAGGACGTCGTTGAGCCACGCGGGGATGAGCGTTACTGCCGCGAGTGCTGGGAAAAGAAGATCGCGGTCGAAGACATCGTCGGGCGCGAGTTCACGCTCAAGCGGTACATCCGGGCGCAGAGCGCCGAAAAGTACCTCGTGTATCACGCGACGCAGAAACGGCCGGTGGGCCTGATCCTGGTGATTGATGACGGCTTCGATCTGTTCCTCACCGTGGTGCTGTATCCCACGTTTGCCTGGGAAGACGCGGCCTATCACCTGGAGAAGGATCCCGAACACCGGACGTTCCACGAGATCCTGATTGACGTGATTGCGGCCGACATCATCGAGCCGTGGGGCGGCGGCAAGTGGCACATGGAGGTATTCAGATCGACGGCGCCGGAACCGGAAGACTGGAACGGCGAAATGTAAAGGCCCTGTTAAGGGAAAAACTTTTGGCCGGAATCGACCGTCCGAACCTATAGGCAAGGGCTCAGACCCTTCCCTTTATAATTCTCAAGAGGTTGGGAGCATAACCACAATGTCGAATCGCAAGGCAACATTCGTCTACGGGTTTCTCATTGCGCTGGTGTCGCTGGTCGGGGGCATGGTTCTCGCCTCACGCCTCGACCTGACGCCCACGTCTCTGGCGCGCACCGTCAACGTGCCCGAGACCAACAGTGCGCCGATCGAGGGCGCGCTCGACGCGGGGACGTTCCGCCGGATCGCCGACGCGCAGAATCCGATGGTCGTCAGCATCCGGACGCTGAGCGAACGTCCGGTGCGGATGTCGGGCGGCGGCGGAGGGGGCTTCTTCGAGGAGTTCTTCCAGCAGCAGCCCAATCAGCCGCAGCGCAGGCAGCAAGGCCCGAACCTCGTCGCAGGCGGCGGCTCAGGCTTCATCATCGACAAAGCCGGCTTCATCCTGACCAACAACCACGTCGTTGAGGACGCCAAGGAGATCGAGGTCTACCTCTTCGGCATGGATGACAACAACCCCAACCAGCGGGGCCTTGCCGCAAAGGTTGTCGGCCGCGATGTGTTGACCGACAGCGCGCTGCTGCAGCTCACTGAGATGCCTCCGGGGGAATTGGCGGAAGCCAAATTCGGTGACTCGGACCAACTCGGATCTGGGGACTGGGTCATGGCCATCGGCAGCCCGTTCGGCTTCACCAACACGGTCACGGTGGGCGTGGTCAGCGCCGTATCCCGCACCGATCCGAACCTCCAGCCTGTGCCAGGTCGCGACCTCGAGATGATCCAGACCGACGCGGCGATCAACCGCGGCAACTCGGGTGGCCCGCTGCTCAACGTGCGCGGTGAAGTGGTCGGCGTGAACACGGCAATCATTTCGGACCAGCCCGGTGTCGGCGGCAACATCGGCATTGGCTTCGCGGTCCCCATTAACCTGGTGAAGGAAGTCCTGCCCTCATTGCGGACGGGCAAGGTTGTGCGCGGCCGCATCGGAGTGCAAGTCTCCACCAGCACCTTCAACGCCAATGACCTCAAAGACCTGGGGCTGCCTTCAACCGGGGCGGCATTGATTTCGACGGTCAGCGAAGACGGCCCCGCCGGCAAGGGCGGTATGAAGTCCGGCGACTTTGTCGTCGAATACAACGGCAAGCCGGTTAGCCGCAACGACGACCTGATCAACATGGTCACGCGCACCGCTCCGGGAACGACGGTGCCCGTCAAGGTGGTGCGTGGCGGAAAGACGTTGACGCTGAACATCACCGTTGAGGAGCTTGACCTCGCGCAGGAAGCCGGCGAACTCGAGCCCAACCAGCAGCAGCAGCCGGAAGCACGTCCGGACGAGCCGGTGGAAACCGCACTTGGCCTGACCGTGGAGCCGGTGACCGCTGCTGTGACCCGGCAACTACGAGTCCCACAGGGCCAAGGTGGGGCAGTCGTCTCGGGTGTCACCGCCGGCGGCGCTGCAGCCGGGCTGCTCACCCGCGGCGACGTCATCCTGTCAATCAACGGCGTCGCGGTCACCTCGGTGGACGAGGTCGTCACGCGACTCAACAATGCGCGCACAGGATCGCTCCTGCTGCTGCGTGTGTGGCGCGACGGGCAGGATCAGGCCGTCCCCATCCGCAAGCGTTAGCTGATACCCGTCGGCGGAGTCAGGGCCGCTCGGTCCTGACTCCGTCGAAAACCTGCCCCTCCGCGACGGTCCCGGCCGGGACCACTGCCCCGCTCAGCACCACACATCTCTCAAGCCGCACGCCGCGTTCCACACGCGCACTCGGCCACACGACGCAATCAACGAGCCTGGCATCCGCCGCAATCTCCGCGGGAACCTGTTCGTCATCCCACGGCGGTTCGACGATGGCGCGTGTCCGGCGATGCGCCTCCGGCGCCAACCGGAAGCACGCGTCCAGGTAGTCACCAGGCGTGCCGATGTCGAGGAAAGGCGCGTCGACGCAGTGTGCCCGGATCGCGCCGGGGTTGGTCGTCAACAGTTCGCGATACAGCCCCGCGACGGTCTCGGAGGGCACGTCGGGCGACACGTTCGCGAAAAGCGCCGGCTCGACGACTTGAATGCCGATGTAGTGCCACGTCTGCTCGGTATGCCCGCGGGGCACAAACGCCGTGACCGTACCCCGGCCATCAACACGCACACCGTTGTAGTGGTCCGGGCGCACGTTGGGCACCACCGCCATCGTCACGAGCGCGCCTTCGGCGCGTGCCTGTTGATGGGCCTCAAGGAGCGGCGCGAGCGGCATGTCGGTCAGGGTATCGCCGTTGACGACCAGCACCGGCGCGGTGTGTCCCGGCAGAAGTCGGAGCGCCCGCGCGGGTCCGCCTCCCGAGCCGAGCACGTCGCGTTCCCAGGAGTACCGCACGCGTAGGCCAAGCGCAGCGCCATCGCCAATGCGGCTCGTGATCGTTTCCGGATGTGCGTGCAGATTGACGACGGCTTCGGTGACGTGGTTGGACGCGAGCCAGTGCAACACGCGTGAGATGAGGGGCTCCCCGGCGACGGGCACGGCGGGCTTGGCGAGATGATCGGTGAGCGGACGCAGTCGAGTGCCGAGCCCTGCGGCCAGCACGATGGCGGGAATCATGCTTCATTCTCCCACTGGCCCAATTACACTGAGCAGGTGTCCAGACAGTCGCTGCCGGCTCCGGTCCAGATCTACCTTGATCGCCATCGTCAATCGTCCGCGCGAGTGGTGCCCCTGACCGGGGACGCCTCGGATCGGCGGTACTTCCGCGTGATCCCGAAAGAGGGGCGTTCATTCGTCCTCGCCGTCAACGCGACGCCGTTTGACTATGCCGCCCTGCCGTTCGTGAACGTCGCGGAACTGCTGTCGGCGATGCCGGTGCCCGTGCCGACCATCCTCGGCGAAGCTGCAGACCATGGCGTGCTGGCCCTGAGCGACCTGGGCGATGTGACCCTGCAGGCGCATGTGGGTGCGGCGCCTGCCGCCGAACACGCCGCGTTGTACCGGCAGGCGGTCGGGTTCATCGCGACGCTGCAGCGCCGTGGACGGGAGTTGGCCGATCCCAAGTACGTGCCCTACGGCATCGCGTTTGACACCGAGAAGCTCACCTGGGAGATGGACTTCTTCATCAAACACTTTCTCGAGGCCTACCGCGGCGTCGCGTTCGAGCCTGGGGATCGCGAAGCCCTCCGGGCGGAACTGGGAGACCTCGTCGCCACGCTGGCCGCAGAGCCCCGGGTGTTGTGCCATCGCGATTACCACAGCCGGAACCTCATGCTGGCGCACGGCCAGCTGTGGATCATCGACTTCCAGGACGCGCGGATGGGCCCGGACACCTACGACCTGGTATCGCTGCTCCGCGACTCGTACGTGGATATCTCGGAAGAAGACGTGGACGAGCTGCTGGCCTACTTCCTGGCGCTCGATGGCCGGCCAAACGAGGGGGCCGAGTTCCGGCGCCGGTTCGACGAAATGGCGCTCCAGCGGAACCTCAAGGCCCTTGGCACCTTCGGGTATCAGACGACGGCCAAGACCAACACTGTGTACATCCAATACATTCCGCGGACCCTTCGGTACGCCAGGGAGCAGTTGCACAAGTACCCCCGCTTCGCGGCGCTGCGCGACCTGCTGGGCCGCTACGTCCCCGAATTCCGCTGAGCCCACCAGCCCATCAGCCCACCAACCCACC
>CBINOO010000046.1:0-28792 GCA_966252305.1 uncultured Acidimicrobiia bacterium
TGCGCGGTGACGTCAAGGGCGATGCCGGTGGCGCGTGGGCCATCGGTGCCCGTCAAGGCTGCGCGGCCGCGACGATCAATCCACCGGACGGAGCGGTCGGGCAGTACGACCCGATACTGCACGCGGTGTTCAACGTCGGTCGACAGCAACTGGCGTGTATACGCTGAGATGGCATCCCAGTCGTCTGGATGGACGAGTCGCAGCCACGCCGCGACCGATCCATCATGTGAACCCGGCTCGAGCCCGTGCATGCGCTCCAACTCCGGGGACCAGACCTCCTGGTGCGCTCCAGGCAGCAGCTCCCAGGTGCCGACACCCGCGGCTCGCATCGCCGCGGCCGATCGCTCCAGCGCATCGTCCAGCTGTTGCTCGGCGACACGTCTGGCCTGACGCACCCTCGACTCTCGCAGCTCCCGGTGTATTGCCGGCGCCAGCCGGGACCATCGTCCCTTCGACAGAAAATCGACTGCCCCTGCGCGCAGCACTTCAACGGCGGTCTCCTCGCTGATCGATCCGGAGACGACGAGGAAGGGAATGTCGAGGCCTGACTCGTGGAGGACGCGCAGGGCGGCAAGGGCAGAGAAGGACGGTAACGAGTAGTCCGACAGGATGACATCCCACTCAGACTGCTGGAGCGCGGCCCGCATCTCCGGCTCAGTGTCTACACGTACAACATCGAGATTGGACCACCGCTGCCGTAACTGGTACTCCAGCAGTGCCGCATCGTCTTCAGAGTCTTCTACTATCAGGACTCGAAGTACTTCCACATGCGCCTCCATGACAACCAGGAGCTGTGACAGGCTTGACAACAACGTCACGCCACTTCACGCTTACCGCATTCACGATGGGACAGCCGATTGTTACACGCTCGTGGTGGTCCCGTAAACCACTGAGGACGAAGTGGCTCATCGTTGTGCTGCTGCCGGCCATTCCGACGATCGTCCTGTGGGGCTTGATCGGGTGGGCGGCAGTGCGGCAGGCCACCTCCGGCCCCGGTGCGGCCACTCGCACGAGGGAAGCACAAGCCGTGCTCATGCGGGCTCGAGCGCAGTTTGCCGAGGAGCGGGCCGCCAAACTTATTGGACAAGTTGAGCTCACGCCGGACACGGACGCCCTGCGGCAACTCGAGGCCCTGGATCCGTTGGTTCCGGATGAGGAGGGGCGTCAGTTGGTCGAGGCCCTCAGATCGGCCATCAGGGAAGACCGTGAACGTGTTGATACGCTGAGTCGGCTCGGCTCCGAGGCCACACCAGACCAACGCACGGAAGAGATGCGCGGTTATGTGGACATCCGTGACCGTTTTCTGGCACTGCGTGACCATCGTGACCGCTGGTTGGCAGGCGAAACACTCAGTCAGGACATTTCTCGGGCAATCAGCCTTGGATTTGTCGCACTCACTATTTTCGGAGTAGCTGGAGGATTCTGGTTTGCCATTAAACAGGCAGGCAGTATCGCGAGACGGGTCACAAGGGTGGCCGAGAATGCGGACGCGGTCGCCAGAGGCGAGTCGGTCAGCATCGTGGACGACAGCGCGGACGAAATAGGCGCCCTGGCGCGCCGGCTTCACGGCTTGCAGTTGAAACTGCGGCAGCGGGAGCAGCAGGTGGCCCGCCGGGCGCACGAGCTCGCAGCTCTCAACCAGGAGCTCGAAGCATTCAGTTATTCGGTGTCGCACGACCTGCGGGCTCCGTTGCGCGCCATCGCGGGCTTCAGCCAGATCATCGAAGAGGACCACGGCGATCGCCTGGACGACAGTGGACGCGACGCGCTTCGGCGTATTCGCGGTGGCGCGGATCGCATGGGCGTGCTGATTGATCAGCTCCTCGGCCTGTCCAGGTTGTCGCGCGCACCGCTTGCCCCCGAACCAGTGGACGTGTCACAGATGGTCGAAGCCGTCGTGGCGGACCTGCGGGAGGCCAATCCAGAGCGGGTCGTGACGGTAGAGGTTGAACCCCGCCTCGTCGCGTTCGCCGACCCTGGCTTGCTCCGCGTAGTACTCGACAACCTCGTGGGCAACGCATGGAAATACACGGCCCGGACTCCTGATCCCCGAATTGCGGTAACGGGGGAGCGCGACGGCAATGAGACCATCATCCACATTCGGGACAACGGCGCGGGTTTCGATATGGCGCACGCGCGGATGTTGTTCGGCGCATTTCAGCGGCTGCACTCGGTCCGTGAGTTCGAGGGCACCGGCATCGGACTTGCTACCGTCAAACGCATTGTGAACCGCCACGGCGGGCGCGTCTGGGCGGAGGGCAGCGTTGGAGCCGGCGCCACATTCTCCCTGGCCCTGCCGCACGCACACGAGCCCGACGACGAAGATGTAGAAAGCGAGGACGTGAATGACCACCGCGCCGATTCTGCTCGTTGAAGACAACCCGGACGATGAGGCGCTGACCTTGCGGGCGTTCTCGAAGACCAATATTGGCAATCCCGTGCATGTGGTGAGGGACGGCCAGGAAGCGTTGGACTACCTGTTCGGGGACGCGGCCTTGCCGTCGCTGGTGCTCCTGGATCTGAAGCTTCCTAAGGTTGATGGATTGGAGGTGCTCCGGCAGATCCGCGCGAACGATCGGACGGCGATTCTCCCGGTCGTCATCCTGACGTCGTCGCGCGAGGAGCAGGACCTGGTCTCGGGCTACCGCTTGGGCGCCAATTCCTACGTGCGCAAACCGGTCGACTTCGGATCCTTCCTCGAGGCCACCCGGCAGCTTGGGCTGTATTGGTTGGTGCTGAATGAAGCGCCGCCGAGCCGTATATGACCAGATTCATCCTGGCTCTTGGTCTGCTCCTGGTGATCGTCGGCCACGCAATCAATGGGCAGACTGCGTCCGAGCGGACTGCCTCGTTGGCGGCGGGGCTCCGCGCGGAATCGCAGGAGGCGAAGACGAAAGCGATTCTCGGCGTCTTGGCGATGAAGCCTGCCGACCGCACCCCAGCGATTAGATCGGCCCTGATCGCGGAGCTTTCTCGGATTGTCAGCGAGAACAGGGTGCGTGGGGCTCGTATGAACGCCGGAGAAACACTCGAGCCCGTGGAAGACCACGGCCTGTATATGCGTCGAGTCATCGAAGCGCTCAGCCAGGACACCGACCCAAGCATCATTGGCCCTCTGTGCGAGGTCATCGACACCGGTGGCTTGGCGAGGAATGGCCTCGCGAAATTTGGCCAGGCTGCGGTTCCGCCCGTCAAGCGCATCGCCGTGACGGAGACCGAGCCTCGCAGAGTCGCTTCAGCCTTTCGCGTGCTGGAGCAGATGGTCACGTCGCATCAGCTTGATGCCGGCACCAGGAACGAGATCGCTGCCGTTGCCGCTTCGCGGCTCTCCGGGCGCCAGCATCCGATCATCATTGGGGCCGCCGCAGGTCTGGGAGTAAGCATGAAAGACGCCGCCGCGCTCAGCCGAGTGCGTGCGCTTCTGGAGGACGATGCCGAGATTCGAGCGATGGGAATCTCTGACCCGGGCGATTTGGCGTGGCTGCGGAAAAAGCTGGAGCGCCTGCTGGCGCAGAAGTAGTCGGGAGTTGGCGGTGGGACCAAGTCCCCGCCACAGTCCCCACCCGCGAAACGTGAACCCCGCAAAGAAGAGCTCAACGTCTCGAAAGCCAGCCGTCCTGAGCAGCTCCACGTCGAATTGCCGCGCCCACCTGTTCTCCCACGTTTGATGCGACGGGCGGACCGCGCTCTATCTAGACTTGCCCGAGCCAGCTTTGCAACAGCGGCGGCAACGCTGCTCTGTTAGCGCACGCGGACCGTCAGGGACAACGAATTCACCCGGGCGGATTTCCCGGACCCTGTAGACCTTTCCCCTAGGCTTCAATATTTTCGGGTTCCCGAAGTCGGTAGCCAGATCCTTGTCGTTTGAGCACAGTAGGCGGACGTGGTGCACCCTAGCAAGGGCAATGATATGCGGGTCATCAGAAGAGAGCCGACCCTCTTCGGAGATAGTGCGCGTTAGAGCGTCGACCGGTCCATCAGGCATGAGAATGGCTTGTCCTGCTCGTTCGAGCAAGGAAAGCCGCCGCTTCACTTGAAGGTTCTTGTTGTATTCGCGACGCAGATGCCCAGCGACGACCAGTCTGTGCCTTCCGCTGGAGATTGCGTCCTTGACCTTTCCGTATAATTCGCCGTCGTCAGAAACGAGAACCGAGTGGACAGTATTGTTGTCAATGATGACGCACATCTTGTCCCCGGTTGAGGAGTCGATCTTCTTCCCTGAGGAAGAAGCTTCGGTACCCTTTCGGTGGGTTGATGATATTGCCCATGTCGTCCAACTCGATATGGTGGATGAGCGTTCTGTCGGCTGGTTTATCGAAGAACAAGATGCCGACCGAGTCTGGGCTCAGCGTACCCGCTGCCACCTCAATTCGGACTCTATCGAGGAGGTAATCGCTGTGGGTTTCGAGAACTATGGTCGCGGCCTGTTTAGTGCTCGCCACTTGACTCAGGAATGAACCGACGGCAGCTTGAGCCCGGGGGTGCAAGTGAACCTCTGGCTGCTCAATCGCAAGGAGCGAATTTTCTCTGAGTCCCAACGCGTCGACGATGAAAGGCAAGCACTGGCTGACGCCATAGCCGACCGAGTCGAGCGGGATTTCAAGTCCTCCGATGCTGACCAGAAGCTCATATGGCGCGCCCGGCGCTTCGGTAGTCGGACGTACAACGACGCTCTCGTAGAGGCCAGAGTCAGCACCGAACGCATTGAGCCGACTCACGACGCCGTGATATTCCGGAGGAAGGGTTGCGATCATCGTCGCAAAGTGAGAGCCGTCTCCGAAAAATTTGAGCTTGTTCCTTGAATAGACTCTGTGAGGCTTGCTTCGGATGGGGTCCAGAAAATGGGAAGTGGTGCTGTCGAACGTGAAGGACCTGAGGTCCTTGGCGACTGTTGAGATTTGGTCGGCTTTGAACGCTTTGGTTCCAAAGAGCGTCATGAGCAAGCCGCCTTGAAGAGTCTCCCTTTCGGCGAGACCGCTTGTTCGACCGCGCTCGGAGGGGGCGCTTCCGATCTTGAGTTGAACCTCTGCTTTGTGGCGTGTGGGCTGTTTGACGGTGATTTGAAGTTGAGGCGTTTTGACCTTGATGGAACCCGTCCGAGCGATGTCGTATTGGTCCGTGACGATGGTCGCCCTAACTTCCGCCGCGCCGCCGTCGCGATGCTCACGAATTCCGAGTTCAAAGGAACGCTTCTTCTTTCCTTGGACAGCCTGACGGCTCGCGAGGTCGGAGAAACCCAATGATTCAGCTTGACCGCCCGAGAAGTCGGGCATGAACGGAAAGCCGCTACCGAATACCGCGGACAACGCCTTCAGAACAGTTGACTTTCCTGCGCTGTTTTCCCCGATGAGCAGGGTGAGGGGACGCAGGGGAATGCTGTGCGACCCCACGAGACATCGGAAGTTCTCGATTAGTAGTTCGCGATGTGGATTCTGTGCCATGCCCTTCCTTCGGGTGCGACGATTCGTGAACAGAGATTAGCGCAACACCAGTGGTGACCTTGACAAAAGACTTGACAAACCCCCAGATGAGCCGACGCGGGTGCGACGGTTGAATGTACTGTAAGTGCTTTGTTTTCAAATTGGTGCGGAAGAAAGGACTCGAACCTTCACCCGGTTGCCCGGACTAGCTCCTGAGGCTAGCGCGTCTGCCAATTCCGCCACTTCCGCACGAAGGGGTCTTGCCGGCAGGCCCGGCCGCAGCCGGAAGTCGTAAGTATAACGCAAGTCCCCTATACTCGTACTCGTGGCATCCAGAAGAGGCCTTGCGCTCGTCCTGTTCCTGATCTTCCTCGCGATGATGGCGTCGGCGGCGATCGTGCTGATCGTGGCCCTCGTGTTCACGCCGACCAGGCCGCAGGCCACGGTCCCGCAGAACGCGACGCTGTTCCTGAGGTTCACCGCCCCGTTTCCGGAAGTCGACGCCATCGAGCTCTTCCCGTTTGCGGATCCGCAGCCGACGTTGCGGTCACTCATCACCACCATCGAAAAGGCCGAGACCGACCCCCGCATTCGCGGCATGGTCGTGATTCCCCAGGTCACCGGCGCGATGTGGGGGCAACTCCAGGAGCTGCACGCCGCCCTCACGCGATTCCGCGCGTCGGGCAAGTCGCTCGTCGTGTACTTCGAATACGGCGGCGCCGCCGAGTACTACCTCGCCTCCGCGGCCGAACGCGTACTGATGATGCCCGCAGGCACGCTCGACGTCTCCGGCATGGCGACCTACGAACTGTTCCTGCGCGGCACGCTCGACAAACTGGGCGTGTATCCCGACATGCTGCAGATCGGGCAGTTCAAGACGGCCGCCAATACGATGACCGAACGCGGCTTCACGCCCGCACATCGCGAGATGACCGAGTCGCTCAATCGCGAGGCCTATGAGCAGCTGATCGCAGCGGTCGCCGAAGGGCGCAACCGGCCGGCTGATGAAATCCGCAGGACGATCGAGCAGGGGCCCTTCCTCGCGGAACAGGCCAAGGCCGCCGGCCTCATCGACGACGTGGCGTTTGACGATCAGATTGACGATGCGCCACCCGTGCAGGGCACACGCCGCTTCGACGGCCACGACTACGTCCGTGAGGCGCCGATGACCACGGCAGGCGCGAACAAGATCGCCGTCCTCTACGCCGTCGGCACGATCGCGTCCGGCAAGTCGTCCTTTGATGGCGTCGGCGGCTCCGTGCTTGGCTCGGACACCTTCGTCGACTGGATTCGCAAGGTCCGCGCCGACAGCGCGATTCGCGCCATCGTCATCCGTATCGACAGCCCGGGAGGATCCGCCATTGCGTCGGAAGTCATCTGGCGCGAGCTGATGCTGACCCGGCAGGTCAAGCCGATCATCGTGTCGATGGGGGACGTTGCCGCGTCTGGCGGCTACTACGTGGCGGTGCCGGCGCACGCGATTGTCGCGCAACCGGGCACACTCACCGGCTCAATCGGCGTCGTCACCGGCAAGTACGTGCTGGACGGCACGATGGACAAACTGGGCGTCGGTACCGAGTCGGTCAGCGAAGGCCCGTACGCGGAAATCTACTCGCCGTTCAAACGATTCTCGCCGGCTGAGCGGGCCAAGGTTGAGGAGCAGATGCTCGCGACGTACGAACTGTTCGTGCGTCGTGTGGCGGATGGCCGTCAGTCGACTCCGCAGGAAATTGATGCTGTCGCGCAGGGGCGTGTGTGGACAGGCCGGCAGGCGCGGGAGCTCGGACTGGTGGACGAACTGGGCGGGCTCAATCGCGCGATGGAACTGGCCCGTGAGCACGCCAAACTCGGCGATGACGATCCGGTCGGGATTGTCGTGTATCCGCCCAAGCGCGGGTTGTACGACGTGCTTGCGAATCCTCTTGGGGTGAACACGGCGGCGCGGTTGTCGGCCCTGTGGTCCGGGCCGGCCATGCCGCAGGCTCGCGTGATCGACGCGGTGGCCGAACGCTTCCGGTTGTTCCGCCGCGGCGAGTCGCTGGCCCTGATGCCTAACATCTTCGTGCCCCAGCACTGAGTGTGGCTGCGTTTCCCGTCACCCAGGCGTCGGTCTTCGAACGGATTCGCAGTGGTGACGCCCAGGTGCGGCACGCGGCCTGGAGCGACCTGGCCGCGGGGTACTGGCGCCCGAGTTATCACTACCTCCGCCTGCATTGGCGCCTGACCCCCGACGAAGCCGAAGACATCGTCCAGGGCTTCTTCACGACGGCGTTTGAAAAGGCATACCTCGAAAAATACGATCCGGCGAAAGCCAGATTCAGGACGTTCCTGCGTACGTGCCTTGACCGCTACCTGCAGAACCAGCGAAAGGCCGAACACGCGCAGAAACGCGGTGGTGGGGTCGAGACGCTCTCGCTCGATTTTCCCGGCGCGGAACGTGACCTCGACCGGCTGTCCGCGGATCTGACGGATCTCGATCGCTTCTTTCACGTCGAGACCGTTCGCGCGTTGCTGGCCGCGGCGGCCGCCGACCTTCAGGCCGCGTTCGACGCCGAGGGGAGGTCCGACGTGTATCGCACGTTTGCGCGTCACGACCTCGCGGAAGACGAGCCGTCCTATGCGACGGTGGCCGCCGAACTCGGTATCGCGCAGACGCAGGTCACCAATCATCTGCACCTCGCCCGCAAACGCTTCCGGCAGCTTGCGCTGGCGCGTCTGCGCCACGTCGTGGCGACCGACGAGGAGTTCCACCAGGAAGCGCGCGAGTTGTTTGGCCACGAGGGCGAACTCTGACATTTCTCTCCAACCGTCTCGTGCAGCGGTTGCGCAGGGTGGTGGCGTGGCCGGTGTTCACCGATGACCGCTACATCGTGACCGGCGCGATTGGCTCCGGCGGGATGGGGCGTGTCTTCGAGGCGCAGGATCAGCGGCTGGGTCGCGCAGTGGCCATCAAGGTGTCGCACGCGCCGCTGGCCGGCGACGACCTCGACGCGCGCCTGCGCCGCGAAGCGCAGGTGCTGGCGGCGCTCGAGCATCCCGGCATCGTGCCTGTGCACGACGTGGGACTGCTGGCTGACGGCCGTGTCTTTTACGTCATGAAACTGGTCCACGGGCGCACGTTGAGTGACGCCGCGCCGGGGCTCGACACCGACGCCGCCAGGCTTGCCGTGTTCGAGCGCATTGTGGAGGCCGTCGCGTTTGCCCACGCACAGGGCGTGGTGCATCGCGACCTCTCGCCGGCCAACGTCATGGTCGGCCGCTTCGGCGAAGTGCTGGTGATGGACTGGGGCGTTGCCCAGCTCATGGAGGCTGTGCAGGAAACCCCCGCGCGCGTCGGCACGCCAGGATTCATCGCCCCGGAGCAGACGGCCTCCGGCGGCTCAGTCGTCGGGCCCCCGGCCGACGTGTACGCGCTCGGCGCGCTCCTCAGGTGGCTGTTTGCCGCCAAGCCCCGCCTGCCGCGCCGGCTCCGGGCCATCATCGGCAAGTGCCTGGCGCCAGAGGCGTTCGACCGCTACCCCGATGCCCGGGCTCTGGCGGCCGATCTCGCCCGGTTCCGCGCCGACCAGGCCGTTGAGGCGCTCCCGGAAAACGTCTTCGATTGGGCGCTGCGGTTCGGTGCGGCCCATCTCACGTTCATCCTGCTGCTGACGGCGTATCTGGTCATGCGGGTCGTTGTGGCGTACATTCAGGCGCGCTGAACGCAAACGGCCGGCCGCCGGTTCCGTAACAGGGCGGACAAGGAGCGTGTGATGAAGAAACCTTTGCTGGGTCTGGTCCTGGGTGGAATTCTCGGTATTTTTGACGGGCTGACGGCCTGGGTGTCGGCCCCTGAGTTGCGGGCCGAGATCATGGGCATCGTGATTGGGTCGACGTTCAAGGGCCTCGTGGCCGGCGTGCTGATTGGGTGGGTCGCCACCAGGGTGCGTTCGTCCGGCGCGGCGATGGTGGCCGGCGTGTTGATCTCCGGCTTCTTTGCGTTGCTGATTGCGATGATGCCGTCATCCAACGGGCAGCACTACTACCTCGAGATCATCCTGCCTGGCTCGGTGCTTGGGCTGATCGTCGGCTATGCGACGCAGCAGTACGGCAGGAGCAGCACGAAAGTCGCGTAGCCGCAGCCACGTCTGTGAAAAAGACAGCGCCCCGGTCGACCAGTCGGTCGGCCGGGGCGTTTGTGTGTGTCGTGCGAATCGTGCCTAGGCGCCGCCGAGAATCGTGCGCAGCGCGGCGTCGTTGAATTCGACCGTGAACCGCGCACGTGCCTTCGTCATGTAGGCCGCGAAGAACTCCTGTCGCTTGCGCTGGATGAGTTCATCGGCCAGTCGCGCCCGCTCCGTTTCGAGACCCTCGGGCGTGGCGGTCGTCTTCTCCACGACCTTGGCGACCACGATGGCGTTGGTCGTGTTGATGGGCTCGCTGACGGCGCCCTGGGCCAGTGCGAACACCGCGTCGTCGACCGCAGGCGCCACGCCCACCTCGGGCAACGCACTGCCGCGTGCGACCAGTTCCGTGGTCTTCACCTCGGTACCGGCTGCCTTCGCCGCGGCGGCAAAACTGCCTCGTTGCGCCGCTGCCGAGAGCGTCGCGGCACGCGTGCGAGCCACGTCAAGTGCCTTCTTGCGCACGAGGTCTTCACGCACGCGGTCCTTGACGCGGTCGAGGGGCGGAATCTGGGGCGGGGCGATCTCAACAAGCGCGATGAACGCAAAGCCCTGGTTGGTGCGGAGCTGCCCGGAGACCTTGCCCTGTTCGAGGCTGAACGCCGCCGACGACACCGTCGGCACGAAGCCGAGGCCGCCCAGGGGCTCTTCGCGTGAAAACAGACCCGAGTCGCCAACGCTCAGCCCGCGCGCCTGCGCGACACGGTCGAGGTCCGACGGATCGTCAATCTCCCGCGCGAGTTCGTCGGCGATGCGCTGCGCTTCCTGCTGCGCCTTCTCGTACTTGATCTGGTCTTCGATTTGCGGACGCACTTCAGCGAGCGTGCGGGTGGTTGCCGGACGTTTGTCGGTCGTCTTGATGATGTGGAAGCCGAACTGGCTCTGCACCAGCCCGCTCACCTCGTTGACGTCCTGACCAAACGCCGCATCCGAGAACTCCTTCACCCATCCTTCGCGGGCGGAGAAGTCGAGGTCGCCGCCGTTGGCGGCCGAGGTGTCTTCCGAGAACTCCTTGGCCAGGGCCGCGAAGTCTTCACCCGCGCCGACTCGCGCCAGGACGGCTTCCGCCCGCTTGCGCACCTCCTCGACGTCCTTGCCCTCGGTCTTGAAAAGGATGTGGCTGGCGCGCACCTGCTCGGGTGTGCTGTACATCGACATGTTGTCGCGGTACCGCGCTTCCACCTCGGCGGGGGTGACCGTCATCGTGGGCCGCAGCGCGTCGGCGTCAATCGACAGGAAGCGCACGCGACGCTTCTCGGGCTCGCGGTACGACTCCTGGTTGGCGGCGAAGTGCGCGCTGATTTCCTCGTCGGTCGGCGTGATGCCGGCGCGGAAGTTTTCCGCCTGCAGCACCGCCAGCTCAAGCTTCACCTTTTCGTTGCGCTGGCGGTATTCCTGCTCGACCTCGCTGGCAGAGACGTGCGCCCAGCCGGTCACGGCCGCCTGCAGCTTCTCAGCCAGCAGGCTCCGCCGCAACGACTCCTCGAACTCACTGGCGCGGAGCGGTGGACGCTGCATCTGCAGCACCTGGCGATACCGTTCGTCGCCGATGAACACGCCGTCCTGCTGGAAGCCGGGCATGTTCACGATGCGCTCGAACAGTTCGGCGTCACTGACTTCGAGGCCAAGACGTTCAGCCTCAGCCAGCATGGCTTCTTCGTCGATCAGCCCCTGCACCACGCGCTGCGAGATGCCCAGCTGACGAATCATGTCGTCGGTCAGCTGGCCGCCATACGCCTGCTGCACCTGCATCAGCTGCGTCTGATAGGCGCGCTGGAAGGTGCCGACCGTGATCTTGCGGCCGTCGACGGTGGCGATCGCGTCGTTCGGATTGGCTCCCGTCCCGGCAAGCGGGTCGAGGAAGGAGGGCACGTACAGCAGAACAAAAGTCACGACCACCAGGCCCAGGCTCCACTTGAGCCAGCCGCGGTGGCGTCGCATCCGATCGAGCATCGTCATGGTCGGGAAGTCTCCACGGTCCGAAAGAAGGTCATTATGCCATGTCGCCGCAAGTGGCAGCAAAATCAGGGGCTTGCCGTGGTATAGTCATGCGGTTTGGCGAGCCGTTTCGGCCGCATTTCGGGGACGCCGACACGATGCCGGGACGACGACAGCGGGCGTCAACCGCACGCCAGACAACTCGCGCCACCTCCAGCATCTCGCTGGCCGTGTTTCATCGCGGCCTGCCGGGTGAGAGTGTCGAGCGGCACGTGGCGCCGCTGCGGCGCACGCGTCGCGTCTCCCTGACCATTGCGCGGCAGACGGCCGGGGTGACGCCTCCCCGTGGCACTGCGGGCATCCTCTGGGAAATAGCGGCTGACGCCGGTCTCGACCGCCGGATCGTCTCGGCATTACTCGCCAAGGCGCCTGCCGCGTCGTATGCCGCCGTCGGCGATCGCCATCTGGCGGACCTGTCACGGTCGCTCGGCTTCCGTCACCACCTGACCGCCCCGCTGCGGTGGGCTGAAGTCGAGCGCGCCCTGGGCCTGCCAGGCGCGGTGGATCTCGCCGATCGCCTGGAACGGTCGACCGCACGTCTGACCGCCACCGCCAAACGCGCAGAGGTCCTCAGCGACCTGCTGCACGCCGCCAACGAAACGACCGACCCGATCGCAGTCGCCGCGGCGCTGGTCGCGCGGGTCTCGGTGTGGCTCCCTTTGGCGACCTGGTCGGTGGTTGCGGTTGAATCGGATGGCCTGGTGCGTTGGCTCTCCGGCCGCGAAACCGATTCCTCGCTCAAGGCGCCGGTCGAGGCCATTGCCGATGCGGTGGTTCAGCGCGGCGAGGCCTATGCGACCGATCGGGTGGCCGGCGACACGCGACTGGGGGAGGCCCTCGAAGCGGCGGCGGTCGGCTGGCCGCTGACGGTGAACGGCACCATCGTAGGTGTGCTGGTGGGCATCGATCATGGACGAGCCCGCCGGGTGCCGAAGTGGACACCGGCGCTGCGCGCCGCGTTCGGGCGGCTGGTTGAGCCGGCCGCCTACGCGCTGGCGCATGCCCTCCGGGTGGTGCGCGCCGAGGCGCTCTCCGTGACGGACGACCTCACGCAGCTTTACAATTCCCGGTACCTCTACGAGGTCCTGCGGAAGGAAGCCAAGCGCGCCGTCCGCAGTGGACGCGCGTTATCGCTGCTGTTCGTGGACCTTGACGGGTTCAAGACGATCAACGACGCCCATGGGCACCTGATGGGAAGTCGAGCCCTTGTGGAAGCCGCGGCGGTGATCCGCGGGGCCGCCCGAGAGACCGATGTGGTCGCCAGGTTTGGCGGCGACGAGTTCGCCATCGTGCTCCCCGAGACCGCGGAAGAGGGGGCGCGAGCCGTGGCCGTTCGGTTGCTCGAGCGCATCGCCAGGTACGTGTTTCTCGCCGATCGGGGCCCGGGCAGTCGCCTCACCGCCTCCATCGGCGTGGCGACCATGCCGGCCGCGGCCGTGTCGGCCGACGGTGTGTTGCAGGCCGCTGACGCGGCGATGTATCGCGTAAAAGAGGCCGGACGCAATGGAATTTGCATTGCCGGTACCGGCCTGCTGCGTCACCATGAGTTAGTACAGGAGCTACGTTGAACCTCCGATCGCTGTTTTCGCTGTTTTCGAGTGACCTGGCCATTGACCTCGGCACTGCCAACACGTGTGTCTACGCACGCGGCAAGGGCATCGTGGTCAATGAGCCGTCCATTGTCGCCATCAACAAGATTTCTGGTCGCATCGAGGCCGTCGGTCGTGAAGCGAAGGAGATGCTGGGGCGCACGCCGGGCAACATCGTCGCCATCAAGCCGATGAAGGATGGCGTCATCGCCGACTTCGAGGTCACCGAGAAGATGCTGGCGCACTTCATCAAGAAGGCGCACAACCGCACGATGTGGGTGCGTCCGCGCATCGTCATCGGCGTGCCGTCGGAGATCACGCAGGTCGAAAAACGCGCCGTCAAGGACAGCGCGTACCGCGCGAAGGCCTCGGAGGTCTACCTCGTGGAGGAGGCCATGGCGGCGGCGATCGGCGCCGGCATGCCCATCGAAGATGCCTCGGGCAACATGGTCGTCGACATCGGTGGCGGCACCACGGACATCGCCGTGATTTCTCTCGCGGGCATCGTCTACAGCAAGGCCATCCGGGTGGCCGGCAACGAGATGGACGAAGCCATCATCCAGTACATCAAGAAGACGTACAACCTGCTCATCGGCGAACGCACGGCCGAGCAGATCAAGATGGAACTGGGATCCGCCTTTCCCCTCGACGATCGCCTGACGATGGAGATCAAGGGACGCCACTTGATCGAGGGCGTCCCCAAGACGATCACGATCACCGACGAGGAGATTCGCGAGGCCCTGGCTGAAACGGTCAACGTGATCGTTGACGCCGTCCGCGTGGCGCTCGAACGCACGCCGCCGGAACTGTCGGCCGACATCGTCGACCGCGGCATCGTGGTGACCGGGGGCGGCGCGTTGCTCAAGAACCTCGACAGACGCCTGCGTGAAGAAACCGGCCTGCCGGTGGCCACCGCTGAAGATCCGCTCTCGACAGTTGTGCTGGGCGCCGGCAAGATGCTGTCGAACTTCGAACTGCTGAGAAAGATCTCGCTGGACTGAGTCGTTGACGAGTTTCCGCCGGACGTTCGCGCTGTTTGTCGTCCTGAGTCTGCTGCACGTCATCCTGATTTCGGCGCAGGTTCAGTCGCGAAGCGGCGTGCCGCTCATTCAGGCGGCGGCCTTTGGCGTCTTCGCGTCGGTGCAGCACCTGACCTCGGGGATCGCCGACATGGGGCGCTCGGTCTGGTCCAACTACGTCGCCTTGCAGGGCGTGGCGGCTGAAAACGATGCCCTCGAACGGCGCGTGCTCGAACTGGAGGGCGTCGTCCAGGCGCAGGCCGCGATCGTCAGCCAGACACGCGAACTGGAAGACCTCCTCCGCCTGCAGCAGAGCCTGGTCGCGCCGACTCTCGCGGCGAGGGTGATCGCGGGCAGTCCGGCCCCGGGCGCGGACATGATCACGATTGACCGGGGCGCTGACGATGGCGTGGCCGTCGACATGGCGGTGCTCGGCCATCTGGGCGTCGTAGGGCGCGTGTTGCGCACCACCGCGTCCGCCGCGCAGGTGCAGCTGCTCATCGGGCGTAATGCCGCGGCCGCGGCCGTCACCGGCGCGTCGCTCGCCAGCGGTATCGTGCAGGGGGGCGCCGGAAATCCCCCCCTCGAACTGCAATACGTCGATGTGCTCAAGGATGTGCGTGTCGGCGAACAGGTGTACACCTCCGGTAAGGACGGGATCTTTCCGCAGGGATTCCTCATCGGTACCGTCGAGCGTGCCGTGAAGGGGAGCGGGATCTACAGCGACCTCGCCGTGCGGCCAGCGGTCGACTTCACGAGGCTCGATGTCGTGCTCGTGGTGCTGGCTCGGCCGGCCCGGGAGACGGGCGCGCCGGTCGCGGGAGAGGTGCGCCCATGACCGCCTGGCGTGTGCTGCTTGTCGTGAGTGTGGGGTTGGCCCTGCAGATGGCCCTCGCCCGTTACGCGGGAGGGCGATGGGCGTTTGATCTGGTGCTGGTGGCGGTGGTGTACGTGGCCTTGTATTGGGGGCCGGTGTCGGGCATGTGGGCCGGGACCATCGGGGGGCTGATTCAGGACGGGTTGTCCGGGGAGATTGTCGGCGTCGGCGCGCTGGCCAAGACGGTGGCCGGGCTCGGGGCCGGCATCGCGGGAGCCCAGTTCATCGTCACCCGTGCGCCGGCACGTGTAGCGACGGTGGCCGCCGTGACCGTGTTGCATCGATTGCTGGTCTCGGCGCTGCTGGCCGTGGTCGAAGGACGATGGTCGGATGTCGGCGGGATCGCTATGCTGGTAGAGACACTCGTGAACGGGGCGGCCGCGTTGCTGGCCTTCCAGCTGACCGAGTCACTCCCGGGCGCCGTTCGCCAGACACGTGACGCGGCGCGGCCCTCACTTTCGAAACGTCGGTGGTAACAACATGCTGACTGCCGGAGCCTACGAAGATCGCCAGAATCTGCAATTGCGCCTGATCGGCCTGCGCATCGGCGCCGTGGTCCTGTTCCTGCTGCTGACTGCCGCGTTCTGGCGTCTGCAGATTCTCCAGGGCAAGGAATACCGCGAGCGCGCCGAGAACAACCACATGCGCACGATCGAGTTGCGCGCGCCGCGAGGGGTGTTGTTTGACCGCAACGGCGAGATCCTCGTGCAGAATCGTCGCGCCTTCCGGATCGCCGTGGTCAGGGAACAGACGGCGGACCTTGATGGTGTGTTGACCCGTCTGGCTGCCGTGACGGATGTTGACGAAGCCACGGTGCGCGCCATCGTGAAACGCCGGATGAGTGAGCCGGCGTTTCGTCCGATCGTGGTGATTGAGAATGCGTCCGACACCCAGGTGGCCGCCGTGTTGGCCCGCGCCATCGAACTGCCCGGCGTGGTGGTGGAGCAGGTGCCCACCAGGACGTATCCGGAAGGAGGCATGGGAGCCCACCTGTTCGGTTACGTCAACGAAGCGCAGGAAGCGCAACTCACCGACGCCATCAAGCCCGGTGCGATCGTCGGACAGGCGGGCGTCGAAGTCGTCTACGACCGGATCCTTCGAGGGCAGGACGGGAATCGCGTGCTGGTGGTCAACAGCCGCGGCCGCGAGATCGAGGAGCTCGAGCACGAGGAGCCGGTCGACGGCAAGCGCGTGCAGTTGACCGTCGACGCGGATCTGCAGCGGGCGCTCGAGGAGGGTTTCCGCGTCAACGGCTACAACGGCGCGGGCATGATTCTCGATCCGCGGTCGGGGGAAGTGCTCGCGATGTCGAGTGTGCCTTCGTACGATCCGAACATGTTTGCCGGCGGCATTGATCGCGCCGAGTGGAACGACCTGATCAGCAATCCCCTCAAGCCGATGCGGAACCGGGTCATGCAGGGGACCTACTCACCGGGGTCGACCTGGAAAATCGTGATGGCGGTGGCGGCTCTTGAAGAAGGCCTGATCACGCCTGACACGACATTCACGTGTACCGGCAGCAAGGTCATCTACGGCAATTCGTTTGCCTGCGCCAGAGCGTCAGGGCACGGCCGCATCAACCTGCGCGAGGCGCTGCAGCATTCCTGCAACGTGTACTTCTACTCGCTGGGCGAGATGTTGTCGGTCGATACGATCCACAAGTGGGCAGACCGCCTCGGGCTGGTCGGGCGCACCGGGATCGACCTGCCTGGTGAAGATGAAAGTGTCATCCCCTCGGAAGCCTGGAAGCGGCGGCGGTTCAACGAGCGCTGGTATCCCGGCGACACCATCTCCGTGGCCATCGGGCAGGGCTACGTGACGACGACGCCGATTGCGCTGGCGCGGATGATCGCCACGGTGGCCAACGGTGGGCGTTCGATCACGCCGCACGTCCTGCGCGCGGTCGACGAGGGGCAGGGCTGGCAACTGCTTCCCTCGCACGGGCCGGAGACGCCGGAGCCTCCCGCGCCGCTGCGGCCCGAGACACTTGAGGCCGTGCGCGACGGATTGTGGCTGGCCGTCAACGGCCAGACCGGCAGCGCGCGCGGCGCGCGTGTCGATGGTTTCGACGTGGCCGGGAAGACGGGAACCGCGCAGGTGATTTCGCTGGACGCGGCCAAGGCCCTGGCCGGCAAGACCGATCGGGACCTTCGTCACCACGGATGGTTCGTGTTTTTCGCGCCGAAGGAGAATCCTGAAATCGCGGGCGTGATCTTCACCGAGCACGGCGGCACCAGCGCCGTGGCCACCCCGATTGCCAGGCACGTGATTGAGACGTACGTGGCCAAACGGAACGGGAAGCCGCTGCCGGCGCCACCGACACCGCCCAAGCCACCCACGCCCGCTGGAGCCGTCGTTCGTTGATTGTCGACCGCCGCGTCGTGCCGCATCTGGACTGGCCGCTGCTGGCGGCGGTCGCGGCGTTGACGCTTGTCGGCCTGGCCACGATTTACTCCGTCACCTGGGACATCGCCGCCAATCAGCCCGGCGGTGAGTTCTGGCGGCAGCTCTACGCCGTGCCGGTGGGCCTGGCGGCCCTGGCCGTGTGTGTCGCGATCGACTATCGCACGCTGACCCAGCGGTCCCCGCTGATCTTCATCGCGCTGATCGCGTCGCTGATTGCCGTGTTGTTCTTCGGTGTCGTCGTCAAGGGATCGCGACGCTGGATCGATCTGGGCGTGGGGTCGTTGCAGCCCTCGGAGTTCGCGCGCTTGGGTGTCGCGCTGGTGCTGGCCATGTGGTACGGCGATGGGCGGCGGACCGCCCGGTCGCTGTTTGACCTGGCCGGTGGCGCCGCCATCGTGCTGCTGCCGGCGGGGCTGATCTACCTGCAACCCGATCTGGGCACCGCCGTGACGTTGCTCCCCGTGTATCTCGGCATCATCTTTCTGGCAGGGCTCCGGATGAAGTGGATCCTGATCGGGTTGCTCGTGGCCGCGCTGCTGTCTCCGGCCGTCTGGGCCTGGGGACTGCAGGACTATCAGAAGGCCAGAGTGGTCACGTTCCTGAACCCCGAAAACGACGGCCAGAAGGGGCGCGGTGACGGGTACCAGCAGATTCAGGCCAAGGTGACTGTCGGGTCGGGTGGCTTGTTCGGCAAGGGGTTCCGGCAGGGGACTCAGGGGGCCTACCGCTTCCTGCCGGAGGGGCACAACGACTTCGTGTTCGCGGTGCTTGCCGAAGAGCATGGGTTCGTCGGCGTGATCATCGTGCTTGGGCTGTATCTGTTTGTCATCTTGCGGGGGCTGGAGGCGGCGAAGCTGGCGAAGGACCGCATCGGCGCCTACCTGGTGGCGGGCATCGTGTCCTGGTTCGCGTTTCAGGTGGTGTACAACATCACCATGCAGGCCGGACTGGCGCCCGTGAAGGGCCTCACCCTGCCGCTCATGAGTTATGGCGGGTCGTCGCTGGTCGCGACGCTCGCCGGAGTTGGCCTCATCCTCAATGTCAGGATGCGGCGGTTTACGAATTAGGGGTCGGTTTCATGAACAAGGAGATGGTCATCTCCTCGACGCCGCACGAAACACGTGTGGCCATCCTCGAGGACGATCAGGTCGTCGAAGTCTTCATCGAGCGCGAACAGACGCGCGGTGTGGTTGGCAACATCTACAAGGGCCGGGTGTCGAAGGTGCTGCCCGGCATGCAGTCCTCGTTTGTCGACCTGGGTCTCGAGCGTGACGCGTTCCTCTACGTGAGCGACGTGATCGACCCCTCGGCCGAGAGTCTGGAAGACGACGATGAGACGCCGGTCGCCGAGGCGCCGGACCTGGAAGCCGCCGCCGTCGAAGCGGCCGCGGCGGTCTCGGGCGAGGGCGGAGACCCGGCGGCTGCCGACGCGGCGCCAACGCCGGCCCGTGGCAGCGACGGCAGGAAGCGCGAGCGCGACCGTCAGGACGCGCCGGAGGTCAAGATCGAAGACCTGCTGCGTGAAGGGCAGGAGGTCGTCGTCCAGGTCGTGAAGGAGCCGCTGGGCACCAAGGGCGCGCGCATCACGTCCCACATCTCGTTGCCCGGCCGTTTCCTCGTCTACATGCCGACGGTCGATCACATCGGTGTGTCGCGGAAGATCGAGTCACGTGAGGAACGCCGGCGCCTGCGCGGGATCGTGTCGAAGTTCAAGGAGGAGCACGGCCTGCCGGGCGGCGTGATCATCCGGACGGCTGCCGTGAATCGGCCGGAGGAAGACATCCTCTCGGACCTCGACTACTTCAAGAGCGTCTGGACCGACGTGCAGCGCCGGAAAGACACTCAGCGCCCGCCCTGTGTCCTGTACCGCGAAGAGAGCCTGGTAGCGAAGCTGCTCCGGGACTTCCTGACCGATCAGTTCACGGCCATCCGGATCGACGACGAGACGGAGTTCAAGCGGGTCACGGCGTTGATGACCCGCATCATGCCGAACATGGTCGGGCGGGTGAAGTACTACGACAAGGACTACCCGATCTTCGACGAGTATGGCGTCCAGAGCGAGATCGACAAGGCGCTGCGCAGCAAGGTCTGGCTGAAGTCCGGCGGCTACATCGTGATCAACCAGACCGAGGCGCTGGTGGCGATTGACGTCAACACCGGGCGATACGTCGGCAAGAAGAGCGCCGGTCGCCTCGAAGACACGATCGTCAAGACCAACCTCGAGGCGGCGAAGGAGATCGTCCGGCAGATGCGCCTGCGCGACCTGGGCGGCATCATCGTGCTCGACTTCATCGACATGGAAGACAAGAAGAACCGTCAGAAGGTCTTCCAGGCGGTGGAACAGGAGCTTCGGCGGGATCGCGCGCCCTCCAAGGCGGTGCAGGTCAACGACTTCGGCCTGGTCATCGTGACGCGCAAGCGTGTGAAGAGCAGCCTCGAACGGATGTTGACCGAGCCCTGCCCGTACTGTTCAGGTTCGGGCAGCATCAAGGCGAGCCCCACGATCTGCTACGACATCCTCACCGAGGTGAAGAAGGTCGCGGCGGACCTGGACGGCTACAGTCTGGTGCTCCGCGTCAATCCCGAAGTGGCTCGGGCGCTGCGCGAGGAAAGCCGCAACGTCTTCAAGGAACTCGAAGCGACGGTCGGCAGGGCGGTGACCCTCCGTGCCGACGACCAGCTCCACCATGAGCAGTTCGACCTGATGGCCATGTAGATGGCGAGATGGCGAGATGGCGAGATGGCGGGAAGTGGGGCGGCTGGCCAGACAGGTTGCAGGGGTTGGGCCACTCGGCCGATAATCTGAGCCGGAGGCTTTTGATGACTCGGAGAGCGATGTTTTCGGTATTGGCGGGAATGATGGCTGCCGTGGCCTGGATGCAGGTCGGCGTGGCGGCGCAGTCCGCTGCCACCTCGCTCGGCACGGTCCGGCTGTCGCGCGCGGTGATGGCAGACGGCAAGACGCTGCCGGCCGGTAGCTACACGCTGCGGGTGTCAAACGATCCCGTGCAGCAGGTGGTGGGGCAGACCGAGAGCCGGTGGATCGAGTTCGTGCAGGGCGGTGTGGTCAACGGCCGCGAGCTCGCGTCGGTCATTCCGGCGGCTGACGTCAAGGCGCTGGTCAAGGGCACGGCGCCCGCGGCCAACAGCAACAAGGTGGAATTGCTCAAGGGCGGCGAGTACCTGCGCGTGTGGGCGAACCGCGGCGGGTCGCACTACCTCATTCACCTCGTCGTCGGGTCCTAGTTCATCGCACGGACCGGTATACGCACGAAGGGCGGGCCGTCTGGCCCGCCCTTCGTGTGTACGAGACTCCGGCTGCCGCTTATCGCCGGACGATGACGATGTCGCCGGAGAAGCTGGTGGCCGAGACCACCGCTGCGCCGTCACCAAACGTGCCGCGGAGCTGACGGCTGGCGCGCCGGCTCTCGCCAATCCGCGTGACCTGCAGCGGAATGTCGGTGCGTGTGGTGCCGCTCTGGGTGGAGGCTTCGAGCGTGAAACCTGTCCGCTCGTCGACCGCCAGCCGCACATCGCCCGAATGCGACGTCAGTGTGTAGCGTCCGCCGCTCTGCAGCCGGCCGTCGAAGAGCAGGTCTCCGGAAATGGAGCCCAGTTTCACATCACCCGCCTGCACATCGCGAACGGTGACATCGCCGCTGACACTGGACAGGTCGATGCGGCGTCCGCGCAGGCCGGTGCCATCGACCGAACCACTGGTCGTCGCGGCATTCACGCTGCCGTTCTCGGTGCCCACGTTGCGCAAGGTGACGTCTCCGGAGGTGGTCTTGGCCGACACCAGTCGCGGCACGTCGATGGCCGTCATGTCGCCACTGAGCGACGTCGCCGACGTCTCGCCCTGAATACCCGTGACAGAGACGTCACCCGACAAGGTGTTGATCGTGATGCGGGTGCCGGCAGGCGCGGTCACGATGAAGTCGACACTCACGCCGTAACTCGACTGGCGTTCGTTCGGATACTGCGTGCGGGCCGTGACGCGGTTGCCACGGTGCACGGTTTCCACCCGCACACGGGAGAGACCGGCGCGGGCATCCGCATCGGTCCGTCCGCGCGCGTGGCGCCGGATCTCCACGACGAGGTCACGCCCCGATCCGGCCTGCACCTGGATGTTGCCCGAGATGTTCTCGAGGTCGAGTTCCCCGGTGGCGCCGATGTCAAACGTCCGTCGTTCGGTGTCCGTCTGTGAGGCGCGGAAATCACGCTGCTCGGACCAGTCCCAGCCGTCGCCAAGACCACCTAACTCGCGCGACCAGTCGCGTCCGAGTTCCCGTGACAGATCGCGGCCGACGTCGGCAAAGGCCTCGGCGAGTTCCCGCGACAATCCTCGCAGTTCGCGCTGGAGTTCCAGGCGCGTCTCGGGCCCGAACAACTCGCGGAAGACCTCACGCAGCTCCTGCGTGACTTCTCGAACCGCCTGTGTATCGACGCGCACCCGCACGTCCGCTGTCTGGGCGGCGGCCGGTGTGGCGACAAGTGTGACTGCGGCGACAAGCGCCAGTCGGGTGAGCGTTCTCATGGGTCCTCGCTACGACGTCTTTTTGTTCATGCCGGCGGCGGCTTCCGCGGCGCCACCGGCATCTCCCTTGCGCATTTCGTTCATGAGGACCACCGTGCCCTGCAGCAGCGTGACCTTGCTCGCCAGGGCCTCGAAGAGACTGGTCCGCGCCGGCTGGCTGGCGGGGTTCTCCGTCAACACGGCCCGGCTCTCGGCGATGGCCGTATCGATCGCCGTCACGTTCTTCTTGAGCGTGTCGAGCGAGTCTGGCGTCATTGCCGTGTTGCCGGCGGCGATGATCTGTTCGAGCATCACGATCGCGCGTTCGTACTCCGCTTCGGCGCGTCGCAGTGTGTCCTCGAATGTTTCGACGGTGACCGGCGCCTCGGCGTTGCTCTGGGTGGCGGCGTCCGGTGTGGTCATCTCGGGCCGGGCGATCGCGTAGACCGCGGCAGTGACCAGCACGAGACCCGCGGCCAGGCCCAACCACTGCCACGTATCCTGGCGTCGCGCTGGTGTGTGGACAGCGGGCGCGACGGTCGTCGCAGGGGCGTCCAGATGAATCTGTCCGGCAATCTCCAGCCACAGGTGCACCGGTGGCGCCACGGGCCCGAGCGTGCGCGCGGTCTGCGAGAGACGATGCAGATCGTCGAGCAGGCCCTGACAGTCCTCGCACGAGGCCAGGTGATCCGCAACGACGCGGCGTTCCTCGGTTGGCAGCGTGTGATCGAGATAGTCGCTGAGGCGCAGCGTGACGTCATCGCAGGTCACTGCGCACCTCCGGATGAACGGCGAGCGAGCCGCTCACGCAGCCGAAGCCGCGCCTTGTGCAACTGCGACTTGGATGTGCCGTCTGAAATTCCCAACATGGCGCCCACCTCGCGGTGTTCAAAACCCTCCACATCGTACAGGACGAAGACCTCTCGGCATCCGTCCGGCAACTCGGCGATCGCCCGCTCCAGATCGAGGCGGTCGAGCACACCGAGAATCGGCCCCCGCGCGCCCACCGGTGTTGGCACATGCTCCGCGTCGTATGACTCGGTGGCCTGCGCCGTGCGGTTGGCCCGGCTGCGGATGAAGTCCAGGCAGAGATTGGTCGCCAGTCGGTACAGCCATGTGCCGAGCGACGACTCTCCCTTGTACAACCCGAGCTTTCGATGCGCCGTCAGGAAGATGTCCTGCAGCAGATCTTCCGCATCGGTGCGGCCCACCATCCGGCACGCCAATCCGAACAGGCGCGGCGAATGCAGCCGGTACAACTCCTCAAACGCGCCGGGCACACCGGCCCTGCAGCGTTCGACCAGGGCCAGGTCGGTGTGGGCGCCTCCAGGGGCAGCTGCTGGGTTAGACGACACGTTCACCGTCAGACGTTGCTCCGAACGGACAAGACGGCGCGGGATGTCCTGTGGTTCATACCCGAACACGTATTCGCGCAAATTGCTGCACTCGGCCCCCACGGACGACGACGCCCTCGGCGGAGAGCAACTGGGCCTTCAGATGCGGGTGGCGGCCAAAACCGCCCAGCCGGCCGCCGGCCGCCACGACGCGATGGTAGGGCAGCCCCGGTTCCCCGGCCAGCCGCATGACCTGCCCGACGGCGCGCGCCGCGCCAGGCCTGCCTGCCAGCACGGCGAGATCGCCGTAGGTGACCACGCGACCAGCCGGCACACGCCTCAACGCGTGCAGCACACGACGTGTAAATGCAGTGGCGGGCATCTGAAATGATAGTGCCATGCCTGCGGTGACCCGACTCGATCCTTCATGGCTCCCGGCGGCGATTGACGTGATGGTCGATGCGTTTCAGGACTATCCGGTGATGCGCTTCGTGATTGGACCCGACGGCGACACCCGCGCCCGACTTCGTCGCCTTATCGAGCTGTTCGTGACACGCCGCGTGCGGCGCGGCGGTCCGCTGCTCGGGGTCGTTGACCACACATCCGGCCAGCTGGTGGGAGCGGTCGCCATGACTTTGCCCGCGGAGCCTGATGCGCCGGCTGAACTGGCCCCCTGGGTGGAGGCGGTGTGGCACGACCTCGGCGGGGAGGCCCGTGCGCGGTACGAACACTACGCGTCGATGTGGCCCCAGATCGAGGCCCGTCCGCATCATCACCTCAACATGATTGGCGTGCGGCGCTCCCACGCGGGCCGCGGCGTCGGTCGTCTGCTGCTCGATGCCGTGCAGCAAATGGCCGAGGACGACCCCGCATCAACAGGGGTGACGCTGACGACGGAATTCGCGCGCAACGTCTTGCTGTACGAACATGTGGGATATCGGGTGGTCGACCGCAAGACCGTGGCTCCCGGCTTCGAGACGTGGGCGCTCTTCCGCCCGTGCCGCGCTACTTGACCGCTTCTGTCAGGACCCGTCCATCGGTCTGACCCAGTGTGATGCCCGTCAGGTAGGCCAGAGTCGGAGCGATATCGACCGGGCTGGCCGGCACCAGGTATCTACCTGGCGTGATCCCCGCGCCTGCGAAGATCACCGGCACATTCCTGTCATACCCGTACAGGGTGCCGTGTGTGGTCCCGGTCGCCTGCGGCACCCAGTACGCGCCGTAGAACACCAGCAGGTCGCCGCTCCGTCCAGGAAAGTAGCTGTTGCGCGCCAGTTGCAGGTCGAGGTTGTCCGTCTTGACGTCTGACTGCAGTTGGTCGGCCCAGAACACCTCGCCGGGGCCGGGCAGCGCAGCGATGGCTCTGGTGACCGCCTCACGCAGGCCCGGTACCGCCATGACGCGTTCCAGCGTCCCGGGATTCAAGTACACATGGGCACCCTGAATGGTCGTGACGTGTGGGCCTTCGCCCAGGGCCGGAGTCAGTGCGTCCTCGATCACTGCGCGCAATCTTGTCGAACTGTAGCGTCCCGCCGACCGCAGCACGCCGTCGGTCTGCTCCGGCATCGGCGCCACACCGTGGTCGGCTGACAGCGCAATGACATAGTTGTCGCGGCCGACGGTCGCATCAAGCACATCCAGCAACTGCCCGATCGTGACGTCGAGCCTCGCGAGGGTGTCCTGCACCTCATGGCTGTGCCAGCCGAACGCGTGGCCCACGAGGTCAAGCGCGGAGAAACTGACGCCAAGCAGATCGGTAACCCCGCTTCGCTGTCCCATCTTCAGTTCGCGCACGACGTGTGCTGCCATCTGGCCGAGCGCCTGATCGCTGAACGGCGACCGTTCCCAGAGGCTGACGAAGGCATCGTCAGGTTGACCCGACTTGCTGGTCAGCGCGTGGGGGAACGTGCCTGGGGTGGGCTCTCCCGGAAGCGAGTCGGCATAGAGGTAGCTCGGTTCGGGCAGCAGTCGCTCCCAGGTGCGGCCGTACATCGCGCGCGTCGGGTTGGCCTGCGCCCAGGTGTCGATCACCGGCCACGGCGTCGTCGTGTAGGCCGACGATGTGGCCCACGTGCCGTCGTCTTCTTCCCAGACCGCATAGGTGGACGGGCTGGGCCGACCCGCCAGCGTCAGCGCCGAACGTGCCTTGAGCGACAGGCCCACGACCGTGGGGGCCTGGGCGCTTTGCGCCCGGAGTTCATCGGCCAGGGTGTTGGTGGCGAGGTACTTCGGACTGTGATGTTCGGAGCCGTCACGTCCCCCGAAGGGCACGGACGTCACGCTCGCGTCCTCGGTACACGCAACGTTCTTGCGGAGCTCGCGATCGTGCCACGCATTGCCGATCATCCCGTGATGTGCCGGCACGTTCCCCGTGCTGATCGTGGCGTGGCCGGCGCAGGTCACGGTGTACCCGTACGGATAGGCGGCCAGCGGAAACTGCGCGCCGGTGTCGAGCAGGCGTCGCAGCCCCCTGGTCCACTGATGCCCGTACATCTGCACGTAGTCGGCGCGCATCTGGTCGACAACGAGGATGACGGCCAGGCGCGGACGTGTGACACGTTGCGTCGCCGCGCGCGGCACTCCCGCCGCGGTGAGCGTGAACAGCAGGGTGAGCAGGCAGAGTCGACGCATACAAGTCCCCGGGAACATCAGCGCGTGCGGGCGCAGAGAGAGCATAACGTGGCCACGTAGAGGTCGAGTAACGCGTGGCCCACCCAGAGCCAGTCCGGGGCCAGTGCGGGCGACAACCACCCGGGCCGGTGGGCAAATGCCACCATGGCGTGAACGCCGCAGGCGACCGCCAGTAGATGCAGCCCGTTGGGCAGCGGCGCCCGGAGCGCCAATGCGGCAATCACAATCCACAACAGGCCGAGACCCAGTTCAAGGCTGGCGCCCTGGGTGAACTGTCCCGAGATCGCCAGGCCGGCGCCGAGCCCACCCGATGCGGTCAGCCACAACGCGGCCCATTGCGACAGGTGCAGCTGACCGACGAGCCGCCCCGGGGAGTTTCCTGGTTCCCTGATGACGCGTCGAGCCGCAATGGTCAGCGCAACGACGGCCACCACGAGGGCCGATAGGAGTACACGGCTGGCCTCACTCACGACTCCAATATACTGGCCCACGGATGCGCGCGCTCGACATCATCCGCGCCAAGCGGGATGGGCACGAACTCAAGGCCGAGGCGGTGGCTGCGTTTGTGCGCGGTGTCACCGACGGCTCCTGGCCCGACTATCAGATCACCGCGCTGTTGATGGCCATCGTGATCCGCGGCATGTCGATCAGCGAAGCGGTCCATCTCACGCAGGCCATGATTGCGTCAGGCGACACCCTCGACTGGCGCGCGCTCGACCGATTGGCGCCGGGGACCGTTCCCGTCGACAAACATTCGACAGGCGGCGTGGGCGACAAGACGTCACTCATCCTCGCGCCGTTGGCTGCCGCGTGCGGCGCTGTCGTGCCGATGATGTCGGGACGAGGACTCGGCCACACAGGCGGCACACTCGACAAACTCGCCGCGATACCCGGATTCCGCACGGACCTGCCGGTGTCCCGGATGCGTGAGGTGCTGGCCGCCACGGGGTGTGTCCTGATCCGCCAGACCGACGATGTGGCCCCGGCAGACCGGCGGCTCTACGCCCTGCGTGATGCGACCGCCACGGTCGAGTCCGTTCCGCTCATTGCCGCCTCGATCCTCTCGAAGAAGGTCAGTGAAGGGATTGGCGCGTTGGTGCTCGACGTGAAGGTGGGCTCAGGCGGTTTCATGCCTGACCTCGAACGGGCTCGGGAACTTGCGCGGTGGCTGGTTGATATCGCCTCGCGAAACGGCGTTCGGACCGAGGCCCTTCTGACCCGGATGGTGACACCGCTCGGGCGCCGCATTGGCAATGCCAGTGAAGTGATCGAGTCGATCGAGACGTTGAAGGGCCAGGGGCCTGCGGATCTGGAGTCACTGTCGGTGACGCTGGCGGCCCGCATGCTGGTGCTGGCCGGCGTCGCGACGGAGGCTGATGCCGAACGTCGCGTGCGCGAGGCGCTGGGCAGTGGGCGGGGACTCGAAGTGTTCCGCCAGATCATCGCCGCCCAGGGCGGAGACGCGCGCGTCGTCGATGACCCGTCCCGGCTCGAACTGGCCGGCGACGAACATCTCGTTCGCGCCGACCGGTCCGGGTTTGTCGAGCGAATCGAGGCCGGGCACCTGGGCCATGCCGCGGTGGTGCTGGGCGCAGGCCGTGACCACGTGGAGGCGGTCATCGACCCCTCGGTTGGTATCGACGTGTTGGCTCCGGAGGGCACCGCCGTGTCGGCAGGTGACCCGATCCTCCGGATCCTGTATCGTGAGCCGGCCCGACTTGAGGCGGCGTTGGCCAGGCTGGCCGGCGCCGTGGTGGTGGGGGAGCAGCCGGCAGCCGCGTCGCCGCTGATCCTCGAAACCGTGCGGGCCTGAGACGGAGAAACGGATGACCGAGACTGTTGTGGACGCGGCCGACCGCCGCCTCCGATTGATGGTGGCGGGCGCGGCCCTGGTGCTGGGTGTGCTGGTTGTCATCTTCGCGAACGCGATTCACCCGACGCTGCGCGGGTTGCTGGGCATCACCACATTCCTGCTGGTGGTCGCGGCGTGTTCGACGAAGTTGTCCGCCGTCAACTGGCGAACCGTGGGATGGGGCCTCGCGCTGCAGTGGGGGCTGGCGCTGTTCATCCTGAAGTTCGAGATCGGCGGATGGCGGCCGGGCTACGAATTCTTTGCGTGGGTGTCGGCAACGGTGAAGCAGTTCCTGGAGTTCACCAACGCGGGCGCACAGTTCGTGTTTGGCGGGCTCGCCGATCAGGCCGTGATGTCGAAGGTCTTCCCGGGCGGATTCGTGTTTGCCTTCGTGGCCCTCCCGACGATCATCTTCGTGTCGTCGTTCTTCACGGTGCTTTATTACTTCGGCGTCCTCCAGTTCATCGTGCGGCTGATGGCCAAGGCGATGATGTACCTGATGCGCACCAGCGGCGCCGAGACGTTGTCGTCGGCAGCCAACGTGTTCATGGGCCAGACCGAAGCCCCGATCATCGTCAAGCCCTACGTGCCGAAGATGACCACGTCGGAGCTGCTCGCGATGATGGTGGGCGGCATGGCCACCATCTCCGGTGGAGTCATGGCGGTGTACATCACGCTGGGAGCCGACCCGGTGGCGATTCTGACGACCAGCGTCATGGCCGCGCCGTGTGGACTGTACCTGGCGAAGATTCTGATGCCCGAAACCGGCGTGCCGGAAACGTCGGGCGAGGTGCGAACGAAGGTCGAACGCGTGCACGCCAATGTCGTGGACGCAGCGGCGGCCGGAGCATCCGACGGTACGACGCTGGCGACGGACCACGACAAGGTCAGCTATGCCATCGGCCTGGATGTCGGCAATTCGATCAAGCCGGTCGGTCCGGACCTGGACATGGCGTCGTTCGAGCAGGCGCTGCGCAATGCGTTCGC
>CBINOO010000047.1:0-28256 GCA_966252305.1 uncultured Acidimicrobiia bacterium
GATACACGTCGGACTCGCGGGAAATAGAGGTGGAACCTTTCGGAGCGTGGAACTTCATGAGGATCTCTCCTGGCCTGAGGGGGTCGGGTTACGTGCCGATGGCGATCCACGCGACGGCCTTGGAGAAGGTCGTCGCGGCGGTCGGGGTGGCGCCATTGGTGGCGGGGGGTTTGTACGTCTTCAGCAGGAATGACCCGGCGACCGGGGTATCCGACTGGTTGCCGATGTCGCAGGCGACCCACAGAGATCCGATCACGGGCGCGTCCTGGAAGGAACAGAGCACAGCCACGACGGTCGTCAGGCCGCTGGCCACCGTGTCGCTGGCACTCGCAGTCGTGGCGACGCCGCGGGCCACCTTGTAGCCGGCGGCCACGCCCTGCACCAGCAGGTTGATTTGCGCACCCGTCCGCGTCACGAGGGTCGAGCCCAGCGTCAGCGACGAGAACACGCCCGCGGGCTTGCTGGTCGAACAGAACCAGCGGCCGGTGGCGATGTTGTACGCCACGTATTCGCTCGGCGCAGTGCAGATCGGGAACTGGCGTTCGGCAATCTCGCGGTCCTGTGCGGCAGCCGGCACTGCGGCGAGAAGCAGGAGCGGCAGCGCGGCCGCCAAACAGAAAAGGCGTCGGGACGTTGTCATGGCAGATCTCCAAGTCACGGGCAATCGGGGCAATGAACAGAGACGGCAACGTGTCCACCCGGGGACTCCACGATGGGAGCCCCCGGGTGCAGGTGACTAGTTGTTCGGGGCGATGTTGCGGATGACCGCGCAGCCACCGGTGAAGAACACGCGCAGCGTCTCTTCGACGCGGACCTCGTATTCCCACTTCGGCGTGCTCATCGCGTAGTCGAGCTGCATGTACTCGGCCTGCACGAACACGTCGATCGCGTTGTCGATCTGCGAATCCGGGATCGACACGGGCATGTTGAGCGTGAGGATCAGGATCGTGCCGGCGCGGAGGTTCGGGTGCACCTTGATCGGGATGGGCTTGCCCGTCACCGGGTTCATGTAGTGCGTGCACCGGTAGCCGCCGGTGATGGCGCCCTGGTTGGTGCCCTCATTGGTCTGCTGCACGTAGAGCGTCGGACCGCCGTTGGCCGCGAGGACCAGCTTCGTGATCTTGATGGACTGCTCGGAGTTCACCACGATCACATCGGGATCGGCCATGGCCTGGTCCCACATGCTCTTGAGCACGGTGTCCAGGTCGCTCAGCGCGAACTGCGTGCCGGTGCCGTTGGTGCCGGTCGCCAGCGTCCGGTTCGACGGTGACGCGGTGTTGGTGAGCTGGGTGATGATGCCGTCAAACGCCAGCGAGTCGGCCGAGTCGTCGGCCGGCAGGGCCGTGTCGGTCAGGAGCGAGGTCACCGAGACGCTGTTGATCTGCGTCGTGGTCTGGTACTTCTCGCTGCCGCCGGTCCCGATGTACCACTCGTAGGCGACGGCGCCTTCCACCCAAGGCGTCGATGCCGTGATGCGGTTGGTGCCGGCCGACAACGCGCCGGTCGTGGTGCTCGAGGACTTCTTGCCGCGACCGATTGGGGTGATCGCGCGCACGACCACGCCGTACGTGCCGTCGGCGATCGACCCGCTGGCGTCACACACGACGGTCGGCGCCGTGACCGTGCCCAAGGCGGCGTTGCGGCCGCCGAGGAGCGCCTGCTCTTCGACGAGCATGACGGTGTTCAGCAGGCGTCCGGTGTCCTTGGCACGCACGTCCTCGAAGGTCTGGCCGGCGTGCTGGGCTTCCAGCGTCACCGAGCTCGAGCGCGAGATCGTGCGGAACGCCGCGGACCGGTCCGTGGCCGTGTAGCTGATGGCCGCGCCCTTGGTGCCCTCGGCCGTGAACGGCGACGTGGTCGTCGCGTTGAGCGAGGTGATCTGCTTCCAGTTCACCGCCGTGCCGCCGCGTTCGTTCTTCACGCGCGGGAACATGTTCCGCAGCGGCGTGAGGATAGGCTGCAGGACCTTCGCCGCGGGCTCGAGGTTGTAGGCGACCAGGCCGGTGCCGGTCGTCACGTCCTTCGTGACGCCGATGCCGGGCACGAAACGACCGGCAGGCTCGGCGCCAAGGATGGCTTTGACGGCGTTGATCGTCTCCTGCGTCACGCTCGTCATGTTGGACAGATTCATGTGTGTGCTCCGTGTCGAGAGTCCGGGCTATTCGCTCGGACGGGTGATGACCTGGCGACCGGCACCGACGCGCATCTGATACGCGATGAGCTTCTCGGCAATCCGCGTACGCTCCTGCTGGTTGGGAGCGCCCGCCGCCAGTTCGGTCAGGACCTTGACGACTTCTTCAGGGTTGGCGGCAGCGATCATGGTGTCGATGTCGTTACCCAAGGACTTGGCCACGGCGGTCCCTCCGGCGCGCGTGACGGGTCCTCCCGGCATCGGCTGGGCCTCGAGCGTCTCCACGCGCGCCTGCAGCGCCGACAACGATTCCGCCTGAGCGCGAATCGTGTCCTGGGCCTGCGTGAGCGCCTTGGTGGTCTCGGCCAGCTGACTGTCGAGTTTGGTGACCGCGGCGCCGGGCTCGGCGTCGGTGGTCGAGGGGGCTGCGGCGCGGACCAGCGGCGTCCGGCCGATAAGGGCGAGCGCCTTCTGCGCGTCCACGGCGCCGATCACCTGGCGTCGCACGACGGCGACGGCCTTGGTCACGCCGTCGGCGGACACGTCGTCGAATTGCGCCATGAACTCGCTGATGAGGTAGCTCAGCAGCAGCTCGGCCGCGCCCTGCAGCATCTCGAGCTGCGCTGGGCACTCAGCGTCCGTGCGGCCGTCGGTGGCCTCCCAGATCTCGGACGCGACGAGCTCCTCCAGGTAGCCGATCGCGTTGAGCGCCGACCGCACGTCCCACGACTCGACTCGCTTCTGGACGGGCACCTCGTACCCGCGTGCCGCGAGCGCATCGAAGGCCTTGAGCCGGTCCGTCCGTGCGAGCTGCAGGAGTCCGAGGATCTCGGCCTTGGTCGCCGGTACCGTTGCCTCGGCTGCGGGCGGGGGATCGGCCGCTGCGGCGGCGTCCGCCTGGGCTGCGGCCGCTTCCGCGTCGGCGGCGCCGGCATCGTCGGCCGCATTGCCATCCGCCAAGTCCGCGTCGGTCAGGGTCTGCGCCGCGACCGGCTGCTCGCCGTCCATCTTGACGACTTCGAACGAGCACCCCGGGCACGCGCCGGCATCCACCAGCGAGGTTTCGTTGAGGCGCTGCAGGTAGAGCTTCTCCACCGTGGCATCGCCGAACTTCTCCGTCTTCACCGTCGCCCGGGCGCCAATGGAGTACTCCGACAGCGTCCCGTCGAGGACCTTCTCCCACGTGTCGGCCGCGCCCTTCGAGATGTACGACGACAGGAAGATCGCCTTCTCGGCGTCGTCGAACTCCACCTCGACCGCCTTGCCGACGGCCTTGGGCTGGTGCATCTCGCGGATGTTGCCCTTCCACGTCTGGAACGCCGCCTTGGCGGTCTCGTAGTCGACAACCTGCCCGTGCGCGTCGAGGACTTCCGCGGTCGCGCGGCCGCGGACGATGCGCTTGTCCTTGTCGACCTTCTCGATGCGAACGCCGATGCGCACCTGGTCCGAGCCAGACGTACGCGTGAATACCGAAAAGGGGGTGGCGGTGCTGGCCATGATCAGGTGGTCTCCTGCGGCTTGGGTTTCGGGACATGTGCCGCAAACGTGCGGACACAGTTGGGGTGTTCGATCGCATGCTCGAGCGCGTAGGCGATGGTCCAAGTCGCGCCGTTGGCGAGCCGGCAGGGCTCGTCATCGTCCTCGCCGTCAAACACATCGACGTGCGTGACGCCGACCTGGTGATACCCGAGGAGCGTGCCGTGATTGAGCGCGAAGGCGGTCTCGGTTCTCGCGATCGTGTTGGCCCGCCACCGGCTGTAGTCGCTGAACAGCGCGAGGACGGTGTCGAAGACCAGCTTGGCGAGTTCGAGCGTCGTCATCGGCTGGCCGCCGGCAAGGGTCTGGCGAATGAGGTTGATGACGCGCAACTTGGTCGTGCCCGTGAGCTGCGTGATGCGCGACCCCACGTAGCCCGTCATCCAGCTTGAGAGCATGGGGTCGGTCGGATTCCACGTACCGCCCTGTTGCCGGACGGTACCCTGTGCGGTCTTGATGACGAGGTCGCGATAGACCGCTTGGAACCCGGGCAGGAGATGCTTCGCCGACCACTCTGCCCACGGGAACGCCTCGAGCGCTGCGAGCAGCAGGCTGATATCCGCTGCGGACTTCAGAACCTTCTCCGTGGCGACAGCCGCCTGCAGGTGCTGCGCGATTGCGAGGCCCTGCGCGGTGAATGCGTCGGCAAAGTGCCGACGGAAACGTGTCTGCGCCACGCGTGAGGCCCCGGTGAACACGCGATACTCGCGCTTTGCGACATCGATGCCGAGGTCGACGTTGTCAAACACCCGCACGACGTCGCCGGCCGCACTGACGCGTCCGAGCGCCTGGCGGATATCGACGACGCGCTCGACCGGGATGGCCGTCGACGAGAACGCGCGCACGGACCGCCCGGCCTTCACATCCTTCAGCGCGACCGTCTTCCAGTCTCGCAGTTCCTTCTTGGCGGCTTCGACCTGGTCGGCCTCGGTCTCATCGTCGGCAAGCGCGTCCGCCGGCGGCCGGACCTCCGACGTGTCCGGATCGCCATCAGACGGGCGCTGCAGGAGCGACGAGACCGGGACAGGCCCGTTCGATGTGTCGATGGTCGGGCCCAGCCCGATCGGCTCGAGGCCCTTGCGCACCCGCACGTCGTCGGCACCAATCACGCCACGACGCAGGTAGATTTCGTCCACGCGGGCGTCCATCAGCTTGTCTTCTGGTTCCCCACCGATGAAGGTGAACGCCAGATCAGGCATGCCGAAGTCGGTCGCAAGGATCTCGGTGAAGAAGTCCTGAAAGAACTCTTTCAGCGGTCGCATGCCGCGGCGGTAGGTGATGTTCTCCTGTCCCTGGCTGGTCGACTTGTTGATGTCGGCCGTGAAACCGAGTTCGGAGGGTGTGACCCCGAATGCCGCGCAGTTCACTTTCAACAGGAACTCGTCGAACTTGCCACTGAAGTCTGGCTCGGCGTACTGCTTGAAGCTCTCGGCCATCCCGGCCCCGACGAGGCGCATCCTCGAGCGGGCCGTCACGTCTCCGACGAGCATCTCGTCGAACATGACTTGGAAGTCCTTGATCTGTTGTGCAGTCCAGCCCTCCGGCGCCGACATCAGACCGCGCGGAATATTGCCGTCGGAGTAGTGCGCTAGATTGAAGGTCGCCCGCTGGAGCGCCGAGTTGATGGTCAGCAGCACCGCCTCAGTGGGCGACAGGCCATAGGGCGTATCCACCGACACGCAGCGCGGCCGGTAGTAGAGCTGCTCGGTCGTGCAGTCCCCGCCTTCGACCGGCTGCCCGTTGATGATCTGGCGATATGCAATCGAGGGCGGCAGCGGCGTATCACCCGTGTCGTCGAGGAGCGGGACAATCGTGGCGCCGTCCTTCACTTCGAGGGCGTAGAGTTGGCCGCCACGCGTCCGGCGCCGGTACACCGTCATCGCATCGATGACGAACACCTCTTCGCACAGCAACCGCAGCCAGGTCCGGAAGTCCCGGCGCTTGTCCGGCTTGGCGAAGAATGCCGTCGCCTCCGCGATCTGGGCCTCCTGCCGCGGTGTGCTGGCTTGGTTCTTCTTCTTCGGCGTGATCGCCCACTCAAGCCCGCAGATCTGGTCCTTGCGCGTCTCGATGCAGATGCGCGTGATGTCGAACCGTGCCAGTTGGCGCAGGACGGCGAACGGTGTCAGCCTGCCGCGGCCGGGCGTGGTGTGCTGGTTGTAGCCGAACTGGTAGCCGAAGCGGATCGGAGTCCGCGGCGTCTCGGCGGCAGCCGGCAGTGGCCCTGGGTCGGGGGCCTGTCCCTGCGCCGGTGCGCCAGTCGCCTTCGGCGCAACCTGATCCGTGAAGTCACGGGTGACGCGAGCGCCTGGCGGGAGACGTTTCTCGACGGTGTCGGCCGACACCACGGGCGGCGGTGGCGTGTTGTGCTTGCCCGTGGAAATGCGGAGGCTGCCGAGTTCGATGAGCACCCTGGGCATTGAGGGTGCCGTGATCCCCAGCGTCGGGGAAGTATCTGTGTTCCGATAGAACGCTCTTGATTGCTCGCGATAACTACTGAGCGTTCCCTGGACTGCGCATCATGTCTCCGTCGCCGAGCGCCTGTCGGCAGCTACCGCAGCGGCAAATGTCGCCTGGCCGTGGTGCTTGTCCGTCGACCAATCCGACGTCGGCCGCGCGAATCGCCCCGCCGAGCGGGATTTCGTGACGAAGGAAGAAGGCCACGCGCGAACAATGACGGCAGTAGACCGCCCGGCGTCGCAACGCGTCAGCGATCGGCGCTAATTGCTCCCCAACCCGGCCAACAGCTTCCAGTCTGGCCCGCAAGTTGTCGAAACCGTTCATTGCCTCACCCCTTCCACGGGCGATGATACTTCGGGCTCTGGCCATCCCAACTGCCGGCAGTACCGACGCACCTCGCCCAACGGGATTCGGTAGTGGCCTCGAAACTTGACGGCTCTAACCTCGCCAGCGGCGATCTCGCGGCGGACAAACTGTACGGACATACCGATATGGTCGGCTAGTCGCGATGGTGGCCAAGCGGATGCGCTGCCTCGTGCCATCGTCATGATTCCCCGCCCTTCTTCTTGGCTCTTGCCGCCTCGACCTGCCCACGCACGAACTCGAAGAACCCGTCCCCGCCAGGCACGAGCGAGTAGATACACGCCTCACCGACGTCTGGCGACCGGCCGATGCGAGCCTTCGTTTCTTCCTTCTTCTCCACCTGAATCCCGCGCGGCGTCAGCTTCCAGCGAGGCGCGCAGAGGTCCGCGAGCAGCTCCGGATCGTCAGGAAGCGCGATGTCCTGGCCGCTGGTGGGGTCCAACATCTCGCGGACCTGCCAGTGCCATTCGGCGCGCTTGTTCACGAAGCCGAGTTTGCCGGACTTGTCGCGGGCCTTCGAGGCCTCGCTGCCGTTGAGCGGCACGGCCGTCTTGAGCACCTTGTAGTGGTCATACGTGGACGAGCCGGCCTGCCCGCCGACGTCGATCTGTGCCGGCGCGTTCTCGTCGCCGAGCGCCTGGACGACGAGCGCGGAACCCGCCTGGCCGTCCGGTGCTTGCGCACCAGGATGTCGCACGATCGGCGCGACCCAGTTGTCGTAGCGCTTCGCGATCGCGAACTTGTCGGGCCCGCCGCGCGCCGGGTCCACGCCGAGCGCGCTGAGCGGGACGATGCCGACCGGGGATTCCCTCTGCCGCCAGCGCTCCTGCGCTGCGCGCACCCACGCGGTCGGAATCACCTGCCACGGGTCATCCCCCTGCGTGGCGGCGAAGTCACCGTAGCGCATCTGACTCCGGAGCGGCTCGGGGAGGTTGTCGAGCACGTTGGCGTAGCCGGAAGAGAACAGGAACGGGTTGTCCTCAACCGACGCCGGGATGAACGTCCGACTGCGCGGCTGAATCGGCTTGCCATTGACGATGACCGGCTCACTCGACGGCACTTCGCGATCGCCGTCCTCGGTCGTGATGAACCAGCGCAGCTCTCCCGCCTTGGCAGGGTTGGGGTGGCGCGGGTCGAGCCACGGGGCCCAGTACCGGATGATCCATTCCCCCGACGTTTCGGTCGGCGGATTGCCGGTGCCGACCACCCGCGTGCGCTGCCCCGGTACCGCCGAACGGAGCCAGGCGATCAGGAATCGGAACTGCATCTCCGTGAACTCTGGAAGTTCATCAAAGCCCTTGAAGTCGTGGGCACGGCCCTTCCACTTGTTCTTGCTCTTCTCGTCCTTGACGCCGCCGAACTCGAGGCGCGCGCCGCCGGGCAGGTCGCGCCAGATCTTCAGGTTCTCGTTCAGGCGACCGTGCTTGCCGATGATCTGGCGTGACCGCTCGATGATGCCTTCCGGGCCCTGCAGCTGCGAGGCCTCGCGCCGGAAGATGACCGCGCTGCGGTGCTTGTTGATGGCGACCCCGAGCAACAGGTCCGTCTTGCCACCGCCACCACCACCGCCATAGAACAGCTCGTCCGCCTCGGACTGGTACGCGAGGGTCTGCGGCCCAGGCAGCGGGGTCCACATCTCCACGGCCCCGGTCGGGGCGTCGTCGGGATCACTGCTCGGCTGGAGCAATCTCGCCACTTCGGTGCCCAGTAACTCGAACGACCTGGGCGGTGATAGCGGCGAGAGCAGCGCGGTCCGTGACATGCTTCTTCACCTCGGTTACGACCAGCGCAATGACCGCGAGTGCCTGCTGCACCGTGATCATCTGCTGGAGATCCTTCAATCGCTTCGTCTCGGACTCGGCCATCTTGCGGCGCAGGTCCAACGTCTCGCGCAGTTCGTCCCACGTCGCGGCGGCCGACAGGCCGGCATCGATGAGATCGTCCAATTCCTGCAGGGCGGTTCTCGCCTCCCCCACGCCGACCTTCTTCTTCGCGCCGGCCGCCTTGAACGCGTCGAGCTTCGTGCGCGCGTCCTTCCACAGCCGCAGGTTGCCGGTTTCGCCGAGGGCTTCCAGGAGCTGCGAGATCCGGACGTCAATCAGCGCCACCTCATCCCGAAGCGACGTGAGGTCTGGATCGGCCGAGGCCGCGAGATACCGCTCGAGCAGTTGTTGCGGTAGGTGCTTCGAGTGCCGGCCGTGTTTCCACGAGGCGGCAGCGGGGCCGACGGGCGTCGCGCCACCGTGGAACTTACACCGGCCTCCGACGCCCGTGCCCGCTCGCTTGCAGCGCCCGCCCGATCGGGTCTTTGCCCCGCATACCGCCATGAATCAGGCCACTCGCCCTTTCCGCCGTCCATGGGGTCTCCGGCCGTCCATGGGGGTGCCGCTGCCCAGCTTGACGACCTTCTGGCCCGTGAACGCCTCCCATCGGTCGATCGCCACCTGGACGAACTGCGGCTCGAGCTCGATGGCGAAGCACCGCCGGCCTGTCTGTTCCGCCGCGATGATCTGGCTGCCGGACCCGCTGAACGGCTCGTAACAGATGTCGCCCTTCACGGTGTGCATGAGCATCGGCAGGCTGAACAGCCGCACCGGCTTCGAGGTCGGATGGTCCTTCGATTCCACCTCCGCGCTGGGGATCGCCCAGACCGTTGACGGATGGCCGTCGGTGAACGCGGCTTTTCGAACCGCCGGCTTCTTTGATTTCAGCCATCCGAACAGGCAGGGCTCGTGCTGCCACAAGTAGACGCTGCGCGTGAGGACCGCCCTGGTCTTGACCCAGATGATCTGCTGGTGGACGAAGGCACCCGCGTGCTCCCAGACGTCCTCGAGCATCGCCTGACGGCGGCTGGCGTGCCAGCAGTACCAGGCAGCGTTCGGCGTGATGGCGTGCTCGATCGCGGCCTTGACGAAGCCTTCGTAGAACGGCCGTCCCTTCGTGGCGGCATCCCACGGCTGCTCTTTGTACGTCTCGCTCCAGTCCTTGTTCTTCGTCTTCTTGTCTTTCCAGGACTGCGGATGGTTCTTGCCGTCGTAGTCGACGAGGTACGGCGGATCCGTCGCGAAGAGCGCCGCTCGCTGACCGTCCATCAGGCGGGCGACCTGCTCGGCCGACGTCGCGTCACCGCACAGGAGTCGGTGTTCACCCAGCGCGAAAAGGTCACCGACGCGGATGTTGGTCTTACGAACAGCTGGCACCGCATCCGGATCCGTCTGACCCGACGCTTCTCCATCGAGTGCGGCGAGTAGGTTCCGGAGCTCCGCGTCTCCAAACAGAGGCGACATGTCGAAGCCGCGGGCGGCCAACTGCGCGAGCATCGCCGGGTCCCACTCGGCCAGTTCAGCCGCGCGGTTGTCGTACAGCGCCAAGGCGGTCTTCTGGTCTTCAGACAGGTCCTTCCGTCGGACGGCAATGATGGTGTCCGCGTCGGTATCGACCACCTTCAATTTCAGGCCGCGGTCGAGCGCCTGCCGAGCCGTGGCGTTGCCGGCAAGTAGGCGTCCGCCCTCGTCGATGACGACCGACCGGCCCGCGCCGACCGTTTCGAGTGATTCGCCAATCATCGCGAGGTTCCGCTCCGTGTGGCGGCGGGCGTTCTTCGGGTCCTGCACCAGGTCCTGAAGCGTCCGGGGTTCCAATCCATGGGTCTTCGCACTCCTGCGCGTCGTTGCACGCTTCTTCGTTGTTTTCGACATGGGGGCCTGCACCTGCCCCTGGCGCATACCGACAGGTACCGCCAGGTGGGCGATGGCGCTGGACCTCCCAGCGTTCGTTGTTCACTCAGGGGCCGGAATGCGGCTGCAACCGCGTTCCGGTCCCACCCTGCACTACCCCCGGGTTGGGTCGTCGTCCTTGACCGAAGGCGACCCGCCCGGGTTCTTCCACAGCCGACCGCACCAGCGGCCGGTAGTTCGCCTCAATGAATCCCGACGCGAGCCAGTGCTCGCCGCGAGACGCGAGGTTGCTGGCCCTTCGGCGTGGCAACCCATCGGCGCTTGTGCATACACGCAAGCCAGAAGCCGCCCTCGCCGTCGATGCGCCCGAGCACGGGCTGCATGGCGCAGCGCGGGTCCTGACACGCCATGTACAACGCGTCACCGCGGCGTCTGGCCAATTCCTGCGCAGCCTGAAACAACACGCGGTCCTCGGCCGACCAGTACTCGATCTCGGTCGCGTCGGCCGTGGCAACGGCGAGGGTCTCCGGTGTCGGTGGTTGCGGGCCGTCCGTCAGCGCTTCGCGGATGCGCTGCCCGAACCGGATCTCCACCTGGCGCTGAATCTCCTGCACGGCATCGTCCCGCCCAGCCTCGTGGGCGGACCGCTGCGTGGCGAGGATCATCTTGTCGATATGCGACGGAGCGACGCCGGCGGCCAGCCCGAGCCACAATCGTCGAAGTGCACCGGCCACGTAGTTGATCCCCAGCGGCAGGGCCACGAAGTAGCCGCCCTGGAACCAGGCCACCCCGAACCCCATCGGGATTTTCTGGCCTTCCTGTACGCGCGGCATCAGTCGCGCCGCGAGAGTGCGAAGCACGGTCATCGGTTATCTCCCTGTCGTTGTGGTCACTTCCAGCGTAGTACTCGTGTCCAGCCCGTGTACACTTCCGCGTCGATGGGAGACACGTTCCAGTGGTTCATTGGACAAGCCGACGGTCTCAATGCCGCCGACTGGGTTGTTGCCGGATTCACCGCCGTTTTGGTCTGGCTGGCCTGCCGCCAAGACCGTCATTTCCGGCGGACCGAGCGTGCGTACCTCACTGTGAGGTTCTCCGCACCTGGCCTTCAACAACAGAACAACGGCGTCAAACTCGGCGCTCACGTGATCATCACGAATGTTGGCAACACTCCAGCTCGATTGCTGGGCTTCGTTTGCGGGTTCGGCACCAAGGCCGAGCCGGTTCAACCAGATAGGCAGTACGGCTCGTGGCTGGCCAAGGGCGAGAGCACCACGATCTGGTCCGAAGGAAGCACCCTGGACTGGTTGGCCGTCTTGGAGGAGCGCGAGACGTTGTTCGTGTTCGGGGCCTTGGACTACATGGACCAATTTGGCGGCGCCTATCGCAGGGGCTTCTGCGCCGCCTACTCGCCTGCAGCAGATGCTGCGAAGCGATACTTCGTGTCCGCAGCCGACGCAGATGGCGACCACCAGCGCTATCAGGACCGGATGAACCTCTCGGCAGTCTCCACAAGCGGCGCCAACTTCGAGCGTCCCTTGACCGAAAGTGACACGACGGGGATTCCGTAACCTCTCAGTCATCGCCGCTCCAGGAACAGCACCGGCGTTGCCACGATGGTCGATGACGACGGGTAGTCCACGAACCCGAGCGTCCGGAGGCGACTGATCGCGTTGACGAAGCCCTTCGACTGCAGGTGCCCGTAGCCAGCGGCCGCGGCGACCTCAGCACGCGGAAGCGGGTTCGGGTACGCATCGATGACGGGCTGGAGGATCTGGGCGCTTTTGCCGCCGAGGATGGCGCAGATGCGCGCCTGAACCTCAGCCGGCGTCTGCGGCCGGGCCGGGGCGACGGCTTGCTGTCGGCCCTCAGCGGTCAGCGTCATCGTGTCGCTGCTCGGGTACTCGACGCGTCCGGACGTCCGGAGCGCGCTGACGGCATTCACAAACCCCTTGCTCTGCAGGTGCGTGTATCCCGCGAGCAGTGCGACCAGTTCCCGCTGTGGCGCTTTCGCGCCCAAGGCCTCAAGCTCCGCCAGGGCGTTCAGGATGCGCTGTTCGACCCCGCCTGCCGGCCGGGCCCCATTGCCCGACCGGCCCGGCGGTCGCGCCGGCACGGCCTGGCCCGCCGGACCGGTACCGGTCCGCACGCAAGGCTCTGCGTTGGGGTGTTTCGGTGCGGGTGCTGCGACCCGGTCCAGCTTCTGGAGGATGCGCTGAAGGCCTGCCTTCTCGATCGCGCGGACGAAGTCCGCGCGCAGTCGCTGCTGGTCCAGCGTCGCGGCATCGAACGCGGCCGCGGTGAGCGACTTGATCTCCTCAGCGACGTACCTCAGCAGCGGGGTCCGGTCCTCGATCAAGCGACGCGTCATCCCGAGCAGCGCGTCGATGCGCTCGCGGTCGGCGGAGGTCAGCGCCGGCACTTCCTGTTTTGGTCCCTGATTTGAGGCGCGCCGCAACTCGGCGATCTCGCGGTCCTTCGCAGCCAGTGCCCGGCGCAGTTCCCTTGGGTCGTCGGCCTTGGCCTGCTCGATGGTCTCGGCCATCGCCGCCTGCAGTTGCGCGACGTCGATCGGCGTTAGGTCTCGCTTCGCCACGCCGGCGGCGCCGACCTCCGGAGTACTCGACAAATCCGCGGTCACGCGCGGGAGGATCCGCACCTGGCGCGAGATCCCGAGGAACGTCGGGCTCTCGACGTGCGCGTGTCCGCGCTCGAGCTTCTGCAGGACGCTCTCGATGTCGGCCGACACGCCATGGTCGGCGACCCACGCTCGGATCGTCTTGCGCTCCTGCGGGCCCGTCATCTGCAGCGCGAACAAGGTGCCCGACATGTTCAGCGCCTTCTTCGCGATCTCCTGCGGCCGCTGGCTGATGAGCGACCCGCCGATCCCGAAGTTTCGTCCGAGCTTCCACAACCGCTGCATCACCCCGAGCGTCTTGGCTTCTTCACCGCTCGGATTCTCCGGGATGAACTCCTGGCACTCCTCGAGAAACAGGTGGACGGCCGCCGGCGCGGCCTTCCGGCGTTGAAAGAACCGGTCAGCGAACTCGCGGACGAACCGCTGCTGCTCGGAGGGGATGAACTGGCTGACGTCCAGGACGAACGAGATCCCGCGGTCGCAGATCAGGTCCGCGATGACGGCGCCGGCGGTGTGCACGAGCGGCAGGTCGCCGTACAGTCCGCCGAACACGACCACGTCGAACGACGGCCCGCCCTTCTTCGCCGGCACGCGCAGCGCCCGCCAGACGCCAACGGGATCGATCGCGCCGACCTGCGCGCCGGCCTCGAGCATCAACTCAGCCAGCTTCATGGCCGCGTACGTCTTGCCGCTGCCAGTGCGGCCGAGGAACGCAAGCTTCTCGGTAACGACGTTGAGCGGCAGGGCGAGATCGGCGCCGAGCTTCAGGGACTTCGCCATCAGCCGATCCTCCGAACGCCGTCCGGCGTCAGGATGTCCAGCGTCGGCGCCTGTGCGCACACTCGGACCGGCTGAAGCGCCTGTCCGAAGGTGAAGACGTGGAGATAGATAGACCCGCCCGCCGCGATGGCGGCTCGATCCGCGTCGTCGAGCTCCCACCGCGTGATGACTTCGCCGGTCTCTTCGTCCACACGAATTGCCGGCAGCGGGATGTACTGAGGCTGGCCGGCGCCGAAGACCACCTCAGCAAGCCGCTCGCCGGGAATGACAGGACTCGCTGGCTTCATCAGCGACCGCCCTTCTTCGTCGGCAGGCTGTACCGGCGCTGCGTGGTGTGGCCCATCGCAATCAGGTGGCCATCGCGCACAAGGTCCTGGACGGCGCGTTTCACGGTGCCTTCCGGCGCGCCCGGCTTGCCGTCCAGAATCTGCCGAAACGTCACCTCGTCGTCCTCCGACTCCCCGACGATGTCGAGAACCCGCGCCGGCAGCGTTCCTGCAGCCGGTCGCTTGCGCGCCGACTCGAGCTGCGGCGGGTCGACACGCTTGAGTTGATAGAGCATCGACCGGTAGCCAGCTGCACGCTCAGCGGCCTCCTGGATGTGCTGCTCGATGCCCTGCTCGACAATCGCGAGGGCGCGCTTCCATTCCGCCTTGGTGATGGCGCCCATCAGTGGGTCACCTTATCCTTCTGGCGGTTCTTGCCCTTGGCCTTCTTCACCGTGCCGGCCAGCCGTGGTTTGTTCGTGAACTCCTTGCTCGAGCGCCTCTGGGCCCGCTCCTTCTTCGGGGGTTCCGGTGCCTGGGCCGGCGCCGGCTTCGCGGCCACGGGCCCCTTGGCCTGGCGCTTCGGGTCGAAGAGCGATGCCGGCGGCTTCGGCAGGTCGTCGAAGGTGACGGCGTCCCCCATCTCCTTCTTCACGATCTCGTAGTTCGTCAGGAACACGACGAGTTCAGTGCGGAGGTCCTCGGGCAGCTTCCGGTATTCGGCCGGCGTCATCTTGATCGAGAACTCAGACAACGCGCTGCACACACGCTCCACGAACTTGTCCGCCTCAACACTGGTCTGCTCGTCGAGGACGTCGCCGGCCTCCGGGTCCGGTTTCGGCGCCATCTTGAGGCGCGGCTGCTTTGGCGTCTTGTCGTCTTCCGGTTCGAAGTTGAGCTGCTGCTCTTCGTCAGCGAACTCGAAGTAGAACGTCGAGCCGAACCGCCGCATCAAGAACTCGCGGATAGACGCGTCATCCGGATCGACCAGCAGGTTCAGCTTCGCGCGCAGCACCGGCGCGCCGGGTGACACCTTCTTCGACTTCTTCTCCTGCTCCCCTTCTTCGGCTTCCCCGCGCTTGGAGACCTCGAGGCCGACGCAGCGGACGTGCCGCAGGACCGTGTGTACGCCGGCGTCGGTGGCCATCCGCACCGTGACGTGCTGCTGACGTTCAGCCAGGCGGAACTTCAGACCGGTCACCTCCCCGCGGAGGTCGCCATCCTCGTCGAAGCAGTGGTCGGCGATCTCCGTCGACAGTTCACGAGCGAGTTTGGGGGTCAGCGGCTTGAGGTTGAGCCCGAACGCCGCGACGGGGATGGTTTCGTCGTTGCGGACTTCGGTGGTCATCGAGACCTTGGCGAGGTGCATGCGGACGGCGGACTGGAACATCACTGGACTCCTGGAAGAGACCGACCTCGGTCGGCCAGAGAAAGAACACGGTTATGGACTTGCCGTTGGGCGACACGTCTTGGTGGATTGGGAGAGCTTCGAGCCACTCGCGGCGGTCTTCCTTGAGCAGCCCGGTCCGTTTCATGGCGTCGGTGGCGCCCTTGCGGGAGAACGCCAAGTTGTCGTCATCACGGATGAACTCGCGCGAGCTGGCGACCAGGCGAACGATCTGGAGCGTCATCTTCACGGTCACTGCGGGCTTGCGGCCGAGCTCGAGTACTCCGCCCCACGACGACACGCCGAGCGCGTCGGCCACGACGTCGCGCATGTGCTTCTCCCACTTCGCCCGGCACCCGTTCTGGAGGGACCAGTGGGCCCGGAACTTGTTAGGTGACTCGAGCTTCTCGCCGATGACAAAGATCCACGCACCATCGGCGTACAACCCGATCGGGCACTCGTAGTGCTTCAGGTCCATCAGGGCCTGCCGGATGGCAACGCCGATGCGCAGATTGCGGCCGCGGGCCTGCGCGAGCAGCTCCGGCACGGCGGCGAGGAAGCGATCGCGGCCGGTCATCGGGTAGGATCTCCGGTCCACAGGAGGCCTTCCATGGTGCTGCCCGGTACACGAGAGTCAAATGACGCGGTGATCGCTATCGACGAGGAAATCCAAGCGCTGCAGACAGAGTTAACGTCCGCGCCGGTCCAACGAGCGCAGGTCATTACCGAACAGCTGCGCAATCTCCGCAGCAAGCGCATCGAGGTATACCTCTGGGCACTTGGTGACACGGTTTCTCGGCAAATCACGGAAGCAGGCGTGCTTTCCGGAGCGCCGCTGACTCGTCTGAGCGGTATCACGAAAGACCTGTCTGATTTCACGCTGGCCAGCGCTGCAGAGACGCGACAACAAGCGCTGACTGCCGCAAAAAATGCCGCCACGACCTTGACCTTGACCAAGGTCGTCATGGCGGCGGCTGTGGTCAGCGCCTTGGCCGCTGGCATCCAAGCGTGCGACATTCTGACCAGGACGCCCACGGTGCTCGTCGTGCAGTCGACGAAATAGGGAACGCCGCTCACGCCGCCCTCCGTTCGAAGAACGTCACCACTCGGCGGCGATGGCCGGTCGAACGGTGGATGTCGATGTCACCCCACCGCAGCCAGTGTTCGCCGTTGTAAATCGGGGTCTGCGTGTCGAGCCACGCGAGGTGCGTCCCTGCCGGCACCGCGGTCGCGATCGACCGCATCGCGCGCGCCTTGTCGAGTGGGCGCTGGCCGTATCGCTCGGCGTCCTTCGCGGAGTACGGCGGGTCAGCGATCAGCAGCTTGAACGTGGTTTGGCGCCGACGTGCAGCGAGCAGCCCGGCCAGGTCGTAGACGTTGCCCACGAGCTCCGGCCGGACCCCCTCCAGCGGCTCGGGGTTCGCGTCGAGGCGCGTGTATCGACCTTTCGGTAGGCCGCCGCTGAACAGATGCAGGATATGGACCTCTGACCTGATCTCCGGGAACATCGCGCGGACACGTTCAACGAACGTGGGCGGGTACGCTCCGTAGTACGTCGACGCGTTGGCGTACAGGGCGCCGATCTCCCACTTCCCGTACACCATCCGCCCGGACGGCGTGACGTGCGGCCAGGAGTCCGGCCACTGCGGGAACGCGCGGATGTAGCTGAGCACCCGATCGTGCAGCGTCGGCGTCACCCGCGCCCTCCGTTGACCGCCGCAAGACGTCTGCGGTCATCAAGGGTGGTGCTGCCGGCGCTCGTCGGAGCGTCGATCGCGGCGGGTATGAAGCCAGTCCCGGAGATCTCCCCGGTGACCTTCAGCATGTCCACCTCGACCTTCGCCGAGTCGATGACGACGCGCGCCACCTCCGCGACTGCGCGGGCTCGGTCTAGGTCCATCGGCTTGTCGTCGTCGCGCAACGCTTCGAGCGTCGCGAACAGGTGGTCACGCAGGTCGGTGATCTTGTTCTTGGCCACGGGATCTCCTTCGGATCTGTCGATTGAGGGCCCCGAGCAACTGCACCGCTTGGGCGACGGGCTTGGGGAGGTTGTGCACGGTGTTCCGACGCATCTGTTCCGTGCGGGAAATGAGTTCGAGGTTTTCGAGCCGGACGTCCGCCTTGTTGCCGTTCTTGAACGCGACGTTGTGGCCAGGCGGGATCGGGCCGAACGCCTCGACCCAGACCAGGTGGTGCTCGAGCTTCCAATTCACGGTGTAGGGCACCCGCGGCACCTCCGACACCTTTCGATAGAGATAGCCGTCGATGAAACGCGTACTGCCGACCGGCATCAGCCGCCAGGACGGGACGCCAGGCTTGAACTGCGTCTCGGCCATCCGACCAGGGGCCCACCCAGGCCTCCGGACGCCTTTGTTCTGCGGCACCTGCCCCTTGACGAAGCGGAAGGCGGCGCCAATGTTGTCGCCGCGGCGCAGTCGGCAGGCGTCAGGACTGGCCAGGTAGGCGTCGGACTTCTTCAGACCAAGGAGCTTCGCGCGGGCGTACACTGCGCGCACCTCACGCCGGAGGGCCACCGCGAGGGTATCGGTGCGTTCGTGTGGATACCGCTGGCGCAGCAGCTCGTCATCGGCCGAAGTCCACAGCCGTCGGCCCCCGCGGAAGCGCTCCCCAGGCAGCGAGTCTGCGGGCGGAATCCATGTTCGCTTACCCATGGCGCGCCTCCCGCTGGTGATTCGGATGGCTGGTGGCGATGTCGTCTCCGTCGCCGTGCCCCACGTGCCAGTCCAGACAGAACTGGCACCGGTACACGTGGAGCGTCTCGTCCTGCGGATGGCTGCCGATCAGCCGGTGCAGATGCTTGCCGGCGCTCGAGCGCGTGCGATGCCGGATCTTCCCGGTCTTCGAGCAGAGGGCCATCTTGCGGACCCGATGCGCCGAACGCGTCCACCCGCACCGCTCGCATCGATGCCGGGCGATCGGACCCGCCACGAAGTGATTGCAGGGCGGCCGTGTCACGCCTTCGTCGCCTTGCCCTTCTTGGTGGGGGCCTTCTTGCTCTTCGCCGGCGCGGCTGACTGGTCGACCGCGGCGGTAACCCCCTTCACGTCGACGCCGACGGCGGCCGCAACTGCGGTGGACTCGGCTTCGTTCTCGTCCGAGTAGTACCAGCCGGTGTGCCGAAGCGCGCTCGTCGCCTCCTTCTTCAGAAGCGCCGACAAGAATGCAGCCCTGGATACGCTCTTCGGCAGGGCCAAATGCCTGACGAGCCACGCAAAGGCGGCGTCGGTCAGTTCTTCATCCTGCGCCTCAAGGGCGGCGGCCGTCGCCTTGACAAGCGCCGGATGCAGCTTCTTCCAGCGGGTCTCTTTGGCCCGCCGCTGCTCCTCACGCTTCTGCTCGGCGGCCTGCCGGCGCTCCTGGGCCTTGTCGGCCTTCGCGGCCTGGCCAGAGGCGCGCGCCTTCGCGTCCTTCTCCCGTGCGCGAATCTCCGCGCCGAAGTGGACCGTGCAGCGGTCGCGCGCGATGCACACGTTGAACGCCTCGCCGCGGCTGGGGCCCGCCACGACGAGCCCAAGCACCGCGTGGTCGCACGTCTTGGACTTCTCGGCGCCATCCGCGCGACGCCAGGACTTCTGTCCGTAGGTGCGCTGGTCCGGATCCTTGGCGTCGTCCTTCAGCTGGTACTCGTACGTAATCGGGATGACCTTCTTGCCGCGGCCGGGCAGCTGCTCGGCCGACTCCACACGACTGGCCACGTCTTCGAACTGCAGGGGCTGCGCCTTCGCCGCATGGGCCACATCGAACCGGATGTGTTCGTCGATCCAGCGCTCGAGCTCGCGGACCGTCTTCGGTTTGTAGCCGCGATACGGGTCCGCCTTCTTGGAGGGCTTGTCCTCGTCGAAGTCGAACTCGCCGTGCTCATCCTCCCAGAGCCCGGACTGGCTCGGGCCGCCGTGGCTAAACTCGCGGATCCCGATGATGCGCTTCTGGTCTTCCGGCTTTTGCCTGGCGATCACGATCGCGTGGCCGACGGCGATGCGATCGGTCTCAAGCAGCTTCACGACCTCCGGAATCAGGTCATTCAGCTTGAGCCTGTCCCACACCCAGTCGACTGACATGCCGATGCGTTGCGCGATGGTCGACGCGCTGTGCTTGTCCGGATTGCTGTCGATGAGTCGGCGATACCCGCGGGCCTGCTCCATCGGTGTCAGGTCGTGGCGATGGATGTTCTCGATGAGCTGGATCTCGAGGACCTGCTCGTCGGTGTAGTCGCGGACGATCGCACGGATCGTGGAGGCCTTCGCCTGCTTGGACCCGCGCCAGCGGCATTCGCCGGCGACGATTTCAAACCGGCCGTTGCTCTTCTCGCGCACGACGATCGGCTGAATAAGCCCCTTCTCGGCGATTGAGCCGGACAGTTCGTCGATGTACGCGGGGCTGAAGTTCGTCCGCGGGTTGGTCTTCGAGGGGTCGATGAGGTCGAGCGGCAGCGCGGCCTCGTAGCGTTCGGTGACGGTGGCAGCTGTGGTCATGGGGCTCCTTGGGAATCAGTCGTTGACGGCGCGGGCTTTCGGGTCGTGGATGTGGGCAACCTTGCTGAACGGCTTCGGCCGAGACTGCTTCCGTCCCGCGATGCCGCCGGTGTGTTTGAGGAGGTGATCCAGGCCCTGCGCGGCGCCGGCGCTGACAGGCAGGAACCCGCTCAGAATCGGCGCCGAGGCCCGGCCTGGCTTGGTGACGTAGGACGTGCCGGCGCGCTGCGCCTCGTGGCGTGCCCGGGCGGCATCGACGGCCGGCCAGTCGACCGACGCACCTGGAAAGAGCTCGATGATGCAGGTCTGGCACCGCCACAGACTCCGCGCGGTGATGAGCGCGACAGGCGCGCCTTCGGCGAACCGTGCACCGCAGCGGCCACAGGGCGTATCGCAAAGTGCCGGCGCCGCCGTCCAGGTCATGCGGTCCTCCGAATGGTGATCGGCCCACCATGCGCACGCTCGAGCGCCTCGCGGTAGTGCTTGGCGACCCACTCGAGGGTGATGTCGCCCACGACCGTGAGAATCCCGTCTCGGAAGGTCGCCCCCTTGAACCACTGAACCCGGTCGTGGAGCTTGATGCCGGACTTGTCGAGCAGGCCCTCAACGATGTCATCCCAATACGCCGCCGTCAGGCGGGTCGGAATGGCCGGGATCTTCGAACGGGATCGGTGCTGATCTTTTGGGATCGGGTTGGGGCTGGGACGGGTCGGGACGGGATCGCACGGATCGGAACTAGTTACGACTTGGTCCAGATCACGCAGCGGCATACCAGCCTGCTCGGGTGTCCGGCCCCCCTTGCGGGCGTTGCACCGGTGGCAGCACACGACGACGTTCTCGTAGCTGTTGTCACCACGTGGCTGGACGTGGTCGTAGGTGCCGCCCTTCGGGCTGCGGCGGTCCTTCCAGTTGACGTCGACGCCGCAGTAACGGCATCGGTCCTTGTCTCGACGTCTGATCGCGTCCACCAGGCCAGGAATCGCGTACAGCGCTTTTCGTCGTCGATCCCAGTCGAGCTTTTCCTCGACGTCTGCCCGCGTCGGTTGATACTCCGCGTAGTTGCGGAAGACCCACCCCTTGCGTTCCTCATCCCGCTCCACGATGGCCCCGAGACCGACCTCCCCGACGGCCATCGCAGTGAATACCTCTTCCGGATTGGCGTCGGGTAACTCATCCAGCTCGTAATCGGGATAGAAGCCGTCGGTGAGGTGCATCGCACAGTAGCTCATGGCGTCGAGCCATACCGCCAAGACACGCGCACGGGCACTGCGACCACCAAGCACTCGAGCGGCCCGCTTCACTTTCGGACCACATGTGAACTTGTCGTCAACCTTTAACCAGGGCACCTACCGCAGCTCCTCGCTGCCCGCTTCCCTCGGGCGAATGGGACGAGCAGAAGCGCCGGTCACCCGACACTTGCGCGCGTCCAAGTACTCGATGGCGCCTCCCCCGATCACCACCTGACTGCCGTCCTTGCGAGTCACGAGCTTGCCGATGGCAAACTCCGTGGCCCTGGGACGGAAGATGTTGGGGTCGTTGCGGGGGATGCGACCATCCTCAAAGGCCCACTTCGTCAGCTCGGCGAGCGTGGGCGGATTGTTGAAACGATTCATGTGCGCGGTGAGGGCATCCGCGAACACCTGCTGCCGCTCGCCGAGTTCACCGCTGTCGCGCAATTGAGTGAAGGACTGCCGACTGACTTGGCGCGATCGCTTCCACGCCTTGCGCGGACGCCGCCCTTGCTGGGCAGCGTCCTCACGCTCCAAGCGCTCGGCGATCGCGAGTAGCGGCATAGCCACCATCTATCCGCGCCTCCAGCGGGCGAATGGCCGCGTGACGACCACCCAGCAGGCGCCGGCGGCCATCGCCATGCACCACGCGTCCTGTGCCAGATGGAACAGGCGCAGGGCGAGATGGGCCTGGCCCCCGTCGAGGACCAGGAACCCGAAGAGCGTGCACACACCCGAAGCTGTCAGCAGGACGAAGAACACGCGGGTGAGCGCGAAGGCCAGGTGCGTGGTCATGCCTACGCCACCCCCATGAAGCGAAGGAACAGTCCGATGGCGATCAGCACGCCCAACCCGATCACGACGGCTGCACGCCGCAGCTGGCGTCGATATCGCTCGGCATCCATCAGGAGGACGCGTCGGCGCAGTTGCTCGCGCTCGTCCAGCATTGGCATCACGCCGCCTCCTGACTGCCGCTGACGGGCGTGAACGGCGGGAAGGCGATCGCGGCTCGACCGTCAGCCACCTGAATCTGGGCGTCGGCCTGTGCCGAAATGGCGGGGTTGTGGCTGACGAAGATCAGGTGATGCAGCCCGGCGCGCGCGTGGAGCCGGCGCAGCATCGCGAGGTACCGCTGCGCGTTGTCCGGATCGAGGGCCCCGGTCGTCTCATCGAGCCACACCGTGCGGATGGGCTGCTCGTTGCGGCGGTTCACCCACAGGGCAATCGCCAGGCGCAGGGCTGAGTCGACGATGACCTGCTCGCCACCAGAGAGGTCGGCCAGGTCGCGGGCTTCCCCACCGCGCTCGTGGTCGTAGACCTGGAGCGTGAAGACTTCCTTCATGCCCTTGCCGTCGGCCTTGACGTCCTGGGTCACGAGCTCGACCACGAACCGGCCGCCGAAGCTTGCCTGCAGGAGGTCGTTGGCGTTGTCGCTGACACCCGGGCCCGCGGCGTCGATCTCGAGCGTGGGCAGGCCTTCGCGCCCGAACATCTGTGCGAGTACCTGCCAGTCCACCAGGTGCGCCTGCAGGTCGGCGACTGCCGTTTCGATCGCCGTGCGCTTGGCGTGCGCCTCGCGAAACTCGTCCTGCCGCCGGCGCAGGTGCTGTACGTTCTCCTGGACGAGGGCGAAGGCCTTGTCCGCGGCCGCGAGGTCACTGGCGACCTGCCGGCGCTCCGCGTCCTTCGTCGCGAGATCCGCGGCTGCGGTCGCGTGCTGCGCCGCGGCGTCGGCCGACGTGGCCAGCGCTGCCGTGAGGCGCGCGATCTCCGCTTTGTTGGCGGTGCGGTCCTCGGATCGCTTCGCACGGATGCCGGCGACCCGATCACGCTCACGCTGCAGCTCGAGGTCGGACTCGGCCTGTACCTCGCCGCGTCGCGCCGTCAGGCGATCCATGTCCTCGTTGCGCTTCGTCCGCGCTGCGGCGGCGAGGGCTTCGGTATCGGTCCGGTCAGCGGCGGCGCGCGCGGCCGCGTCCTCGATGTCCTTCCGGTAACCGGCGATCCGTTCCTCGGCCGATCGCAGCATCGGCTCGAGCTCGACGCTGGCCTGCAGGGTCTCGATACGGCGTTTGGCGACGGAAATGTCCCCTTCCGCGTGGGCGACCTTGGAGCCAAGGTTGTCCGCAGCACGCTCGATGGCCGAGACACTGACGCGCTTGGATTCCAGCGTTGCTTCGAGGTCCTGCTCGTTGAGCTCCTTCGCACGGCGCTGCGCCGTAGCGGCGTCCCGCAGGAACTGGCAGGCGTCGAATGGCGGCGTTCCTCCGCAGGGCACCCCATCCAGCAAGCCAGCTGTCTGCCGCGCTCGGTCGCGCTCAGCGATCAACTGCTCGAAGGTTCTGACCTCGTCTTTGGCGCGGGTCAGGTTGTCGATCTCGACTGACCGCTGCTGCCGGTACTCGTCGATGCGGAGGCGCAGGGTGTCGATCTCGGTGCGCAGGTCTCGCGACTCTTTGACGGCCGCCTCGATCTCGGCCTTCTTGGCGACCAGCGTCTCGTTCTTGCCGATGCGGGCATTCCGCTCGTCGGTGACGGCCTTGAGGTCCGTCTCGATGCGCGCCAGCCGCGCCTGCAGGTCGGCGTCAATCAGGGCATCGGTCGGCAGCGCGGCGATGTCGCGGTCGATCTGGGCGAGCGCGCTGGCGAGCCGTCCAGCAATGCCCTTCTCCCGGCCGGACGCGTCCTGCTCGAGCTCCTTGTCCGCCTGGTCGAAGAACTCGACGCGGCGCCGGCACGCGGCCAGATCTGCCTCGTCTTTCGCCCGGGCCGTGAGCACCGCTGACTTCTCCTCGACGTCTGCCCGGAGCCTGGCGAGTGCGGCGTCGACGTCCTCCAGGCGACGTTCCAGTTCGGTCTTCGCATCTTCGGCCCTGGCGAGGTCTTCGGTCAGTGCATACGCCTGGTCCTGCAGCTGCTGATGGAGCTCGTCGCTGGCCGTGGCGCGCAGGACTTCCAGCTGCCCGGAGAGTTCGGCCACGCGCTTTGTGAGCAGCGTGACGTTGGCGCGAGCGGTTTCGGCCCATGCCTCGTAGCGGTGCAGCCCGAGGAGCGCGTAGAAGAGGTCCTTGCGCGCGCCCTTGTCCCGAGTCGCGAAGCTCCCCCGCCGCGTCTGCACGGCCATGTTGCTGGCGAGCAGCGTGTCGAGCGGCGGGAAGTACTTCTCAACAGCGACCTTGAACGTGGTCACCTTGCCGTCGTTGAGGCGCTCGGTTCCGCGCTCGAGCAGCGCGTCCTGGATGCCCTTCACCCCGTCGACGTTGCGCCGGGCCCGGAAGGTGCCGGCCGTGTCGAAGGTGACGGTCGTGTCGAGATAGGCATCCTTCTCGGTCGCGTACTTCGCCACGCTCCCGCGGGTCGGCAGTTCCCCGTAGATGGCGCCGGCTGGAGCCTCCATCAGTGTCGTCTTGCCGCTACCGTTTTCTCCGACGATGGCGATCAGCCCGGCCGGGACCTGCGTCAGGTCGAGGTCGACCGGATCGCGGAAGCAGGTGATGCCCTTGAGTTGCAGGCGGTCGAGTCTCATCGGCCACCCCCGGTCAGGTTCGTGAAGTAGCGCAGTCCCATCGCCGCCACCTGGATCGCTTCGTTCCCCGCGTCGGCGCTACGACCGGTGTCCGCCTTGACGTGGTCCCACAACTCGTCCAGTTCCTCGGCAATGACCGCGTATCCCTCGTGCGGAGAGTTCATCGGCGCGTGCTTCGCCTCCGCGCGCAGGAACTCAGTCGCAACCAATCGCAGTGCGACCGATTTCCGGTCAGCGCGGCCGGAGACGTGAGCGATGCGAATCGCGCCAACAAGGTCGTTGCTGCGGGCATGGACAACGGAGTCCAGATGGTGAAAGATGTTCGACTTCTCGCCGTACAACACCACGGGAATGCCCAGTCCGAGCGCGTAGCCATACTCGACGTGGCGTCCACCTGTGCCGCGCTCCTCCCAACCCTCGGGGTTGTAGGCCACCAGAACATCAGCCCGTGCGACGTCGGCCAAATCCAGGCGCGCGAACTGGTCGGCCATTTCGTCCGGCTCTCTGAGCCATGTGGATGTGACCCGACAGCCGTTCGCCTCGAGGACGTGCATCATCTCGATTGCCGCATCGCGACACGGATATGGGGCGGCGATGTAGACCTTGATCAACGACAGTGCGGCAAAGGAACTGCCTGCCATCACGCCACCGCCTTTCGGTCCGCCGGCGTAGCCACGGTGCCCGCGGCGGCAGCGAGCGCCTGGACGTCCGCGAGGATGGCTTCGGGTGTCTGCTGCTGGAGCGCAGTGAGCTTCGCGGCAATCGCCGGCGTCCAAGTGATGTTCTTGCGCCCGCAGTACGCTTCGGCCTTGCCGTCGACGGTGACGGCTTCGACAACCTCCGGCGCCCGGACCTCTCGCTCAACCTCCGCGATCGGGTCGAGCTTCAGTGACCGGCAGCCGGCGAACTCGGCGAGGATGTGCGCCTGGTCGAGGATCCCGCGCTCGCTGCGCTTGTAGGTGTAGCGGACCTTGACGTCGGCGCCAGACCAGTCCGAGCGGAATCGACCTCGCTCGGCGCAAGTGACGCATTCGAAGCCGTCACAGACTTGGCACGGTGGTGCATCGGTGAGCACGAACCCGTCGCGCGTCAGCTGTCCTTCCACCAGATACTGCGCCGGCACGTCGAGCGGGATGAACTCCCACGACGCCCCGAACGTTGCCGAATCGTCGCCGACCGTCACTGCGACGAAGCCCTTCGCTTCGTTCTCTCCGAAATCCTGCCGGCAGATCGAACCCGCATACACGGTGTCGTCGTCGGCGCTCGGGAGCAGTTGGTGGCGGTGAATGTGGTTCAGCCCCTTGTAGACCGCCGCGTCAAGTCGGCCGAGCAATCCCGGATCAAGTTCGATCTCCCGCCCAATCTGTGGCTGCCCCGTCGATGACAGCGAACCTCCGACGTTCACATGGCCGATGAAGAGCGGAATCTCGCCGTCCTTCTCGGCCTGGCGAAGCTCATCGGCAAAGAGCGCGAACTGTGGCTCGAGCAGCTGGCGGGCAGTCTGGCCGAGGTCGTCGTGTGCGATGCCGGCGCCGACGAGCCCGCCTCTATGCGGATACGGCAGGCACGCGACGCGCGCGACCGTGCCGGTCGCCGTCGGCACGCGCAGGACGTCCGGTCGGCTGCTGACGTAGATCGGGTACCGCGCCGCCAGTTCGGCGAGGATGTCGAGGTCCCCTGGTGCGTCGTGGTTCCCGTACACCAGAACGACCGGCGCGAGGTTCGCGAGTTCCTGCAGGCGCGGCACCAGGACGTTGCGATCCTCGATCGTGGACTTCTGGTGATAGAGATCACCCGGCCAGAGGATCGCGGCCAGACGGCCGGCGGCGGCTGCGCCCTCGCACCAGACGATGATCTGGTCGAGCGCCGCCAGCTTGTCCGCGATCCTCTCGCCCGGCCCCACGTGGGTGTCTCCGATGTGAACGAAGACGTGCTGCTGGTTCGCCATCAGAGCTCCCCCGGGTTCGGCAGGGACTGCTGCCGCGAGTCGATGATCTCGAGCTTGTCGAGGCTGTCGTTGTAGCCCTCTCGCTCTGAGGTCTGGATACGCACGCGGGCTCTGTGACGGTGCGCGTCATCGGCCAGCTGCTGGATCGTCTGGCTGAAGGTCGACGCAATGACGCCGTTCGCGAACTCCACGTCGTAGCGCCGCCAGGGCCGACCAGCGCCGGGCTTCGAGTCCGCTGTTTTGATGTTGACGATGGTCGTGCTGCCATCAGGCATCGATGCGGCGCCGGTCGTAGGCTCGGCGGCCTTCGTCCCCGGTTGTGTCTGCGCGACCTGCAGGTCGGTCACGTAGACATCGCTGCCGCGGCGCTCGGATGTCACCAGCACGCCGGCGCCGGCCTTCTTCGCGGTCTGCGCCGCCTTCGCGACGTCGAGCTGGTCGGTGAGGACATTCGCGCCGCCTTCGAACGTGATGGCGTGGACGCCCGACTCGAGGTCGATCTCGACGGCATCGACCTTCCGCGGCGCCGGCGCGGCGGGCTCTTGCGCCTTGGCATGCGTTCCCTGGTGCGCGTGGCTGTCGGCGACCTGCCCGATCACGTCAAGCACCTCGGGCTGTGCCGGCGGCAGCGAGGCCAGCGGCGTCGACGGGTACAACATCGACACGCCCCCGAGCGCCTGCTGCGTGGCGATCGCCGCCTGCGTCGGATTGTTCATGTCCGGCTGGAAGAGCATCCGCACCGCCATGAACGGCTTCCGGAGTTCGTCGCGCGTGTACTTCTGCTTCAGCCCGTAGAGCCGAATCACCGCGTTGATCGCGCGGGCCTCGCAGTTGCGCAGGCCTTTGGCCCGGGCGGCGACGAGAGCGCCGACTTTGTTGTCGCGCCCCATGACCTTCTGCGACCGTTCCGTGCCGTCGCGCAGGTCGAGCTCCTCCGTAGCCTGCAGTTGCTGCGGCGTGCCGTCGAGCCCGATGAACCGCGCCGTGGCCCGCACTTCCCAGTAATTGGCAATCGTCCGCGGGTCGGTCCGTTCGGTGGTGATGGACATGCCCACGGCCTGGGCGATCTTCGACAGGCCGTTCTTGGTCAGGCAGACTTCGTCGGCCTTGCAGAAGAGCTTGTCCTGGTAGACCTCACCGAAGGCCTCGTCGATGTTGATCTCGACCTTGACCGGCAAGAGCCCCCACTGCGGTGGGAGCGCCGTGAACGCGGCGGCCGGCGTGAGCACATGGAACTGATGCTGGCGCCAGTTCTCGAGGCTGCCCTTGAAGGCCTGCGCGGTGGTGATGATGCCGGCTTGCGTCGGCGTGGTCGTGGCGAGTGCGGCCCCGCTCACTGGACACCTCCCGCGATCTCGTCGAACAAACCCTGCAAGGCCAGCGTGTGCGTGAGGATGGCCTCCTGGGCAATGCGCCGCGCGAGGTTGCGCGTGGCGGGCGAGACCGGAGCGCCTTCCTCCTCGAGCACCGTCTCCGCGCGCTCGAGGGCCTGCTCTTTCGCGCGAGTGGCTTTCAAAGGGTTCTGCGCGTTGATGACGGCGAGCGCCTGGTAGTGCAGGAGCTCACGATCTTCAGCGGACAGCGTGTCGATCGGACGCAACTGCTCGCCATTCACGATCTGGCGAACCTTCGCGATGATCGCTGCGAGGCCGGTCACCGTCGTCGGATGAACCTCGCGTGGCGTGCGAGCATCAAACGTGGCTCGCGGTGGTGCGGTCTGTGTCGTGGTAGTCTGTGTCATCGTTTGCTTGCTCCATCTGGGCCCGCGCTGTTCCCGCAGCCGGGCCCGTCTTGTTGGTGCGCCTATGCGCGCGTCGTGACG
>CBINOO010000048.1:0-28201 GCA_966252305.1 uncultured Acidimicrobiia bacterium
GTGGCCGGCGTGACCGTCGCCGGCCTGCTCGTGGCGCTGGCCGGCGTGTTGTACTTCGGCATCCTCCCGGGGCGCCTGCTGTCAATTGCGGCGCAGTCAGTGACCTCGATCTTCTAGTGTCTCGGCGGGGCTACCACCTTCGCCAAGGCTACGGTGGTCCGCCTTTCAGGTAGTTGTGGGGCGGGTCTTCAGACCCGCCAATACCGACGCGACCACTCGCGCGTCGTCGTCGGGATGGACAGTACGGAGGTCCAGCAGCACCTCATCGTCGTGAACCCTGGCGATGATCGGTGGCGCACCGAGCCGCAGCCGGGCTTCCAGCTGGGCTGCCGAGCCAGAGGAACTCCGAAGGGCCACCAGCGTCGACGGGAGCTCGGACTGCGGCGCACTTCCGCCGCCAATGGTTGAGGCGCCATCCACCACGCGGGCCCGCACTGCGCCGTCCGCTGTTCGCACAAGGTCCCCGATCATGGCCTCCGCGCGCCGCGCAAGGCTGTCGACCGACGCCAACAGCATTCGAACGACAGGGACCTCGGCACGGTCACCAGGGCGCATCCAGAGCGCCAGGGTGGCCTCCAGCGCCGCGTACGTCTGTTTGTCGGCGCGGACCGCGCGCATCAAGGGATGTTGCCGCACACGCGCCACGAGGTCAGCGCGTCCGGCAATGATGCCCGCCTGTGGCCCACCCAGGAGCTTGTCGCCGCTGAAGGCGACGAGGTCCACGCCCGCCTCGAGGCTCTGACGCACGCTCGGTTCGTCCCGGAGCGCGTCGGGCCACGGCGTGTCGTCAGCCACGCCGAGCCAGCCACTGCCCAGGTCTTCGAAGACCGGGATGTCCAAGGCATGCGCCGCGTGGGTCAGTTCGGTCAGACCGGGACGCGTGGTGAAGCCCTCAATCCGAAAGTTTGACGGATGCACCCGGAGCACCAGCCCCGTGCGTTCACCGATCGCGGCCGTGTAGTCGGAGACACGCGTGCGATTGGTGGTGCCGACTTCGCGGATCACGGCGCCCGACTGCGCCATGATGTCCGGCACCCGGAAGCCGCCGCCAATCTCGACCAGTTCGCCGCGTGACACCACGACCTCGCGTCCTGCGGCCAGCGCGGCCAGCACGAGCATGGTCGCGGCCGCATTGTTGTTGACGACGGTCGCGGCGTGAGCGCCGGTCAGCGCACAGACCAGGCGCTCCGCGTGCACGTGCCGGTGTCCTCTGGTGCCGCGTTCGAGGTCGTATTCGAGGTTCGAGTAGCCGGCGGCCACGGCAGCCGCGCGGCGCGCGGCAGAGGCGGCCAGCGGCGCACGGCCGAGGTTGGTGTGAATCAGGACGCCCGTGGCGTTGATGACCTCGCGCAGCGAGGGATGGGTCGCGGCGGCAAGCTGCGCGGAAGCGCGATCGACAATCCAGTCTCCCGCTTCCCCAATCGGGGCGTTCCTCCAGGCTTCAGCCGCGCGCCGCAACTCGGCCACCGTGGCCGCATGACCGTGACGCTCGACGAGCGCACGCACATCGTGCCGCTGCAGGCACTGATCGATCGAGGGAATGGAGCGGAGAGAAGACATCCGGCGGTTGCGGCGTCGCGAGCGGACAGGATAGCATCAGGCGTGCTGCCTGAGCATCCCACGCATCGGCCGCTCGAGCGGTTCTGGCCCTACGCCGATTTGCCCGAAGCTCCCTCCGACGAAGAACTGGCGCTCCTGCATCCGGAACTGCGCGAGGCGCTGTTTGGCACACCGGCGCGGCCCTTTTCGATCTCGATTGAATTCCCGACGTTGAGCGATGAGGTGATGGCGCAGGTGCGCGCGCTGGGCGCCGACGCTGCGGAGTGGCAGGACATTCCTGTGGCCGGCAGCACGCGGCATCGCGTGCGTTTTTATCCGGGTGACAACCCGCTCACACTGCGGTCGCTGTATGAACATGTCGGCGATCACCCAGACACACGTGTCCTTATCGACGACCGCCCACTGCCGTACGCGCGAGAGTTGTGGCTGCCGCTGGTATGGTGCCTCATCCGGTAAGTCGGAGGGGCGAGTGAGTCTTTGTGTGCGTGATGCGCGTCAGTCCAGGACGGCGACGCGAAACGAATCGCTGAGTGAGGGCCGGAACGACGGGCTCCGGCCCTCTCCAAGTGGCTTAGCTGGGCTTGGTGACGTTCCCTGCCTGCGGTCCCTTCGGACCATCGACGATTTCGAACTCAACCTCCTGGCCTTCTTCGAGCGTCCGGAATCCGTTGCCCTGGATTGCCGAGAAGTGCACGAAGACGTCGTTGCCACCCTCGCGCTCGATGAAACCATAGCCCTTAGCGTTGTTGAACCACTTGACCTTGCCCGTAATACGCATCGTACTTGCCTGCCTTGCGAGAACAGACGCGGCTTTCCCGCGTCTTACAAAAAAAAGACCGCACCTGCGGTCTTCGTGTCGACGATGGTCTCGCCCAACGTCGATCGGCAATGCTATGCGGGTGCCTGACACAAGTCAAGCAGTTACAAGAAAGGCGTCACTGTCATGCGTGCCCTGTTGAGTGTATCTGATAAGACCGGATTGGTCCCCTTTGCATCGGCCCTGGTGGCTCACGGGTGGGAATTAGTCTCCACGGGTGGGACGGCCCGCGCCCTGGCCGAAGCCGGTCTTCCGGTCCTTGGGATCTCCGATGTCACGGGTTTTCCCGAAATGCTGGACGGACGGGTCAAGACCCTGCACCCCAAAGTGCACGGCGGCATCCTCGCCCGGCGCCACGTGCCCGACGACCTGATGGCCCTGGCCGGCCAGGGCATCACCCCCATCGACCTTGTGGTCGTCAATCTGTATCCGTTTGCGAAGGCCGCGGCCCAGCCGGACCTGCCGTTTGATCACCTCATTGAAGAGATTGATATCGGCGGGCCCAGTCTGCTCCGCGCGGCGGCCAAGAACTTCCGCGACGTCCTGGTGGTGGTTGATCCGCGTGACTACAACACGGTCCTGTCGGCGATCACATCACCCGCCGGGCCAACGCCGGCACAGCGGTTTGACCTGGCGCGCAAGGCCTTCGGTCATACCGCGGATTACGACCGCGTCATCGCCTCGACGCTCGGAGAGATCACGGTGGATGCGGCCGGTCAGGTGAGCCGCGGTGGTGCGTCCGGCCGGTGGTCCCCGTCACTGGCGAAGGTGCGTGATCTGCGGTACGGAGAGAACCCACACCAGACTGCCGCCTGGTACGGTCACGGCGCGCATGGTTTCGGCGGCGCGGTCGTCCATCAAGGCAAGGAACTGTCGTTCACCAACCTGCTTGATCTGGATGCGGCTGCGCGTATCGCCCTGGAGTTTGCCGAGCCCGCCGCCGTCGTCATCAAGCACACCAATCCCTGTGGTGTGGCGACCGGCGCCACAGCCGCGGACGCCTACGTGCGCGCGCGCGAAGCGGACGCCCTGTCGGCCTTTGGCGGCATCGTGGGCCTGAACCGACCGATTGACTTCGATACAGCCGTGGCGCTCGTGTCGACGTTCATCGAGGCCGTCATTGCGCCGGGTGTGTCGGCTGATGAAGAGACGCGCGCGGTGCTCGCCAGCAAACCCAACATGCGTGTCGTGACGGCGACCTTTGATGGCCTCGACCGGGATCGCGACGTTCGGTCGATCCTCGGGGGATGGCTCGTGCAGGACCGTGACCGCGTGATCGAGGCCGCGACGGAGTGGCCCGGGGCCAACGGTCCGCGTGTGGTGACTCGTCGTCAGCCCACGCCCGAGGAATGGACGGCGCTGCGGTTTGCGTGGCGCGTGTGCGCGCATGTGAAATCCAACACCGTGATCTTCACGGCGGCCGACGCCACGCTGGCCATCGGGGCGGGGCAGATGAGTCGCGTCGATGCCGTGCGGACGGCCGTGCTCAAGGCCGGTGATCGCCTGCGCGGCTCAGTTGCCGCGTCCGACGCGTTTTTTCCATTTCGTGACGGTCTTGATGTGGTCGCCAACGCCGGCGCCACCGCGATTGTTCAGCCCGGCGGCTCCGTGCGCGACGATGAGGTGATTGCGGCGGCGGATGAACATGGCCTCGCCATGGTCTTCACCGGCCGACGACACTTCAGGCACTGAGAGAAATAGTGCGAAGTGCGAAGTGCGGAGTGCGAAGTGCTTGGTGCTGAGTGCCAGGTGCTGAACGAGCAGGTGATGCCGTGAAGGGACGCTACCGGGTCGCCCTGGCAGTCCTGCTCGTCGCTTCTGGCCTCCTGCTGTTTCTCGGGCTTGCCGCCAACACGATCTGGGATGCCAATGAGGCGTTCTACGTAGAGACGCCGCGCCAGATGGTGCTCACCGGCGACTACGTGCATCCGCAGTTCAATGGCGAACCCCGGATGAACAAGCCGGTGCTCAGCTATTGGATTGTCGCCGGCTTCTATCACCTGTTCGGCATCTCCGTGGGTGTCGAGCGGCTGGCGATCGCGATCGGCGCGCTCGGCATCGCGCTCGCCGCCTTCGTCTTTGGCAGGGCGCTGCGATCCCCCGCCACCGGCGCGCTGGCGGCACTGCTGCTCCTGACCGCGCCGCGGTTCGTGATGTTCTCGCGGCGCATCTTCATCGACATCTGGGTCACCGCCTTCATGACGCTGGCGCTGGCGTGTTTTATCCTCGCCGAGACACAGCCAGACCGGCGTCGTCGCTGGTTGTGGCTGATGTACGCCGCGATCGGCTGCGGTGTCTTGACGAAGGGACCCATCGCGGTGCTGTTTCCCGCCGCGACGATTGGCACGTGGCTGTTGTTGCAGGGGCGTTGGCGCGACATCTCGCGCCTGTCACTGGCGCCCGGCGTGTTGATCGTGCTGGCGATTGTCGTGCCGTGGTGGGCGGCCATCTACATGGAGCAAGGGTGGGAACCGCTGCGCGCCTTCTGGCTTGGCGAGAACCTCGGCCGTTTCACCGAGTCCATGCAACCCGGTGAACGCGACATCTTCTTCTATGTGCCCGTTGTGCTTGGTGACCTGTTCCCGTGGTCCGTGTTCGTGGTGGCGGGCCTGCTCGCGCCACTTCGGAACCTCGGCACCCCGGCACTTCGGAACCTCGCCACCTTGCTCCTCCTCTGGGTTCTCTGGCACGTTGGCGTGTTTTCGTTTTCCGAAACCAAACAGGACCTCTACGTCTTCCCAATCGTTCCGGCGCTGGCGGCACTGGCCGCTGATCGCATCGTCGCGGGCTGGGAGAGCGCGAGTGCGTGGATCGGCCGCGCGACAATTGCCACTGCCGCGCTGATGGTGGTCGCGGCCGGTGGCCTGTTCTGGCTGTTCGGTAGCAGGGCGGTCGTGCACCAGATTGCCGGAGCCAACATGCTGGCGGCCTTGCTGGTGTGCGGCGCGGTGGCTGCGATGGGCCTCGTTGTCGCGCGACGTGTGTCAGCTGCCGTGTTGGCGGTGGCGACAACGATGGTCGCCGCCAACTACGTCTTTGCGCTGGTGTCGCTCCCCGCGGTGGAGGCGTTCAAGCCGGTCGTTCCGATGGTGGAGGTCATCCGGAGCCGGGCGCGCGAGGGCGCTCCGCCACCAGTCGTGGCGCACTACCGCACCGTATTGCCCAGCATGGCGTACTACCTCGGTCGGCCCATCGAAGACATCTTCGACATGGAGACGCTCGCGCGGCGTGTGCAGGAGGTCCCTGAGATGTACGTGCTGATCAATCCGGGCGAATACGCGGATCTTCAGCGCGTGATCGCGCCGACCGGCATTGCGGTCTGCATTGCTGCGCGTCAGACGCTGTTCGAGGCGAAGCTGAAAAACGTGCTCGACGGGCGTCCGTGGCCCGAGGTCTACCTCGCGGGGACGGGCGAGGCCTGCAGTCCAAGTTCGGCCAGCGTTGCGGTGGCCGCCCCGAACTTGCCCACCACCACACCCGCGGCCTGATTGGCGAGTGTCGCCGCTTCCGCGAGCGTGGCCCCACCGGCCAGCGCGAGTGCAAGCGTCGCAACGACCGTGTCGCCGGCGCCGGTCACGTCTGCGACTTCCCGCGCGGTTGCGGGAATGTGGCTGTCGTGGCCCCCACCGGCGGCGTCAAAGACCCACATGCCGTGTTCACCCCACGTGATCAGCACGTTGGCGCCCGTCGCGTCATGCAGTTTGCGAGCGGCGACACGCGCGTCATCGGCTTCGCGGATGCGGAGGCCGGTCATCAGCTCGGCTTCATGGTGGTTCGGCGTCAGCACGCTGACGCCGGCGTAGCGGGCCGCGTCAGGGACCTTGGGATCGACCACGAGGGGTTTGCCGTGCGCCGCCTCGCGAGCGGCCGCAATCACCGGAGCATTGACGACCCCCTTGCGATAGTCGGAGAGCACGATGGCGCCAGCGTTCGCGCACGCCGCGCGGACGGTGGCGCACAGCGAGTCCAGCGCGGCGCCGGCCACAGGCGATTCGTCTTCGTAGTCCACGCGGGCCACCTGCTGGTTTCGCGTCGTGACCACGCGCAGCTTGCGTGTGGTCGGCCGAAGGGGATCGCACACGAGTCCCTGCGTCGAGATCTCCTGCGCCGAGAGCAGCGCCTGCAGCTCGCGCGCGGCATCGTCGCTGCCGATGGTGCCCACCAGCAGGGGGTGGCCCTGCAGGGCCCGGACGTTGGCTGCGACGTTGGCGGCTCCGCCCAGGCGGAAGTCGTCGCGCTCGAAGCGGACGACCGGCACCGGGGCTTCGGGCGAAATGCGATCGACGCGGCCAATCACGAAGTGGTCGAGCATGATGTCGCCGATGACGGCGATGTGCGTGCCCGGACGAATCACGAGTGGCTCCTCGTCGCGGCCCAGGGGAGCGTGATCAAGCCGAGAAACAGCATCAGGAACTCCGAGTCGCCGAAGTTGTACTCGAAGAGCCCGGCAACGAGCATTGCCACGATGGCCGCCACGCCCGCGCCGGCGACAGCCCGCATCTGGTTCCGGCGCAGCTGCGTCCACAGGTCGCGCCCGGCCGCCACCACGAACCACAGCCACAAGGCGAGTGCCGGCAGGCCGCGTTCGGCGGCAATCTGAATCGGCACGTTGTGCAGGTGCGGATTCACGTCGTTGACGGCGCGCGCGCTTCGGTATTCGGCGTAGCGCACGGGCACCATGTTGGGGCCAACACCCGTGACGGGATGGTCCTGGATCATTCCCCAGCCCGTTTCCCACATCGCGACGCGGTCGCGATTGGTGGGGTCGTTCAGGTCCCAGATGGACTCCACGCGAGAGACGATGGACTGTGGTGCTGCGACGACAAAGACCACAGCCGCGACCGGCAGGATGAGGAGCAGCTTCCAGTTGCGCTCGGCGAGCAGCACGCCGACGGCGGCCAGCAGGCCCAGCATCGCATTGCGGGTCTGTGTATAAAACAGCGCCACGACGAGTGCGGGGACCGCGATGGCCGGCCAGGTCCACTCGCGGCCCGGCGATAACACTCGGGCCAGCGCGGCGCCGGCCGAGAGCATCAGCACGCCGGAAAACGTCATCCAGTGGTTGAGGGGGCCGACGACGCGGTTGTCGAGCGTGTCGTACCCGAACATGCTGAACTGCGCGATGCCGTAGACCGCGGACGCGGCGCCTACCGCGATGATGACGTCGATGACGCGTGAGGCGCGTTCGCCACGCGCAAAGGTCGCGGTGGCCGGCACGAGAAGGAACAGGAGCAGCTGCTTCGAATCGATGAGGCCTTCGAGCGGCTGCGGCGACATCGCCGCGCTCAGGAGCGTCCACCCGGCGTACAGGCTCAACGGCAGCATGAAGGTCGGCATGTCACGCCATTTGCCGTCCCGTGACCGGAGCACCACCCACAGCGCGATTGCTGCAAAGCCCGCCCATTGCGCGATCTGGAGCTTCACCTGTGTGCCGGCCAGCGCAACCGTGATCAGAAGGAACCCGGCTCGCCGCAATCCCGCATGTGGATCGGTCGTCATCACTTCGTCTCCAGCAACGCCTCGGCGGCCTCACGCACCGCGTCGGCTCCAATCCCCGTCAGGCAGCGAAAGTCTCCTGGCGCGCACACGCGCTGGTCACACGGCCGGCACGGCAGGGCGCCTGCGTCGATCGAACGCGTCGGAATCGACGCCGACCGCCACGGCGCCGACCGCTCCGCCAGTGTCGGTCCATACAACCCGACGACGGGAACCCGCGAGGTCGATGCGATGTGCAAAGGCCCGCTGTCTCCGCCGATGTACAACGCGGCGCGATCGAGCAGCGCGCGCAATTCCGCCAGCGTCAGGTCTCCCGCCACCAGCACGCGGGACGCCTCGACGCCGGCGCGTGCCGCGGTGGCGACTCGTTCCGCCGCAGCCAGATCGGAGGGGCCCGACGTAATCAGCACCCACCGGTCGGGAGATTGTCGCACTAGTGCGGCGGCGACGTCCGCAAAGGCCGATTCCGGCCATCGGCGAAACGGATTGCCGGCCGAGACGTGCAGGACGATCACCCGGCCGGTGGTGGGAATCTGCCACTCGGCCAACCGGTGTGCCACGGAGGCGTCGGCTGCCGGTCCGGCCACCATACACGTTGGATCCGTCTCTGGGCTGGGATCGGGCGGGATGTCTGGATCGACGGCCCGAAGCAGGTCCCACTGGTTCTGAACGGAGTGCCGCGGGTGGAGTCCGCGGGGCCGGTGCACGACGTCCGTGTACATCCACGTTCGCCCGTCGATGTCATAGCCGACGCGGCGCGGCGCGCGAGACGCCCAGGTGAGCCACGCGCTGCGTGGGCCGCCGTGCATGTCGATCGCGAGGTCGTATCGCGCGGCACGCAGGCGTCTGGCGAGCTGCACGTCCGCGCGCAGGCGCGCCCACCCACGTTGGTGAGGGACAACGATGAGGTCTGAGATGTCGGGGTTATGGGCGACCACCGGCGCCGCCGCGGCCTCGACGACATACGTGATCCGGGCGTCGGGCCATCGGCGTCGCAGCGCGTGCACGGCGGGTGTCGTGAAGACGACATCGCCGATCAGGCGCAGCCGGACGACGAGGATGTTCAACGGGTGGTCGACGGCGCCTCGACGGTCGCTTCGTCGATCAGCATCACCGGAATATCGTCCTTGATGGGATACACACGGTGGCAGGCGCCGCACTGCAGGCCCTGTCCATCGTGCACAGGAACCACCTTGGTCTTGCAGGCCGGACAGACGAGGATGTCGAGCAGGGCGGGGTCGAGTGCCATGCGCCGACTATAAGCCATCGACGACTGACTGTGAAAGAATCAGGACACGCGATGATGTGGTTTCTTCTGGCGCTCACGGCCGGCGCAGCGCAGACGCAGCAGGCCCCCACCACCACGGCTGCAGTGGGCGAGGCGTATTTTCTGTTCCTGCAGGGGCGGATGCTGGAAGGGCGTGGCGACGTGCAGGGCGCGATCACGGCATACCGGTCTGCCATCGACCTCATGCCGCAGGCCGCCGACGTACGGGCGGAACTGGCCGGCCTCTACGCGCGTGAAGGTCGCGCAGCCGAGTCGGTGGCCGAAGGCGAGGCCGCGCTCAAGATCGATCCGGACAACCACGAAGCCCACCGCATCCTCGGGCTCATCAAGTCGGCCATTGCCGACAACACTTCCGCGCAGGGTGAGCAGCGACAACTCATGGTGGAGGCCGTCGGTCATCTCGAGAAGGCGCTGGCGGGCGGGCGGCGCGATCCAGGCGTGGAGATTTCGCTGGGACGTCTGTACGTCCGCACGGGCCAGTACGACAAGGCGGTGCCGACGCTCGAGAATTTCCTGACCGACCAGCCGGGGTATCCGGAAGGTGTCCTCATGCTGGTGGAGGCGCTTGACGCGACCGGTCAACAGGCTCGTGCCATCTCGCTGCTCGAGCCGCTGGTGAAGCAGGAGCCCGATCTGGCGCGAGCGCGCGGCTGGCTCGCGGAACTGCTGGATGCCGCGGGACGCCCCCTCGAGGCGCTGCCGCACTGGCGCGAGCTGGCACGCACCAACCCCCGCAACGTCGCCATCCGGACGCGATTTGCGACATCCCTCGTGAATCAAGGGGAGCTGACGGAGGGCCGGCAGGTCTTGCTGGAACTTGCCGGCGAGTTCCCGCAGGACATCGCGGTCTGGTATCTCGTCTCCCAGGTGGAGAATCGCACCGGCAACGCCGAGGGAGCGGAGCGCGCTGCCCGGCGCATCAGCGAGATCGACAGTGCGGACCCGCGTGGCCCCCTGGCGCTTGCCGAAGCACGCGTCGCCCGCGGCGATCATCGTGGCGCGGTGACGACCCTGGAACCGGTGCTCGCGGCGCTGCGCGACGGCCCCAACACCGGCGGCGCGTATGCGCGCGTGGCTGTGGAGCTGGCCGAGGCGCTGGCGGCATCGGGCAGCCGCGATCAGGGCATCCGTGTGCTCGAGGATGCACGTACGCGCGAGCCGCGCAGTGCCGAGGTGCTCACGGCGCTCGCCGCGGCCTATCTCGACGCGGATCGGTTTGACGTGGCGGAGCGCGCCTACCGCGAGCTGCTCGGCAGCGATCCCGGGAATCCGGTGTGGCTGGCCGGGCTGGGTTGGGCCCAGGTGAAGCAGGGACAGGCCGGGCTTGGCCGTGAACCGCTTGAGAAGGCCATTGCGGCGCGGCCCAACGACGTCTCCATCATGGACCACCTGGCCGAGGCGCTGTTTGCGTTGAAGGACTATCGCGGCGCGGCGGCGTTGTGGGATCGCGTGCTCGCCAGCCGCGACGAGACCGTTGACGTGAAGTCCATCACCGAAAAGCGTGACCGCGCCCGGCGTCTTGCGGGGCGCAACTAGATGGTGAGGCGGCGAGGCGGCGAGATTGCCGTGGTCCTGCTGACACTGTCGTCCGCCTGCGCGGCCCGCGTGTTCGTGCCGCCATCGTCGACCCCGGTGCCGGAGCCCGAGGCGGCGGCCATCTGGCAGCAGGTCACCGAGCGGTGCCGCGGTGTCCAGGTATTCCAGGCCGAGATTCGCATACGCGGACGCGTGGGTGAGACGCGCGAACGGTTTCATCCGCCGGCGATCCACGGAGCCGTGACGCGAACGCAGGGAATCTACCTCGAGGTCCCCACGCTGGCAGGCACCGTGCTGCAGATGGCCGGCACGGGGGGAGATGTCACTCTGCTGCTGCCCAAGGATCGACGCGTGCTGCGCGCCGGCACTGACGAGGTGTTCGAGGGCTTGACCGGACTGGCGTGGGGGCCCCGCGAGTTGCTGGACGCGTTTTCGGGCTGTGTCACGTCTTCCGATGCGCCGGTCACCGGTGGCCGGGTAGGCAATCTCCTGCACCTGTCCCTCAGCCCGACGTCGGACGCCTGGCTTGAGCAACGGGACGGACGCTGGCAACTCCGTGCCGCCCGCGTGGACACCTGGATGCTCGAGTATCGGCGTCACGACGTCATCTGGCCGGCTGAAATCCGGGTGACCGCCAACAGACCGGTCCCCGTCGACCTGGTGTTCACCCTGCACCAGGTCTCAACCAACATCGAGCTGCCGGCCTCCGTCTTTGCACTTGAGGTGCCCCCAGGTTTCGAGCCGATGACGCTTGACGAACTCCGGTCCCTTGGACCGTTGAAAGACGGCGGCACTTCGCAACTCGCACCTCGCACTTCGCACTTCGCACCTCGCACTGAATGAAATGCGCGTCCTGACCCTTCGTCCCTCCGCCAAGATCAACCTCACACTCCGTGTCGGCCCTCGACGGCCGGACGGGTATCACGAGGTGCGCACGCTGATGCAGTCCATCGCGCTGCACGACACCGTGGTGGTGTCCGAGCGTCGTGGCCAGTTCCGCCTGCAGTGCCGCACGCCAGGGGTTCCGGAAGACCAGACCAATCTGGCGTGGCGGGCGGCGATCCTGCTGTGGCAGGCCCTGGGCAGGACCGGCGAGCCGAAGGACGCGCACATTCGGATCGACAAGGCCATCCCGGCCCAGGCGGGGCTTGGCGGTGGCAGCGGTAACGCCGCAGCGGCTCTGGTGGGCCTCAACACGCTGTGGGGAGGCAAGCTCAGCCGGCGCCAGTTGATCAGGCTGGGCGCACAGCTGGGCTCGGACGTCCCGTTTTTTCTGCAGGGCGGAACGGCCGTGGCCACGGGCCGCGGCGAGGAGTTGTATCCCGTCGACGATGCGCAGCGACTGGGGGTCGTGGTGATCAAGCCGTCGTTCGGGGTGTCCACGGCCGATGCGTACCGCTGGCTGGACGAAGACCGGCAGGCGGGACTCACTGAGCAGCCCCCTGAGTCGTCGTCGACCGGCAGGGAGATTGACCTCGGGTGGCCCAGCGGCGGGATTTAGCTGGTCAATGACCTTGCGGCTCCGGTGGCCCGCCGGCATCCGGGGATTCAGGAAATGGTGGACGCCTGCCTGGCCGAGGGGGCATACGGCGCACAGATGTCCGGCAGCGGGTCGGCGGTATTCGGGCTGTTTTCCGAGCCGGCCGCGACCCGGGCCATCAAGCGGCTGCGCCGGCCGGAGTGGCTGGTCATCCTGACCAGGACCCAGCGCCGGCGGGACGCAGCCCTGTGATAAACTCCACCTCTTGCGTAGGGCCCCGGACGCCCCGACAGACCATGGTGTGTCTCGTGGCGACCGTGGAACGGCAGCACTGGGGCGTGGCCAAGCGGTAAGGCGCGGGTCTTTGGAACCCGTATTCGAAGGTTCGAATCCTTCCGCCCCAACCACTTTTTGTTGTGTGTCACGTGGACTGAAAACGGGCATGAGTCACGGGCAGTTGAAATTGTTCTCGGGGAGCGCGCATCCCGCGCTCGCGAAGGAGATCGCCGAGCAGCTCGACATCCCTCTGGGGTCGGCGCGGCTGCACCGTTTTCCGGACTCGGAGGTCTCGTTTCAGATCGACGAGAACATCCGCGGCACCGACGTGTTCGTGGTGCAACCCACGTCCAACCCGGTTGACGAGCACCTGGTTGAACTCTGCGTGATGATCGATGCGTTTCGCCGCTCGTCGGCGTCCCGCATCACGGCGGTGATTCCGTATTACGGCTACGCCCGGCAGGACCGCAAGGACAAGCCGCGGGTGCCGATCTCGGCCAAGCTGGTGGCGAACCTGCTCGGCGCGGCCGGGGCGAATCGTGTGTTGACCATGGATCTGCACAAGGCGCAGATTCAGGGCTTTTTCGACATCCCGGTGGACCACCTGTTTGCGGCCCCGGCGATCATCGATTACCTGTCGCGGCAGGACTTCGGTCCCGTCACGATCGTCTCTCCCGACGCCGGCGGCGCTGAACGGGCCCGCGCGTATGCCAAGCGGCTGGATGCGGAGCTGGCGATCATCGACAAGCGCCGCACCGAAGACGGCACGGCGGAAGTCATGCACGTGATCGGCGATGTGCAGGGGCGTGTCTGCATCATCTCCGACGACATCGTCGACACGGCGGGGACGATGCAGAAGGCGGCGCAGGCGTTGAAGGAGAACGGCGCGAGTCGTGTGCTGGCGTGTGGCGTGCACGGCGTGTTGTCCGGGCCGGCGATCGCGCGGATTGAGTCGTCGCCCATCGACCGGCTGATCGTCACCAACACGGTGCCGCTCACGGCTGAGAAGGCGGCGTGCGGAAAGATTGTGGTGTTGTCGGTGGCGCGCCTGCTGGCGCAGGCCATCCGCAGCATTCACGAGGAGACGTCAGTCTCCAAGTTGTTCGTGTAGGAGTAGGGCGGGCCTTCAGGCCCGCCAAGGCAGAAGGAAACGACCATGGAAGCAGTACTCGACGCGGTTCGCCGCGAGACGTTTGGTAAGAACGAAGCAGTTCGCACGCGGCAGGCCGGGCAGATCCCCGCGGTTCTGTATGGCGGCCAGGGCAAGGCCGAGTCACTCTCGGTCGATCCGAAGATCCTCAGCCGCATCATGCACTCCGGGTCGGGTGTCAACTCGCTGATTTCGCTGCAGATCGATGGTCAGCAGACCAAGGTCCTGGTCAAGGAATACCAGATTGACCCGGTGACCCACCGCCTGATCCATGCCGACTTCTTCCGCGTGGCGATGGACAAGAAGATCCGCGTCACCGTGCCGGTGCAGCTGACCGGCGAGCCGAAGGGCGTCAAGCAGCAGGGTGGCACGCTCGACTTCGTGCATCGCGATGTTGACGTCGAGTGCTTCCCTGGTGACATTCCCGAGCACATCACGGTTGATGTGTCCGAATTGCTCATCAACCAGGGCGTCCGCGTGAAGGACCTGCCGGCTGACGGCAAGTGGACCGCCGTGAGCGAGCCTGAGAATCTGATCGTGCACATCGTGGCGCCGCGTGAAGCCGCGGCGACCGATGAGGCGGCACCGGCGGCCGCCGAGCCCGAAGTCCTGAAGAAGGGCAAGACGGAGAAGGAAGAGAAGTAACACCGGCGCACTGTTCACAGTGCGAGGTGTGAAGTGCGAGGTGCGAAGTGAAGGTGATCGTCGGGCTGGGGAATCCTGGGCGGCGATACGAAGGCACCAGGCACAATGTGGGGTTTGACGTGGTCGATCTCGTCGCCCGCCGCCACGGTCTGCCGTGGCACGGCTGGCGTGGGGTGGCCGAAACGACGGAATGGCGGCGGCCCGAGGAGCGCGTGCTGCTCGCCAAGCCGCAGACCTTCATGAATCTCAGCGGTGAAGCCGTCGGGGCGCTGCTGACGTTTTACAAGGTCGAGATTTCAGACGTCCTCATCGTGTGTGACGACGTCAACCTGCCGGTGGGCGCGCTGCGTGCCCGGCCGTCAGGATCCGACGGGGGCAACAACGGACTCAAGTCCGTCGCCGCCCACCTCGGGACACAGCAATACGCGCGGCTCCGTGTGGGAGTCGGGCGGGGAGATTCGGCGCGGGACCTGGCGGATCATGTGTTGAGCCGCTACACGCCGGAAGAAATGTCCGGGATGCACGAGGCCGTAACCCGGGCGGCCGACGCGATCGAGATGTGGATCACGGACGGCACGGCACGCGTGATGAACGCGTACAACTGAAGTCCGCAAGGGCTTCTGCAATAAACCGCATGCTCCTTGCTGCTTCCCGAACGGAAGCAGCCTGCACGGATCTCATGGTGGGGTTCGGGAGTTGTCCAAAAGGAGGCACATGAGCACGCATCGTCAGTACGAACTCGTCTATATCGCGAGTCCCGACGCCACCGAAGAGGCCCTGGCCGAGTTGCACCAGCAGGTGCAGGCCGTGGTTGATCGGTTCGAAGGGACCATCGAGCGCACCGAAAACTGGGGCCGTCGCCGCCTGGCGTACGAAATCGAGCGCCAGCGTGAAGGGATCTATGTGCTCGAACTCATCAACGGCCCGGCGGCCATGACCGCCGAACTCGATCGCCGCCTCCGCGTGCTCGACATCGTCATGCGGCACCTGGTGATCCGCGTGGACGAGGATCTGGCCAAGGACGAACGGTCGAAGACCCGGCGGAAGGCCGCCACCGTGGCGCGTCGTCTGCGTCGTGGGCTGCCGGCCGAACCGACCGAACAGGAACTGAGCCGTCGCAAGGCGGAGCTCGATGACGTGGACGGCGGGGCCGACACGTACGGGGAGGGAGACCGATGAGCGAGTTTGAGAAGGACGGCCGCTCGGGCGGCCGCGGCAACGGCAAGGCGTCCAAGGAAGACAAGGGCGGTCGTCGGGGCGGATTCTTCCGGCGGCGTCGTGTCTGCAAGTTCTGTGTCGAAAAGACCGACTTCGTGTCCTACAAGGACGTGAAGACCCTGACGCCCTTCATTCCCGAGCGCGGCAAGATCCAGCCGCGTCGCATTTCGGGCACGTGCGCGAAGCACCAGCGCGCGTTGCAGACGGCCATCAAGCGGGCGCGCCAGCTGGCGCTGATTCCCTACGTCACCGACTAGCGGAGGAGCAGCGACATGGCTACGGAAGTGATTCTCAGAGAATACGTCGAACACCTGGGCAACCGGGGCGATGTGGTGAAGGTGGCCGACGGCTACGCGCGCAACTACCTGCTGCCGCGGGGGCTGGCCCTGCGCCTCAATGACGAGGCCCGGCGCCAGATTGACCGCGAACGCGAAAAGGCCGAAGCGCGGGAAACCGACGAGCGGAAGGCCGCCGAGACGCTGGCGGCAGCGCTGGGCGCGCTGGACCTTTCCATCGCGCGTCGCGTGGGTGAACACGACACGTTGTACGGGTCGGTCACGACCACCGACATCGGTGAGGCCCTTGCGGCTCGCCAGCTGGTGGTGGATCGACGCCGCATTCAGCTCGCCGACCCGATCAAGACGCTCGGTGAACACCCGGTCAACATCCGGATTCACCGCGACGTGACCGCCACCGTGATCGTCAAAGTCGTGCCGACGCAGCAGGCCGGCGGCCAGACGCCGACGGGTCCGGCCGAGACGACCGAGTCGGCCGACGCCGAGTAGGCAGCGTCGCCGAAAAGGCAACAACCGGGCGGCTGGGAGCATGGGATAATCCCCTCTCCCAGTCGCCGTTCTTGTTTCACCTCGTCATCTCGCCATCTCGCCACCTGAACTGCCATGGCTGACCGCACGCTGCCCCACAATCTCGAAGCCGAAAAAAGCGTGCTCGGCGCCATCCTGATCAACAACCTCGCGTTCAACCAGGCCGCCGAAGTCATCGACTCGAGCGACTTCTTTCGTGATGCGCACCGCCGCATCTTCGACAAGATGGTCGTGCTCAGCGAACGGAGCGAGCCGATCGACCTGGTGACGCTCAAGGATGAACTCGTCCGATCGGGGGAGCTGGAAGAGGTCGGCGGGCCCGCGTATGTGAGCGCATTGACGGACGGCGTGCCCCGATCCGCCAACGTCGAGTACTACGCGCGCATCGTCAAGGAGAAGTCCACCCTGCGGCGTCTGATTCAGGCGTCCACGGAAGTGCTGACACGCGCCTACGAGGCGGAAGACGACGCGGATGATCTGCTCGATGAAGCCGAACGGACGATCTTCTCGATCGCCGAAGGGCGGATGCGATCGGGTTTCGTGAAGCTGAGCGAGCTGGTCGACACCGGCTACGCGATGCTCGAGCAGTTGCAGAACTCGCGCGGCCTGGTGACCGGCGTGCCGTCCGGGTTCGTGGATCTGGATGAAATGACGCGCGGGTTCCAGCCGTCGGACCTGGTGATCGTCGCGGCGCGCCCCGCCATGGGCAAGACGTCGTTTGTCATGAACGTGGCGCTCAACGCAGCGCTTGAGGCGGGCAAGTCGATCGGCGTGTTCAGCCTCGAAATGTCGAAAGAGCAGTTGTTCATGCGCCTGCTGACGTCCGAGGCGCGCGTGGACGCGCATCGCTTCCGCAGCGGCTTTCTCGGCGAGCAGGACTACGAACGCCTCAACCATGCGTTCGGCCGGCTGCACGAAGCCAAGGTGTTCGTGGATGACACGCCGTCGATCGGCGTCCTCGAGATGCGCGCCAAGTCACGCAGGTTGATGGTCGAGCACGGCCTCGACATGCTCGTCATCGACTACCTGCAGCTGATGCAGGGACGGGGCAAGTTCGACAATCGGCAGCAGGAACTCGCCTCAATCTCGCGTTCGTTGAAGATCCTGGCGAAGGAACTCAATATCCCGATCATCGCCCTGTCGCAGCTGTCACGTGCGACCGAGACACGCAGCGACCACAAGCCACAGCTGTCGGACCTTCGCGAGTCAGGTGCCCTCGAACAGGACGCCGATGTCGTGATGTTCATCTATCGGGAAGAGGTCTACGCGGACGAAGAAAAAAAGACCGAGGTCGAAGGCATGGCCGAGATCATCATCGGCAAGCAGCGTAATGGTCCGATCGGGTCGGTCGATCTCGCGTTCCTGAAGCAGTACACACGGTTCGAGAACCTCCAGTCGGGTCAGCGGAATTGACGAGGCGCGGGATGACCCGTCCAACCGTCGCGCACATTGACCTTGCCGCCATCCGGCACAACTATCAGCAGATCACGCGCCTGGTGCGCGGCCGGCCGGTCATTGCGGTCGTCAAGGCCAACGCCTACGGGCACGGAGCCGTCGCCGTGGCGCAGGCGCTCGAGTCTGCCGGCGCCACGATGTTCGCCGTGGCCGACATTGAAGAAGGCGTGACGCTGCGCGAGGCCGGCGTGGCAAGCCCGATTCTGGTGTTTGGCGCGCTGAGCGTGAGCGAACTGTCGCAGCTGTTTTCCCATCAGTTGACGCCGACGGTGTCGACGCCTTCCGCTGCGAGGGCCGTTGCGGCAGCCGCGTCGCAACGCGGCGTACGCATCGAGTGCCACCTGAAGATCGACACCGGAATGAACCGGCTCGGGTTCCGGCACGACAATCTGCGACGCACCGTCCCTGAAGTGCTGGGGATGTCGTCGCTTGTCGTGCGAGGCGTGTACACCCACTTCGCCACCGCCGATCGTCCCGAGTCGCCGATGTTCGACGAACAGCGCGTGCGATTTGAACGCGCATGTGCGGCCCTCGGTGCGATGGGCCTGCGCGACGTCGTGCGCCACGCGGCGAATTCCGCAGCCGTGATTCGCGATGAGCGCACCTGGTACGACCTGGTACGTCCCGGCCTGCTGCTCTACGGCCTCGTGCCGCCGCCGCTGGCCGCCGCCGATCTCGACCTGCGACCTGCCCTGTCACTGGTGAGCCGTATCGTGGCTGTGAAGGGCATCCGCGCAGGGGAGGGGGCTGGATACGGTCTGCGGAGCGCCGACGACACGCCGCGGACCTTTGCGGTCGTGCCGGCCGGATACGCCGACGGCCTCGACCTGCGCATGTCCCAGGGGGGCGTCGTCCTCGTGCGGGGGCAACGTCGCCCGATCGTCGGCTCCGTTTGCATGGACATGATTCTGATCGACGTGACCGGCATGGACGCCGCGCCGGGCGACGAAGTGGTATTGATTGGCAGGCAGGATGCGCAGGAGATTACGGCACGCGAGATCGCCGGCACGATCGGCACCATCCCCTGGGAGGTCGTGTGCCGGCTGGGCAGCCGCATCCAGAGGGAATGGGGAAATGGCGAGATGGCGAGATGACGAGATGGCGAGATGGCGAGATGGCGAGATGGCGAGATGGCGAGATGGCGAGATGGCGAGATTAACGATTCAGATTGCCCGATTCCTCGATAGCCCGATTTGAGATCAGCCGATTACCAATTTCAGATTCCAGATCTCAAATCTCCATCTATCTATGTCCAAAATCGTCTTTTCGTGTCAGCAATGCGGGGCCCAGTCGCCCAAGTGGGTCGGGCGCTGCCCTGACTGCGGCGCATGGAACAGCTTTGTTGAAGAGACGTACGAAAAGCCCGACAAGCTGGCCGCGCAGCGGAAGGGTGCAGCAACGCCGCTCGGTGGCGAAAAGGCCCGGCGGTATGCGGATGTCGAGACCGTTGTGTCGGCGAGGTTCTCCACCGGCATTGGCGAATTCGACCGCGTGCTTGGCGGCGGGATTGTGCCCGGGTCTCTCGTCCTGCTCGGTGGTGAACCGGGTATAGGCAAGTCAACGCTGCTGCTCCAGGCCGCCGCGAACTTTGCGCGGGATGTCGGGCCGGTGCTGTACGCATCGGGCGAAGAATCCGAACATCAGGTGAAGTTGCGCGGCGAACGGCTCGGTGTCGCCGATGCGCCGCTTTTCCTGCTGGCCGAGACCTGCGTGGAGCGCATCCTCGAGGAAGTTGACCGGCTCAAGCCCGCGCTGCTGATCGTCGACTCGATCCAGACGGTCTATTCGTTGAAGATGGCCTCGGCGCCTGGCAGCGTCGGGCAGGTGCGACAGGCCGCCACCGACTTTTTGTTCACCGCCAAGGGTCGCAACCTGCCGACCATCGTCGTGGGGCACGTCACCAAGGACGGCGCGTTGGCCGGGCCCAAGGTGCTCGAGCACGTCGTGGACACCGTCTTGTATTTCGAAGGGGACCGCCATCACTCGCACCGTGTCGTGCGCGCGGTCAAAAACCGGTTTGGCGCCATCAGTGAACTCGGGGTCTTTGCCATGACCGGGCGCGGACTTGAACCCGTGCCCAACCCCTCTGCCTTGTTTCTCGCCGAGCGGCCGCAACGTGTGCCGGGGTCCGCCGTGTTGTGTTGCCTTGAGGGTTCCCGTCCGTTTCTCGTCGAGGTGCAGGCATTGGTGAGCACCGCGATGATTGGCCAGGCGCGCCGCACCGCGAGCGGACTGGATCACAACCGCGTGTCCCTGCTGCTGGCCGTGCTCGACAAACGTGCCGGCCTGTCGTTTGTCACCGACGATGTGTACGTGAACGTGGCAGGCGGCATGACGATTGACGAACCTGCCGCGGATCTCGCCATCATCGCTGCCGTGGCATCGAGCCTGCGCAACAGGCCGATCCGACCCGACACCGTAGTGTTCGGGGAGGTTGGTCTGGCAGGCGAAATTCGCGCGACATCCCACGCGCCGCTGCGACTGCGCGAGGCGGCTCAGATGGGGTTCACGGCCGCGGTTCTGCCCGACGGCAACGTCGGAGGAGTCGATGTACCAAAGGGGCTCGAGTTGATTGGCGTGCGGACTGTGGGCGAAGCGCTTGATGCGCTGATTGCCTGAGCGCGCGCCGGTCCGTTGCCCTATCGCCGCTGCGCGAGAGGAACGAAGGTGTTGTCGTCGAGGACGGCGTTCACCTGATAGGCGCTGACGGACCACTGCACATCAGGGAGCCTGCCGGACCTGCCGGACCCGCTGGACCCGTTGGACGTAATCGGCCTCCGGCCGATCCGGTGCGGCAACCGAACGCCGTTGACCTCGCGGTAGTCCCAATACCGAATCTCGTACTCCCCGCCCTCCGGCCGAATGTGTCTCTGGTAGGGCACGATGAGTTTGGCCGGCAGGTGGGAGGTCTGGTCGATCAGGAGCCGGCCCAGCGACATGTCGCCGTGTGACAGACCTATCGCCAGCAGACCCCGGTCGGGACCGTCTGTCACCTCGCCTATGGTCGTCATCGTGACCCCACCATCGGGAAGCCAGCCTGGCAGCACCCCGGCGATGAAGTTCACCTGATTCTGCCGCGCGGCAGCATTGACGGCTCGCTGCCGCACCAGGGGATCTTTCGAGAGGCCATCACCGCCAAGGCGGGTGTCGCCGGCCCACCAGCCTTCGGTGCCATCAAAACCAATCAGCGTGCGGTGCCTGCGTCCGGACGTGCCCAGCGGGCCTTCTGTCTGCCGGTACTTCGCCGGGTACCCGGCCTCGACGACGATGCGGCGATTGGCGCGGTCGCTGGGGTCAATCATGACGCCGGCCATCCGCAGCGTCTTGACGCCCTGCAGAGCCGTGCCGCCGGCCGCCTCGCGGTACTGGACAAGCCAATCAGGCGCTCCTGTCGCCTCGGCGACCGCCGCCGGGGTACCCGCCTCAGACGCGCGGTCCGCAGGGGCCGGGTCGGCCGCCTTTCCACACGCGATCCCCGTACACACGAGCGCTGCCACAATCGCCGATCGCCACATTTGGCTAGAATAACGCCCATGCGCGGCTTCGTCCTCGTGCGCGGCGTGTTTCTGGCCGCAGTGGTCTACACCGCAGTCCTGCTGCAGCCGGCGCAATCGCACTGGCTGGTGGACGCGGGCATTGGATTGGCCGTTGCGACGGTCATCATTCTGGCCGAGGCGCGCATGCGCGACACGGCGGTCACGCAGCTGTTTGGCGGGCTGATTGGGTTCGGCGTCATGTTGATGGTGGCGCAGGCGATCAACAACGCGCTCTTCTGGGCCAATCTCGACGACGCCAAGGTCAAGTTCCTGCATGGCCTCATCGTCATCATCCTGCCGTATCTGGGACTGGTGTTTGGTGCCCGCAAGGGGGAATGGCTGGAACCGGCGCGCCTGGTAAGCCTGTTCCGTGATGCGCGGGCGCATCGCCGATACCGGATTCTCGACACGAGCGCGATCATCGACGGGCGCATCGCTGAGGTCGCCGAGACTGGCTTTCTCGACGGCACTCTGGTGGTGCCGCAGTTCATCCTCAAGGAACTGCAGGCCGTGGCCGACGCCTCCGATCCGACCAAACGCAACCGCGGCCGGCGCGGGCTCGACATCCTGCACCGGATCCAGAAGATGGCCGGGGTCGAGGTGATCGTCTCCGACGTGGACTTCCCGAGCATCAAGGAAGTCGACCTGAAACTGATTGAACTCGCGCGCACGATGACGGGCAAACTCGTCACGACGGACTTCAACCTGAACAAGGTGGCGCAGCTGCGCGGCGTGGAGGTGCTCAACCTCAACGAGCTGACCAATTCGCTCAAGCCTGTCGTGTTGCCCGGCGAGACGATGACCGTGTTCATCATCAAGGAAGGCAAGGAACAGAACCAGGGGGTCGCGTATCTCGACGACGGCACCATGGTGGTGGTCGACAACGCCCGCAGCCGCATCGGCAAGTCGCTCGACATCGTGGTGACGTCGGTGCTGCAGACCACCGCGGGCAGGATGATCTTCGGGCGACACCTGGATGCGGCGACCGGCCCAGCCGCGGTGACTGAGCGCGAGCGGCCGCGTGAGGACGCGATCAGGCGTCCACGTCCGGCGGCGCAAGGGTGACCAGCGAGACGTTTCCGATCGACGTGGACGACACGTTGGTCGGCATCGTGCGCCCCGTGTGTGTGTCGGTGGCGCCCGTGGTGGTCACGCGGGAGACGTCGGCGCTTGATCGACCTCTGGCCGATGCCGCCGAGCGGCTTCGCGGCGGCGAGGTTCCGGCGGAAATCACGGCGGCCGTCCGGACGCTGTACAAACGAATTGGCATCGACCCGACCAAAACCAGACCCTCGTCCGAGGCGCTGGCACGCAGGGTGCGCAGGGGTGAATCGCTGCCGCGCGTGAACAGCCTGGTCGATGTGATCAACTGGTGCTCGGCCGAGACGCAGTTCCCGTACGGTCTCTACGATCTGCAGCGCATCGAGGGCGCCGTGCACCTTCGACTTGGACGGGAGGGGGAGTCCTACCCCGGCATTCGGAAGGATGACGTCCATGTCTCCGGGCGGCTGGTCCTGGCCGACGCGCGGGGGGCCTTTGGCAATCCCACGTCCGATTCCTTGCGCACGGCGGTCACTGAATCAACGACGGCCGCCCTGATCGTGATCTTCGGACCGGCGCCCTTGCCGCCGGCGCTGGCGGAGGCGGCCATGCGGCTCACACTGGAACGACTAGAATCAGTGTGATGTTCGTCTCTGCCGTGGTCGTGGCGGGGGGCCGCGGCGTACGCGCAGGCGGTTCAACGCCCAAACAGTTTCTCGAGCTGGCCGGTCGTTCCGTGCTTCGACGCAGCGTCGAGGCGCTGGCGTCCCACCCGGACGTCGCCGAGGTCATCGTGGTGTTGCCCGAGGCGTGGGTCGATCGCGGAGCGGAGCTGGTTGGTGATCTCCGGGTGCCGTGCCGATTCGTGGCCGGTGGCGCCCGGCGACAGGATTCCGTGCGCGCGGGTGGGGCGGCCGTCGATGAACGGGCGGACGTCGTGCTGGTGCACGACGCCGCGCGGCCGTTCGTGACGCCGGCCGTCATCGGTCGCGTCATCGCGGCGGCGCGGCAGGTGGGGGCGGCGATTCCCTGTGTCCCGGTGACCGATACGGTCAAGCGCGGCGAGGACCGTCTCGACGGGCGTGTGGTGCTCAAGACCGTGCCGCGCGATGCGTTGTGGCTCACGCAGACCCCGCAGGGTTTTCGCCGCGATGTGCTGGCTCGCGCCGTTGCCGATGGCGCCGGTGAGTTGGAAGCGACCGACGAGGCGCGGCTGGTCGAATTGGCCGGTGGCACTGTAGCCATCGTGGATGGCGACCGCCGCAACACCAAGTTGACGACGGCTGATGATGTTGAGGAGGCGCAGCAGCGCATGAGTGAGTGGCGCGTGGGAACGGGATATGACCTGCATCAGCTGGTCGGCGGTCGGCCTCTGGTGTTGGCCGGCGTCGTGGTGCCCTCACACAAGGGACCGCTCGGGCATTCGGATGGAGACGTGGTGTGTCACGCTCTGACGGATGCGATCCTCGGCGCGGCCGGGGCCGGCGACATCGGGCAGCTGTTTCCCAATACCGATCCGCAGTGGAAGGACGCGCCGGGACTCGACCTGTTGTCGCGGGCGCTGGCACGCGTGCGCGACGCCGGCTGGCGCGTCGTCAACGCCGACGTCACGGTCATTCTCGAGACCCCGAAGCTGTCGCCACACGTCGCTGAAATCCGGCGACGCCTCGCGGAGTGCCTGGGTGTCGCGGTTGACGCCGTCAGCGTCAAGGGGAAGACCAATGAAGGGGTCGACGCGGTCGGGCGCGGAGAGGCGATCGCGTCGCATGCGGTCGTGATGCTCACCGGAGGCGTGTCTGCATGAACGGATCACCACTCCGGCTGCGATTCGCGCCGAGCCCGACGGGCTTGCTGCATGTCGGCAACGCGCGCACCGCGCTCTTCAACTGGCTGCTGGCCCGTGGGCAGCAGGGGACGTTCATTCTCCGGATCGAAGATACCGACACCGAGCGATCGAGCCGGGCGTCGGAGGAGGGGATTGCCCATGACCTGCGCTGGCTCGGCCTGACGTGGGACGAGGGGCCTGACGTGGGTGGACCCTTCCCGCCGTATCGGCAGTCGGAGCGGCTGGCCATCTACGCAGAGCATGCGCAGCGGCTCATGGACGGCAAACACGCGTATCGCTGCTTCTGCTCGGCCGAGCAGTTGGAGCAGGAACGCCAGGCCGCATTGGCTTCCGGCGCACCGCCGAAGTACTCGGGACGCTGCCGGCACCTGGCGGCTGATGAGGTCGCCGCGCGGTTGGCGGCCGGCGAGCCGGCGGCGATTCGGTTCGCCGTGCCGCCGGATCGCGACGTGGCCTTCGACGATCTGGTGCGGGGCACCGTGACGTTTCACACTTCGGTGATCGGCGATCCGGTCATCGTGCGATCGGACGGCGGGCCGGCCTACAACTTTGCCGTCGTGGTCGACGATGCGCTGATGGCCGTGACACATGTGATCCGTGGTGAGGACCACATTTCGAACACGCCGCGGCAGCTGCTGATCTATGAGGCACTCGGGTTGACGCCGCCGCGCTTCGCGCATCTGTCGCTCGTGATGGGCCCGGACCATGCGCCGCTGTCCAAGCGACACGGCGCCACGTCGGTCAGTGAGTTCCGCGCGCGTGGTTATCTGCCCGAGGCGCTGGTCAACTACCTGGCGTTGTTGGGCTGGTCGCCCGGTGACGGCGAAGAATTGCTGGGCCTCGACGAGATGGCGCGCCGGTTCGATGTCTCGCGCGTGAGTCACAGCAGCGCGGTCTTCGACATCGAGAAGCTGGCGTGGATGAATCGCCACTACATGAAGGTGTGTGACCCCGACCGACTGGTGGAGCTTGCGACGCCGTGGTTTGAGCAGCGTTTTGGCGCCCTTCGCCCTTCGCATCCGCCTTCGCAGGAGCTTCGGCGGACAAGCCTCGCACTTCGGACCGTTCTGCCGCTGGCCGTCGGCGCGGTGGACCGGCTCGAGGAACTGCCCGAGCGCGTGGCCTTTGTGTTCGAGTGGAACCGGGACGAGGCGGCGCGTCTCGTCGCTGCGGAAGGTGACGGCGCGCGTGTGGTCGAGGCGTTCCATGATGCCTGCGTCACTCTTGGCCCGTTGACCACCAAGGAGGCGTTCCGCGCGGCGGCGACCCGCGCGCGCGAGGCGACCGGCATCAAGGGCAAGGCGCTCTTTCATCCGATCCGCGTGGCGCTCACCGGACTCGATTCGGGACCGGAACTCGATCTGGCGGTGCCTGCCATCGAGGAACTCTCGGTGCTGCTTGGCACGCCATCGTGTGCCGACCGCACCGCCGCGCTTCGGCACCCCGGCACTTCGGCACCTCGGCACCCCGGCACGTCGGAACCTCGGCACCCCGGCACTTCGGAACCTCGCTAATGTCCCTGATTTACGGCATCAATTCTGTCTCCGAAGCGCTCAAGGCCCGTCGCGTTTCGCGTTTGATTCACGTGCGCGGGGCAGGCTCCCGCGTTGATTCACTGATTGCTCGCGCGTCCGAATTGCGTATTCCCATTGAGACCATCGACCGGATGGCGATGGACAAGATGGTGCGCGGAGGGGTGCACCAGGGCGTGGCGGCTGATCTGCAGACGCTGGCGGCGTACACCGTCGAGGAACTCGTGGAGCAGGCCGACGGGCCACCGCTGCTGGTGGTGCTTGACAGCATCGAAGACCCGCAGAACGTGGGGGCCATCCTGCGGTCGGTCGAGGGGGCCGGCGCGCATGGCGTGGTGCGGCAGGCGCGTCATGCGGCCCCGCTGGACGGTGCCACCGCCCGGGCCTCGGCCGGGGCCGTGCATCACGTGAAGATTGCGACGGTGGTCAATATTTCGCGCGCGCTGGAAGACCTCAAGAAGGCCGGGGTCTGGACGATAGGGCTGGCCGGCGAGGGCGACGAGACCTATGACGCCATCGATTTTTCCCTGCCGACGGCGATTGTCGTGGGATCGGAAGGGGAGGGGTTGCGCCGGCTGGTGCGGGAGACGTGTGACCGGCTGGTGCGCATCCCGATGGCCGGCCAGGTGGAGAGCCTGAATGCCTCCGTGGCGGCAGGGGTGGTCCTGTTTGAGGCGGCCCGCCAGCGGCGGCTGCGGCAGGCGGATAAACCTGTGGCACAATAAGGGGCTGTCCGGAGCGTCGTTGGCGCGCCGGAGGGGCCATACCTGTGGGTTGCCCGGCTGGCATGGAGCGTGCTACCATCTGCGTTTCGTCTGGCTGGCGTAGCTCAGTCCGGTAGAGCAGCTGATTTGTAATCAGCTGGTCGGGGGTTCAAATCCCTTCGCCAGCTCCAATTTTTGTGCGAGGGACGACAGGCGGTCGAAACAACTGGGCGAGGTAGCGAAGCGGTCAAACGCAGCAGACTGTAAATCTGTCGGCCATGCGCCTTCGAAGGTTCGAATCCTTCCCTCGCCACCATCCTTCGCGCGCGCCGCGCGCTCCGGATGGCAAGCCAGTGGGAATGGCCGAGGGCGGCAGGTGCGAACGAGGTGGGCGAGCGCCGGTAATGAGCCTGCCCGCCGAAGGTGAACGAGGTGGGCGCGGCCGACAACGGGCCTGCCCGCCGAAGGTGAACGAGGTGGGCGCGGCCGACAGCGGGCCTGCCCGCCGAAGGTGCGAACGGAGTGAGCGGTTACCGGAGGCGGGAGTAACTCAGTGGTAGAGTCACAGCCTTCCAAGCTGTTGGTCGCGGGTTCGATCCCCGTCTCCCGCTCCAGACTCCGCCAAACAGTCGCTTCGCTCCTGGCTTCGTCTGGCAGGCCAGCTGTGGGCGAGGGTTGGATTTGAGCTCGGTGCGTGGCGCGGATGCCGATTTGTCGGCCGAAGCTACCCGCGTAGCGGGTGTTTAGCGTAGGCCGATGTAGCTCAGTTGGCAGAGCACGTCCTTGGTAAGGACGAGGTCACCGGTTCGATCCCGGTCATCGGCTCCAGATGTAAGGCCCGGCGCGAGCCGCCGGGGTGGTCGGTAGAAGCAGAACGGAAGCGAGTACGCAACTTGTAGGCGGCAGGGGATTGGTCCCACGCCGATTGACGGAGACGAGAGAGCAATGGCGAAGGAGAAGTTTGATCGTTCTAAGCCGCACGTGAACGTGGGCACCATTGGTCACATCGACCACGGCAAGACCACGCTGACGGCGGCCCTTACGAAGGTCGCGGCTGACAAGGGCTGGGCGAAGTTTGTGCCGTACGACGAAGTGGCCAAGGCGTCAGAATCGCAGGGCCGTCGTGACGACACGAAGATCCTCACCATTGCGACCAGCCACGTCGAATACGGCACGCCCAACCGGCACTATGCGCACGTTGACTGCCCGGGCCACGCCGACTACATCAAGAACATGATCACGGGCGCCGCGCAGATGGACGGCGGCATTCTCGTGGTGAGCGCGGTCGACGGCCCGATGCCGCAGACGCGTGAGCACGTGCTGCTGGCCAAGCAGGTGAACGTGCCGTTCCTGGTCGTGGCGCTCAACAAGGTTGACGCGGTTGACGACCCTGAGCTGCTCGACCTGGTTGAGCTCGAAGTGCGTGACCTGCTCACGAGCTACGGCTTCCCCGGCAACGATCTGCCGGTGGTGCGCGTGTCGGCGCTGGGCGCGATCAACGGCGACCCCGCGGGCGTCGAGTCCGTGCTCAAGCTGATGGAAGCGCTCGACACCTACATTCCGCTCCCCGAGCGCGAGACCGACAAGCCGTTCCTGATGCCGATCGAAGACGTGTTCTCGATCTCGGGTCGTGGCACGGTCGTCACCGGCCGCGTCGAACGCGGCAAGGTCAAGGTCGGCGAGGAAATCGAGATCATCGGTTTCACCCCGACCCAGAAGAAGGTCGTCACCGGCGTCGAGATGTTCCGCAAGCTGCTCGACGAAGGTGTGGCCGGCGACAACATTGGCGTCCTGCTG
>CBINOO010000049.1:0-28171 GCA_966252305.1 uncultured Acidimicrobiia bacterium
TGCCTTGCCCTGCACGAACTGCACGCCGCGCTGCTTGGAGAGCTGTCCGAGGCCACCCGTGAGCTTCTGCACCACCGAGTCCTTGAAACCGCGGAGCTTGTCGAGGTCGATCTTGGGCTCGGCGTAGGTCAGGCCCCAGTGCGACGCGTGTTTCGCTTCACTCGCCACCTTCGCGACATGCAACAGCGCCTTGGACGGAATACATCCGCGATACAGGCACACGCCGCCGGGGTTCGGCTCCATGTCGACAAGCGTGACCTGCATGCCCAGGTCGGCGGCATAAAACGCGGCCGCGTATCCACCAGGACCGCCGCCAATGACTACCAGTTGCGTGGACGAAGACATATCCAAAACCTCACGAAAAAGGCGCTTGTCTCGGAGAGTAGCCAGTAGGCAAGGAGGCGGTAGGAGCTAAAGGGTTTTTGAGAACCTTCTATTGCCTACTGTCTCCTGTCTACTCTCCCGACAAGTGATTTACAGCACCATCGTCAGCGGCGACTCGAGGGCGTCGACGATGAAGCGGAGGAAACGAGCGGCATCGGCACCATCGATGACACGGTGGTCGTAGGACAACGACAACGGGAGCATCGGCTTGGGCACGAACTCGCTGCCGTTCCACACGGGCTCGATCGCCGTGCGTGACAAGCCGAGGATCGCGACCTCCGGCTGATTGACGATCGGCGAAAACGACGTGCCGCCGATTCCGCCGAGGTTGGTGACCGACATCACGCCGCCCGACATGTCGTCGAGCGAGAGTTTCTTGTCGCGGGCCTTCTGCGAGACCGACGCCAGTTCGATCGCGATGTCCGTGATCGACTTCGTGTTCACGTCACGAATCACCGGCACAAGCAGGCCGTTCGGTGTGTCGACGGCGACGCCGATGTGGCGATAGCCCTTGTAGATGATGGCGGTGTTGGCCATGTCCACCGATGAGGCGAACTGCGGGTACTTGTCGATCGCGGCCGCGAGGATCTTGATGATGACCGCGGTGATCGTCAGCTTGCCGCCGGCCTTCTCCACTCGCTTGCCGTAGGCTTCGCGGAACGCCTCAAAACCCGACAGGTCGGCCTTGTCGTTCTGTGTCACCGCCGGGGCCATCCACGCCTGCGTCAGGTGCTCCGCCGTCTTGCGGCGGATGTTCGACATCGGCTTGCTCTCGACGCTGCCGAATTTCGAGAAATCGGGGAGAGGCGCGACCCACCTTCGCGCCTCCGGCGCTTCGGCGCGGTAAACCATCGCGGCCTTCACGTGGGCCTTGACGTCTTCAGAGCCGATCCGCCCACCCGGACCCGAGCCCTTCACCTGGGCGATATCGACACCCAGCTCACGCGCAAAACGACGAACCGATGGCGCCGCCGGCACACTGCCGGCCGGCGAGGGCTCAGGAGTTGCCGTCGCCTTTGGTGCCGGTGCCGCTGGTGCTGATGCGGGCGCCGTTGGCGTCGGAAAATCCACCAGGGCCCCTCGGGACTCCGGCACTTCGGCACTTCGATCCTTCGGCACCTCGGCACTTCGTTCCTGCGGCACTTCGGCACCTCGTTCCTTCGGCACTTCGGCACCTCGGGACTCCGGAACCTCGGCCCCCCCCTCCACCGCGAGCACGACCTGCCCGGGCTTGACCTTCTCACCCTGCTTGACGAGCAGTTTGGTGATCTTGCCCGCCACGGTGGATGGCACTTCAATCGTGGCCTTGTCGGTTTCCAGCTCGAAGATCGGCTGGTCCACCGCGATGGTGTCGCCTTCGCTCACGAGCACGCGAACGACATCACCCTTCTCAACGTTTTCCCCAAGTTCGGGGACCTTCATTTCGGCAGCCATGTGTCTGGTTCGCTCCGCTTACGAAATCGCCGGGTTGGGCTTCTCGGGGTTCACGCCGAGGTCCTTGATGGCCTTCGCCACGACCTTGCCGTCAATCGCGCCTTCATCCTTGAGCGCCGACAACGTGGCAATGACGATGTAGCGGGCGTCGACTTCGAAGAAATCCCGCAGGGACTGGCGATCCTCGGAGCGGCCGAAGCCGTCGGTGCCCAGCGTGGTCATCTTGCGGCCCACCCAGCGCGACACCATGTCGGGCTGGCTCTTGAGGTAGTCGGACGCCGCCACGATCACGCCTTCGGTCTTCGCCAGGCACTCGGTAACATACGGCACCTTCTGCGTCTCGGTTGGGTGCAGGCGGTTCCACCGTTCACACGCATGGCCGTCGCGGTAGAGCTCGTTGTAACTGGTTGCGCTCCACACGTCGGCGGCCACGCCGTAGTCGGCGAGCATGCCCTGCGCCTTGATGACTTCGTTGAGGATCGTGCCGCTGCCGATGAGCTGCGCGCGATGTTTCGCTTTCTTCACGTCGCCGGCCGGCACGGCCTTGTAGAGGCCGCGGATGATGCCCTCACGCGCGCCTTCCGGCATCGCGGGCATGTCGTACTGCTCGTTCATCACGGTGATGTAGTAGAAGCAGTCTTCCGCGTCGATGTACATCCGGCGGATGCCGTCTTCGATGATCGCCGCGAGTTCGTAGGCGAAACACGGGTCATACGCGCGGCAGGTCGGCACGGTCAGCGCCAGGGTATGGCTGTTGCCGTCCTGGTGCTGCAGGCCTTCACCGGCCAGTGTCGTGCGCCCTGACGTGCCGCCCAGCAGGAAGCCGCGGCAACGGGCATCGGCGGCGGCCCAGATGAAGTCGCCGACGCGCTGGAACCCGAACATCGAGTAGAAGATGAAAAACGGGATCGTGTTGATGCCGTGTGCGGCGTACGCCGTGCCGGCGGCAATCCATGAGGAGATCGAGCCGGCCTCGGTGATGCCTTCTTCGAGGATCTGGCCGTCCTTCGCTTCCTTGTAATACAGCAGCTGCGAACGGTCGACCGGCTCGTAGAGCTGACCGATGCTCGAGTAGATGCCGACCTGCTTGAAGAGCGACTCCATGCCGAAAGTGCGCGCTTCGTCGGGGACGATCGGCACCACGAGCTGACCAATCTGCTTTTCCTTGAGCAGCTTCGTCAGCATCTTCACGAACACGAGCGTCGTCGACGCCTTGCGGCCTTCGGTGCCCTTGTAGAACTCGTCGAACTCCTGCGCGAGCGACGTCTGCACCGACATCGGCAGCGGCTCGGCGCGCACGACACGACGCGGCACCGAACCGCCGAGTGCCTGGCGGCGGCTCCGCATGTACGTCATTTCCGCGGAGTCGTCGGCCGGACGATAAAACGGCGCGTCGGCGACCTGTTCGTCCGAGATCGGCACGTTGAAGCGGCTGCGGAAGTGTTTGAGGTCGCCCTCATTCATCTTCTTCTGCTGGTGCGTGATGTTCTTGCCTTCGCCCGCCTCACCCAGGCCGTAGCCCTTGATCGTGCGCGCGAGCACGACGGTGGGTGTGCCGTTGCTGTTCACGGCCGCGCGATACGCGTTGTACACCTTCACGGGATCGTGGCCGCCCACGTGCAGCTTCTTGAGGTCGGCATCCGAGAGGTGCCGCACCATCGCTTCCAGTCGCGGATCCGCGCCCCAGAAGTGCTTGCGCAGGTAGGCGCCGTCCTCGACGACGTAGCGCTGGTATTCGCCGTCGACAATCTCGCCCATCCGCTTGACGAGCAGGCCTTCGGTGTCACGCGCGAGCAGTTCATCCCACTCGTGTCCCCACAGGACCTTGATCACGTTCCAGCCCGCGCCACGGAATACGGCTTCCAGTTCCTGGATGATCTGGCCGTTGCCGCGCACCGGACCGTCGAGGCGCTGCAGGTTGCAATTGATGACAAAGATCAGATTGTCGAGTTTTTCGCGGGCGGCCAGCGAGATGGCGCCCAGCGCTTCCGGCTCGTCGGTTTCACCATCGCCGAGGAACGCCCACACCTTCTGGTTGGAGACCGGCTTGAGGCCGCGATTCTCGAGGTACTTGTTGTAGCGCGCCTGGTAGATCGCCATCAGCGGGCCGAGGCCCATCGAGACGGTCGGATATTCCCAGAACTCGGGCATCAGCCACGGGTGCGGGTATGACGACAGGCCGCCGCCTTCGCGCAGTTCGTGACGGAAATTGTGGAGGTGCTGCTCGGACAGGCGTCCTTCCAGGAACGCGCGTGCATACACGCCAGGTGATGCATGGCCCTGGAAGTAGATGATGTCGGCGTCGTGGCCGGCGTCCTTGCCGCGGAAGAAGTGGTTAAACGCCACCTCATACAACGTCGCGGCTGACGCGTACGTGGAGATGTGGCCACCGATGCCGTCCGACTCGCGGTTGGCGCGCACGACCATGGCCAGTGCATTCCAGCGCACGAAGCTCTTGATGCGGCGTTCGAGTTCGCGGTCGCCGGGGTACGGCACCTGCTCGGACTCGGGAATCGTGTTGATGTAGGGGGTATTCGAGGAAAACGTCTCGCGGAATCCGGCGGCGCGCGCACGCGTCCGCAACGAATCCAGCAGGTGGAACACACGGCTGCGGTCGCCGGTCTGCAGCACGTAATCGAGCGATTCGAGCCACTCCCGCGTTTCGATGGCAATCTCGGCGGCGTTCTCGGCCTGTGCGTCCTCTGGAGCTCTGTTCTTCATTGTCATCCTTCATCTGTCGGCGGGGCTGAAGCCCCCGCCCTACGTGCCCGGCGGGGCTGAAGCCCCGCCCCACATGACTCTCGTGGGGCGGCCCTTTAGGGCCGCCGTAAGCGTTCTATTGTAGTCCCGGCCCCGCACAGTCCGGTAACCGGCCTGGCTGTGCCACCCTGTGCAAATTCGTGCACAATCAGGCCATGAACGCTGCGCAGAAGGCCTCAGTCCTGCTTGTGTCGCTTGCCCTTGTCCCGGCCTGCACGGCCCAAGCCCCCTCGGAGCCCCAGGTGCCCCCATCCCCGCTCGACGCCAAGATCGCCCGTTTTACGCCGGTGGAGATCGGCGCCGACCTCTCGGCGCTCCCACCCAACGAACGCCAGGCTCTCGACGAACTGGTCAAGGCCGCCCGGTTGTTTGACGGCTTGTTCCTCGAACAGGTGTGGGCCGGCAACTCGAGCCTGCTGGCGCAGCTCGCGGCCGACCAGTCTGAAGAGGGACGCAAGCGCCTGCACTACTTTCTGATCAACAAGGGCCCGTGGTCGCGGCTCGACGAAAACGAGCCGTTCATCGACGGCGTCGGCCCCAAGCCGCCGCAGGCCAACTACTACCCGACCGATGCGACCAAAGAAGAAGTCGAGGCGTGGATGAACACCCTCAAGGGGGCGGACCGCGCATTGGCCGTCGGATTCTTCTCGGTCATCCGCCGCAACAGCGCGGGCTCGCTGATGGCGGTGCCCTACTCGGTCGAGTATCAGAACACGCTCAACGCGGTGGCCGCCCACCTGCGCAGGGCCGCCTCGCTGACGACCCAGCCCACCCTCAAGCGCTTCCTTGAACTGCGCGCTGACGCCTTTGCCAGCAACGACTACTACGCCTCCGACGTCGCGTGGATGGAACTGGACGCGTCCATCGAGCCCACCATCGGCCCCTACGAAACCTATGAAGACGCGTGGTTCGGCTACAAGGCGGGCTTTGAAGCCTTCATCACGGTGCGCGACGATGCGGAGACGGCAAAGCTGAATGTGTTTGGTGGCGAGCTGCAGGGGCTGGAAGACCAGCTGCCCATCGACCCGAAGTTCCGCAGCCCGAAGATTGGCGCGATGGCGCCGATGCGTGTGGTCAACGTCGTCTTCAGCGCGGGCGACGGCAACCGCGGCGTGCAGACGGCGGCGTTCAACCTGCCCAACGACGATCGCGTCATCCGCGAGATGGGCTCCAAACGCGTGATGCTCAAGAACACGCAGGAAGCCAAGTTCAAGCACGTGCTGACTCCAATCGCGCAGGTGGCCATCGCGCCAGCCGACCGGGCCAACGTCTCCTTTGACGCCTTCTTCACGCACATCCTCATGCACGAACTGATGCACGGGCTCGGACCGCAGGCGGTCTTCGGCTCGAACATCTCGGCCCGTGAAGCCCTCAAGGACACGTACGGGGCACTTGAAGAAGCCAAGGCCGACATCTCCGGCCTCTGGGCGCTGCAGCAGCTGGCGGACAAGGGGACGATCTCGGCTGATGTCGCGCGGACGATGTACACGACCTTCCTCGCGTCATCGTTCCGGTCCATCCGCTTTGGTCTCACGTCGGCGCATGGCCGCGGGCAGGTCCTCCAGCTCAACTACCTGCTCGACCACGGCGCGGTGGTCGTCAACGCCGACGGCACCTTCTCCATCGTCGCCGACAAGATCAAGGACGCGGTCGCCAACCTGACGCGCGACATCATGACCATCCAGGCCAACGGCGACTACGCCGCCGCGCAGAACCTGCTCAAGACGATGGTGGTCATCCGGCCGGAGGTGCAGGCCGTGCTCGACAAACTCACGGGCGTGCCGGTCGACATCGAGCCGAAGTTTCGAGGTTCCGAGGTGCGGTAGTTCCGAAGTTCCGAGGTGCCGAAGTGCCGAAGTTCCGAGGTGCCGAAGTGCCGAAGTGCCGAAGTCCCGAAGTCCCGAGGTGCCGAAGTCCCGAAGTTCCGCACCTCGGCACCTCGGAACTTCGGCACCTCGGAACCTCGCCATCTCGCCACCTCGCCATCTCGCCACCTCGCCATCTCGCCACCTCGCCATCTCGCCATCCGAGCGCGCGGGAACTGGTGCCGCGGCGCGCGCGTATACTATGTTGGAATTCGGCATAAGCCATGCGCACTACACGATTGGGACTCGGCACAGTGGCCATCCTGCAGGCCCTCGACAGGGGGCGGCGGTTCGGCTTCGACATCATGGACGCCACGGGGCTGACGTCAGGCACGGTGTATCCGGCGCTTGAGCGCCTCGAAGAACTGGGCTACGTCCGCTCGAAGTGGGAGCCGGAGTCGGTCGCCCACAAGGAGGGCCGCCCAGCCCGCCGGTATTTTGAAATCACCGCCGGCGGGACGAGGGCCATGACCGAGGCGCTGGAGCGGTATCCCCTGCTTCGCGCCAACGCGCGCGCGACGGAGTAACGATGCGCCCCCTGTCATCCACCCTGCCTCCCCTGGTCACACGCATCGTCAATGCCGGCGCGTGGCTGGTGCCGGCGGCGCGCCGCGGGCAGTGGCAGCAGCAGTGGATGGCAGACCTGTCCGCACAGGCCGCGTTCCTGGCGTCCGCCGGCCACAGCCCCGACGCCATTCGCCGCGATCTCACCCGGCGCAGCACCGGCGCTCTGCGCCACGCCCTCTGGCTGCGCCTTCACGTCTGGAGCACCCTCATGACCCTGCAGGACCTTCGATATGCCTGGCGCGGCCTCCGTTCCCGCCCTGGTTTTTCGGTCGCGATCATCCTCACGCTCGGGCTGGCGATTGGCGCCAATGCCACGACCTTCAGCTGGATCGATGCGCTCGTGCTGCAGCCATTGCCGGGCGTCCCCCGCGCCACCGAACTGGTGATGGTGCGGTTTGCCTCCCCGACGCGGAACACGCTGAGCTTTTCGTATCCCAACTACCTGGATGCACGCGAAGCCGCGTTGCCGGCCTTCACGGGGATTGCGGCCAAGGACATGATGGCTGTCACCATGCGCACCGAGACGGGCTCCCCCGAGCGCGTCTGGGCAGAGGTGGTCACGGGCAACATGTTCGACGTGCTCAACGTGCGCGCGGCGCATGGCCGCATGCTGACGGTTGAGGATGAACGCGCCAGGCAGCCGGTGGTCGTCATCAGCGATACGTTGTGGCGCACGCGGTTTGATGGTGGGCCTGATGTCGTCGGCCGCGCGGTCAACATCAACGGGGCGCCGTACACGATCGTCGGCATCGCGCCCGAAGGTTTCCGCGGTGCGATGGGCGGACTCTCGATGGAGATGTGGCTGCCGGTCACACGGCATCCCCAGCTGTCAGGACGAAACGTCCTCGACGCGCGCGGCAGCGGATGGCTGACGGCCATCGCCCGGCTTGCTCCCGGGGCCGACACAGACTCGGCGGCAGCGCAGGTGCGCACGCTGGCGGAGCGGCTGGTCGGCGACGACAAGATCACCAGGACATGGACGCTGCGGATTGCGCCACTCACCGAGGACGGCGCCGCAATGGTTCTGTTGCCGGTGGTCACCATCGTCATGGCCGTGGTCGGGCTCGTGCTGCTGATTGCGTGCGCCAACGTCTCCGGCCTGCTGCTGGCGCGGGCCGTGGCCCGGCAACAGGAGCTCGCGGTGCGGACGGCGCTGGGCGCGAGCCGCTGGCGGCTGATCCGGCAACTGCTGGTGGAGAGCGCAGTGCTGGCGGCGCTGGGCGGTGTGGCCGGCCTGGTCATCGCGATGTGGGCCAGTAGCAGCATCAACTCGCTGCTGCCGCCGCTGCCGTATCCCGTGTTGATTGAGGCGTCCGTGAATCCGCGCGTGCTCGCGTTCTGCGCCGGCGTCGTGATGATTGCCACGGTGTTGTTCGGCCTGGCGCCGGCGTTTCAGGGCTCACGCGCCTACCTGCAGACGGCACTGAGCGCCTCACGCAGCGGAGCCTCGACACCCGGGCGCGCGCGGCTGCGCCGTGTGCTGGTGGTCGCGCAGGTGGCGCTCGCGATGGTGCTGCTGGTCAGTGCCGGCCTGTTCGTGCGCACGCTGGTGAATGCGTACGACGTGGATCCCGGCTTCAGTCGACGCGATGGTGTGCTGGCCGAGTTCGACCTGAGCGCGCTCAACGTGGATGAGAGCAAGGGCGTCGCGCTCATGGACCAGATGATCGAACGCCTTGAAGCGCTGCCGTCCGTCGCGCGCGTATCGATGTCCACACTCATTCCCCTGTCGGTCGGGGGCTCGTCTGACACAAGCCCCGATATCGAAGGGTACACACCGGCCGAGGGCGAGGACGTCGTGGTGTTTTATGGCGTGGTGTCGCGGGGCTACTTCGAGGCTCTGGGCGTGCCGATGGTCGAGGGCCGCGGGATCGAGGCGCGGGATCGCGCCGAGACCGAACCGGTGGTGGTGATCAACGAGACCATGGCGAGGAAATACTGGCGCGGCCGAAGCGCAGTGGGCGGTCGTGTGCGGGCCGCGGGTGAGTGGGCCACAGTCATCGGCGTCGCCAGGGACGGCAAATACGGTCAGCTGACGGAAACGCCGCGATCGGTCATGTATCTGCCGATTACGCAGGTGTACCGCTCCAATCCCACGCTGCTGGTGGCCGTCAACGGCGGCGCCGCCGCGGCGATCGATGAGGTGCGCAAGACGGTCGCCGGCGTCGCGCCGGAACTGGCCCTGTATGACGAACGCACCCTGGAAGAACACCTCCGCATGAGCGTGGCGATTCCCAAGATGGCCGCGATGTTGCTGGGGATGTTCGGCGGTCTCGCGCTGGCGCTGGCTGCCATCGGCCTGTACGGTGTCATCGCATTCTCGGTGGGACAACGCACCCAGGAGATTGGCGTGCGGATGGCGCTGGGCGCCGACCAGCCGATGATCGTGCGGCAGATTCTGACGCAGGGGCTTACGTTGGCGGCCGTGGGGCTGGGCGTGGGCCTGGCCGTGGCCCTTGCCGCCACGCCGCTCATGGCGAGCCAGCTGGTCAACGTGGCGCCAGGCGATCCGCTGACCTTCCTCGCCACAGCGGTCGCCCTGCTGGCAGTCGCCGGGTTTGCCGTCTGGATTCCGGCGCGTCGCGCGGCTCGTCTTGACCCGGTGAAGGCTCTGCGGGAATAACCGCAGGCCATCGCAAGGCCAAATGGTGGCAACGATGTGCCACTTCTTGGCCGCCCGGCGCACCACGTCACGCCACGTCACTGTTCGAAACGCCAGAATGACGCACGAGGCGGCGGCATCACCCTTGCTGGGGTGATGCCGATGCTTCGCGTCCTGCCCAGCCTGGGGCTCTTGTTGGCGTGCCTCATGGGAGGCGCCGCGAGCCAGCAGTCTTCGCCGCAGACACCCCAGCCGGCGGCCACCCTCAAGGCCGCCTTCCTCCTGCGGTTTGCCGATTTCGTGGAATGGCCGCTCCCCCACCAGGGGCCGATGCAGGTGTGCCTGTCGCGCACTGCAGAGCTGAGTGACGCCGTAGCGACGCTGGCGCCGCAGACCCGAGTAAAGGGACGCGCCCTCGTGGTGCGCGTCCTCGAGCCGGACACCCCTCTCGACAACTGTGAGATCGCGTTCCTGCTGCCGGCCGATCACTGGCGGCTGGACGGCTGGGCCGCGCGTCCGGTGCTGACCGTGGGTGACACGCCGGGGTTCTGCGCCAAAGGCGGCATCATCAACTTCCACACGGCGCGAGGGCGCCTCCGGTTCGAGATCTCGCTGGACAACGCTCGACGCGCGGGTCTGTCGATTCATCCGCAGTTGCTGCAACTGGCCACGACGGTATTCGGAGGCCGCCAGTGAGGGCCTGGTTCGCGCGGCAGCCGGTGCACCGCAAGCTGGTGCTCACGTCGATGCTCAAGACCACGGTCGTGCTCTTCGCGGCCCTGTCGATCCTGCTCGCCCTCGACTACTTCAACTTCCGCCGCATCGCCAACAACGACGTCCAGTCCCTGGCGTCCATCGCCGCGGAAAACGTCCGGGCCGCGGTGACATTCGAAGACCCTGAGGCAATTGCCGCCACCCTGGCGCAGTTCCGGCTCCGCCCACAGGTCCAGCGGGTGTGTGTGTACAACGGTCAGGGGCGAATACTCGCGACGTACACGCGCCCGGCCTTTGTCTGTCCGCCGGAACGCGGCACGATCGAGCGCAGTCCGCTGTCAGCGACGCTGCCGGTCACGCTGGACGGCGCCACGGTCGGCTGGGTCTACCTCGATCGTGACTGGTCCACGCTTGAGGACCGGTTCATCCGCACCGGGCTGACCAGCCTTGGCGTGCTGGTGCTGGCCACGGGCGTCATGTTCGTGCTGTCGCACCGGCTGCACCGGCACATCTCCGACCCGATCCATCGCCTGGCCGAGGCCGCGCGCGGACTGGGCAAATCCGACGACTTCCGGATGCCGGACATTCCGGTGTCGGGCGATGAGATCGGGGAACTGGTCACAGCCTTCAGCGCCATGGCGAAACGCACTAGGGCCGCCCGTGAGGACCTGACGCGCATCAACGCGGATCTGCGGCGCGAGATCGACGAGCGCCTCCGCGTGGAGCGCGAACACGAGGCGCTGATCAAACGCGAGCAGGAAGCCAACCGCACCAAGGACGAGTTTCTCGCCACCGTCTCACACGAACTCCGGACACCACTCAACGCCATCGTGGGCTGGTCGCAGATCCTCGCGACGACCACTCCGACGCCCGAGGTGGTGGCCAAGGCCGCCGAGAGCCTCTATCGCAACGCCCGCGTGCAGGCCCGCGTCATCGACGACCTGATCGACATCTCACGCATCGTGTCCGGCAAGTTGCGGGTGGACCGCCAGCCGCTGGACTTCCGCGCGGTGGTCGACAGCGCGGTCGAGGCGCAGAGTGGGGCCATCGAAGGCGCGCGCATCCGCCTGCACGTGTCGATGCCGGTGACGCCGTGTGTCATCGTCGGCGACGTCGACCGTCTCAAGCAGGTCGTGTGGAACCTGCTGTCCAATGCCATCAAATACGCGCCGGGAGGTCGTGTGACGGTGACACTTCGGCACGATGGCAGCGCCGTGGCGCTGGAGGTGCGTGACGAGGGCATTGGCATCGCGCCGGCCTTCCTCCCCCACGTCTTCGACCGCTTCCGGCAGGCCGACTCGTCGGTGACACGGGAACACGGTGGCCTGGGTATCGGGCTGGCGGTGGCGCGTGAACTCGTGGAGTTGCACGGCGGGTCGATCTCGGTGGAAAGCGCCGGCAAGAATCAGGGCGCGACCTTCACCGTGCGCCTGCCCACCGAAGGCAGCGCGCGACTGCCGCTCCACGATGCCGAATACCGCGCCCCGTCGTTGATTGGCCTCAGTGTGCTCGCCGTGGACGACAACGCCGACACGCTCGAGGTGCTCCAGGTGCAGTTGACGGCGACCGGCGCCGAGGTGCATACGGCGTCGTCGGGCATGGACGCCCTGGAGATCTGGCGGCAGCAGCCCCACGACGTGCTGCTGTGCGATCTGGCGATGCCGGGGATGAGCGGCTTCGACCTGGTCGCGCAGATTCGCGACATCGATCGGCAGGCCGGGCGCGTCACGCCTGCCATTGCCGTCACGGCCCATGCGTCGGAAGAACAGGTCGCGCTGAGTGTGCAGGCCGGCTTCCAGGCGCACGTCGCCAAGCCATTCCATCGGGAACAACTCGTGCGCGCGATCATCGCCGCACGCGGACGTGTGTAAGGAGTTGTGGTCATGTCCGCTGCCATTCGCTCTCGTCTCCTCCGGACGCTCGGACTCGTGCTCGTGCTGCCATCCGTGGCGCTCGCGCAGACCTCCCAGGATCTACGCGGCCTCTCGCTCGAAGAGCTGATGTCGGTCTCAATCGCCACACCGTCGCGCCTGCCGCAATCGCGGCTGCGCGCGCCGGCCAGCGCGTTTGTCCTCACGTCGGACGACATCCGTCGCTCGGGCGCCACGACGATGGCGGAACTGCTGCGGCTGGTGCCGGGCCTGCACGTGGCCCGCATCGACGGCACCCGATGGGCCGTCGGCAGTCGCGGGTTCACCGATCGCCTCGCGCGCGGCATGCTCGTGCTGATCGACGGGCGCGCGGTGTACTCGCCGCTTTTTGCCGGCACCTACTGGGAAGCGCAGGACGTCCCGCTCCAGGACATCGAGCGCGTCGAGATCATCCGCGGTCCCGGCGGCGCGTTGTGGGGGGCCAACGCCGTCACCGGCGTGATCAACATCGTCCGCAAGAGCGCCGCGCTTTCGGCCGGCTGGAGGGTGACCGCCGGCGTCGGCACGTCCAATCCGGCACTGGCGGAGGTCACCTATGGCGGCGGCCGCGAACGCGTGCAGTACCGGTTCTCGGGCAAGCTCCTCGCGCAGCGCAGCCAGCTCACGATGTTCGACCGCGGCTATGACGATGGCCGCGGATTCCAGGGCGGCGGCCGCGTCGACTGGCAGACCACCAACGGCGCGTTCACGCTCCAGCTGGACTCCTATCGCGTACGCATCGGGCAGCGTGACTCCGTCCCGAGCTACAGTCCGCCCGCCTCCCCGTCGGTCACGTCTGACGATCTCCAGATCGGCAACACCGTCATGCTGCGTTGGAACGCGGACACGTCCAACCCGCGCAGCCTGCAGGTCCAGGGCTACATCGACCGGGTGTCACGCAACGAACTCCAGTTCCGCGAGGTGCAGCAGGTCTATGACCTCGATGCGCAACAGGGCCGCGTGATTGGACGCCATGGCCTGCTCTGGGGCGCCGGCTACCGATTGGTCGACAGCTCCACGCGTACGACCGGCCTGCTGGGCTTCACGCCGCCCATTCGCACCGATCACCTGCTGACCGCGTTTCTTGCCGATGAGATCACGCTGATTCCGAACCGGCTGGACGTCTCGGCGGGCATCAAGGCCGAACACAATCAGTTCAGCGGCTTCGAGTGGCAGCCCAACGCGCGCCTGTTGTGGACCGTCACGCCGACGCAGACGGTGTCGGCATCGGTGGCCCGAGCCGTACGCACACCGTCGAGGGTCGAACGCGAATACTCGTCCGCGAACCTGATCAATCCGGCGGTGCCGATGTTCGTTCGACTCGTACCGAATCCCGAGTTCGATTCGGAAGCCCTCACCGCCGTTGAACTTGGGTGGGTCAGCCAGTGGCGACCCTGGTTGTCGTGGACGGTGGCTGCCTTCCGCAACAGCCACAATCGCGTCCTGAGTCTCGAACTCGACATGCCGTTTGCCGAGACGGACGCCGACGGTCAGCGGGTGATCGTACCGGTTTCGTTTGGGAATGGGCTGAAGGGGCACAGCACCGGCATCGAGGTGACGACGCAGATTCAGCCGCGCCCGTGGTGGCGGACGACCGCGAGTTATTCCCACCTGTCGATGTCGCTGTCCGCACGGCCCGACAGCCGTGATGGCGGCCTGGCAGCACGCACCAACGGGATCACGCCGCGGCACCAGTTTCAGGTGGTGACCACACTGCGCCCCACACCGTCGGTCACGGCCACCTGGTTCCTGCGTGCGATCGGCGAAGTGCCCGCCATCAAGGTGCCGGCGTATGCGACGTCGCGGTTGCACGTGGAATGGCGGGTGCGTCCCAACGCGGCACTGTTTGTCACCGGGCGCAACCTGCATCACGCGGGGCACGTGGAGTTCGAGGACGGCAGGAACGGCATGACCGGCATTCGCCGGTCGTTGATGGCGGGCCTGCGGTGGGAGCGGTAAGCCCCCACCGCCACCCGCCTACGGCAGGTTGTATTCCTTCATCTTGTTGAGCAGCGTCTTGTAACTGATCGTCAGGTAGACCGCGGCCTTCTTCCGGTTCCAGTGGAATCGCTCGAGGGCCTGGCTGATCGCCTGCCGTTCGGCCCGCGCTGCCGCGGCACGCGCCAACTCCGGCAGGTTGCACGCGTCCTCGCCGAGGACCACAGGCACGTTGTCGTCGTCTTCATCCCCCTCGTCACCGTCAGCGGAGGCAGCCGCGGCAGCGGGCACGGGTTCCGGTTGATAGGGCTGTTGCGGCGCCGGAGGTCCTGGCGGTGCGGGCGTTGAGGCCGGCGCGGCCGCCGCCGGCGTGCGGACCACCGGTCGCGCGCCATCGGGCCGCCGCTTGAGATCGCCGAGCACGTACGACTCATCCTGCAGCACGACCAGGCGCTTGATCACGTTCTCCAGCTCCCGGATGTTGCCCGGCCAGTCGTACGTCAGCACGAGGTCGCGCAACGTCTTGGTCGGCTTGATGGCCGGACGCCGGTACACCTGCGAGTATTTGGCGATGAAGTACTCGAGCAGCGCGGGGATCTCGTCGCGGCGTTCACGCAGCGGGGGAATCTGGAGTTCCACCACGCGCAGGCGGTAATACAAGTCCTCGCGGAAGGACCCGTCGCGCACCATGGCCTCCAGGTCGCGGTTGGTCGCGGCGATCAGACGGAAGTCCACGTCAATCACTCGATTGCTGCCCAGGCGGGTCAACGCCTGGTCCTGCACGACGTGCAGCAGCTTGGCCTGCAGCGCCGCCGGCATTTCACCGATCTCGTCGAGCATCATCGAGCCCTGGTGCGCCGCCTCGAATTTGCCGACGCGTTGTGTCCCGGCGCCGGTGAACGCGCCCCGCTCGTGGCCGAACAACTCGCTCTCCAGCAATTCAGCCGGCAGCGCGGCGCAATTCACTTTCACGAACGGCTGCGTTCGACGGTCGGACCGTCGATGCAGCTCGCGCGCGATCACTTCCTTGCCGACGCCGGTCTCACCCCGGAGCAACACGCCGACGGAACTGTCAGCCACGCGGTCAATCATCTCCATGACCGCCCGCATCGCTGGACTCGAGCTCCAATAGGGCTGCAGACCCGCAGGGTCTTCAGCCATCTGGGCGCTGAGCCGCGCAATCTCCGCGCCCATCTGCTGCCGTTCCAACGCGTGGCGCACGGCGCCTTCAACGGCGGCGATGGTCATGCCACTGTCATCGTGGCCTTTGAGCACATAGTCCGCCGCGCCCAGCCGGACGGCTTCAATGATCGTGGCCGGGGCCTGACGCCCTGACAACATGATGACCTCGGTGGCGGGACTCAGGCTCCGGATCTCGCGCAGCGTCTCGAGGCCATCCAGGCCGGGCATCTGCACGTCGAGCAGAATCACGTCAGGCGTGCGCCCGGATCGCAAGGCGGCAAGCAGGTCCGTACCGCTTGAATAGACGTCCGAGTGGAACCCGCGTTCGGTCAGCAGGGTCTGCAGGTACGTCGTGAAAGCTGCGTCGTCGTCAACAACCGCCAGTCTGGCGTTCATGCGTGATCTCCATCAAAAGGGAAAATGACCGCGACCTGATGGTCCGCGGCCGAACGGTCGAGACGGGCGCCGACGTTAGTCAGCAGGCGCTCCGCGGCCGTGCGTTCAAGTGAGCCGGCCGATGCTCCCCCGCCGGCGTCTGATGCCAGCGACAGCTCATGCCGCGAGCACGTGACGTATATCGAGGTGCCAAGGACGCAGACGATGGCCTCGACCGCGCGATCCAGGCTCGTCCCCACACACACCGTGGCGGCCAGCGCCTCAGGAGCCTTGGAGGGGCGGGCCTGTCCGGTGGCGTCCCACACCCGCTCACAGAGCAGGAGCGCGGGAATCCGAGGCAGGGGCACGGACGCCGCTGGTTGCACACATTGAGTGGCCAGGTCACACAATGCGGAGATGCGGACAAGGGCATCGCGCGTCGCCGTCAGGGCACGCTGCTGGTCTTCCGGGTTCGTCAGCTTGCCGCCAAGCAGCAACCGGATATACCCATCAGCCACGCCGAGTGGGGACCGCACGTCGTGCACAAGCGTCCTCAGCACCGACTCGATCGATTCGGCGCCGTCTCGCTGCTGGCATGTGTCTTGATTCAACATGGGCAATATACCTAATGTCTTCCGCCACGATCCTTCTCGTTGATGACTACCGCGATGCCCTCGATATCTGGGACATCTACCTCTCGGGCTTCGGCTTTCACGTCGTGACCGCGACCAACGGGTCGGAGGCGTTGTCGCTGGCCGAGCAACACACGCCCGATATCGTGGTCACGGACCTCGAATTGCCCGGGCTTTCCGGGTTTGACATCGCCCGGCAGCTCAGAGCCAACCCGGCCACACGCGACGTTCCCCTGATTGCCGTCACGGGGTATTCCCACGTCGTGAACAGCGAGCAGGCACGTTCTTCCGGATTTAATCGCGTCATCGTCAAGCCGTGTCCTCCCGACGTGTTGCTCGAAGAGATTCGCCGAATCCTCGCCGCGCCACACGATTCTCCTGACTGACGTCTGCCCAGGAGTGGCACGTTGCCACCACTTGGTGGCACTCCACTGCCGCGCCACCGGCAACTGCGCCGGTACCTGACTTGCTCTATTCAAAATCGTGGCCGGATTTTTCGGGCACAGGCAGGAGGGGCGTGCGGTTCGCAACAAGAGCAGCCATTGGAATAGCGACCGCGATCGTGCTGGTCTGGATCGGGATTGGTGTCTACCTGCGCGACGCCGCCGTCAAGCAGCGGATCGTTGACGCCCTGGCGACGGGGCTGGACGCAGACGTGGTGCTCGAGTCGCTCGATGTCGACGTCTTTCCGACCGTGCGCATCACCGGCACCGGGCTGCGCATCCATCGCAACCAGGATCCGCACTCCGTGCCGCCGTTCATCGTCGTGCGCCGGTTTGCAGTGGTGCCCGGACTCTGGCACGTCATCCGCGGCCGCGCCCAGCTCGTCGAACTCGAAGGGTTTCGCTTCACGGTGCCTCGCGACCCGCCCGAGCCCAAAGACCCGTCGGACCCGAAGGCCCCGAAGGCGAAGGCCCCGATGGACCCGGTGGACCCGGTCCTTTCCCGCGTCGTCGCCCTGGATGCGGAGCTTGTGTACACGCCGAAGGATCTGAATGGCCCGATCAGGGCGTTTCCTGTGCGAGAACTCGAGCTGCTGGAGGTCGGATTCGACCGCGCCATGGACTACCACGCGGTGGTTACCAACCCGCAGCCAAAAGGGCGATTCGAAGCACGGGGGTCATTCGGGCCGCTGCGGCCCGACGCGCCGGGCGCCAGCCCACTGAGTGGCGCGTTCACCCTGACCGACGCCGACTTCAACACGATCAAGGGACTGGCAGGCACCGTGGATGCCGAGGGCGACTTCACGGGGGCGCTTGCCGAACTGCAGGTCGACGGTTCATCGAAGACGCCAAACTTCGAAATCGACGAGGGCGGCCATCCGGTCAACCTGACGACCGAGTTCATCGCCACGGTGGACTGCACCAGCGGCGATCTGCATCTCTCCGACGTGCGGGGCACGCTCGCCGAGAGCGACTTCACCGCGTCCGGATCCATCACCGGCTCGCCCGGTGCAAAAGGTCGGCGCGTCGACCTCGAGTTCTCCATGGCGGATGGCCGCGCGGAAGACGCCCTGCGGCTGGTCGTGCCCTCCCGGGAACCGATCATGGTGGGCCGCATCACGCTGGACGCGCACTTCCTGCTGCCCCACGGCGACGGCACGGCGGTGTCGCGCATGCAGGTTGAGGGACGGATGCAGGTACGCCACGCTCACCTCGGCCCGGATGCCGCGCAGGCGCGTGTGGACGACCTGAGCAGGCGAGCCCAGGGGAAGCCCGACGACGCACCTGTGGCCACGGCCCCGCTGGATGTGGACGGCCGATTCTCACTCGCGGACTCCACCGTGCGCTTTTCGGAGCTCACGTTCTCTGCGCCAGGCGCGACCATCTCGCTGGTCGGGACCTATGGCGTGGCCGACGGCGCGCTGGACATGAAGGGAGAGGCACGACTCGACGCCACGCTGGGCCACCTCGCCGATGGCGTCAAGGGCTTCCTGCTCACTCTGGTCAGTCCCCTCTTCAAGAAGGACGGCGCGGGCGCGGTGGTGCCCATTCGTGTGACAGGCACCCACGACGAACCGGACGTGGGTCTGGATGTCGGACGCGCCATCAAAGGCAAGAGCCCTTGATCTGGCACAACCCCTGCAAGGAGTGAGTGTCAGGAGATCAAACCCGATGATGACACTCTTTTTCATTCTGGTTGTGTTGTGGTTGCTCGGCGTGGTCACGTCATACACGCTCGGCGGCCTCATTCACCTGTTGCTCGTGGTGGCGATTGTGGTGATGCTGATTCGCATCATTCAGGGCCGCAATCCCGTTTAACGCGCGGCGCATGGCGAAAGCGATCGACAGTACCTCGCAGTTGATCGAACGCATGGACGGGCTTGCGCAACGTCGCCAGAAGGTGACGTTGCGCGCCCTGTATGAACTTGTGGGTCCACGTTCGTTCGGGCCGTGGATGTTGCTCGCCGGCCTCATCGTGGTGGCGCCGGTCGTCGGTGACATTCCGGGCGTACCGACCTCCACCGGCATCCTGATTCTGCTGGTGGCAGGCCAGATGCTCATTGGCCGATCGGAGTTCTGGTTGCCCAACTGGATGCTCAAGCGATCGGTCGCGAGCGGCAAACTCCGCAAAGCCCTGTCATGGCTGCGCAAGCCCGCCAAGTGGGCGGACAGCGTGGTTCACCCGCGATTGACGTACTTGGTCAGCGCGGGCGGGGCGCGGGTCGTGGCCGCGTTGTGTGTGCTGATTGCATTGATGTTGCCGTTCATGGAGGTCGTGCCCTTCAGCGCCAACCTGGCGGGACTCGCGCTGGTCGCGTTCGGCCTGTCGCTGGTTGCGCATGACGGCGTGGTGGCGATCGTCGCTGGGATCAGCACGCTTGCCACCGCATTTGTGGTGGTCAAGGGCCTGCTCTGACCGGTTCCTTCGAAGGAGAGATGATGGCGAGTACAGGAAACAACGAAGCGCGACGGGCGTTAATCGACGACCTCAACCGTGACCTGGCCCGTGAGTATCAGGCGATCATTGCCTACACCGTGTACTCGCAGGTGCTGACCGGCGCGCAATACATGGCCATTGCCGATGAGCTCAAGAAACATGCGGGCGAAGAACTGCAGCATGCCCTGACCATCGCCAAACAAATCGACTACCTGGGCGGCACACCAACCACGGTCCCGCTCAAGGTCGAGGTGCCCGAGGATGCCATGGGGATGCTTCAGGCCGACCTCGAGAACGAAAACGTCACCGTGCGGGAGTACCGCGCACGAGTGAAGCAGTGCGAGGCGCTTGGTGAATACGCCATCGCGGAGGACATTCGCGAAATCCTGCGCCAGGAACAGGAACACCAGATCGATCTGGCGTCGGCGCTCGGGGTGCCCGTGCCCGATGTCTCCAACCTGCCGGACTCGACGGCAGAACGGGGGACACGCCGCAGCTGACCCGGTGTAGACTGCCGCATATGCGAAAGACCTTGACATCCATGCTGGTGGTGGGTGCGCTCTCTGTCGGCGCGCCCGTAGCAACGCAACAGGCGCCGACGCAGGCCGATCCGATTCGGGAGCTCGTCGGTCAACTCGATCTGGCGCGGTACAAGAAGACCATCGAGGGCCTCGCGCAGTTCGGCGATCGCCAGCAGGGCACCAAACGCAATCGCGATGCGATCGACTGGATTGAAGCCCAACTCAAGAGCTACGGATGCTCCAACACCGAACGCATCACCTATCAGTACCCGTCCGATGAGGCCACCGATCCGGCCACGGTGGCCGCACGTGCCGCTCAGGCGGCCCGTGCCGGGGGTGGTGGCGCCGGACGCCAGGGTGGTCAGACCGGAGGCCGCGCCGGGCAGGGTGCGGGACGCGGGCAGGGCGCCGGACGAGCTGGTGGCGCGCCGCCTGCTCCGCCGGCACCGCCCGAACCCGGATCTCCAGAATGGGTGCGGCGCGGGCGTGAGGGTGGCTCCACGCAGTACGGCTACCGGGGGCGCACCGGCGTCAACAACGGCCTCGAGAACCAGCCGGACCCCCGCCTGCGCGAGATCAACGCCGAGTTGAGCACGCCGGGTGAACGTCAGCAGGTCTACTGCACGAAGATCGGCACGACCCGTCCGCAGGAGATGTACATCATCGGCGCGCACATGGACGGCCTTGGCAAGGGCCAGGCGGTCAACGACGATGCGTCAGGCACCGCGCTGGTCATGGAGCTGGCGCGCATCCTTCACCAGCCGGGGGTCACGAGCGACGTGTCGATCCGTTTCATCCTCTGGAACAACGAAGAAAGCGGCCTCAACGGCGCGTGGGCCTACGTCAATCAGCGCGAAAAGCTGCAGGGCATCGAGAGCCCCGCGGGGTCGGGCAAGTACCCAGAGCCGAAGTGGCTGGGCATGATCCAGCACGACATGATGATGTGGGATCACGGTCGGCCCCGTCCCGACGGCACGCTCAACCCGGAGCAGCGCCCCGAAGCCGACGTGAACATCGAGTGGCAGTCCGACTCCAAGTTTGCGGAGGCGTCAATGAAGCTCGCGCTCGAGCTCAAGCTCGCGGCTGACGCCTACACGACGCACTACCCTGCCACCCTTGGCCCGCACATGACCAACACGGATTCGCGTCCGTTCCAGGATCGGGTGGCCGCCATCAGCCTGCGTGAAAACGAGCGCGGCATGCAGACCGGCGCCGGCTGGAACCCGCACTGGCATCAGCCGACCGATGTCATGTCGACGTTCTCGGACAAGGACTTCCTCCTCGGCCTCAACGCCGCACAGACGACACTGGCCGGCGTGGCGCGACTGGCAGGCGTGAAAGTGGGGAAATGAGGAAATGGGGAAATGAGGAAATGGCGGAATGGGGAAATGGGTAGCTGACCATTTCTCGGCGCAGGCTGCCGCGTACGCGGAGTTTCGTCCTACCTATCCGGACGCGTTGGGCGAGTGGTTGGCCACAGTGGCCCCCTCGCCCATTCGCGTCTGGGATTGCGCCACGGGCAGCGGTCAGGCGGCCTTGATGCTCGCGCGTCACTTTCAAGAGGTCATCGCCACCGATGCGAGCGGGGCGCAACTCGCCAATGCCGCCCGTCACGAACGCATCACCTATCGTGTCGCATCCGCCGACCACTCGGGCCTGGCCGATGCGAGTTGTGACGCGGTCACCGTGGCGCAGGCGGCTCACTGGTTGGTACTGCCGGATTTCTACGCGGAGGCTGCGCGCGTGCTCAGGCCGGGAGGCGTGCTGGCCGTCTGGGGCTACGCACGGCTCACCTCCGACAGTCCGGAGGTCGACGCCCTTGTCCATCACTTTCAGTACACCCAGTTGAACGACTACTGGCCGGCAGGACGGGAGTACGTCGACGATGAGTACCGCTCATTGTCGTTTCCGTGGCCAACAGTGCCGATGCCGCGCTTTGCAATGACCGCGCACTGGACCCGTGACCAGTTGCTCGGCTACATCTCAAGCTGGTCGGCAGTTGATTGCTACCGTCGAGCGACCGGCACCGACCCGCTGCCCGACCTTGAAGCACGAATCAAAGGCGCATGGCGTGACAACTTCGATGTGCATCCCATCCGCTGGCCCCTCTTCGTGCTGGCCGGCCTTCGCACCTCGCACTTCGCACCTCGCACCTCGCACCTCGCCCGACCTTCGCTAAAGCTACGGCGCGCCAGGCACTATTTCTTGATCACCACCGCCCCATCCCGCTTCGACCACTCTTCGAAGGAGCCGTCGTAGAGGCGGACGTCGAAGCCGGCGAGTCGCGCGGCGAAGACCGCGACGGTCGCCTGCTGTCCGATGTGGCAGTACGCGATTACCTGATCACCGGGTTTGACGCCGGCTGACGTGAACGCCGCGCGCAGTTCGTCGACGGGACGGAACTGGCCCTGCGCGTCGTAGAGCGACGAAAACGGCACGTTCACGGCGCTGACGATGTGGCCCGTCTTGTGGGGCGCCTGCTGGCTGCCGCCGGTGGAGGCGCCGCTGTAGAAGGCCGGTGTCCGCGCGTCAACGATGGTCGTGCCGGGCGCGCCGATTCTGGCCTGCACCTCGTCCCCATCCACGACGAGTGGACGCATCTCGAGGGCGCGCAGCGATCCGGTGGTCGGCGCGGGCACCTGGTCAGTCACCGCTCGGCCTTCCGCCGCCCACTTCGTCAGCCCACCGTCCATCAGCTGAGCGCGATCGCCAAGCCCCGCGGCCTGCAACGTCACCATCACCCGCGTGGCGCTGGCGGTCATGCCGGGCGCAGCGGCGTAGACGACAATGTGGGAGTCGTCGGAGATACCGAGCGCCTCGAGTTGTCCCTTGAGCGTCTCGGCGTCGGGCAGCTGCAGGTTCAGGGTGGTGCCGTCCGCGAGTGCGCCCGGGACGCTGATGTCGGCAGTCGTGGTCAGTCGCGCGCCAGGCAAGTGGCGTGCTGGATAGGCCTGTGCGGGGCCCACATGCAGCAGTACGAGTTGCGGCTGGCCGACCAGCGCGGCCACCTGCTCAGTTGAAATCAGCGGCGTCCTGGTCGCCTGCGCCTCAGCGCTGGCGGGTGTGAACCCGCCACACACCAGCAGCGCCATCATCCCCAGGGCCAGTCGTCGTTGTTCACGTCGCATGCAGTCTCCTCGTGTCGATGGTCTACACAAGTCGCGGCGGAGTCAACCCGCGTCTGATTCCGCACACTCCGGACTGGTAGACACCCTCCGCATGCCGTGCCACGATCCACGGCCATGGACAGTCGAGCGACGAAGCGGCGGTACGCGCTGCTGATGACGGTCGCGTGGGTCGCCACGGGTTGTGGCGGAGCGTCGGCGCCGACGTCGCCGGCCGGCGGAGCGCCCGCACCGCAGTCGCCTGCGGTCTGCGCCGGCAGTGTTGGCGTCACCTGCTTCGGCACGTCGAACTACGTCGAGTACGTGCCGGGCGACCTGCCCGTGGTGATCTCCGTGCCGCATGGCGGCGCGCTTGCACCGGCGTCCATTCCGAATCGGACGGTCGGCACCACCGCCACCGATACCAACACGGTCGAGTTGGGCCGGGCGCTGGTCGACGCGCTTCGCGGCCGCACGGGCCGCGCGCCGCACCTGGTCATCGTGCACCTGCGGCGGACGAAGCTGGATGCCAACCGTGAAGTCGTGGAGGCCGCCCAGGGCAACCCCGAGGCCGTGCGGGCGTGGGAGGAGTATCACGCCTTCATCGAACAGGCGGCCAGCGCCGTGCGGCAGCGGTCTGGCACCGGCTTCTACGTCGACCTGCACGGACACGGTCATCCCATTGCGCGACTTGAGCTCGGGTATCTCCTCTCCATCGAGACCCTCAATCAGCCGGACAGCCACCTCGACGCCATCGGAGCTCTTTCGTCGAGCAGTCTGCGCCTGATGTCCGGCGCATCACCGCTGTCCTCGTCCGCCCTGCTGCGAGGCCCACAGTCACTTGGCGGACTGCTGAGCGGTCGGGTGCCGTCCGTGCCGAGCCCATCGATGCCGGGGCCAGGCGCCGATCCGTACTTCAATGGAGGCTACAGCACGAGCCGTCACACGCTGATATTGCCGGGCCTCCAGATCGAGAGTCACTTCACCGGCGTCCGTGATTCGGCCGCCTCCAGGTCGTCGTTTTCAGCAATCCTCGCAGAGGCGCTCGTCACGTTTCTCCACGACCAACTGGGAGTCTCCTGAGGCGCACCCGGCCTCTGTTACAGGCAAGTTCGTCCCATTCCGGCCATCGCGTCACCTGTCCTCGGCTACTATCCCGGCCACCATGTTGCCCATCACTCTACTCGTCGCCGTCTGCCTGGGCGCACCCGGACCAGTCGGCTCCATCGACCCCGTCGTTCCAGACGGCCCGTATCGCGCCGGGTTCAAAATCCTCTCCGTCAGCGATCCAACCCGCGTGATGGGCGGACGTGTCGACGTGGACGCTCGCACTCCGGATCGCGCGCGCAGTTTCCGGATCCACGTCTGGTATCCGTCGCCGGCGGACACGCAGGGCCGCACGCTGACCGTGGGTGACTACATCGCGGCCGGGGGAGCGGCCACGCAGGGACACCGGGCAGACTTCCCTCGCACGATGGGCCTCACCCTGACTGACGCCGAGTGGACGTCGTACACCGATGCCGCCATGACGGCGATTCGGGATGCCCCCCCTGCGCCAGGGCGCTTCCCCCTCATCGTGGGCACGTTGCGCGCCGTGTCGGTGGCGCTGACTGCCGAAGACCTCGCCAGTCATGGGTATGTCGTCGCCTATGCCGAGCGGCAGCCCCGCGAGTCGATCGTCGCGGACGGGCTCGTGCGGGAGGCCTTGATCATCGAGGAGTTGATGCGTGACCTCGACGTCACGCTGGCGAGGATGCGCAACGAAGCCAACGTCGACGCCACCCGCCTCGGCGCACATGGCTTCAGCGGAGACGGTCTCGCCCCACTCGCGTGGGCGATGCGGCATCCGGACGTGGATGCAGTCGCGCTGCTCGAAACGGGGTGGCTGAGCCCGACGATGACGTCGAGTTATCAGGAGTTGCCGGCCTTTGACCCTCTGGCGTTGCGAGCGGCGCTGTTTTACGCGTACAGCGAGAACCTGGGGCGCAACAGCCTCGAACACATCGAGACGTTGCGTGGCATGCGGTACGCCCCGCGATCGCTGCTGTACCTCGGAGAGCCACGGATGACGCACTGGGACTTCGCGACCGAAGGCGTCATGCTCGGCCGGACGCTGGAACGCCGGGCCGGCGCACGCCCGGGCCTCAGGCGCGCGCATCTGGCGACGTATCGCGCGCAACTGCGGTTCTTCGACGCGTGGGTCAAGCGCGATGCCACGGCGAAAGCGGCCCTTGCGGAACTGCCGGAGACAACACCAGGCGGCGCGATGATTGAACTCACGGTGCTGCCTGCCACGACGCCGGCACTGAGCCGAGCGGAGTTCGTGAATCTGCTCGAACAAAACGTCGACGAGGCCCTCCGTCGCGCGCGGGCCGACCTGGCGCATGACCCGCTGGCTCCCGTATTCGACGCGACCTGGCTCAATACAACCGGGTACACCTACTTCCAGCGCGGCCAACGCCCGCAAGGCCTTGCGGCGCTCCGGATGGCAACGGAAGCCCACGGTTCTTCGGCCAACGCCTTCGACTCATTGTCGGAGGTGCTTGAAGCAGCCGGGCAACGCGCCGAGGCGCTGGCGGCCGCTGAGAAGGCGCTGACCTTGCTCGCCGCTGACCGCACGGTGCCGGCAGACCAACGGGGGCCACTTGAGGCTGGCCTCAAGGCGAGGATCGGCAGGTTGCGTTAGACGTCACTCGTCGCGCCAGACCGGACGACGTTTGGCGAGGAATGCCGCGACACCTTCGGCTGCGTCATGTGTCTTCGCGAGGGAGTCGAGGTACAGCCGCTCGTTCCGCGCCAGGCTGCGCTCTGCCGCCAGAAGCACCTCGCGCCTGGCCGCGACCACCGCGTGTCGCAACGCTTCGGCGGACAGGCGCCCCAGCGAATCGGCATACCACCGGCCGCATTCGGCCTCCATCGTGCCGTCGGGCCAGACGGCTTCCACCAGCCCATCGGCCTGCCAGTGACGCGCCGGACGCGTGTGTCCGGTCAGCAACGCCGACGTGGCTCGGGCCGCGCCGATGCGCGCGGGCAACAACACACTCGCGATCGGCGCACACGCGCCGATCGCAACCTCCGGCAATCCGATGGTCGCGCTCTCCTCCGCGAAGATGAAGTCACACGCAAGCGCGACTTCCAATCCCCCGCCGAGACATCGGCCTCGCACCAGGGCCGCCGTGGGCATCGGCAGTTGCAACAGGTCGAGGATGAACGCGTTGAAGTCCGGCAGCGCGCCGGCGATCCGGTCGGGCGCATGTTCGACGATGCTGGCGCCAAAACTGAAGTCCGGACCGGCTCCGGTCATCGTGAGCAACTTCACGCGGTGTGCGCGAACGGGATCCCGCAGGTCGGCCAACACGCTGCGCCAGTCACGGATCAACGCCTCAGTCAGGAGGTTGCCCTTGGCTTCAGCAAACGTGAGCGCGAGCACACCTCCATCTGCACGCCCCTCGATGGTGATCACAGCAGGATCCTCGGCGCTGCCGCGTCATCGAGTAGTGCGCCAAGCGCGGACGGCTCGCTGACCGGCGCCTGGCAGGTGAAGTCGCGGCAGACGTACGCGGCGGGACTGAAGCCCAGCCCCACGGCTGTCTCACCCGCGGGACCCACGGCTGTCATGGCGGCGATCCAGGGCAACGCGGCGGCAAGGCGCTGCTGTTGTTCACCGGGCGTCATCACGAGGCTGACGACACCGGGGACGTATCGGGTGGCCAGTTCGCGCTCGAGCGCGTCGCGTTCGGCGTCAGGCGCTCCGACGATCACCACCTGCACGTGTGCGGCATGCCAGCGCGCCACATTGGAGAGCATCAGCGGCATCACGCGGGCAACACGCCCCAGTTCCGGGCCGTAACGCTCCAGCGATCGTTGCGCCAGATCGGCGTATCGTCCTTCACCCGTGATGTGCGCCAGCTGGAGCAGCACCCGGACCATGACCGATGCCGCTGCGGGCTCGGCGCCGTCGTAGTCTTCTTTCACGCGCAACAATACCGTCGCGTCGCGACCGTCCGTGCTGAACCAGCCGCCATCCGACTCGTCGTAGAACCGCGCGACGGCTTCGTCCACCAGCGCGCGGCTCCACGCCAGCCACGTCGGGTCTGCGGTGGCCTGGAAGAGCTCGACGAGCCCCCAGGCCATGCATGCATAGTCTTCGCAGAAGCCGTCGATCGCGGCCTCGTTGTCGCGATAGCGGCGCAACAACGTCCGCTCGTCGGCGCGCCACAACTTCGCGCGCACCGCGCGCGCGGCGCTGCCGGCCGCATCGATCCACTCCCGCCGACGTGGGCTGTCCACCAATGCGCGCCCGGCGGTGGCGGCCGCTGCGATCATCAGGCCGTTCCAGGCGCTGATGACCTTGTCATCACGATGCGGACGAGGCCGGCGCGCGCGTTCCTCGTACAGGCGCTGCCGCATCCCCGCGAGCACCCGCACGACATCATCCTGGGTGCGGCCTGTGCGGGCAGCGATCTCTTCCACCGACTGGGCCACATACGGAATGTTCTTGCCGATGAACTCGCCGTGTGGGTCCTGCGGAGCATTGCCGCCATCCTCGATGCCGAGCCGACGCCGCACCACCTCGGCATCGTCGCCAAACCACGCGTTGATCTCGGCGGCTGAAAACACATAGAAGGCGCCCTCCTTCTTCTCCGTGCCGCCGGGCACGAGCGAGTCGGCATCCTCCGCAGAGAGGAAGGCGCCGTCAGGAGCCGTGAGGTCGGCGCCGACGTAGTCGAGTGTGTCTTCGGCCATCGTGGCGAAGAAACCGTCGCCGGTCGCCTGTGTGGCAGCCACGAGTGCGAGCACCAGCTGCGCCTGGTCGTAGAGCATCTTTTCGAAGTGGGGTACGCGCCATTCGGCATCCACCGAGTACCGGTGATATCCGCCGCCGATGTGGTCGTGCATGCCGCCCAGCGACATGGCCTTCAACGTATCGGCCACCATCTGCCTCGCCTCGTGCCGATGTGTGAGCGCCCATCCGTCGAGCAGGCACAACAACTCGGAGGGGCGCGGGAACTTCGGCGCGCCGCCAAACCCACCGTGCCGCCGGTCGTACGCCGCCACGAACTGGTCGATGCCGGCCGGCACCGCGTCGACGCCGGCGACCGGGGCTGTCATCGGTTCGCCGGGCGCCACGTGCTCGCGCAACTGCTCCACAATGCGGTCGGCCGACGCCGCGACCGCCGACGCGTTGTCCGCCCACGCGCGCTGCACGTGGTTGAGCACGTCTCCAAAACTGCGCTGGCCCCACCGGGACACCGGTGGGAAGTACGTGCCGCCGAAAAACGGTTTGCGGTCAGGCGTCAGGA
>CBINOO010000050.1:0-28032 GCA_966252305.1 uncultured Acidimicrobiia bacterium
GGCCACGATCCACGCCGCCGATCACATCGTCGCTGCGGCGACTGATGGGGATGTCGTCTCGATCCTGCCGTTTTCGTCGCACGCGATACCGCTGGTCACCCATGTGCCGCCTGCGCAGGCGCGACTGGTGCTGGCAGAGCCACGGTGGCGCCCCGCCTCGCCTCAGGTTCGATCAGCAATTTGGGACGCGGTGTTGATGGGAACGTCAACCGCGTTGCTCGGTTCGGGCCGCCCCGTGGTGTGGCTGCTCAGTGACGGCGTTGACAATGCAAGCTGGCTCTCGAGGGCTGATATCCAGCAGGTACTCGAGACCACCGGTGTGGCCGTTGACATGGTACTCGCGCCACAGACGTACGACACGCTGGACCAGATCCCGCCTGGCTACGAGGAGCCCGGACTCCTCGCTCAGCGAAGCGGAGGGCGCGTATTCGACCTCAGGAACCGAAGGCTTGAGACCGATCTAAAGGCCCGCGTCGCTGACTTGCGGTCCGGCTACCGCCTGACCTTCGTGCCGACCGGTGTGCCCCGTGGCGATGGCTGGCACGACGTCACTGTGCGTGTTCCCGGTCGACGAGTGTCAATACAGGTGCGACCTGGATACTTCAGCGCGCGATAGAGGAATGCCCGGATCGCTTTGGGGTATGGAGCTACCGGGCACCGAAGACCTTCGTCGCCCACCATCGCAGGCCGACGAACAGGAAGCGCCAGTCGCGAAAGAACTCCGGCGGCTTGCCTTCGATGGCGTGACCGGCAAACTGCAGGCCCCAGCCCACGACGAACAACGCGGCGGCGAGCCACCAGCTGGCAACGATCAGATCCGTCGCACCCCAGAGCAGCGTGGCCACGCCCAGCCCAATCGCCAGCAGCACCGAGACGGCAATCATCGGGATGCCGAAGGTGTGGCACAGGCGGTTGATCGGATGCTGGTGTGAGTGGCCGTATTCCTCCACCCACTGCGCCATCGGCTTGTTGCCCAGCATCTGCGGCTCCGCGGCTACTTACACGCCGCGCAGTTGTTGTTGTTCTTCGCGCCCATGCCTTCCAGGAGCTTGATGGTCTCCGGATAGGGCTGGGTGCGCTGCTCCGGGCTGTTGGCCATGTCGACCGTCGTCTGGCCTGAACGCGCGACGGCCATGACGTTGGCGCCCTTCTTCACCAGGTAGAGCACCATCTCGTTGTCTCCGCGTGCGGCGGCATGGTGCAGAGCGGTGTAGCCGGCGGCATCACGAATGTTAACGTCGACGCCGAGCTCTTCAATGAAGTACTTGGCTGCGGCCATCCAGCCGTCCGGCACGTAGCGGTGCTGCTGCGCAACACGCGAGGTGCCGTAGCCAACGCCGCTGGCGGCATGGAAGGGCGGCACATTCGGGCCACCGGCGGGAATCGCCGGCATGCCGGACGGATCGTTGGGACGTGCGGCCACGCCGTACGTCATCGTCGGAATATTGGGGTCGGCGCCCATCTTGACGAGCAGGCGCATGGCATCCACATCCAGGGAGTAGGCGGCGCGCCAGAACGGCGTGGCGCCCGTGTATTCAACGCCCATGCGTCCGGCGTTGTAGGCCGCGTGCCACACGTGTGACTTCATGCGCGCGTTGGGGTCGGCTCCGGCCGCAATCAGTTTCTCCATCAGGGTGAGATACGAGGTGCGCTGCTGTCGGCCCGCGGTCGGCTGCGGGTACCAGGTGCGCAACGCCCACTCGTTGTTGATCACCGCAAACAGGGGGCCCATCCCGTCGTCGTTGGTCGCGTTCGGATCGGCGCCTTCTTCGAGCAAGGTCATCGCGATGTCGTACTGGCCGTTGGCGATGGCGACCAGCAGCGGCGTGGATTCGTCGCCACCGGTCGGCGTGTTCACCGACAGGCCGGCCTCGAGCATGAGGTTGACGGCTGCCGCGTAGCCGTCACGCGCCGCCAGGTGCAGGGCCGTCATGCCGCCCTGCTTGCCGATGATCTGTGTGTCTGACGGACCGCGCGCCCCGCCGCCGCCGCGACCGCCGAGCGCTCCGGGTGCGCCTGCGCGCCCGCCACCGCCGGCCCCGCGTGCCTGCGCGGCCTGAGCCGGCGCAGCAGCCGCGCGGCCGCCGCCCACGTTGCCGCCAGGGGGCGTGGGATCGTTGAGGTCAGGCACGTCGGCCACGGCGCGCCCGGTTTCCGCGGCGATGCGCCGGTTACGTTCCGCACGTTCTGCCTGATCGAGGCGTGACCGCTCTGTGTAGTCGATGACCGCCGTCGGCTTCTTCAGGTCGGCGCCGCGCGAAATCAGCAGCGACATCACTTCCAGTCGATTGCCGGTCGCGGCAAACACCAGCGGCGTGCGGCCATGGGTCGCGTCAACGGCGTTGACGTCGACACCTTTGGCCAGCAGCGCCGTGACAGACGCCACATCACCGGCCTGCGCGGCAAAGTGCAGCGGCTGCACGCCCGTGTCAGTCACCGCATCCGGCTTGGCGCCGGCCGCAAGCAGCCGCGTCACCACGTCGCCGTGTCCCCGGCTGGCCGCCAGATGGAGCGGCGTGTAGTGCGCCAGCCGTGTCGTCGGATCAACCGCGGCCTTGGCCGAGAGCAACGTGCCAACGAGGGGTGCATCGCCGTTGAGCGCCGCCCAGTGCAGCGCCGTCATGCCGTCACCCTGCGCGGCATTGACATCCGCGCCCGAGCTCAGCAGCTTCGAGATCGCCGCCGTGTCGCCGCGCATCGCGGCGTCGGCCAGCGCGCTGTCAACCAGGCCGGCCCTCGGCACGGCCGAGGCGATCACCAGAGCGCCGGCGACCGTGAGCGCCCATCGGCGGAACGTTGCTGTCGTACGCATACCCTCTCTCCGCTTTCCTACGCGACGCCGTTGGCCGTCGTGAACGAGAACTCGCCCGTGCTGTCGCCGAACGTCTTGATGTCGTCCATCCCCAGCTTGTGCATCACGCTGAGCATCACGTTGGCCATCGGCGTGTTGTCGGCGGCCTTGATGTGCATGCCGCCCTCGAGCGCGCCGCCACCCTTGCCGAGCATGATGAACGGGCAGTTGCGATGGTTGTGCACGTTGCCGTTGGCCATCGGGGAGCCGTACATGATCAGCGTCTTGTCGAGCAGGTTCGCGTCGCCTTCGGTGGTCGCCTTGAGCTTCTCGAGGAAGTAGGGCAGCGCCGAGACATGGAACTTGTTGATCTCGGCAAACTCGCGAATGCGCGCTTCGCCCGCGCCATGGTGCGACGCGTTGTGGAAGCCCGTGCTCGAGCCGCTGCCTGGATACACACGGCCCGAACCGTCACGGCCGAACTTGAACGAGAAGACGCGGGTCGTGTCGGAGATGAACGCCTGGAGCTGCAGGTCGAACATCAGCTTGACGTGTTCATCCCACGCGTCGGGAACCCCGGCGGGCGCGCCCGGCAGTTCACGCGCCTCACCGCTCAGGTTGCGCGCTTCGATACGGGCAATGCGCTGCTCGATGTCGCGCAGGTTGCTCGTGTACTGGTCGAGGCGCTGCTGGTCGGCCGGGCCCAGTTCGCGACGCAGCGTCGCAATCTGGCCGAGCATCATGTCGAGGATGCTCTTGTCGGTGGCCCGACGCGCCGCGCGCTGCTCCGGCGTGCCACCCGCGCCAAACAACTGCTCGAACACGACACGCGGATCGCGCACCATCGGCAGCGGCTCGTCTTCGGCCGCCCAGCTGATCGTGTCGGTGTACACACACGCATACCCATAGGCGCAGCCACCCGACTGATCAACAGGCTCGATGCTCATCTGCATCGAAGGAATCGGGGTGTCGCGACCGAAGCGCTGCACGAACAGCTGGTCGAGCGACGTCCCCACGCGCACATCCGACCCTTCAGTCATCTTCGGATGGCAGTGTGTGTACATGACCGCGCTCGATCGGAAGTGGTCGCCGCCGACTTCCTCGGGAGCCAGCGCTTCGGCCATGCGCGCATCCGTGTTGCTGACAATCGTCAGGTAGTCGCGGAACGGTTCCAGCGGGCTGAGACTGCCCTTGCTGATGTCGAAATTGCGCCCGGTGTGTTCCGGATTCCAGAGGAACTGTGAGGCGCCGAACGGGCTGCATCCCGCCGCGCCGTGCACCTGCTCAATGCAGACGAGGCGGGTTTTGTCGGCCGCGCCCTTGGCGACCAGGCGCCGTGCCGGCACCATCGAGTCAAGGAATGGCAACGCCATCGTGGCGCCCAGGCCACGCAGGACGGTTCGACGTGAGAGGTGTTTGCCCGTGAGAATCATCGTATGCCTCCGAAACGTTACTGAGCCGGCGACCCCTCAGCGGTCGCAAACGCGTTGCTGCGAACCACACCCAGAATGAGCGCGGACATCTTGAAGTTCTGCTGCGCGGCATCGCGCACGATACGACGCACCACCGGCATGTCGGCGGGTTCCACGCGGCGCCCCAGCGCATAGGCCATCAGCATCTCGGTGAAGTGCGTGGCCACGACGTCAGACCGCTTGACGATGGCCTGGCGCAAGTCGGCGACACCCGTCAGCTTCGTGCCGTCATACATCGTCGACAACGTTTCCACGAGCACGCCGCGATCCTTGCGACGCCACGAACCATCCACGTCGAAGTTGTTGAGCGACAGGCCGATCGGGTCGATCACGTTGTGGCACGAACTGCACGCGGGATTCGCGCGGTGCTCGGCCAGCTGTTCGGCCACCGACAGGCGACGGCCGGCCTTGGCTTCGCCGGTTTCGTCCAGGTCAGGCACGTTGGCCGGCGGCGGCGGAGGCGGGCTGCCCAGCAACACCTCGAGCACCCACTTGCCGCGCAACACGGGCGACGTGCGATTGCCATGGGAGGTGAGCGTCAGGATGCTGCCGTGTCCCAGCAGGCCGCGCCGCGTCGTATCGGGATACGTCACCCGCTGGAACGCAGGACCGGCAACGCCGCCAATGCCGTAGTGGCGAGCCAGCCGCTCGTTCACGTAGGTGTAGTCGGCCGTGAGCACGTCAAGCAGCGACCGGTCGTCACGCACCAGATGTTCGAAGAACAGCTCCGTCTCGCGGTGCATCGCCTCCGACAACGTCTCGTCGAAGTAGGGATAGTCCAGCGCGTCCGGCTCGACCTTTTCAAGATCCTGCAGACGCAGCCACTGCGCGCCAAAGCGGGTGGCCAGCGCGCTCGCGCGCTCGTCGGCCATCATGCGTCGCACTTCCCGTTCAAACACGGCCGGCCGCGACAACTCGCCCTTGCGGGCGACGTCGAGCAGCGCCTGATCCGGAATCGTGCCCCACATGAAAAATGACAGACGCGACGCCAGATCGACGTCATTCACGCGATAGATGCCGCCGCGCGCCGAGGCCGGCGCCTCCTCGAGACGGAACAGGAAGTGGAGGCTCGACAGCACCGCCTGCAGGCCGGTGCGCACCCCGGTCTCGAATCCGCCGCTGCGCAGCCCTTGCTGGAAGAACGGCATCAGCTGATCGAGGTCCGCGGCAGAGACCGGACGCCGGTAGGCCAGCGTGGCGACACCTTCGAGGATCCGGCGCGCACACGCCTGTTGTTCACCCGGCGTGGCCGGGCGGCACGTCAGCAGCGCATCGCGCACCGCGTGGTTGGAGACACCGCGCACATCAAACGGACCGGTGATCCCGAAGTTGCGCAGGTGCGGCAGGCTGGTGACGCCGTACCCAAGGCCGATCTGCGTGTCGGCCAGCGTGTGCTCCACCGGCCTGATGAAGTCGTCTTCCACGCCTTCAAACTCACGCACGAACGCCGCAGCGACGCGGTGCGGTCCCGCCGTCACGGGAATCGCGTCGGTCGACACCGACAACCCCTGCGGCGACGATTCTGAAATCCAGCGATCGACGTCCACAAGCGCCACGCGCGCACCGTCGATCGAGACCTCCAGACGAATCTTGCCGATCGTGCGTCCGAACAACTCGCCTTCCGGGGCGCCGTGCAGCAGCATCTGGAACTTGTAGCTGCCGTCAGCCGGGAAGTGATGCACGACCGCGGTGCCGCCGCGCGTGCCAAACGGCGCGCCCTCGACGTGGTCCTTCTGCGAGCGCGTGCGCGGCACCTCGTAGATGGTCGACGTCGCATCGGCCTCGGGGTCACCCATGACGACGCGGCTGATGTGGGCGGCGGCGCGCAGATACCCCTGCATCACCGTGGCCGACGGCATCTGCACGTCCGCGATGTTGTCGAAGCCCGCGCTGAGTGTGTCGGCCGGCAGGAACGCCTCCACGTCGACCGAGACGCCAAACAGGTCGCGAATCGCCGCGGCGTATTCGGCCCGGTTCAAACGCTGAAATGACCGGCGGCCCGGACGAGGCGCCGAGGCGGCCTTGTCGAGGGTCGCCTCCAGGCCGGTCACCAGCGATTCACGCATCGACGCGTCAGGCTGATCGAATCCCGCCGGCGGCATCATGCCGGTGCGCAGCTTGCGGACCATCTTCTCGGCCAGTTCGGCCTGGGTGCCCGCATCTGCGGCCTTGAAGTGATCAAGGGACAGGTCCCCCTTCAGGTCGTCGTCATTGTGGCAACTGCCGCAATACTGCGCGATCACCTTGTCCTGCTCATCGGGCGACATCGGTTCAACCGTCGACATCGCGCTGAGCGCCACGGCATGCACGCCTTCCGGCGCCGGGCCATCAGCTCGCGCAACCAGCCCCGCTCGCAGGCTGAACGCCGCGAGAAACGCCCCGGTCGCCAGACACAGTCCGACCTTCTTCATGAGGACTCCCCTGAAAAAATTGCCTTATCCTACTCCGAAATCGCACACCCTGGCACCCCCAAAACCGTGGGGTACCATCGGCTGGATATGCGCGTCCTCCTGGTGGCGGCGACCACTCGTGAACTGGACGGAGCCGCCGCCGGCTCGCTGCCTGACACGTCCCGGCTCGTCACGGGCGTCGGCATGGTTGCGACGGCAGTCCACCTGAGCCGGGCACTGGCACTCAGGCGACCCGACGTGGTGCTCAACGTCGGGCTGTGCGGGGTCTTCAACCACACGTGGCCCCTCGGCACCGTCGTCCACATCGCGTCGGACCAGTGCTCGGAGCTCGGCGTCGAGGATGGTCCGACCTTTGTCGCCGCCGAGGCGTGTGGATTGCTCGATCCACACGCGCCTCCGTACACGGACGGCCGGCTGGTGAACCGGCATCCGCCGGCGTCGACGACGCTGGCCGCACTGCCTCAGGTCCGCGGAATCACGGTGAACACCGTGCATGGAGACGACGCCACCATCGCTGCCGTGACGGACCGGCTGGCTCCGGACGTTGAATCGATGGAAGGCGCGGCGGTGATGTACGCGTGCCTGATCGCGGGCGTGCCCTTCGCGCAGGTGCGCGCCATCTCGAACGATGTCGAACGCCGCAACCGCGCCGCATGGCGCATTGACGAAGCGCTCGGGTCGCTGGCCGCTGTCACAGCCGCGATCCTGTCCGACCTCCACTCCGCCCACTCATGAACCTGACGCTCGCGTTCTCCCCCTGTCCCAATGACTGCTTCATGTTTGATGCGATCGTGCATCGCCGCATCGACATGGAGGGCCTTGAGTTCGACGTGCACCTGGCTGACGTCGAGGCGCTCAATCGGGACGCGTTTACCGGCCTCACCGACGTCACCAAGCTCAGTTACCACGCGTTCGCCTGGTGCGCCGATCGCTACGCGATGCTCACGGCCGGCAGCGCGCTTGGTCGCAACTGCGGCCCGCTGCTCATCGCGCGCCGTGACATCCCGCTCGATGAAGTGGCCGCCGGGCAGTTGCACATCGCGATTCCCGGACAATACACAACGGCCAACCTGCTCCTGGGCCTCGCATTCCCCGCGGCCACGCGGAAGACGGCGATGGTGTTTTCCGACATTGAAGCAGCAGTGCTGGATGGACGTGTCGACGCGGGCCTGATCATTCACGAGAACCGCTTCACGTACGAAAGCCGTGGCCTGCGCAAGATCATCGACCTGGGCGAGTACTGGGAATCCACGAGCGGCTGCGCCATCCCGCTCGGGGGCATCGTGATCCGCCGCGCGCTCCCGGTCGACGTGCAGCAACGCGTCGATCGCGTGCTGCGTCGCAGCGTTGCATACGCGTTCGCCCACCGCGACGTGACGCTGCCCTACGTCAGGGCCCACGCGCAGGACATGAACGACGAGGTGATGTTCAAACACATCGACCTGTATGTGAACGACTATTCGCTGGACGTTGGTGAGGAGGGGCGCCGCTCGGTGGACACCTTGTTCGCGCGCGCACACGCGGCCGGCGTCATCCCCGATCCAAAGGTGTCTTTGTTCGTCAGTGGAGCCGGAACTCCATCTGAATGATGACCACCATGTCGACCGCCTTGCCCTGGAAGCGGGCGGGCCGGAACAACCACTGACGCGCGACCTTCATCGCCTCTTCGTCGAGGCCATAGGCCCGATCAAGAGAACGATGGACCCGCACGTCGATGATGCGGCCGCTGGCGCCGACCACCGCCTCGAGTTCCACGATGCCCTGGATCTTCGCGCGCATCGCTTCGGGCGTGTACTTCGGGTCGACCTGCTTGAGGAGCACGGGATTCTCGGCGCCGTTGCCGGGACGCATGGCGCCGCCGCCAAACCCGCCGCCGGTGCCTGGTCCGATACCGGACCCGGTGCCCGAACCCGATCCCGTGCCTTTGCCCGTGCCGCCACCGCCACCAGTGCCCGTTCCGAGCGACGGTGCGGCAGACAACCCGGCCACGACACCGGACGACTGCATCGGCAAGGTGGGCGACGTCTGCACCGGCGCCACCAGCGAAGGCGGCGGAGGAGGCGGGACATCGACCTTGGGCACATCAACTGCAGGCGGTTTGGGCAGTTCCGCCTTCATCTCGAGCTTGGCCGGAGGCGCGGGCGACTCGTTGCCACCACCGCCACCACCGCCGCCCGGCCCTTCCATCTGGACGAACGTCAGCTCGTAGTTTTCAATGGGCCTGATTTCAGGAGCAGGCGCCGGGGGACGCAACGCGAGCGCCAACGCCAGCAGGAGCACCGCCGCGCCATGCAGGCCGAGCGAGGCAGACATGGCCCGCCCCATCTTGCGCTGATCCGCGTGCTCGAACTCGGAACTCGCAGCCAGCCAGCCGTGAGACACCACGCCGGGGCCGGAGGACACCGGGGGCGTCTTGGGAGTGCCCGAAGGCCCGTGACTGTCAGGCATCGCGCTCATGGATCCGCTCAGGGTGTCCTGTCCAGTATACGCATCAGGCATGACGACCGTTACCCATGCAGGTTTGATGCCGCAGACTTGTCACAGATCGGGTGGTACAATCCCGCGCAGGAGCCGCTATGAGTCTTGGCATTCCAGAACTGCTTATCATTCTCGCCATCGTGATCCTCGTGTTCGGCGCAAGTCGCCTGCCCGAGCTCGGCAAGGGCATTGGCAAAGGCATCCGCAACTTCAAGGACGCAACCAAAGACGCTGCCGACGACAAATAACCCGGCGGCGTCTGGGCAATAAGACGCCGACCGCGGGCGTTTGGCCCGCACACCCGCCCCGCCCCACTCAGATCACGACCCGGCGATCTCCCACGCGACGCGTCACGCGCTGTCGGTCCAAGTATTCCAGCAACGGAATCGCAAACTTCCGCGACACGCCAAAGGCTGCCTTCATCGCGGCCACATCAAAGGTGTGCCCGGCGCCGCGGCTGCGGACGGCTGTGGTCAGCGCGGCAAGCGCCTCGACCGCAAACCACAACTCCCCGACTTTCACCACACGGCCCTGGCGCGCCGCGCGCTGGAGCAGCGTCACGATCTCCGACGCGGGCCGCGTCATCTGCCCGGCGAGCGCGCTGACCAGCGGCGGCTGCAGCGCGGCGTGGCTCAGCACCGCGACCACCGTCTCCATACGCCGCTGCTCCTCGTCGGCGACGACCGGCTGAAAACCCGGCGCCGACAGCCGCTCGGCATTTGCGATCCCGGCCGCGCGCAGGACCAGGTCAAAGACATCCCCCGGAGTCTCGCCCCGAGCCTCCTCACGTGGCAGGCCCGCCTCCGACGGCTGACGCTGGTGATATTCGGCAACACGTCGAGCCAGCGCATGCGCGCGCGACTGCACAACGGACTGGAGCACGAGGCGCCCCCCGGCGCGCGCCGCAACGTCGGCGGGCATCACCGTCAACACGCCACGCGCCGGCATTCCCAGTCTGCGTGCGAGATGTCCCAGGTCGAGCCCCTGCTCACCGGCGGCCTCGAGCCAGATGCGCGCGGCATCGAGGGGTGGCGCTTCGATGAGGCGGGTCACGCGTGCTGCCGTGTCTGGCCGGCGCACGCCACGCGCCGGCGCAAGCGGATCGAGCACAACACCGCCGCCGATCGTCCCCGCCGGTGCCGGCAGGCGCAGCACGAATCGATCACCACGCGTCGTCGCGACAGGTGTCGCGAACCTCAGACGCACCAGCGCGCGACCGCCGGCGGGCGTGGTGACGTGGCGCTCACCCGGCGCCGCGGGACGCCATGGCCCACCCGGCTCGGCCGTTGCAATGATCGCCAGACGCGCGTCGATATCCGTCGTGCCCTGCAGCCACCGCACCCATCCGCCGTGTCGCACCCCGACGTGGCCGGGCAGGCCGTCAACCACCGCATCCACACACCGGGTGAGCGGCAGCGCGTCGCGCGCCGCCAGCGTCATGCCGCGCGCAACGTCCTCGAGGGCAATGCCGCCGAGGTTGACCGCGACGCGGGAAGGCGCCTCCACACGCGTCACCGACTGCCCCGCCACCTGGAGGCCACGCACGCGGGCAACACCACCAGCCGGCAGGATGTCGAGCTCCGCATCCATCTCGAGAACACCACTCACCAGCGTGCCGGTGACCACGGTGCCGAAGCCCTTCACGGTGAAAGCCCGATCAATGGGCACCCGAACGGGTCCGTCATCGGGTGAAGCGCTCGACGCAACGGCGAGGCTCACCACCGCCGCACGCAGGGAATCCAGTCCGGCCCCCGTCAGCGCCGACGTCTCGATGACTGGCGCGTCCTGCAGGAAGGTCCCTGCCACCAACTCCGCGATGTCGGCACGCACCTCCGACACGCGCTCGGCGGACGCCAGATCGATCTTGGTGAGCACCACGACGCCCCGCGGAATCTGCAGCAGGCGGCAGATATCGAGATGTTCCCGGGTCTGCGGCATGACCGATTCGTTCGCGGCCACCAGCAACAGGACCGCGTCGATCCCCGCCGCGCCGGCCACCATGGTTCGTACGAACCGCTCATGGCCAGGCACATCGACGACCGAGACAGTGACGTCTCCGATGCGGCAATGCGCAAAGCCGAGCTCGATCGTGATGCCGCGACGCTGTTCCTCTTCGAGGCGATCGGGATGCACGCCGGTGAGGGCCTCTACGAGCGTGCTCTTGCCATGATCGATGTGACCGGCGGTACCCAGCACCAGCGAACGCATCGATGTCAGCGCTTCTTCCGGCGTGTGGCCTTGCGCAGGGCGCGTTCGCGGCGACCTGGCCGGCCGGCCTTGCGCACAGGCGCGGGCTTCTCGGCGCGCCGTGGCGTCTTGCGCGGCGTCGCCTTGCTGCGGCGCGGCCCGCGGTGACGTTCGCTTTCTGCCACGAGCTCGAGAATCTCTGACAGCCCCAGATCGATGAGTCGACGCTCGAGGTCGACCCGAATGACCTGCACGCGCACCTTGTCGCCGAGACGGTACACGCGTCCCCGGTTCTCTCCCTTGAGCACGTGCGCGCGCTCGATGAATCGGTAGTAGTCATCCGCCATCGTCGACACGTGCACCATGCCTTCGACGAAGTGCTCGACCAGTTCCACGTGCAGGCCAAACGCCGACACGCCGGTGATGAAGCCGGTGAATTCGTCGCCGACCTTGTCGGCCATGAATCGCACCTTCTTCCACTGCACCAGTTCCCGCTCGGCATCCGCCGCGCGCCGTTCGCGCTCGGACGTATGCAGCCCCATCTCGGGCAGGTCGTCGACCAGTTCCGCGCGGCGCTCCGCACTCATGCCGTGGCGCGACTCCCGCAGGGAACGATGCACGACGAGGTCGGGATACCGGCGGATGGGCGACGTGAAGTGCGCGTAGTGCGACGTCGCCAGCCCGAAGTGTCCGAGTGGTGATTCGTCGTACCGCGCCTTCTGCATCGTCCGCAGCATCAGCATCGCGATCGGCTTTTCCTCGGGCTTGCCCTGGATCTTCTGCACGAGCTTCTGGAAATGCATCGGCTCGACGTGTTGGGCCGAACCTGCCAGCGAGTAACCGAGGGCATCGATGAACTCCTCGAACTCCTCGACCTTGAGCGGATCAGGCGCTTCGTGCACGCGATACAGGGTCGGAACACCGTGGCGTTCCAGGTGTTCCGCGACGGTTTCGTTCGCCAGGAGCATGAACTCCTCGATGAGCCGATGTGCGATGTTGCGCTCCGCCGCGACAATCGCCTCGATCGCGCCATCCTCGCCCAGCTTGATTTCGGACTCCTTGAGATCGAAGTCGATCGACCCACGCCGGCGCCGACGCTTGTTCAGGATGTGAAACAACGCCTCCATCCGTTCGAACAGCGGCACCAGCGGCGCGTATTCCTCCAGCAGCGCCGGATCACGGTCCGTGAGGATCGCATTGACCTTGCTGTAGGTCATTCGCGCATCGGAGTGGATGACGCCGTCATGCAATTCGTAACGCACGACGGCCCCGGTCTTCCGATCCACTTCCATCAGGCACGACTGCACGAGCCGGTCGACGTGGGGATTGAGGCTGCACAACCCCGTCGACAACTCCGCCGGAAACATGTGCACGGCACGCTCGGGGAAATACACGGACGTCGCCCGCTCATACGCGTCATCGTCAAGCGCCGAACCGGGGCGCACGTAGTGGGAGACATCGGCGATGTGCACAGCGAGCCAGTAATTGCCGTTGGGCAGCGGGTCGATCGAAATGGCGTCGTCGAAGTCGCGCGCCGTTTCCCCGTCGATGGTCACGGTCGCCCAGTTGCGGAAGTCCGTGCGGCCGGCAATGTCCTTTGGCTTGACCGTCTTGCCAAGGCGCGTGGCTTCCGCAATCGCCGCCTCGGGATGTTCGTCGGTGATGTTGTACTTGCGGATGATCACCGCGGTGTCCACGCCCGGCGCATTGATGTCGCCCAGCACCTCGACGATGCGCCCTCGTGCCGGACGGGTCTGTGTCGGCCACGTCGTGATCATCAGGGTCACCATGTCGCCGGCCTCGGCGCCCTGGGTCTCCCCGCTCGGAATCTCGACGTCCATCATCACGCGCCGGTCGAACGGCACGACAAAACCCCGGCCCTGCCCATCGACGTCGTACTGCCCGACGATGGAGGAGGTGCCGCGTTCGAGGATCCGCAGGATCCGTCCCTCGGCGCGATCGCCGTCGCGGGTGCGTTCAACGCGGACCACAACCCGGTCGCCATGAACGGCCTGATTCAGGTTCACGCCCGGGATGAAGATGCTGGTCGGGCCGGCGTCGGCGGAGCGCTCGACCTCCACGAAGCCGAAGCCCCGGGGATTGGTCGCGACGCGGCCGACCACCAGATTCATGCGATCGGGCAGGCCGTACCGCTGGCCGCGAATCTGAATCAGCTCGCCGGCTTCGACCAGCCGGGTGAGCACACGTTTGAAGGTGGCGCGCTGTTCGCGCGGAATACGGAGTGTTTGCAGCAACTCCTTGACCGTGGCCGGATGACCGACATGGTCGCGGATCTGCGAAAGGATGTGTGATTCGTTCATTACTGGTTCCAGGAAAGTTTACGCCCGACCCAACCGGGCCGGGACGCGAGAGGTCTAGAGGACTGGTGCAGCCGCTTGCGATACCCGTGCCGGACATGACCGCCGCTCCAGACGCCGATCAGCCATTGACCACGCCGGGAGATTCGCCGCAGGTGCGCGCCTGGGTGCGTGCCGCCCAGGCCGGCGATCGCGACGCCTTTGATGCGCTCGTGCAGACGCACCTGCCTGCCGTCGTGCGCACGGCCATGGCGGCGCTGCAGAATCGCGACGATGCCGAGGACGCCGCGCAGGAGGCGTTTGTGCTGGCCTGGCGCAAGATCGCCGCGTTTCGCGGAGATTCCACCTTCAAGACGTGGCTGCTCACGATCACGTGGCGGCAGGCGCTGGACCGGCGCAAGGCGCGCGACCGCTGGTGGAAGCGGCAGGCAGCGACATCGCGTGAGGACGAAGGCGCAGTCGATCTGGTCGAGCGCCTCGTGTCGACGGCGACATCGCCCGAACAGGTCGCGGCGGCGCGGTCTGAACTGCTGGCCGTGCGCGGCGCGATTGCGCGGCTCAGCCCGACGCTGCGCGACACGCTGCTGCTGGCCTCGTCGGGTGAATATTCGTACGACGAGATTGCCGTGATGCTCGGCGCGCCCCTGGGCACGGTCAAGTGGCGCGTGGCGGAAGCGCGCAAACAGATTTCGAGATGGCGAGATGGCGAGATGGCGAGATGACGAGGGGGCGAGATGACAACCTGGCGAGATGACGAGATCGTGACGCGGGTTGCGCGGGAGATGACCAACATCGAACCTGCTGCGGACCTCGAGGCACGTGTGCGTGCGCGGCTTGATGCCGCGCCGCGCGGGCGTGGCGCGGCGTGGCCAATTGGCGCCATGGTTGCCACGGCGGCTGCCGTCGTGCTGGCGGTGGCGCTGTGGCCGCAGTCGGGTCCAGCGATCGATGTTCCGCCGGTCACGCCGACGACACAACTGCCCGACCATTCCCCTGCAGTTCCTGCGGCGATCGACCCGGTCGTCGATGCATCTGCAGCGTCCGCCCCGGTGGCCGCCACCACTGCCTCGGTCCGTGCGTCTGCGGCGGAAGTGGCACTGTCGGAGGCAGAACGTGAATGGATGGCGCGCCGCATTCCGGCGCTGCCGGCGGTTGAAGCGTTGCCGGTGGCGTTCATCGCGCTGCCGTCGATCCAACCGGAACCACTCTCGATCACTCCATTGACCATGGCGCCGTTGACAGTGACTCCGGCAGGCGGCGACCCGAATCGACACTGACCTGAACACACGTGGGGCGGACCTTCAGGTCCGCCATGACAAGGAGACCCATGCGTAGATTGCTTCTCACTCTCATCGTGGCCGGTATCACGGCCGCCCCTCTCGCCGCGCAGCAGACGCCGGCGCCGTCACGCAACGACGTTGCACAGACTCCCGTACCCAGCGCGCAGACGCAGCAGGCGGCGCCGCCGGCGCCGCAGGCGCAGACACCACGCGCGCCAGCGATCGGTATCAGCTCCGCGCAGGCGCTCGCTGGTTCAACCAACCTGAAGCTCGAAGTCACCCTTACCGACACTTTCTCGGGAACGCCGGTCAAGAAGACAGTCACGATGGTGATGCTGAACGGATATGCCGGGATGATTCGGACGGCCAACAACGAGAAGGGCGCGGTGCTCAACGTTGACGCGATCGCAAGCGGGTATCAGACGGGGCAGATTTCATTGAAGCTGACGTTTGAGTACATGCCCCAGCGAATCATGGATGCGAACGGCCGGCCCGTTGGGTACCCGCCCAGCTTGAACGAATCGATCAACGTCGTGCTGATGGACGGCGTGACGATGTTGCTCTCCGAATCAGCTGACCCAGCCACCGACCGCAAAGTCACACTCGAAGCCAAGGCGACGATCCTGAAGTAGGCACTTCGCACTTCGCACTTCGCACTTCGCACTATTTGATCGCCGTGAACGCTTCCTCGGCCGCCGCGTGGGCCCCCGGGTCAAACGCGGCGGCCAGCCCCTGCGCATCGCGCAGGTGGGCCAGCACAATCTCGAGGCGTCCGGCCCGTTCAGCCTGTGCGGATTCCCGCAGCCGTCGCTGCACCTGTTCCACGAGCGTCGCGGCCGACTCGAACCGGCGGCTCGCCGCGCCAAAATTCGCCTGATACAACAACACGCGCCCCTCGAGAATCAGCGCGCGGGCTTCCGCAAGTTCGGCGCGCTGCTGTTCAGCTCTCCGCGCCTGCTCGCGGTCTGAGCGTCCTGACGCGCCCCAGACCCACCCGACACCAAGGGCCAGCGCCACCGCCAACGCGATCCAGGCAATTTGTTTGGAGGTCACGACGGCGGGTTGTCCGCGTTAGTGCAGGTGCTTCGGCTCGGTCCACGCCGAGAGATTGGTCACCGCATCAATCTGCCGCAGCAACTGTTCGATCAACGCGCACGCGTCGTCACGCTGGCAGAGCTGGTCGATCTCGTTGAGGATGCGGTTGAGGGCGTCTTCGGCCTGGCGGATGGCGATGTCGGAGAAGTATTCGCGTTGTGCCTCAAGGCACTGGTGATGTTTGATGAACTCTTCACGGAAGAATGCGGCGAGACACTGGCACTCCACCCCGGCCAGGGGCCATTGAATGGAGAGAACCTCGACGCTTACCACGCGATTCTTGGCGGCCATTCGAAAGCAGGAACACCATCACGTTATTGCAGTGTGACGAATGTGTCAACTACCCCTGTGGAGTGTCGAGACGTCCCCGGAGGATGTCGCTGACCACTGCCGGGTTGGCTTTGCCCTTCGAGGCCTTCATGACGCTGCCGACCAGGAACCCGAACGTCTTCGTCCGGCCCGCCCGGTATTCGGCGACCGGCCCCGGGTTGGCCGCGAGGACGTCGTCAACGATGGCCGTCAGCGCATCAACGTCGCTGGTCTGGGCCAGGCCCTTCGCCTCAACAATCTCGGCGGCAGAGCGGCCCGACGCCCACATGTCTTCGAAGACCTCCTTGGCGCCCGACGAACTGATGACCTGCCGGTCAACCAGTGACACCAGTTCCGCGAGTGCAGCCGGGGCAAACGGCACCGCGGTCACCGAGTCTTCGTTGACCTCCTTGAGTTTGCGGCGCACCTCGCCCTGTATCCAGTTGCCCGCCGTCTTGGCGGAGGCGCCTGCGGCCACGGTTGCTTCAAAGAAGTCAGCCGCGCCGGGAATCAACCTCGCCAGCACGTCCGCATCGTAGGCACTCAGCCCGTACTGCTGGACAAAACGATCGACACGCGCCGCGGGGAGTTCCGGCAGGGTCGCCCGGACCTCGGCGATCCAGGCGTCGGACACCACGAGGGGCGGCAGGTCCGGCTCCGGAAAGTACCGGTAGTCGTTGGCGTCTTCTTTCGACCGCATCGACTCGGTCGTCCCCGCGTCGCTGTCCCACAGGCGCGTCTCCTGCACGACACGCTCCCCGCGCGACAGCAGCTCGGTCTGCCTGGCGATCTCGTATTCCAGCGCCTTCTCGAGGAACCGGAACGAATTGACGTTCTTGATTTCCGTCTTGGCGCCAAACCGCGTCTCACCAACCGGACGCAGCGACACGTTGGCATCACAGCGCAGACTGCCCTCTTCCATGTTGCCGTCGTTGACGCCGATGGCAACCAGGATTTCCTTCAGGCGGGTGAAACATTCGGCCGCGTCCGCGGCGGATCGCAGGTCGGGCTCGGTCACGATCTCGATGAGCGGCGTCCCCGCGCGATTGAAGTCGAGATAGGTCGACGTGCGCGAATCGGCAAGCCCGTGATGCAGCGACTTGCCGGCGTCTTCTTCCATGTGGATACGCGTCAGGCGCACATCCCCACTCGACAGCCGCACGCGTCCGCCCAGGGCAATCGGACGGTCAAACTGGGAAATCTGGTAGCCCTTCGGCAGGTCCGGATAGAAGTAGTTCTTGCGCGCGAACACCGACGTGGCCTGAATGTCGCATTCCAGCGCGAGGGCCGCGCGCAAGGCGAATGTCACCGCCTGCCGGTTGAGCACCGGCAACGCGCCCGGCAGTCCAAGGCAGACCGGGCACACATGGGTGTTGGGTGCCGCACCAAAGTCGGTGCGGCACCCGCAGAAGATCTTCGTAGCCGTCAGCAGCTGACAGTGAATCTCAAGGCCGATGACGGGCTCGAACACGATCCCTCGCTATGCCTTCGGACCGGCCGCCTTGACGGCGTCAGTGGCCGTCGCCTCGAACTTCTTGAAGTTCTCGATGAACATCTGCGCCAGCTTCTTCGCCTGTGCGTCGTACGCGGCCTTGTCGGCCCAGGTGCTGCGCGGATTGAGCACTTCGGCCGGCACGCCGGGACAGCTGGTCGGCACATCCAGATTGAAGACCGGATCCTTTTCGTACGACACGTTGTCGAGCGCGCCCGACAGCGCCGCGTTGATCATCGCGCGCGTGTAGGCGATCTTCATGCGCGAACCCACGCCGTACGGACCGCCGGTCCACCCGGTATTGACCAGCCACACGTGTGACTGGTGCTTCGCGATGCGCTCGCCGAGCAGCTTCGCGTAGACGTTCGGATCCCACACCATGAAGGGCGCGCCGAAGCAGGTGCTGAACGTCGCGCTGGGCTCCTTGACGCCGCGCTCGGTGCCGGCCACCTTCGCCGTGTAGCCCGACAGGAAGTGGTACATCGCTCCCTCGGGGGTGAGCCGCGCAATCGGCGGCAACACGCCATACGCATCGGCGGTCAGCATCACGACGTTCTTCGGATGTCCGCCGCGCCCGGACGGCACCGCGTTGTCGATGAACGTCAGCGGATACGCGCCGCGTGTGTTCTCCGTGTAGGTGTCGGCGTCGAGGTCCAGCTGACGCGTGATGGGATCCATCACGACGTTCTCGATGATCGTGCCGAAGCGCTTGGTCGTCGCGTAAATCTGCGGCTCCGCTTCCTTCGACAGCTTGATCATCTTCGCGTAGCAGCCGCCCTCGAAGTTGAAGACGCCGTCGGCGCTCCACCCATGTTCATCATCACCAATCAGGCCGCGGTGCGGGTCGCTCGAGAGCGTCGTCTTGCCCGTGCCCGACAGACCGAAGAACAACGCCACGTCGCCCTGCTCGCCGATGTTCGCCGAGCAGTGCATCGGCATCGTGTCGCGCAGCGGCAGCATGTAGTTCATGACGGTGAAGATCGACTTCTTCATCTCACCGGCATAGTTGGTGCCGCCGATGAGCACGAGGCGCTTCGCGAAGTTCAGCAGGATGAACGTCTCGGTGCGCGTGCCGTCCACGGCCGGATCGGCCTTGAAACTCGGAATGTCAATGACGGTGAACTGCGGGTCATGCTGCAGTCGCACCTCGTCGCTGGGCTCGACGATGAAGAGGTGACGCACGAAGAGGCTGTGCCACGCCTTTTCGGTGATGAGGCGGACGGGCAGGCGATACGACGGATCCGCGCCGGCATAGACGTCCTGCACGAACAGTTCCTGGCCTTCAAGCGCCTTCATCATCTTTGCGTGCAGCGCATCGAACTTGTCGGCCGGGAACGGCTTGTTCACCTTGCCCCAGTCCACATGCTTTTCGCTGGACGGTTCCTGCACGACAAACTTGTCGTTGGGCGAACGGCCCGTGTGCGGCGACGTCATGCAGACGATGGCGCCGTCAGCCGACAACTGGCCTTCGCCGCGGCGGAGGGCCTCTTCATACAGGGCTGGAATGCCGAGGCTCCAGTGCACCTGGCCTGGATTCTTGATACCGACTGCTGACAAATCGACCTTACGATGTAATCCCGACATGAAGCTCTCCTTTGGAGCGCAAACAAACGGCCCATTTTAGTCATGTTTGGGCCCGCGGATCCAAACGGGGGTGTGGACCTATTCGGTCGCCTTCCGGTACGCCGGATACAGCGACGACAGCTCAAACGGCGCCTCCAGCGTGGCGTAGGCCATCTGTCGGAGTTCCCGCACCGGGTCGTCGTCGCCGCCGCCGTCGAGGGCAATCAGCCGCACACGTCCCGACACCGAACGCCACGCATCCCGCCACGGCCTGGGATCGCCGTCGAGCACCGACCGATCCACCACGGCAAGCGTGAGTTCATCTTCACGGAGGCTTTCGACGGCTTCGCGCGGCGTCGGCACGGTGCGGACCACACACCCCCAGCCCGCCAGGGCGGCCCCGATGAAATCGCGCGTCACGCCGTCACCGTGGGCCACCAGCGCCACCGGCGGCGGCACCGAGTGCCTGGTGCACAACACCACGGGCAGACGCATGGAAAACGTCGTGCCGCGCCCGATGTCACTCGTCGCCCACACCTGTCCGCCATGGTCACGCACGATTCCATAGACGATGCTCAGGCCCAGGCCCGTCCCTTCTCCCACCGGTCGGGTCGTGAAGAAGGGATCAAAGATACGAGGAAGGTTGGCCGCTTCGATCCCATGCCCGGTGTCACTGACCCGGATCAGGACGGCGCCATGGGCCGGATCGGTCTCGGCCGAGATCTCCAGCCGCTTCACGGCGCTGTCGCGCATCGCCTGCTCGGCGTTGAGCACCAGATTGAGCAGCGCCTGCTGAAACTGGCTGCCGTCGACCGACACGGGCGGCAGATCGTCGGCATACCGCGTGACCACCTCGATCCCCTTGAGGCGCGAATCGTAGGCGCGCAGGTCCACGACGCGGTTGCACATCTCGGCAATCGCGTGGGGCGACCGCTCAGCGGACTGGCGACGCGCAAAGGTCAACAGGTTGCGCACGATCCGCGCGGCGCGATCGGCTTCCGACACGATTCGCGTCACGTCCTCCAGCAGCCCCTGCCCCGCTGCCGCGAGCGCGGGCTTGGCCGTCACCTCCTCGTGCACCAGTTGCGCGTAGCCGATGACACTCGTCAGCGGATTGTTGAGTTCGTGCGCCACGCCGGCGACAAGTTGGCCGATGGCCGACAACTTCTCGGCCTGCACCAGCTGCGCCTGCGTGCTGCGCAGCCGCGCCACGGTCGCGACCAGCTCGGCGTTGGTGGCCGAGACCTCCTGGCTGAGCGCGCCAAGGCGCGAGGCCTGACGCCGCTCCTCGGTGACGTCCTTGGCGAACTGGACGGCGGCGCCCGAGGCATCAGGCACGGGCAGCGTCGTCACGGCAAAGATGCGACCGTCTGCCGTGGTCACTTCGCGATCGAGATGCACCTGCTCGCTGATGGCCCGGCCGACCAGGCAGGCCGGACAGCCGCCGCCACACAAGCCGACCTCTGCGCACGTGCGGCCCTGCGTCTCCCGAATGTCCCAGCCGCGCCACGCGGCCAGCGCCGCGTTGGTGCGCATGGTTCGCGCCTGGCGGTCAAACAGCGCGATGGGATCGCTGATGGCATCAAACGTCCGCTCCCACTGAACCTTCGCCCGGTGCACGCGTTCGTACAACTGTCCATTGGCTACCGCCACACCCACCTGGCGGCCGATCGTCGTCAACACGCGCGCATCGTCTTCAGTGAAGCGTCGCGGCTGGTCGGAGACGAGTGTGAGCACGCCGAGCGGCTCGGTTCCCGCGGCCACCGGGACGGCGACGGTGCTGCGCACCGGGTAGGTGTCGCCAATCGAACCCAGTTGCGCGTCCGTGACTTCGTCCATGCGCACGGGCCGCAGGTCCTCCATCACCGTGTCGGACGGCCACGACTCACGCGTGGCGTACAGGCGTTGCGCTTCGACCAGGGGCGCGCCATGTGCTGCGCGCACTTCAAGGGGGCCGCCGTCGATCGGCCGCAGGCGGAGGATGGCCCACGGGACGTCGTACGCGGCCACGATGCGGTCGAGCGCCTGTTGCAGGGCTTCGCCCAGTTCAATCGAGGCGGACACCGTGGTGGCGACGTCGTTGAGCAGGCGCAGTTCCCAGGTGAGCCGCTGCCGCTCGACGACACCGCGGCGCCGCTCGAGCGCACGCTCCACGGTCGCAAACAGCTGCGCCGGATCAAACGGCTTCGGCACGAACGCAAAGACGTCTTCCGCGTAGCTCTCCAGCGCGCTCGACAAACGGCGATCCGCCGAGATCACGATGGCTTCGGTAGCCCCGTCGCCGCCGCGCACCTGACGAATGACATCAAGACCGGAACCGGTGCCCAGCCGAAGGTCCACCACCACGACGCCAAAACGTTGCCGGGCAAGCGCAGCCAGGGCTTCCTCGCCCGACTGCACGCCGACGACATCGAGCCCGCGCGCGCGGCCGACGTGCGACAGCATGCCCAGGACGAACGGATCGTCATCCACCACCAAAATCGGATCGGCACTCACCATGTGGAACACATTCGGGACAACGACAACGAGCCGGGGAGCTGCGGCACTAAAATACGACACAATGACGGCGCGCGGAAACCGAATAACTCACGCCGTGATGGCGGCGCTCGCGTTCACCGTCGTCGCGTCGTGCGCCGGGCCCCGTGCCACGTTACCCGGCAGCATTGACTCCGGATCGATACACGTGCGCGTCCGCGTGGGCACGCGGATCACCACCGTGCCGCTTGAACAGTACGTGATCGGCGCGGCATTATCCGAGATCACCCCCACGGGTGAACGCCCCGCCGTCGTCGCGCGAGTGTACGACGTGCAGACGACGCTGGCGCGCACATATGCGTTGTCGCATCTTGGACGGCACGCCCGCGAGGGCTTTGACCTGTGCGACGACACACATTGCCAGGTCTACCAACCCGCGCGGCTCCGGACCTCACAGTTTGCCGACGCGGCGACGGCCGCAGCCCGTCGCACGCGGGGCCAGGTGCTGCGGGTCGACGGACGGGTCATCGACGCCGTGTTTCACGCCGATTGTGGCGGCCACACCACGACGCCGTCGGCCGCCTGGGGAGGCACCGACCTGCCGTATCTGCCGGCGCGGCCCGATGATGCCCCGGACGTCCTGCACCGAACCTGGACACTTGACGCCCCGCGTGAGCAATGGCGGACGTGGCTCAACACCGACCCGCGCACGGCCGTCGGCGCCCGTCTCACGGCGATTCGCGTCACCAGTACGGGTCCTGGCGAACGTGTGCTGACCGTGCGGCTGGAAGGCGCAACCACGCGAAACGTGACCGGCGAGGTGTTGCGGGCGGTCATCACCGCCACCCGCGGGCCCCGCGCCGTGATGAGCACCCGATTTGTGGTGTCGGCCACCCCCACCGGGTTCCGGTTGAGCGGCAGCGGCTTCGGCCACGGTGTCGGCCTGTGCCAGATCGGCGCCCTGGCCCGGGCGCGAAGGGGCGATTCTCTCCGGTCAATACTGGAGCAGTACTACCCGGGGGCCAGGCTGGGTCCAACGGGTCCGGGGTAAACAGATATATCCTGAGGTCGTAAACCTACGCAGGAGAGTCTGCCATCGCGACGACCGAAACCACCCGGGAACTCGACGCACGCGTCGCCATTGAGGTCAAGGCCCATCAGGCGGCCGGCCGCGTGGATGCGGCTCGCGATCGGTACGGCGAGCTTGTCGAGCGCCACCAGCGCCGTGCGACCCGCATCGCGTTCCACTATCTGCGCGATTCGGCCGATGCCGACGAAGCCGTGCAGGATGCCTTCATCAAGGCCTACACCCACCTGGGCACCTTCCGGGAAGAACTGCCGTTTGAAGTCTGGTTCACACGCATCCTGATCAACGGCTGCCTGGACCGCATCAAGGCCCGGCGGCGCCGTGAGCGGTGGATTGCCCGTCCCACGATTGACTCGGATGGTGTGGAACGCGACCCGGCCGAACACCTGCCGTCGCGCGGCCCAAGCCCCGAAGCGCAGCTGCTCCATGAAGAACGCCGGCGCCGCCTGCGGGTCGCGCTTGATGAACTGCCCGAACGCCAGCGTCTGGTGTTCGTGCTCAGCCATTTCGAGGGCCGGACATCGCGCGAAGTCAGCGCGTTGACGGGCCTCAACGAATCCACCGTCCGGGTCCACCTGTTCCGCGCCATTCGCCGGCTGCGGTCCTTGCTGGCACCGGGCACCGAAACGCCGGCCCAGGCCGGCGCCGTATCCACTTCCACACCCGTGGAACGAGAGAAAGGCAGAAAACATCATGCGGCTCAGTGACGTGGTCCTTCGCCGAGGCCATCTGTCGGAAGACGCGCTGGTGGATGTCTGGTCGTCCGGCATCCGTCCCGCGCATCTCGATGAATGCGCATTGTGTTCGAGCCGCGCGCTCGAGATGAGCCGGTGGCTCGAAGACGTGCAGGCGCTCGGGCGCGCCGACGCGGACGCCGAGTTCTCCGACACTCGACTCGACACGCAGAAACACCAGATCCTCGATCGACTGGCGGCGCTCGATCGCCCCTCGAAGGTCATCAGCTTCCCGGCTGTCTCACCGGCAGCGCGTGAGGTCGCCCCGCGACCGGCACGTGCCGGATGGGTCGCCCTGGTGGCGGCGGCCGCCGGCATCATGATCGGCGTGGTCGGCATGGAATTCAGCCACAGCCTGCGCCAGCCAACCCAGCCGCCGGCCATGGCCGCAGCCACGACGTCGCCACAGTTGACGGCAGACGATCTGGCCATTCTTGAAGGCGCGTTCGAACGGCCCCGGCTGACACCGCTGCAGACACTCGACGAAATGACGCCCCGCGTCGCCGACGTCGTCCTGGCCTCGCGGTAGGGATCGGGTCCGGCAGGTCCGGCGGGTCCGGACCTGTAGAATGAGAAGCAATGCCCTCCCTGGTCTTCCGCAAAGGTCTGGACATGAAGGCGGCGGTGGCGGGCGATCTGGCTGCCGCCTACGATTCGTCCATCGTTGACGCCTTCCGCGAAGCCGGTTTCGTTCGCACCAGCGGCCGCCTCACCCTGCACCTCGCCCGGGAGTTCGGCTTCTGTTACGGCGTCGATCGCGCGGTCGACTACGCCTATCAGACCCGCAAGCGCTTCCCTGAGAAGCAGGTCTTCCTGACGGGTGAGATCATCCACAACCCGCATGTGAATGACCGGCTGCGCGCGCAGGGCATCCGGTTCCTGTCCGACGCCGGCGAATCCTCCGACGCCATTGGCCCGGACGATGTGGTGATTCTGCCGGCGTTTGGCGTCTCCGTCGGCGAAATGGCCAGGCTCGACAAGCTGGGTTGCACCCTCGTGGACACCACCTGCGGCTCGGTGCTCACCGTCTGGAAAAACGTCAAACGTTACGCCCAGGACGGGTTTACGTCGGTCATCCACGGCAAGGTCTCCCACGAAGAGACGCAGGCCACCGCCTCCCAGGCCACCCAGTATCCGGACGGCCACTTCCTCATCGTCCTCGACCGCGATGAAGCCGCCCTGGTGTGTGACTACATCGTCCATGGCGGCGACCGGGAGGCGTTTCTGTCGCGGTTCGCAAAAGCGACGTCGCCGGGGTTTGATCCGGATCGGCACCTGGCCCGTATCGGCTGTGCCAACCAGACCACGATGCTGATGAGTGAATCGCTGGAAATCGGCGAGATGTTCAAAGCAGCGATGCTGGCGCGGCATGGCCAGGCGGCGTTGCCCGACGTCTTTCGGGCATTCGACACCATTTGCTCCGCGACCCAGGAACGACAGGATGCCGTCCTGGCACTTCTGAACGACGAGCCCCTGGATCTGATGATCGTGATCGGCGGCTACAACTCGAGCAACACGTGCAATCTCGCCAAGATCTGCGCGGAACGGGTGCCGACGTTTCATATTGCCGACACCGGGTGCCTGGTCTCGTCGTCGGAAATCCGACACCGGCCCATTGGCTTGCCCTCGACCGCCACGGTGGCCGAAGTGGTCAGCCAGGGTTGGCTTGGTGACGGTCCTGTGACCATCGGCCTGACCGCCGGCGCCTCGACTCCCAACAACATCGTCGGCCAGGTCGTGACCCGGCTGGAAACGCTGACGGCCTGACGCCAAGACACCTGTCCCGTAAACGGGGGTTTTTGGGTGGGCGTAACTCCTTGTGTGAAGACACGACTCTTAACGCTCGGGGCGCTGCTGCTGGCCGCCACGGTGCTGTCGCCCACACCTCGGGCGGCCGGTGCCCAGGCCGCGGAACCGCCGGCCCCGCAAACACAAGCGGCCCCGCGTCAGCCGCAAACCCGTCCCGGAGACCAGAACCGGCAGGGGCAGCCCGGTGGCCGCGACGCGAACCAGGGCCTCCCCTCCCCGCCGCGCGGCAGTTCCTGGGTCTGGTGGAAAGACGCCAAGACGATGCAGGCCATTGGCATCACGGCCGAGCAGTCCAAACAAATCGATGAGCTGTTCCACACGCGCCTCCCGGAGGCGCGCGCGCAGGACACCGAACTGAAGAAACACGAGAAGGAACTCGACCGCCTGCTGCGTGAGCGGCGTGTCGGCGTCGACGTCATTTCGGTGCAGCTCGACCGGGTGGAAGCCCAGCGTACGACGCTCAACAAGACCCGCACCCTGATGCTCTATCAGATGTATCAGGTGCTGTCGGCGGAACAGTACGTGAAGTTGATCGCGTATTGGGAACAGATACGCACCGGCCGCGGCGGGTCTTCGAAGTAGACCCTCACGACCACATCAGACACAGGGACAGGCAGGCAGCGCAGCGCGTCGTGCAGACGGCTGCCCAACGGAGCAGGCAGATGATGAAACAGAGGAACAACGCAGTGGCCCCATACACAGTGGCGATGATGGCCGCGCTGGCGCTGGTAACGCCGGTGCTGGCACAGGCGCAGACGGCAGCACCACAGGCAAACGGATCGGGCGGCATCCAGGTGGCGCAGGGAGATCGGTATGTCGTGGGTCGCGCGCAACCGCCGCAGGTGGCGGGTTCGCAGCGCATCGATGTGACCCTGGAGCAGGCCATCGAGCGGGCCCTCGAGAAGAACCTCGACATCCAGCGCCTGCGCCTCGAACCGCAGATGCAGGACTACACGCTGCAGGCGGCCCGCGCGAACTTCCGCCCGACACTGAGCGCGAACTACAGCTATCGCAACTCGTCCTCGCAGTCGACGTCACAGCTGGACGGCGGCGCGCGCGTCACGAACCAGACCAATACGCTGGGCACCTCGATGAGCCAGCGCCTGCCCTGGCAGGGTGGTCAGGTGTCGTTCAACTTCAACAACAACCGCACGGCCACCGACAGCGCGTTCTCGACGCGCAACCCCAGCTACAGCTCGAACCTGAGCTTCCAGTACACGCAGCCGCTGCTGGCGGGCCGGACGATTGACAGCCAGCGCAACGCGCTGCGCACGGGTGAAATCCAGAAGAGCATCGTCGACAGCCAGCTCCTCGCGCAGGTCGAGAACATCAAGAACCAGGTGCGCGTCCGCTACTGGGCGCTGCGTCAGGCCATCGAAGCCATCGAGATTCAGCGCCGGTCGCTTGAACTCTCGAACCGCCAGCTGGCCGACAGCCGCGTGAAGGTGGAGGTCGGCACGATGGCCGAGATTGACCTCGTGCAGCAGGAATCCCAGATCGCCAACCTCGAGCAGCAGTTGCTGGCCGCCGAAGTCTCGTGGCGCAACGCCGAGATCGCCTTCAAGCGCCTGCTGGTGGACAGCACGGCCGACGAGTTCTTCCAGGCGACGATCGTGCCGGTCGACCAGGTGTCGTTCGCGGTGACCGAGGTCAACATCCCCGAAGCGATTACCCGCGCGATCGAAGAACGCACCGACATCGTGCAGGCGCGCCAGCAGATCCGCATCTCGGAACTCAACCTCGAGTTGTCGCAGAACAACATCAAGCCGAGCCTGGGCTTCAACGCGTCGTACCAGCTGGCCGGCGTGGGCGGCAACCAGTACCAGCGCTCGGGCCTGGGCGGCACGCCGGTCCTGATTGAGGAGAGCGGCTACTTCGATGCGCTGCGCTCGATCGCCCAACTCGACACCCCGACCTGGCAGCTGTCGCTCAACTTCAGCAAGCCGCTGGGCCTGTCGGCCGCCAAGGCGAACCACCTGCGGTCGCAGCTGTCGCTCGAACAGCAGAAGACACAGCTCAAGAACACCGAGCTCACGATTGCCACCGCGGTCACGACCGCCGGGCTGGACGTGCAGAGCACCTACAAGCAGCTGCTGGCGGCCCAGAAGTCGCGCGAGGCCGCGGAGCGGACGCTCGAGGCCGGACTGACCCGCTTTTCGGTGGGCATGATCACGAACTTCGAGGTCATCCAGTTGCAGAACACCCTGACGAGCGCGCGCAACAGCGAACTGTCAGCCACGATTCGCTACATCAATGCGCTGGCCGAGTTCGAGCGCGTCCAGAAGATTCAGTAGTCAGGCGGCATCGTCATGAAGAAGGTCCTCATCGCCGTCGCGCTGGTTGGCAGCGCGGCGGCCGGTTACTGGTACATGACCCGCACCGGGGCCGAGGCGACGTCCTCGACCCCGGCGCCGGGTGCGCCCGGCGGCGCCGGCGGCCGCGGGGCCGGCGGTCGGGGTTCCGGTCGCCCCGCGTTGACCGTCGACACCGCTCCGGTGGAGCGCGGCAGCGTCACCGAATACATCACCGTC
>CBINOO010000051.1:0-26232 GCA_966252305.1 uncultured Acidimicrobiia bacterium
TCCTTGAAGACGTCGTCAAGGCCAATCTGCAGCGCCTGTTCCCCGGCACGACCGTCAAGGGCGCCTATCTCTTTCGCGTCATCCGCGACGCGGACCTGGTCATTCAGGAAGACGAGGCCGATGACCTGCTCGAGTCGATCGACCAGGGCCTTCGGCAGCGTCGACACGGCGCGTTGTCCCAGCTGACCGTGGAATTCGGCGTGCCCCGGCGCGTCCTCGACATCCTCATCGAGAACTTCGAGATCGAAGACGAAAATGTGCTGCGCACGAAGGAGCGCATGGGCTTCAGCGACTGGATGCAGTTGACGCGGCTGCACCGGCCGGAATTGAAGTTCCCGCCGTTTCTGCCCACCCCCGTCTGGGCCGCCGACGATGCGGAAGCAATCTTCGAAGAGCTGCGCCAACGTGATCGGCTCGTGCATCATCCGTTCCAGTCGTTTGGCGCGGTCGAAGCCTTCCTCAAGGCGGCGGTGGACGACCCGCAGGTCATCGGCATCAAGATGACGCTGTATCGCATTGGCGCGAACTCCCCACTGGTCGACATGCTCCTCACGGCGGCTGACCGCGGCAAACAGGTCGCGGTGCTGGTCGAGCTCAAGGCCCGCTTCGACGAGCGCAACAACATCCAGTGGGCGCAACGGCTCGAAGAAGCCGGCGTCCATGTCGTCTACGGGCTGGTCAACCTGAAGACCCACTGCAAGTTGTGCCTGATCATCCGCAAGGAATCGGACGGCATTCAGCGATACGTCCACTTCGGCACCGGCAACTACAACGTCGTCACGGCGCGGCTCTACACCGATCTCGGGATCTTCACGTCGCGCGACAGTCTGGTCGAAGACGCCTCCGACCTGTTCAACCTGCTGACCGGGTATTCCAACCAGCATCAGTTCCGCGATCTGCTTGTCGCCCCGGTGGGTCTGCGGTCCGGGCTCGTTGAGCTGGTCGAGCGCGAGATCGCGGCCGCCGAAGCGGGGCAGCCCGCCGGCATCGTCATCAAGGTGAACGCGATCACCGACCCGGAGATCGTCCGGCTGTTGTATCGGGCTTCACAGGCCGGGGTTGAGGTCGACCTGATCGTGCGGGGCGTGTGCGTGCTGCGCCCGGGCGTGCCGGGCGTGAGCGACCGCATCCGCGTGCGATCGATCGTGGGCCGGTTTCTCGAACATTCGCGGATGTTCTGGTTTGCCAACGGCGGCCACCCGCGCCTCTACATCGGCAGCGCGGACATCATGGAGCGTAATCTCGACCGGCGCGTCGAGTTGTTGTGTCCGGTGATCGATCCGGCCACCGCCGCATCGCTCAAGGATGTTGTGCTGGCGGCGTACCTGGACGATACGGCGCGAGCACAGGTGTTGAATGCCGACGGCGAATACACGCCCGCAACCCCGGCCGGCGATGATCCACCGCAAAACGCCCAGGACCGCCTGCTGGCGCTGGCGCTCACTCCGGACGAGTAGGACGGCCGTTGATCGCTTCGTACACGTACGTCATTCGCAGCGTGGTGCGGCCCGCCAGGCGCACGTCGGCTGCGGATTCCGTATAGACCGGCACTCTGACGCCCTCGATGCGGCCGTAGCGCCGCAGCACATACACGGCCGTCGCCCAGAACGATGGCGACTTCGATAATCGCCCGTCCATCTGCACGAGGTCACCGTTGTCGGCGTTGACCCAGATCGTCCCATCCACCAATGCCGGGTCTCGCCGCTTCGGACGCACACGAAATCGGAGCAGCCCCTCCGGAACGGCCTGGGCCTCGGCCGGCGTGACGTCCTCAAGGCGGTAATTGGCAAGCGAGACCTCGGCCCGGGCGCTGTCGTTCCGCTTGACCGACTCAGCCTCCTCCTCGAGCAGGGCCAGCAGGACGTCTTCACGAATTCGTTTTGATCCGCCCTGCTCGAGCACGTCCCACGACATGCGCTCGCCTGGCTCGACGGTGACCCGAACGCGAATCCACCCCGTACCCGCGAACCGTTGCGCAGACGCCTCCAGGCGCCGGACAGCCACCGAGGCGGGCATGTGTTCGACCGGACGCTGCAGCAGTTGCTCGGCGCCGGCCGGCAGCCGACTCTGGCCGATCACCGAAACTCCGACCACCACGCTCAGCGCAAGACCGCTCAGGCACACTCGCATGTCGACCTCCGGCGTCACCGTAGTACGCACGCGCGACACGGGGATGTACGCGGAGTTTCGGCGCGGTTTCATTCGCCGGGGATTTCGTACCGCCGTCACACAGACGTCACAGCCCCCTCGACCTCCGGCAGTAGCATGTCCGCCATGCGACACCACTCGTCATCACGCCTGTTCCGATTCGTTGTCCTCGGCGCGTTGCTGACCGCTGCGACCTGGTGGCAGGTCAACGCCGTCCGCGCTGCATCTTCCACCATTGTCATCAGCGAATACCGCGTACGTGGCCCTCAGGGCGGCAACGACGAGTTCATCGAACTGCTGAACGTGTCTTCATCCACCGTTGATATCAGCGGCTGGAAGATCAACGGGTCAAACGCGAGCGGCACGACGTCGACGAGGTCCACCATTCCCGTGGGCACGCTGGTGCCGGCTGGCTGCCGGTACCTCCTCGCCAACACCGCGGCCAGCGGCTATTCGGGCGCCGCCACCCCCGACCGCACGTATGCCACAGGCGTGACCGACGATGGCGGGATCGCGGTGCTGGACGCCGGCGGAGCCATCGTTGATCAGGTGGGCATGAGCGCCGGTTCGGCTTACGGCGAAGGGACGCGCCTGACGTCGCTGGGCACATCCAATCAGGATCGGAGCCGCGAACGTACGTCCGGCACGCAGGACTCCGATGACAATGCCGGCGACTTCCAGCTGCTGGCCCCCTCCAACCCGCAGAATTCCGCGTCGGCCTGTCTCACGGGTGGCAGTGGGCCATCCGGCACCGGCGGCGCTGCGCCAAATCCGGTTGAACAAGGCCAGTCCACCCTGCTCACGGTGACGACGACGGAAGGCACACCGGCCGCAGCCGTCACCAGCGTAATCGCCGACCTGGCGCCGATTGGTGGCCTGTCGGTGCAGCCGTTCAGCGACGCGGGCACCAACGGCGACGTGACGGCCGGCGACGGCGTGTTCTCGTTCCTCGCGACGGTTGCCCCGACCACGACGACGGGCAACACCTCGCTGTCGATCTCGATTGCTGACGCCTTGGCGCGCTCCGGTTCGACGACCATCACGCTGACGGTGCAGGAGCCGCCACCACCGCCCGCGCCGTTCGTCGCCATTCACGACATCCAGGGCCCAGGGCAGCTGTCGCCGTATGCCGGACAGCGCGTTCGCACGCGCGGCATCGTCACGGCGCGCCGCTTCAACAACGGCTACTTCATTCAGACGCCGGACGCTGAGGCCGACGGCTTGGCGACCACGTCAGAAGGCATCTTCGTGTTCACCAGCAGCGCGCCGCCGGCCGGTGCCGCCATCGGCGCCCTGCTCGAGGTCGAAGGCAACGTCGCCGAGTTCGTCTCATCGTCGGATCCGTACAGCCTGCCGATGACGGAACTCACCGGTTCCACGTTCTCGGTGCTGGCAACCGACGTACCGCTGCCCGCCCCGGCCGCGCTGTCGGCCTCGGATATGACGCCGTCGGGTGGCATCGAGCAGCTCGAGTGTTTTGAGCACATGCGCGTGTTCGTCGCCACCGCGACCGTCACGGCTCCGACACAGGGGTCGATCAGCGAGGCCAACGCCACTGCGACGTCCAACGGTGTGTTCTTCGTCACGCTCCCTGGCAACGATCGCCCGTTCCGGAAGCCCGGCATCGAAACGCCCCTGCCGGCGCCCGCGGGCGCGCCGGCCAACGTGCCGTTTTTTGACGCCAATCCCGAGAACCTGCGCGTGGACAGCGACGGCCAGATCGGACCGTCCGGTCCCACCCGCATCGATGTCGCCGTTGGCCAGACCATCGACAACCTCGTCGGCGTCCTTGACTACGGATTCCGCGCGTATACCGTGCTGCCCGACCCCACGTCCCTCCCGTCAGTCGCAGGGACGCCGGTCCTGACCGCGGTCCGGCCCGCACAGTCACACGAGTTCACGGTGGGCACGGCGAACCTCCAGCGCTTCTTCGACACGGTGAACGATGCGGGCATCAGCGATGTGGCCCTGACGGCCGCCGCACTCGAGACGCGCCTCGCCAAGGCCTCGCTGCAGATTCGTCAGATCATGCAGAGCCCCGACATCATCGGCGTCGTTGAAGTGGAGAACCTGTCGGTCCTGCAAACCCTGGCGACCCGCATCAACGACGACGCGGTGGCCGACGGCGCGCCGAACCCGAACTACGTCGCATACCTCGAGGAGGGCAATGACCCGGGCGGCATCGACGTGGGCTTCCTCGTGAAGAGCGCCCGCGTCTCGGTGACGCAGGTGACGCAGGTCGGCAAGGACACCACCTACATCGACCCGAACGACAACCAGCCCGACCTGCTCAACGATCGTCCGTCGCTGATTCTTGAAGCGATCGTCGGCGGCGCCGGCCTGACGCCCGCGCCAGTCACCGTCATCGTCAACCACCTGCGCTCGCTGAGCGGCGTTGACGACCCGGCCGACGGCAATCGCGTCCGCACGAAGCGTCGCGCGCAGGCCGAGTTCCTCGCGGACGTCGTTCAGGCCCGGCAGCTGGCCAACCCGAACGAGCGCATCGTGCTTGTCGGCGACTTCAATGCCTTCACCTTCAACGACGGCTACGTCGACGTGATTGGCACGATCGTGGGTGACCCGACGCCGGCCGACCAGGTCACGCTCGCCTCGGCTGACCTCGTCAATCCCAACCTCATTCGAGTCGCGGAACTCGCGCCGGCGAACCAGCAGTACTCGTACTCATTCGGCGGCAATGCGCAGGAGCTGGACCACACACTCGTCACCGCCAACCTGCTGTCGTCCATCACGGACGTGGCGTGGGGCCGCAACAACTCGGATTTCCCTGAGGCCATGCGGAACCTGACCACGTCGGCCGCGCGGACATCGGATCATGACCCGATGGTGGTGTACTTCAGCCAGCAGCAGGCCACGACGACCACACTGTCTGTCAGCCCGGCAGTGGTGTTCAGCGGCCAGACGACCACGCTGACAGCCACCGTGTCGGCCGGCACGCCGGTGTCGACCGGATCCGTGACCTTCATGAATGGCGCTGTCGCGCTCGGCAGCGTGCCGGTGAACAACGGGACTGCCACCTTGGACGTGGTGCTGCCGCTGGGCGTGCACACCATCACGGCGCAGTACTCCGACGGCGACGCCTTCGGGCCGAGCTCGGCCGAAGCGACCGCGACAGTCGTCACCGTGGCGCCGACAGTCGTGGACGATCAGGCCACCACACTTGAGGGTCGACCGGTCGTCATCGCGGTCCTGGCCAACGACAACGACGCCGACGGGGGCGCGTTGACGATCACGGGCACCTCGACGCCGAGTCTCGGCACAGTGGTGGTCAACGCCGATCAGACACTGACCTATTCGTCGACGTCCGGCGTGTTCGGCACCGACTCGTTCACCTACTCGATCGAGGACGGTCAGGGGGGGCAGGCCACGGCGACGGTCACGGTCGTCGTCAGCCGTCTTGGCCGCTTCGTGGTCCTGGGCAAGGACGAAGTCTGGATCCGTGACGGCTCCACGGTACTCACCGGCGACATTGGCGCCGCCCAGGCGCAGCCGAATCGTGATCGCAGGGGCAACCGGAGGAGAGACAACGACATGCCGCGCGACCACCGGATCGAGGTGCTGCTTGGCGAACGTGTCTCGGTGGTCGAGGACGACGCAAGGGTGGTTGGCGACACCGTCTGGCTGCGCTCACACAGCCGCGTGCAGGATGTCTACGCCAACGAGCTCGTGCGACGCAGCCCGTTCTTCTGGTTTGGCCTGACCCTCGGCGGCGCCGTCATCAACGGCGATATCGTCTCGCCCGTGACCCTGCCGTTCGTCGTGCTGCCCTCGACGACCCACGTGACCCCCGGCACCCAGAAGGTGCAGGTGCAGAAGCGCCAGACGCAGGTGCTGGCGGCGGGTCGCTACGGCCGCGTGCTGGTTCGCCAGAACGCGACGCTCGTGCTCTCTGGCGGTCTATACGAGATCGAAAGCCTCGAGGTCGAGGAAGGCGGCACGGTGCGCTACGATGCGCCGACGGCACTGCGCGTGCGCCGCACCGTTGAAACCGACCGCAACGTCCGCGTGGCGGCCGGCGCCGGTCTCGACGCCTCGGACCTGGTCATCACTGTGGGCGGCAACGATGACGACTGCGACGAGCGCGACCACGGCGCCCACGACCATCCCGGCACGACGGTCGTACGCATCGGGGAACGGAATACCATAGCGGCGAACATCGTCGCCGCCGGGGGCACGATCTGGATTCGTGACCGGACCAACGCCACGGGCGCCTTCATCGGCGAGCGTGTCCGCATCGGCGCGGACGTCAAGTTGCGGCTCGACAGTTCGTTCCGCTGAGACAGGAGAACGCGACCATGCGCACACCTTCCGGATTCGATACCTGGCTGGGCACTGCCGTCAGCCGCCGTTCGCTGGTACTCGGTTCGTTCGCCCTGTGCGGACTTCCGATCGCCTCGCGTGTGATCTCAGCGTCGTCGCTGCGGCTGCAGGACGATCCGTTCACCCTGGGCGTGGCGTCCGGGGACCCGTCCGCCGACGGCATGGTGCTGTGGACACGTCTGGCCCCGTCGCCCCTGGACGGAGGCGGGATGCCGAACGCCGCGGTCGAGGTGACCTGGGAACTGGCCACCGACGACCGGTTCCGGCGTGTCGTGCGCAGGGGCCGGTCGATGGCCGTGCCCGAGTGGGGCCACTCGGTGCACGTGGAGGTCGACGGACTGCAGGCGGATCGCTGGTATTGGTATCGCTTCCGTGTCGGTGGTGATGTCAGTCCGGTCGGCCGGACACGAACGTTGCCGGCCCCGGGCGCCGACACCCGTCGCCTGCGCTTTGCCTTCGCGTCGTGCCAGCACTTCGAGACGGGCCTCTACACGGCCTATTCCCACATGTCACGGGAGGACCTCGACCTGGTCTTCTTCCTTGGCGACTACATCTACGAGGGGCCAGGGCGGGACAATCAGGTGCGCAAACACACGGGCCCGGAGATCATGACGATCTCCGACTACCGCAATCGGCTGGCCCAGTACAAGACCGATGCGCGCCTGCAGGCCGCACATGCGGCGTTCCCCTGGGTCGTGACCTGGGACGATCACGAAGTCGACAACAACTACGCCAACGACATCCAGGAGGCCGGCATGCCGCGCGAGGAGTTCCTCGCGAGGCGGGCCGCGGCCTATCAGGCGTATTACGAACATATGCCGCTGCGACGGCGGTCGGTCCCCAAGGGGCCACACATGGCGCTGTATCGCGGCCTCTCGTGGGGTTCACTGGCGTCAGCGTTTGTGCTGGACACGCGGCAGTACCGCACCGACCAGCCCTGCAACGACGGCACGAAGGCGCCGTGTGACGCGACGTTTGATCCCGCGGCCACACTCATGGGCAAGGACCAGGAGCGCTGGCTCCACGACGGGCTTGCCGCCAGCCAGGCGCGGTGGAACATCATCCCGCAGCAAATTATGGTGGGTCGCGTGAATCAGTCCGTCACCGAAGAAGACCGCTACTCGATGGACCAGTGGCCCGGCTACGAGGCAGAGCGACGCCGGCTGCTGGAGTTCCTCGCCACGCGCAAGCCGAACAACCCGATCGTGCTCACCGGCGACATCCACAGCAGCTGGGTCAACGAGCTGCAGGTCAACAGCGACGACGAGAAGTCGCCGTCGGTGGCCGTGGAGTTTGTCGGCACGTCAATCACGTCGGGCGGCGACGGCACCGCGATGCCGGAGCGGCTCAAGACGGTCATGGCGAACAACCCGTTCCTGAAGTTCTACAACGGCCAGCGCGGCTACGTCTCGTGCGAGGTAACGCCGGAACGCATGACGACCGCGTACCAGGGCGTGGACTACGTGAGCAAGCCGGGCGCGCCGCGGGTCACCCGAGCCCGCTTCGTCGTCGAAGCGGGCCGGTCCGTCGTCCAGCGCGCGTGATCCGGCAGGGCTGACCACCTTCGCCAAGGCGACGGTGGTCCGCCGAAGCTTCAGCGGAGGCGGAAGCCCCGCCGGTCAGTACCCGTGGCCGAGGAGCACCGCGTTGATGAACAGCAGGCTCGTGGCCTCGGTGAACGCGCGGTAGTTCGGGTCTTCGGCAAAGGCGATGACGTGCCCGCGCCCCATCGGCACGTGCATCAGGTAGGCCTTCTGCTGGATGAGCTCGCGCGGCTCGTTCCACATGAAGCCGGCCGCGAGCACGCGGTCGGCTTTGGCATACACGCCCACGTTCGTGCCCGCGTCGAGCTTGAGCGGCATGAACATGCGTGAGCCTTCCATGACCACCTGAATTTCTTCGTCGAGACCCGCCGATAGCCAGTGTTCCGTGTCGAGCCGCACCCGAAGAATCGCGCCGGCCGTGCCGTCGGGAGATCCCTTCTCTGGCCGGATGTAGGCGTCGTAGTCGAACTTCTGGATGTCGATCTTGGGCGGCGTCTTGTTGTCGTCAGGCGCGCCGGCGGCCGACCCATCACGCTGGAGCAGGTGCGTGTCGAGCAGGCCCGCGCGTTCGCTGGCTGCCCACGCGGAAGCCTGGCCCAGGGTGATCAACGTGCCTCCACGGCTGAGCCAGTCACGCAGGCGGCGCATCTGGTCGTCGTTGAAGGCGTAGTTGCCCGAGGGCAACACGAGCACGTCATACGCCGCCAGGTCAATGCGACCGAGTGAACTCGCCCGCACGGTCGTGACCGGCTGCTTCCACCGCTGCTCGAGCGAATAACGCGCCCACCCGGCTGAGAGGCTCGACGTCGGACTGTCCCAGGCAAGCAGGACCTTCGGTGCGCTCAGCGCCGCGACCTCATTGCTGCCCAGCGAGATGCCGCTCTCAACAAACGCTGAATCGATTGGCACGATCTGGATGCCGTACCGTGCCTTGATCTCACCAAGGCGTGTCGCCAGATCGGCGGGATTGTCCTGCACACGCATGAACGCCGCGCCGGCTGGAAACGCGGTCCCGGCAATCGTGAACGTCCTGGGCACGTGGACGATCCGGATGCCGGCTCGCAGCAATTCGCCCGCCGCTTCGGCCGCCGCCAGACCCCACGGCATGATGTACCCCACGCGCGCGGCGGGCAGCGACACCGACTCGGTCACCGACGCCGACTCGCGAGTGATTGGCGTGGTGCGCGTGGTCACGGGCGTAGCCGCGGGTACGACGTCCAGGTCGTACAACATCGGGAGGTTCCAGGCGGTCACGTCGTAAATCTGATCCCCCTGCCCGCGCTGACGACGCCGCTCCTGTTCCTTGAGGAAGGCGTCGTCCATCACGATCGACGGGTCGAGCAGGTTGCGCACGAGGCGACCGGCAGGCTGCGCCAACGGCACCACCAGCGATCCCACGGGCAACGTGCGGCCGTTGATGACGACCGGCTCATCAGCGCGGTGCACCTCAATACCCTGAGCGGCCAGGCGGCCGGCCAGATGCAACGCGCGCGCGGGATCAGTCTTCGCGTCGATGAGCAACTGCTTCGGCCCCGTGTCTGCCAGGCGAATGGCCGACTGGCGGTAAGCCAGGAAGTCGCGGAGCATGGCCTCGCGGTTCTTCGCCGCGGTCACCGCGGTCGTGATGGCTGCGGTGAAATGGCGGATGACACCGTCGCGATACGTCAGCACGCGGCCGTCCTCGCGCTGGTATCGAAGTCCACGGGCGGACGCCATCTCGAAGGTCATGCCGATCGCGCCGTGAAAGGTCGGCCACGAGTCGCCGTAGCCTGGATAAAACGCGTCGAACACTTCACGGATGAAATACCCGTAGCCGCGGCCGTCAAACACGTTGCCGTTGGCCGCCCCCAGCGTGTCGAGCCACTTGCGCTGCTCGGTCGTGATGAGCGGGTTGACGGGATTGGCAGGCGGCGCGAAGTAGTACTCCGCGTCACCGCTCTGTTCGTGGAGGTCGACCGCGACCTGCGGGAAGAAGTCGAGCATGATCTCGACACGTCCGCGCGTCTCGGGCTGTGACAGCGAGAACCAGTCGCGGTTCATGTCGAACAGGTAGTGGTTGGGGCGGCCGCCCGGCCACGGTTCATCATGCTCGGCCGATGCGGGTTCCGCATCGGCGACGCCGGCAGCGCGTCCCTGCTGGTTGGCGTGCCAGAATCGCGCGCGCCCATCCGGATTCTGCGACGGATCAATCAGCACCAGCGACTCACGCAGCACGGTGTCGACGTCGGCGTTGCCGCGGGCCGCCAGGAGGTGATACGCCTCGGCAAGCGCCGCGTCGGCGCCGGATATCTCGTTGCCGTGTACCGAGTGGAACAGCCAGGTCACCACCGGCAACGTCTTCACGAGTTGATCCAGCTCGGCCTGCGTCGCGCCCCGCGGGTCGGCCAGGCGCTGCATCCCGGCCTTGACCTCGTCGAGCTTCGCAATGCGCTCGGGGCTGCCGACCACCAGCACGTGCAGCGGGCGGTTCTCCCACGACCGCGCATACTCAATCAGCCGCGTGCGGTCCGGCGCTGCCGCGGCCAGCGCTCGCAGGTATGTCGTCAGCGCTTCGGGAGATGAAATTTCCTCGCCGTGATCCCACCCGAGCACCGACCGCAATGTCGGAATCGCGGGGTCATAGGTCGTGCCGGGCCACAGGGGATCCTGAGCCGCCCGAACCGGTGACAGCGAGGCCGCAATCACAAGCACCAGCAGGAGTGTTCTGCGCATAGACAGCGATTGTATCCGCCCCGGCCGGGTCAGGATCGGACGCGCGACGGCGCCACGCCAAAGGCGCGACGGAATGACGCCGTGAAGTGACTGTGACTCGAATAGCCGGCGTCGAGCGCAATGCTGGTCAGGTCGTCATCGGTCTCGAGCCGGCCCAGCGCCGCCCGGAGCCGGATCTGGTCGCGATATTGGTGCAGCGATTGGCCCGTGCACCGGCGAAACACCCGGCACAGGTGAAACGGCGACACCCCCAGCTCGTCGGCCAGCTCGTGCAATGTCAACGGGTCCGCGAAGCGATGCGCCAGCAGTGACTGCGTACGCTCGACGAGCCTCATCTGCGACGGGGGGCCCCCGCCGGGTGTCGCGCCCTCACACGCCAGCACATCGTCGAGCAGGCCCATCACGGCGGATTCCACCTCGAAGGCATCGATGTGCGCCGCGCGCGTCGCGCGAAAAACCCGCCGCTGGCGGTAGTAGAGATCGGCAGGCACGGGTGTCCACGAGCGTGAGAACAGCCGCTGCCCATCCGCGTGCCGTCCCCGCCTGGACGCGACGGCATCCCGCAGCACGCGTTCGCTGACGACAAAGTAGTCGGACCAGTCACCCTCCGGACTCACACACGCACGCTGATAGTGCTGGCCCGCGTTGTAGAGCGATGCGCGCGTCTGGTCGCCGACGAAGCGCTCGCCGGAATCATGCTCAATCGCGGACGATGTGCGAGGAAAGACGAAGCAGAAGTTCCGGATCGGGCCCGTGTTGCCAAAACGTGGATGGGTGGGCGGGCACCGGAACTCCCCAACGGCAGCCAGCGGCGTCTGGATCAGCAGGCGATCGACATCGCTGATCGAATCGTCGACACGGCGGAAGCAGGAATCTGACAGCACGGCGCAGCCCAGCACCTCTAGCCTAGTGCAATGAAGACGATTCCGTTGATCCTGGCGGCCGTGATTGGCTTGTTTCAGCAGTCCTCAACCACAACACCCCAGGCGGCCATGCCCCAGCCGCGACCCACGTGTACGGCGGCCGAACACCGGCAATTCGACTTCTGGATCGGCGACTGGAACGTCACGGTCGCCGGCAAGCCGGCCGGCACCAACCGCATTGAGCTCGCCCAGCAGGGGTGCGTGCTGATCGAACACTGGATCGGCGCCGGCGGCACCACCGGCACCAGCATGAACTTCTACGACCGGCGCACCAGCCAGTGGCACCAGGTGTGGATCGACAGCGGCGGCAACGTGCTGCGCCTGTCCGGCGGACTCGCCAACGGCGCGATGGTGATGGAATCAACCGCGCCCAACGGCCCGAAACACCGCATCACCTGGAGCACGCAGGACGCCGGCGCGGTGCGCCAGTTCTGGGAATCCTCCCAGGACAACGGCAAGACATGGACCGTCGCGTTCGATGGGATTTACCGCAAGAAGTAGGCGAGTAGCGGCAGGCGGCGGCAGGCTACCTGCGCAACATGAGTCGCTCGATCTGCTTGAACGGCAGTGCGCCGTACGAGATCAGGTCGTCGTGGAACTTCTTGAGTGAAAACGCGGCGCCCTGGCTGCTCTGCATTTCGTCACGCAGTTTGAGGATCATCAGCTCTCCGATGATCTCGCGCCCTGGTGGCGCCGGCGACTGTGAGTCGCGCTGCACCTCGATGAACGCGTTGCCCGGTTCCATCCCGATACGTTCGATGTAGGCGGTGACGGCCTGGTCGAATGTCATTTCTCCCTTGGCCATCTTCAGTTTGGTCAGGATGCGCTGGACCCGCCACATGCGCATCTGGCGGCGCGCCATCTGCGTCTTGAGATTCTCCATGTGCGGCAGCGTGTCGAAGTAGCCTTCGTCCTCGAACAACTTCTCAAGGTAAAACGACCACGACTGGCTGAAGTAACTCGAGTTGAACAGCCGGCGCATCGGGCGGGTGACGTTCGCGCGCGCGGAGGCGATCTGCACGGTGTGCCCGAGCCACTCGTGGTACGAGATGACGTGCGTCCAGTAGGGGTTGTACGACTTGAGGCGGCTGAGCTTCTCGGCTTCGGTCAGCCGGTCTTCAAGCGGGGTCAGGATGTAGAAACCCGACTGCTGCCCATCGATTGTCGGCCCTGCCGTCGCGCCGCCAAACGAGAGCGTGCGTCGGGCCATCGGTGGTGACAGGCGCGCGCCGTATCGCAGGTAGCTCGGAATCGACACGACGTGCTGGCCGGCGCCGCGCAGCCAGTCGCTCGCCATGTCGACATACCGCTGCGACATCGGGATGACCTCCTCCCACGGCGGGGCCTCGTTTTTCATCACTTCCCACACGACATGCAGGTCGCCGCTGGGATGAATGCGTCTGGCCAGCGCCTCCATTTCAGTCCACAACTTGCGATCCTCGGCCTCGGCCACGCGGATCATCTCGTCCACGCCGTATTCGTCGAGTTGTTCGTGCACGAACTGGTAGAACTCGATGTCCTCGGGCTTCCAGGTGGGCGGCCGGGTGGATCTCGGAAGCAGGTCGCGCTCGAGCCACTGCTCGTGTTCCGCCACCGCGGCGGCGGCCTGTTTCGCGGCGGCCAGGAACTCGGCGCGCAGGGCCGCGTCGCCGATGGCAAGCGACGCCACTTCCTTTTCGAGCATCTGCCGCGCGTAGTACGCCTGGTACATCGCGTTTTCCGTCCAGGTGCGCGCCGGGTTCACCAGCCTGGCGCGCTCACGCTGAATTGCCGCCCCCAGTCCCTTGAGTTCGGCAATCGCCGCGCGCACGTTGACGTCCGGCAACGTGCCGTCACGCAGGAACAATCCGCTGGTGCTGCCAAGCGAGATGACGCCTGCGGCGTTGACTTCCCACAACTTGAGCGTGGTCTGCTCCCACTGGCGCGTGCGCGCGTGTGACCGCAGCAGGTCGTAGTCGACCTGGTCGTCGAGGTCGAGTGACGCGCGATTGATGCGGTCGAGTCCGGAGAGAATCGGCGCCCAGTCGCCGCCGCGATTGGTTTGTGCCTGCGTGATCAACGCGGCGAGGTCGGGATTGGTGGCAGCCGGGGGCTGTTGTGCAGAGGGGACGGCGACGAGCAGGGCCAGCGCGCCGACGACCAGAAACATGCGTCGCATGTGCAAAGCATACCGTCATGGCGGGGCTGAAGCCCCGCCCTACGACTGTCTGGGATCCGGCGGGGCTGAAGTCCCGCCCAGGAGTACATGTGGGCAAATGTGGGGCGGGGCTTCAGCCCCGCCGGTGAATCACTCGAATCGGGTGAGGACGACGTCGATGCGCCGCACTTCTTCACTGGCCTGGCGCCACTGCACGAGGATGGGCGACTGATACTGTCCCTGCACGAGCTGGCCGCGGCCGTCGGACTTCGCATCAGACACGAGCAGATCAATCGAGCGTCGCATCCGCAGGAACCGTGAGGCCGGCGCTTCAAGACTGCGCGCCACCAGACGTTCGATGCGCGACGAATGCAGCCCGAGCGCGTCAAGCAGCTGATTCATCGATCGCACGAGGTCGTACTGCGCGTAGTCACGCACCTTGCCGGGAATCGCCCGGGGATCGTTCCACGCGTGGCGCACCTTCTCCTTCGCGAAGCGCAGCGGATTCTGCAGCACCTCGGCGAGGTCGTGTTTCATGAGCAACGTTTCGTATTCGTTGACCGTGAGGCTGGCGAACTGCTCGCTGGTGGCGAGTTCCATCCGAAGACGGCCCTTGGTGACCCCATGCGCCGTCACCAGCTCGCCCATCTGTTCAAACAGGCCGAGGCGAGCCTCCTTCAGGTTCACCGCGTCCACCGCGTGCCCCGAAATCGGTACCTCAAGCGTCGTGCGCGCCACTTCGACCTCGTCGTTGAACGCCACCACACGGGCGGTGCGCTTGCGCGGGATGTCCTTGTAGACCCCGTCGAAATCCACGAAATAGATCGGCGTTTCGCGGCGCGTATCACCCACGACACACGCGCGGATGCCACCACCCATGAACGCCAGGTGTGAGTCCGCGTTGGTCGGCTCCACCGCCTTCTGCTCCGGCGCGAGTTCGCTGCGCAGTTCAAGCTGGTCGTGCCGATACCCGGCGCCTTCGGGGAACACCGATCGGAAGACGTCCAGGTACGGCCCCACGGAGCCGAAGCGGGCAATGAGCCGCGCCGTCAGGCTCTGCGACAGGAAACCGGCGGTCGAGTGCTCCGACGCGCAGAACCAGCGCTGGAATCCCAGCGCGCGGTCGCCGTGCAGTTCTGCCGTCCTGGTGCGGACGTCAACAACATCCAGCCGGGCTCTTGGAGTGATGGGAAGCGCGAGTTCGATCGGAGACAAGGGCGTTACGACCTGCGATAAGCCTAACAGCCTACAGGCCCCTGATCCACCCGCCGTCCACAGCGATGGCCTGCCCGGTGATGTAGGAGGCCCGGTCGGAGGCCAGAAACGCCGCGAGCGCACCGAATTCCCGGGGTTCACCGACCCGCCTCATGGGAATCTCCGCCTCCCACTTCCCGTAGATCGCTGACTCGGGCTGACCGGTCGATTTGGACATCTGCGCGGCCAGCTCCACCACACGCTCAGTCCGGGTATACCCCGGCAGCATCGTATTCACCGTCACACCGTCGACGGCCACCTCGTTGGCCAGGGTCTTGGCAAAGCCGGTGACGGCAGCTCGAAGGCTGTTGGACAACATGAGGTTGTCCACGGGCTGTCGGGCGGCAATCGACGTGATCGCGAGAATGCGGCCCCACTTGCGCGCCCGCATGCCCGGCAACACGGCTCGCGTCAAGGTGACTGTGCTCGTCAGCAACACCTTCACCGCATCGTCCCAGTCCTGGGGGCCAAGCGTGTCGAAGCGACCCGACTTGGGCCCTCCAGAATTGGTGACAAGAATGTCGACGGGGCCCAGCGAGGATTCGGTCTCGGCAACCACGCGTTGCAGGTCCTCCACCCGGGTGACGTCGGCCTCGAACCCCCGGGCCTCGACGCCCAGCGCGCGCAGTTCCGCCACGGTCGCGTCAATCGCCGCCCGGCCACGCGCGCAGATGGCGACCCGCGCGCCTTCGGCCGCCAGTTCCAACGCCACGGCCCGACCCAGCCCCTTGCTGCCGGCCGCCACCAGAGCGACCCGTCCCTTGAGTCCAAGATCCATGGCGTCTATTTCCGCAGATAGTCGTCGGTTTTTGCCAGCCAGTCGGCGCGAGGCGGGCTGAAGATGTCGACGTCGAGTGTGTCCTCGATCGCCTCCGCCTTGTGCCACACCATGGACGGGATATGCAGCACTTCGCCCGCGCTGACGATGACGACTTTTGATTCGTCTTCGCCAATCCAGAACTTGAGCGCGCCCTCCAGAATGTAGGTCAACTGCTCGTTCTCATGCTGGTGGCGAGGCACCACGCATCCCTTCTTGAGGTACACGTGCGCCAGCATCATGCGATCGCCGGTGATGAGGCGCCGGTCCAGAAGATCGGTCACCTTTTCCCTCGGCATGTCATTCCAACGGTAAAACGTGACATCAGCCATGGGCAAAGGATACGCGAACACGATGGCAGGCTGTTTGCAACAATGGAGGCTGAAGGAGACTTTTTCATGATTCGACGACTTGGCATCGCGGCACTGGCGCTGGTAGGCGCCGCCACAGTACTTCTGCAGGCTCAACAGAGCGTGACCCTGCACATGCGCAACGGAGAGCGGCTGCAGGCCACGCTTGTTGACTTGAAGGCGGGAGGGTTTGAAGTCCGCATCGGTGAAAACGACCGGATGATCGCCAAGGACCAGGTGGCGATGGTGGACTTCGGCACGGGCGTGGATGTGCCCGCCTCGGCCTTCAACGGCATGACGCCACTGGATCACCTGGTGGTGCTCAAGACGGGTGAAACGTTCATGGCCGAGTGGCTGGACGTCGGCGGCACCTCGCCGCTGCGCCTGACCTTCAAGACCGGCAACGGCGAACGCGACCTGACATCCGACTTCATCGCGCGCATCTATCTGGCCAAGCCGGCCACCGTCAGCGGGAAACCGGTGGACGACGCGTCGGGGGGCGCCCAGGCGGATGGTTCGGTCAACGTGTTGGCATCACAGCCCTGGACGGATACCGGTCGTACGGTGCGCACCGGACAGATGCTGACGTTTGATGTCTCCGGCCAGATCCGTGTGGGCACGGGTGATGACGGCCTGATCACGGCTGACGGCGTGCGTTCGGCTCGCGGCCGCGGAGTGCTGCGCGTCCTGCCCGTGCGGGAGATGCCGCTGGGCGGCCTCATCGGACGCGTCGGCTCCGGTCAGCCATTCGCCATTGGCACCGCGCCACAGGCCATCCGCATGCCGGCCAACGGCCGCCTGTGGCTGGGCATCAACGACCTCGACTTCGACGGGCACTCCGGCGCGTTCCGCGTCGTGATTCGCTAGCAGTCGGCGCAGGGTAGTCAACAGACGCCCGGGTCCCCGCAGGGCCCGGGCGTTGTTTTATGCTGAGGCATGCGAACACGCGTGGCCGCGGTCGCGCTGATCACGGCGCTGACCGCCGCTCTGGTCAGCGCCCAACGAGGCCGTTTCGGCGACTTCGACAGGGCGTTCAGTGGCCCACTGCGCGTCGCCGATAACCAGCCGTACGACGGCTCATTTGCGTTTGTGCGGTTGACGTACGACACGTTGCCCGGCGGCTACTGGTATCGCGGTCAACCGGCGTGGTCACACGGCTACCCGACATCTGAAGAAAACCTGGTGCAGATCCTGCGCGAGTTGACAGCGGTCAACGCGAATGCGCGCACAAATACCTTGTCCCTCGAAGACCCGGACATCTTCCGGTATCCCCTGCTCTACATCATCGAAGTCAGCTGGTGGCACATCACCGAAAAGGAAGCGCGCAATCTGAAGGCGTTTCTCGACAAGGGTGGCTTCGTGATCGTTGATGACTTCAAGACCGCGGAGTGGCGCGGCGGGCGCGGCTGGGAGCAATTCGCGGACAACATGAGAATGGTCGACCCGCAGGCGAAATTCTACGACCTGGACATCACCCATCCGCTCTTCAGTCAGTTCTTCACGATCAGGTCGCTCGACATCTTCCCGCAGGCCTACAACGCTGGACAGCCCATCTTCCGCGCGTTGTACGACAACAACGACCCGTCAGCGCGCATGCGGATGTTCGTCAACTACAACACCGACATCTCGCAGTTCTGGGAGTGGTCGGCTCGCGGCATACGCCCGATCGACGATACGAACGAGGCCTACAAACTCGGCGTCAACGCGATCATCTACGGGCTGACGCACTGAGGAAGATCCGATATTCGTCCTGACCGGGAGCCGGCTCCACCTCGGAATATCCCAGCGCCGTCAGACGCCCCACATCGATCGATCGACTGGCCAGGAGTGCCATCACGTGCGGACGCCCGACTGCCGCAAGGTCAACGGCTCGCTCTGGAGGGAGGTCAATCAACGTTCGTCCACCGAGGTAAAGACGCCCGCCGATCTTCCAGGCTTGCTCGACCAGTACGGTGTCCGTGGGCTGGGACACCGCGCGAATTGACTCGGCGGCGGCGATGGCGCCGTCGTGCCGTCGCAGCCGCCACTCCCCTGCATCGTGGAGACCGGACAGTGCGAGAGCCGTCAGGACAACGGTCGTCGCGAGGGGCGGCTGGTTCCTGAACCACGCCGAGTCGCGGATGAGACGCAGCCCGTTGACAGCCAGCAGGATCACAAACGGAATGACGGGAAGAAGGTATCGCCCCTCCTTGTGCGGGAGCATCGAGAAGAGCACGATTGGCACCCAGGCACAAAGGGCCATATCGGCAACTGACTTTCGCGTGCCGATGACTGCAAGGAACAGAACGACGCCAGTCGTCCAGGAGCCGACATTCGTCAAATACCACCAGGGTTCCTGATATCCCCTGGACGACAGGCCGTCGACGATCGTGTAGTTCCAGGCATTTTGCACGCTGAAGAATGCGTGTCCCCAATACGCGTGGTCGGCAAGGGCAATCAGAACACCCGCCGTGAGCACTGCCGCGACAGCGAACGCTGCGGCTCGAGCCCAACCGGCCCGTCGCAGGAGGACCAGCATGAATGGCAGGACGAATACCCCCTCGCTGAATCTGAACGTGTGAGCCACACCGATCAACATTCCCGACACAATCGCCGCAGGCCACGAGCACCGGCGCAAGACCAGGAATGCGCCGAGCACCAAGACCGTCGACACTGGTCGCGGAAGCTCGGTGCTGCCGAATGCCATGTGTGTCTTGTTCATCGCGAGCAGCAGGACGGCGACCAGCGCCAGGCGGAGTGAATACTCCTGCGCCGCCAGCTTCCACAACGCCACCAGACTGGCAGTGGACAGCACCGCCACTGCCATGCGTCCCGCCAGTACCAGGTGGAATGTCTCTGTGAACCCGGCAGTGTAGGCCAGCGCCTGAAACGGAAAGATGACACCCATGGGGAAGATCGGGCTGCGCAGGTTCCAGACCGGCCAGTCGAGTTCGAGAATCGACCCGAGACTCATCACATGAATCTCCACATCGTCCCCGCTGAAAAACCCTGGGTGCGTGGCGGCCAGCGTCACTTTGATCGAGGCCACGACGGCACACAGCACCACCATCGGCCGCCAGGTGACGGAGTTGGCGATGTTCAGGAAGGCTCGGACGCCGCGATCGATCACCCGCACCCAGCGCGGATGGTCGATCACCCAGAGGACGGGCCCCCAGTTCCGCATGAAATAGCGGAGCGTCGCCAGCGCGGCCGCAATCGTGACCGGGTTATCGACAGACGTCAGACTGAGCCTGACGTCTGCGGTGAGTTGAATCCTTGCTCCACCAGTCAGTGCAATCCAGACACCCACGCCGGTCACAGCCAGGAAGAGGAGGTCGATCGCCCCGGCGATGCACGCGCGTGGTCGCACGCAGACAGACTAGCAGCTGTTCCCCCGACATTCACTCCGAGCGCATCGCGACCATCGGTTGCACCGACGCGGCACGACGCGCCGGCGCGAATCCCGCCGCCAGCGCCATCAGCAGCGCCACCGACGAACCGATGACATACCCCAGCGGTTCGAGACTGCTCAGCGCGATCCCGAAGTCCTCTCCGTTGAGTTTCACGAACGCCACGGCGAGCAGGATTCCGACAACAATGCCGGGTGCGGCCAGCCTGGCGACATCCAGCAGCACCATGCGAAGCACACGAGCTCTCGAAGCCCCCAGCGCAACACGCACGGCGATTTCACGGACACGTGTCGCGACCATCAGGCCCACCACGCCATAGACGCCCAGCGCGGCGAGCAGCAGCAGGACGCCACCCACGGTGCCCGCCACCATCGACTGCGTCAGGAAGTCGTTGACACTTTTTTCCCGCAGGGCGACTCCCGTCACGACAGACGATGACTCGAAGTCGGGATCGAGATCGCGGGCAATCTGCTCGAGCGCAGTCGTGACGGTCTGCCCCGCGGCTCCAGGCGCGCTGCGCGCCACGAGCAGCAGGTGCGCTCCTCCGCCCAAGTCATCGTTGACGCGAACGGAGTCAGCAGCCACACCGGCATGTTGCGCCAGCGGCAGGAGAATCTGCGCACGATTGGTGGACATCTGCGACGTGGGAAAGTCGCTGGTGACACCGACGATGGTCAGCGTCTGCTCACCTTCTTCACCCGCGCGGAAGGTGAGGGGTTGTCCCAGGGGATCAGTATCGGGAAACAGGCGTTCGGCGGTGGGTTTTGTGAGCATCACGACCGGTTGTGCGCCGGATGAGTCCTCACCGGTAAAGGCACGGCCGCGAATCACCTGCACACCCGTCGTTTCGAAGTAGTGGTCACCAACACGGGTCACGTGTGCGGCGGCTACACGAGGCGCGGTGTCGTCAGCCGGCCGCGTGGCGACACGTGTGATGCGATAGCGGAAGTCGAGCGGCAGGCCGTCGGCGACGGTCACGGACTCGACGCCGGCGACACGCGTCATCGCGTCGCGCGCGCCCTGCAACTGGGTCCAGCGGTTCTGCGCCGCGACATCGTCGAGGTTGAGGGGCACCGCGTAGATCACCGAAGCGTCAAAGCCGAGGTCGTCCACCGCGGTGGCCCGCATGCGATCGAGGGTCATGACGCTGAGGATCAGGAGCGGAGTGGCAATCGCCACCTGCAGCGCCGCGGCCAGGCGCTGCAGGCGTCCCACACGCACACCGCCGCCACCCGCATCGTCTTTGAGGGCGGTGATGATCACCGGGCGGCTGAATCGCGCCGCCGGCAGGCCGCCGAACAACAGACTGGTGATCAGGCACAGGCCCGCGCAGATGGCAATCATTCGCACGTCAACCGCCAGCGCGGCCACCATGCGGGGCGGCACCGGCGCATCAACGGCCCACGAGATCAGCGCCGGAAGGTTAAACAGGACCACCGATGCCATCAACGCACCCGCCGCCGCCAGCACCACGGCTTCCGACAGCAGGTGACGCACGAGCCTGCCGCGGCTGGCACCAATCGCCTGCCGAATCGACAGGTCCTTCTCGCGCATCGCGTTGCGCACCTGCACCATGCCGGCGATGTTCAGGCACACGACGATCAATGGCAGCAGCGTGAGGGTCTGGAACACAGCCAGTATCGCCGGCAGGTCCTGCCCATCGAGGGCGCCAATCGGATGGTATGGCGCGATCGTTCCGACTTTCTGTTGGTTGCTGGCCTCGTGTGCCCGTGCGATCTCCCTCGTCAATGTGCCGAGCGCGGCACGCGCCTGCTCAATCGACACGCCCGGCTGCAGGCGTCCGTGGACTTGCACCCACTCACGGTCGCGGTCGAACCGGATGCTCGTATCGGCGCGTACGCCGGGATGCCGCTCGAGCGGCAGGAACAGCTCGGCTGCGTGAAACCCCATGTGCCCACCGAAGCCCTCGGGAGTGACGCCGACAATCGTGTACCGCTCGCGATCGATATCGAGCGACTGCCCAACGACCGCTGGATCGGCGTGCATACGGCGCTGCCAGAACTGATGACTGATGATGACGGTGGGGTCGGTGTCGACGAAACCGCCGCCTTGCGCGAGAGACACACCAACCGTCTGGAAGTAGGACGGCGAGACAAACAACGTGTCAGCGGCGATACGATCTCCCTGCAGTTCGGCCAGCGCCACGCGTGAAGCCCCTGACGCCCATCCCGTGACCTGCACGCCGGTGGAGGCGCCTTCCATGTCCACGAAATCCGGGTAGGACCACAACCTCGTCGGCAGGCGCGACGGCTGGGGCTCGCTGACGATTTCCACGAACCCGTTCGTATCGAGCCAGGCGGGTGGCATCGTGAACATCCGGGAGCCGTAGGGCACCGCTATGACTGGAATCATCCCTATCCCCAGCGACAACACGCAGACGACCGTGAACGCCCGCGCCCGTACCAGTGACCTGACCGCCAACGTCACATCCCGCCACACACCGTTGAGCACCTGCATGGAAGACGATTACGCGCTCAGAGGGTGATTTGTCGACACCGTTGCGTGAGCAAACCGTGAGATCCCGGTGATCAGACCGCCACCGCCGCCACCTGCCGCCACCTGCCATACTTGCTCATGGTCGACGCCCGCCACCTTGAGGCCATCCTGCAGCGCATCCGGAAGATCCCGATTGTCGACACCTTGAACATGTCCGACATGTCGTTCGACGAGGGGGTGTGTACCGTGCGGGTACCCCGCCAGCGGAGGTTCGACGGCGTCTTTGAGTCGTTTCACGGCGGGATCCTGATGACCGTGGCCGACTCCATCGCCTGTTTCGCGGTCCTGACCACCACGCCGCCGGACCAGGTGATGACGACGACCGACATGAACATCAGGTTTTTGGCGCCCTGCCTCACTGATGTGCGCGCCACAGCCCGAGTCATCAAACGAGGCCGGCTGATGTGCCCGGTGGCCGTGGACCTCCATGACATGCACGACACGCTGGTGGCGGTGGCCCAGGTCAACTACGTGCTGCTGGACCGCCTGCCGTCACGGCGAACCGTCACCCGCACCACGGATGCCTGATGCGACGCCGGCACCTGGTTGAAATCGAAGACACGGCCTGGTGCCCCGCCGTCGTCCGGGACGGCGGCACCGACTGGCTCGCCTTCATGGCGAACACGTCGGGGTGGTTTGCCGCGACGGCGCCTCGCATCCGCGAGGCCATGGACGCGACCGGCACCGACCACGTGCTGGACCTGTGCTCGGGCGGAGGGGGTCCCTGGCTGTCACTCGTTCGCACGCTCGAAGGGTCGGGCGCGGTGACCGTGGAATTGTCCGACCGCTATCCGAACCTTCGGGCATTCGCTGACCTGAGTGGTCGCAGCCGGGGGCGTCTTGGATATCGGCGCGAAGCCATTGACGCGACCAACGTGCCGGCCGAGTTGACCGGTGTGCGCACGATGTTCAACGGTTTCCATCACTTCGCGCCAGAGGTTGCGCGGGCCATCCTGGCAGATGCCGTCGCCAAACGCCGGGCGATCGCCGTCTTCGAGGCCATCAGTCATCGCGGTCTGGCCATGGCGGGGATGCCGTTGCAGTTGCCCGCCATCCTGCTGCTGACGCCGTTTGTGCGGCCATTTCGGTGGTCGCGGCTCGTGCTGACCTACGCGCTGCCGGCGATTCCCGGCCTCGTGTTGTTTGACGGCGCCATCTCGGTGCTCAGGGTGTACTCGCCCGATGAACTCCGCGCGCTGGTGGCATCCATTCCCGGGGCCGGGACGTTCGACTGGGACATTGGCGTCACTCGCATGCCCGGCACCCCGATCGGATTCACACATTTGATCGGCACACCTCGCGTATCATCGTCGCCGCGAGTCCGGCGGATTGTGCCGCCGGCAGGGAGCACATGATGCGACGTCGTCTTGGTGTACAGGTGGTGGTGGCAAGTCTGGTGATGGTCGGTGCGGTGGTTGGAGTCGTGCGGGCACAGGCCGCGGTGACATTCCACTTCAGGAATGGTGATTCGATGGGCGCGACGCTCGTCGATCTCAAGGCTGCGGGGTTCGAGGTAACCGTGCGCGGCAGCAATCGGATGATCCCGAAGGGTGAGATTGCGTGGGTCGACTTCGGCGGCAACGTGACCGTGCCCGCATCAGCGTTTCGCGAGATGACGCCGGTCGATCACCTGATCGTATTCAAGAACGGCGACACGATGTTTGCGGAATGGCTGGACGTGGGCGGCACCTCGCCGCTGCGCATCGTCATCAAGACGTCGCGAGGCGAACGCGAGCTGTCGTCCAACGACATCGCCCGCATCTACCTCGCGCGTCCGCGCTGAGTTATCGCTCCAACATTCCTTCAAGGGACGGGCGCCTACAGGCGCCCGTCCGGCTTCAGCACCACCTTCATGCACGAGTCGCGTTTGTCGCGGAACGTGCGGTACATGTCGGGCGCTTCTTCCAGGGTCGCGCGATGGGTGATGACAAATGACGGATCGATCTCTCCGCGTTCGATGCGTTCCAGCAACGCGGGCATGTATTTGTGCATGTGGGTCTGACCCATCCGCAGAGTGAGCCCCTTGGCGAAGGCCGCGCCGAGCGGGAATTTGTCGAGCCATCCGCCGTACACGCCGGGAATCGAGACCGTGCCGCCCTTTCGACACGCGCCGATGGCCTGACGGAGCGCGTGCAGTCGATCGGTGGCCATGAACATATTGGTTTTTGCCTTGTCGTACCAGGCGTCGAGCGTGGTGCCGTGGGCTTCCAGGCCCACCGCGTCGATACAGGCATCCGGTCCCTGGCCACCGGTCATGTACCGGAGGGCGTCCGGGACGTCCACCTCTTCGTAGTTCAGCACCTCGGCGCCGCTCTGCTCGGCAGCCACCGCGAGACGGTCCGGGAAGCGATCGATCGCGATTACGCGCTCGGCGCCAAGCATGTACGCGCTGCGGATCGCGAACTGGCCGACAGGTCCGCAACCCCAGACCGCGACTGTATCGCCGGGCCTGATGTTGCAGTGGTCCGCCGCGGCGAACCCGGTCGGAAAGATGTCCGAGAGAAACAGCACCTGTTCGTCGGTCAGCGACTCCGGGACTTTCACGGGACCGACGTCGGCAAACGGCACGCGCACGTATTCGGCCTGGCCTCCTGAATACCCGCCGTAGATGTGCGAGTACCCGTACAGGCCAGACCCCGAGTAGCCGTAGAGCTTCTCGGCCATCCACGCATTGGGATTCGAGTTGTCGCACAACGACCACAGCTGATCGCTGCAGAAGAAGCAGCGGCCGCAGGAAATCGTGAACGGCACGACGACGCGGTCTCCGACCGACAGGTTCGAAACATCTTTGCCGAGGGCCACGATTTCTCCCATGAATTCGTGACCGAGCACGTCGCCGCGCATCATTGACGGGATGAACCCGTCGTAAAGGTGGAGGTCCGAGCCGCAGATCGCGGTGGTCGTGACCTTCACGATGGCGTCGCGCGGGTTGATGATGGTGGGATCGGGGACCGTGCGGACGCCGACCTTCCCCGTGCCTTCCCAGCAGACTGCTCGCATCGGCTACTTCCCTTCGTCGGCCGCGTGAGCGCGGGCGATCTCGCCCGTCTCGAGCCACTGCTTGATGTGTCGCAGGTCTTCGCGGATCGTCTGCGATGGCTCGCGGCCAAACAGCTTTGCGAGCAGCGAACCAGCTTTGCCGACGGGTGTGGCGTATTGCAGGTGGACGGTGACCTGCGTGCTTCGGCCGCCGCGGACTTCGTCAAAGTTCACCGACCCTGCGGTGACGATGTCGGAGCCGGGCAGCGACCGCCAGGCGATCAGCTGGTTTTCGACGTCGTTGATGATCTCGGCGTCCCACTCGACATTGATGCCGGCGGGGCCTGCAGCCACCCAATGCGAGCGGCCGTCACCCGTGCTGGTGACCTCGTGGAGGTGCCGCATGAAGCGCGGGAGGTTCTCGAGGTTGCGCCAGAACTGATAGACCTCGCCGATGGGCAGTTCCAGCCGAATTGACTCGCGCACATGCACGCCGCGCGACCCTCGGAGGGCGGCCTTCGTCTCATCGCCCTCCTCGATCCACTCCGCCTCATCGTCACCAACGTAGCGGTTGAGTGGCGCAGGCCAACGTCCGGTCAGGCCGCGATAGAGGAACGGCGCCGATGCCGAGAGCAGGCACATGCCGACCGTGTTGCGGCGTTTCAGGCCATTGATCAGGAGGACAGTACCCACGCTGAGAGCCAGACACCCTGCGGAAGGCACCAACGATCTGGAGTCCGAGTGAAGTGCGTCGTGATGCATGACCTCTTGCGAGAGCAGGTTACGTACCAACTCAGGAGGCGCAGAACGTCGCCGAATGTCTGCGTGCCCACATGCGCGGTGGCACGGCGTTGCTCACAGTGGGAGCGGGGGCTCATCGTGATGAAACGTGTTCACCATCGCGGCATGGAGGGGCTTGAGCTCGGCCGAGAGGTGAATCCTTGGAGCGATGCTGGCTTGCCAACCGTAGCTGCGACTGGAGCGAGCGATTGGCGAACCTGGCTTGCCAACCGAAGCAAGCGAGCGAAGCGAGCGATCTAGCGAAGGTTGGCTCCTCGGGCTGGATTCGAACCAGCAACCCTCCGGTTAACAGCCGGATGCTCTGCCGTTGAGCTACCGAGGAA
>CBINOO010000052.1:0-26006 GCA_966252305.1 uncultured Acidimicrobiia bacterium
CCTGGTGGACATGATTGGCCACAAGGACCTCCGCATCGAACGGGACAGCCACTCGGCGCCCTGGCTGACCGACATCATCTGGCAGACCGCGCGCAGGCTCGGGCATGGACAGGTCTTCATCGACACCGTCACCACCGTGGAAGACGATCACCTGCATTTCGTGCGCGCGGGCATTCCCTCGGTGGACATCATCGACCTGAACCACTTCATCGACCGCGGGCACTGGCACACGGCGGGAGACAACCTCGACGCCGTTTCCGCACAGTCACTCCAGATCGTGGGCGACGTCGTCCTCGCCTCGCTGCCCGAGATCGTCAAGCACCTCGCGCGGTAGCCGCGCGACGGACGTCGTACAAAAAACAAGCGGCGGCTGCGTGGGCAGCCGCCGCGAGTCGCACGATGCGACGACTTACTTGAGGTGCTTGCCGACGAGCTTGGTCATCTCGAACATGTTGACCTGGCTCTTGCCGCCGAACACTGCCTTCAGCTTGTCGTCGGCCTTGATCATCCGCTTGTTGACCTTGTCCTGGAGGCCGTTCTTCTTGATGTAGGCCCACAGACGCTTGGTCACCTCGGTACGCGGAAGCGGCTTCTCACCCGTGATCGCCGCGAGCGTCGCGCTCGGCGTGACCGGCCGCATGAACGCGGCGTTCGGCTTCCGTGCCGCCTTCTTCTTCGGCGCCGCCTTCTTGGCAGCCTTCTTCACGACCTTCTTCGCGACTTTCTTCGTGGCTTTCTTCGCAGCCTTCTTCGCAGCTTTCTTGGCCATCTCGTCTCCTTGGAAGACGCGTTACGCGTCGGGATAGTCTCGCATGAAAAACAACTTTTTCAGAGGGAAAACTCAGAGCAGACGCCCGATCTCCTCCTCTGAGAGCACCCCGCCCGCGGCCTTCGCCGCAGTGAAGATCCGCTCGACGCGCTCCTCGTCGGCCGTGTGTCCCCGACGCTCGAGCCAGTACACGACGTTCGACTTGCCGGACATCGGGCCGATCTCGATCTGCTGTTCCCGACCCACGAGCGAGGCGGGCACACCCGAATAGACAGCATCCACCAGGGCGGGATCCTGCTTGCGGTACGCCTTGATGACCGCCGCGGCATGGACGCCCGTCGCTGTGCGGAAGGCGTCCCGTCCCACCACCGGGTAGTTGGCAGGTACGGGCACGCCACAGGCTTCGGAGACAACCGAGACATACGTGCCGAGAGACCGGAGGTCTGACTGGCGCGCCCCCATCAGCACCAGGTTCACCAGCAGAGTGTCCATGGGCGTGTTTCCGACCCGTTCCCCGATGCCCAGAGCGGCGCCGTGCAGGCGAGTGGCCCCGGCCGCCCACGCGGCCAGTGAGTTCTCAATCGCGAGGTCCCGGTCGCGGTGACCGTGCCAGTCAATCTCGGCCGTACTGCCGCACTCATTCACCACCGAGCGGATGAACCTCGTCACCGCGGCAGCGCCGGCCGGTGTCGCATGGCCCACCGTATCGGCAATACACAGGCGCGAGGCGCCGGCGCGGATCGCGGCCGAATACAGCCGCCGGAGTGACTCGGGGTCAGCCCGCGTCGTGTCTTCCGTGACGTACATGACCGGCAGCCCCTCACTGACCGCAAACGTAATCGCCTGCTCCGTGAGCGCGACGAGCCTGTCGAGTGTCCAGTCTTCGGCGTACTGCCGGATCGGACTCGATCCGATGAAGCAGCAGCACTCAATGGCCATGCCGACCTTCTGGGAAATCCTGGCGATGGGCTCGATGTCGGCAACGACCGTGCGCGCCGCGCAGTTGGCGCGTACCCGCAGCCCGGCATCCACAATCTCCCGCGCCAGCCGCTCTACGTGTGCCACCACGTGCGGCCCGGCTCCCGGCAGGCCGATATCCGCGGTCTCGATGCCGAGGCCGTCAATCAGGTGGAGGATGCGCAGCTTCTCGTCGATGCTCGGCGTACGCACCGACGGTGACTGCAGGCCATCACGGAGTGTTTCGTCGTCAAGTTGGACTGGTGGACGCGGCGGCACCGGGTCCACGGTATTCCAGTCGTAAATCAGGGGATGTAATGTCACGTCAGCTCTTTCTCCTCGTGAGCAGGTGGATCGTGCTCCAGCCACACCCGGCGATCAGCACAAACCAGGCTGCCGCACGCAGCAGGCCGTCGGCCCGCGCACTGGCCATCATCAGCGCCAGATCGGGCTCGGGCGCACGGCCCACGTCGAACTGCTGCGCGAGCAGCAGATAGCTCTGGATCTGACGGTACATCCACGCATCAAAGACCGCGCTGCCCACCACAAGTCCCATCAGGACCCACACGATCCGCAGCGCACGCGGGGTCATCAGGCCGATGTCCCCTCCGGCCCGAGGTACCGGATGACCATCGCCGTGATGTCGTCGCCCTGCGCCGTCCCCGCGGTGAATGCGCGGACGGCGTCAAAGACGCGGGTCACCATGGCCTGCGCATCCTGCCCGGCCGTCCCCGCAAGTGCCGCCAGCACGCGGTCGTCACCGAAGTCTTCGCCGTCGGCATTCAGCGCCTCCGACACGCCGTCGGAAAACACGACGACCGTATCCCCTGGCTGCAACGCGACGCTGGCCTGTGCGTACGGCGCGAACTCCAGCAGCCCGACGACCGGGCCCCCGGTCTCGAGGCGCTGCACGCCGCCCGGGCCGATGATGAACGGCGGATTGTGACCGGCATTGGTGTACGTCAGCGTGCCGTCGGCCTCGACAATCCCGAGCATGAGCGTCACGAAGCGCGACTCGATGCCGCGCCGGCACAACACCTGGTTCGCCACCGTCACAAAGGCCGCGGGCCCCTCCATGCCATGGACCTGCGCCGCGAACATGCCCTGCATCAACGCGCTCAGCAGCGCGGCGGGCGGCCCCTTGCCGGCCACGTCGCCCAGCGTGAAGCCAAAGGCCTTCCCATCGAAGTCGAGGTAGTCGAAAAAGTCGCCGCCGATGGATCTGCAGGGCAATGACGCCGCCGCCGCTTCGACGAAGCGCAACGTGGCAAACGGCTTCGGCATCAACGCCTGCTGGATCTCGGCCGCGATGCGCATCTCCTGCTCCATCTTCGACTTTTCGAGCTTCTCGCGGTACAGCTGCGCGCTTTCGATCGCCACCGACGCCTCGGCGGCCAACGTCTCAAGCGCGCGCTGTGTCGCTTCCGACAGCAGGCTGCCCTTCTCGCGACTGTCCAGGTACAACACGCCGATGCGACGGTCTTCCGACTGGGCCTCGGCCGCGTCGACATACTGCACGAGATTGAGCGGGACGCAGACGACGTTGCGAATACCGAGGGCGACGGTACCCTGATGCACGTCCGCGAGTGCATCATCGAGCAGGTCAGTCACCACGCGAATCTGCCCAAGCCGGAACACTTCCTCCGGGATCTTCTGACTGACGGCAAACGTGCTGTCGGTGAGCGTGACCTTGTCACGGCCGCGCGCGAGCTTGAACTCCAGGCGGTCGTCGGGACCTGCCAGCAGGATGAACGCGCGCTCCGCGCCGGACAACTCGACCGCAGCGTCCAGCACGAGCGCAAGCACCTCCTGCAGCACACGGCCCGATCCCAGTGACCGAAACCCATCCATGAGCGCCGTGATCTGCCGAAGGTCATCGCGGGCGCCGGTCTGTGATCGCGCAAACGCGATGGTCTCGGCCCCGATGTGGGCGACCAGATCCGCGCCGCCGCCGCGCCCGAGCCTGATGCGGTCGCCGGCGCGCAGCACGTGCCGCGTCACCTGGGCATCGTTGACGAACGTGCCATACCGCGACTGCAGATCGTGCAGCACGTACGCGCCGTCTTCGGTGTCGATGCGCGCGTGCTCGCGCGACACTTCACTGCCAGACAGCCGCAGGTCATTCGTATCGCGACGGCCGATGGCGAACGGCGTGTGCTCGACGAGCACCGACCGCGTGCCCAGCGCGTCGAGCACCTCGAGTCGCAGGGGATCCAGGATCATCGTCGTCGCAGTCTACTTGAACGCTGCGCCGGGGTCAGCCTGATGAGGACGAAGACAGTCACGGGCACCGCGGCCCACGCCGCGTAGCGCATCCAGGTACCGTCCGGGGTCTTGGGAATGAGCCAGACGGCCAACAGCGTCACCACCAGCACGATCGCCAGCCGGATCGCGATGACTGTGCCCTTGGAGGGCCCGACGGCCGTTCGTGACACGGGCACGTGGTCTTCGGTAGGAGTGCCGCACTTGTAGCAGACGATTGCCTTGGCGGCGATGGTCGCGCCGCACGCCCGACATTGCATGTGATTAGCTTAATGGCGCGTGCTCCGTTTTCCGATCAGGGACATCGTTCCCACGCGATCGCGTCCGGTCGTCACCACCCTGCTCGCGCTCATCCTGCTGGCCGGTCAAGTTCGGCTGGGGACGTCAACGGCCGACGTGCTCCTGCTCGTTGCCCAGTTGATACCGCTGCTGGTCCTTGGCGAGACGATGGAGGATCAGTTCGGGCGGTTGCGCTACGTCGGCCTGCTCCTGGTCGCCGTGATGGCGGGCGCCTGGCTGGACAGGCCCGCGCTGTCGGACGTGACGTGGTTCCTGTATCCGACGGCCGCGGTCCTCGGCGCCCACGTCAGCCGGTTCCCCTTGTCGCGGGTCGCCGTGTCCTTCCGCGTTGCGCTGCTGGAGGTGCCGGCCTTCATCCTGATCGGGACATGGCTGGTGACGGTGGTGCTGACCGTGACTCCGGGACGGCAGGGGGTGCCGCTGGCCGGCACACTTGGCGCGATCGTGCTGGGTGCGGCCCTGGCCCGGTGGGCGGTGCCGGCCTCACGACGCAGCTGGGACTATCTCGATACGCGACCTTAGTCGCCGCCCCCGCGCTTGCGAATCTCCGCGCCCAGGGTGGCGAGGTCCACCATCAGTTTCTCGAACGCCGCGTCATACTCCGCCTGCGGCATCGACGTCTTCCTGCGCCGCAGCGCGTCGAGTTCCTGCGTCAGCAGGTCCTGTCGCTGCAACAGCATCTGCAACTGTGGGTCGGTCGGCCGGGCGTCGACCACGGCATCCAGATACGTCATCGTGGCAAGCATGCCGTCTTCCCCGGACGTCGCGGCGCCCTCACGGCCGACACCGTCACCGTTGTCCTCCAGCGCCGCGCGCTCGGACGCGAGTTGCCCCTTCTGTTCGAAGTATTCCTTCTGCAGCCGGGCCGCGTACGAGAAGGCCTCCCAGATCGAGATGCGGCCGTTTTTGTCGAGGTCCGCGGCCGTGGCGGTCAACGCCTCAGCGAAGCTGCCGGCAAAGATCGTGGCGTACCGCTGCGACGGTATCGCCGTCGCCGTGATGACGATGCGACGATCACCGGTGACGCCTTTCAGAAACGCGGAACTGCCGCTCGAGGTATTCACGAACACCACCCGCCCCTTGAGCGGCGTGAGCAAATCGCTCCATTCCGCGACGGTGAGGTCCGGGCCGATGAGGTTGAACTTGGCGGCATCGCCGTCACCGGTGCCGTGGCCGACCAGCACGACCAGCGCAACGTCGGAGGCCGTCATCCGCTGCGCCAGATCGCCAAACACACTCCTCACTTCGGCAGCGGTGGCGCGGCGTTCGCCGGAAGCCGGTTGCTCGGTCAGCCGGAACACATGGTCCGGCGACATCTTGAACTGCTCGGACAACGCCGCCGAAATCTGATCGATCCAGCCCCGATGCTGCTTCGCAAACTGGGGCTCCCCCGACGCGCCCTGCACGAGCACGGCGTAGCGCGCAGGGGCCGCCTGCGCGCGCGCGTCACCGGGGAAGACAACACTCACGGCGGCGAGGAACGCCACGAGCGGAACGCACCATCGCCGCATTACCTGCCTCCGATCGCGGCCAGTAGGAGGTCCTGGGCGCGCGCATATGTGGGTGCCTGTTCAAGCGCCTTGAGCGCGGACTTGCGGGCATCTTCGCGGCGCCCGAGGCCCAGGTAGGCCTCCGCCACATCCGCATGCGCTTCGGCGATGTTTGGCGGGCCAAGCGCCAGCGCTGCCAGTGACTCGACCAGCGCGGTCGCAAAGTCCTTGCGCTCGAGCGCCCGGCGCCCGAGCAACGCATGGGCAGACGCGTCAAACGGGTCCACGTCGGCAATCACACGCAGGGCGAAGTTTTCCTGGGCGAGGTCGACGTCCTTTGACAGCGCGACGAGCTTGCGCGCCGCGTCCACGTTGTCGTGATCCCAGGTGAGCAGCTGACGAAGCTCAGCGCGCGCCCTCGCGAGGTCCCCTTCCTGCTCGGCGATCCGCGCCAGCAACGCCCGGGGACTGTCATCGCCCTGCGCCATCGGCGCGAGGGCGGCGGCCTTTTCCAGCGCGGCACGCGCGCCGGCCAGGTCGCCTTCGCTCAGCAGTGCCGCGCCCAGCGACCACTGCGCCATGTAGCTGCCAGGCGTCGCGGCCACCGCCGCCTTGAGACTATCCACCGTTGGCCGTGCTCCCCGTCCTCCGGCCACAGCCCGATCGCTCATCGCCTGCGCCAACGCGCCGTAGCGCTCCTGCACGAAGGCGTTGAACGACGCATCGATGTCATCCACCGTCTTGCCGAAGGCCTGGCCGAACGCCGCCTCGTCCTTCGCGCCGGCCGCATACGCCGCGAGCAGGGCGCGCACCCCGGCATCACCGTTGAGCGACACGAGGTGCTCCGTCAGCAGCGACGCCTCGAAGTACGCGAGGGCAAGATCCTGCGGACGTTCAAACGCCTTCGGCAGCCCCTTCACGCCGAAGTTGCGCTTCTGCGAGACTGCTCGTGCGTATTCGAGCGCGAGTTCGCGTCCCCACGCCGGGTTTTTGAGATGTTCCTCAAACACCGAGATGCCTTCGGTCAACCAGCGCGGCACTTTGTAGTCGGACGCCTGCAACGAGAACACGTGGGCGATTTCATGCCAGAGCGTCGCCTGCCAGCTGAACTTCGGCGCCGAGGCGGTCTCACGCATCGTCATCGGTGAGTCCATCGCAATCACGCGCCCGAAGCAGACGCCCAAGGCCCCCACCAGTCCGGGCAACCCCATCGTCCGCACCGCGAAGTCATCGTGTCGCGTGAATACCTCCACGATGATTGGGCCTTCGGGAGTGAAACCGTAGCGCTTCACGAACGTCTCGTACGCGTCATTGGCCAGCGGCAGCGCATACGGCCGCAGCACCTCCGCCTCCTCCGGTGGGAATTTGAAGATGAACGGGCCGGATGCGATCTCGGCGAACGACGCGATCTTGTCGAGCAGTGTCAGCTGGTTGTACGCCACGGTGTCGTATGGGTCGAGCCGGAACGCCCGTTCAAGTTCCGCGCGCGCGCCGGCCTCATCACCCACACGCATCAGATACATGCCGAGATCCGCGTGGGGCGCAGGCGTCTCGGCGTCGAGCGCCACGGCCTTCCGCGCGTACGCCGCGGCGTCGGCGAACCGATAGGCGCGCGCGGCTTGCCGTCCCAGCGTGAGGTAGCCCTCCGTGAAGAACGGATTGGCCTCGACCGCACGGTCGATCATCGCGGACGCCGCATCGAACTCGCCCCGCGCGTACGCGACGGCCGCGCGCAATGCGAGTTCTTCGTAGGATCCGGTACGCCGCGTTGCCGCGTCATCGAGGGCCTGCGCCGCGCCGTCCTTGTCCTCGCCTTCCAGTTTCTGCGCGGCCATCCAGAGCAGCACATCCGGATGCTGCGGCGCAAGCGACTGCGCCTTGTCAAACGCGGCATCGGCCGCCTGCGAGTCCTCCGCGGCCAGCGCGCGCGCCAGACCAAGATGGGCGCGCACCCATGTGCCGTCGGCCTCGAGCGCCGCCCGATAACTGCGCACGGCCTCCCCTGCCTGGTGTTTCTCGAGCAGCATGTCGCCCCAGGTCGTCTCCATGTCGGCCTGCTGCATCGGCACGGTGCCCACGCGCTGGAACAGCGAGTTGGCCAGCCGGATGTCGTTGAGCGCCCAGGCGGCGCGCGCAAGGCGGAACGTGTTGGCCGGCGTCATGTCGGCGCTGCGTTGCAGCAACGTGTCGAGGCGACGGCGCCCGTCGGTTCGTCGGCCCTCGTACAGATCGAGCAACCCCAGTTCGAGCAGGGCATCGGGATCGCCGGCGTCCGCGCGGGGCGTGAGTTTCACGCGCGCGTCCTCGCGGCGTCCTTCAAAGATGTCCACCAGGGCCTGGGCAATCGCCTGCTGATCGGCCGGGGCCGGCGTGTCAGTCGCCAGCGCCCTGGCGCGCGCCACGGCCCCACGCCCCAGGGCCTGACGCACGTGTCGCACCAGCGTCTCTGGTCCCAGCGGCAAGTCGGACGGCTGCTGCCACGTCGCCGCAGGCGTGGACACCAGCGACAACGAGACCAGCGCCACCAGCAGGATTACGCGTCTTGGTGAGGCAGACATGACTCGATACTCGAAGCATACAATGGTCCCATGGCCCTGAACGAGCGGGACTTCTTCACGGAGAAGACCGAGCGCAAACCGATGTCGTTATCCTGCCCGCAATGCCGGCATCGCGACGACTATCAAATCACCTGGCTGCGGCGCACGAAGAAGGACCGGATCCCCAACGGCGCGGATTCGCGCGATCGCGCGATCTTCGAAAAGGTGCGCGATCACCTCTATCGCGTCGATGACTTCGTCAACTGCACACGCTGCCGGCGACGATTCGAAATCCCGTCGCATCAATCGATGATTTTCCTCTGACACCCGTCGTGCGCGCGGTCGTCTTCTACATCTCCGGCCACGGTTTCGGCCACGCGGCCCGGCAACTCGAAGTCATCCACGCGTTCGCCGCTCGGCGACCGGACCTGTCGATCGTCCTTCGCACCTCGGTGAGTCCGGGGCTGCTCTCTCGTTCGCTGCGCGTGCCGTACACGCTGCTGGAGGGGCCCTGCGACAGCGGTTTGCTCCAGCACGATTCGGTCACACACGACGACGCCGGAACCGCGAGGGAGACGCTGGCGTTCTACGACGCGTTTGACCGGCGGATTGCGGACGACGCGGCACGGCTGTCGCCGTACACGGTCGAGGTGATTGTCGGGGACATCCCTCCCCTCGCGTTCTCCGTCGCACACGCGCTCGACTGTCCGTCGGTGGCCATCGCCAACTTCACCTGGGACTGGATCTACGAGTGGCAACCCGGGCTGGCCGAACGCCCGGAACTGCTCGCCCGCATTCGCGAGGCCTATCGACTGGCGACGGTCGCCCTGCAGCTTCCGTTCTCACATCCCTTCGACATGTTTTCGTCGGTCGTGCCGATCCCGCTCGTGGCGCGCCACGCGGTGACCTCACGCGCCGACATGCGGCGGCGCCTCGGCATCGCGCTGGATCGTCCCGTGGCGTTGCTGTCCTTTGGCGGCTACGGTCTGCAGCGGCTCGATGTCTCGAAACTTGATTGCCTCGACACCTGGACGGTCGTGATGACCGACCGCACCGCCTCTCCGGTCGCGGGGTCGTCGTCGGTCGTGTTCGTGCCCGAGGAACGGCTGCGGACGGAATTCCGCTACGAAGACCTGGTGGGGGCCTGCGACGTGGTCGTGACCAAACCTGGCTACGGGATCCTCGCGGAGTGTGTCGCAAACGGTGCGGCGCTGCTCTACACGTCGCGCGGACGCTTCCGGGAGTACGACCTGATGGTGGAACAGATGCCGCGCGTCTTGCGGTGCCGGTATCTCGATCAGGACGCGCTGTTTGCAGGACGGTGGCGCGACGCGCTCGGCGCGCTCATGCAGCAACCGGCGCCGCCGGAGACGTGGGGCACCAACGGCGCGGACATCGCCGCAGAGCACATCGCGTCGCTTATTTCCTGAACGTCAGCAACGACCAGATACGCGGCCAATTGACCATCTCCATGGCAATCGGCTGGACGCCGACGGCGCGCAGCAGCGCCTTGCGATTGAGATCGGCCCGAAACCCGATGTGCCGCGTGCTGGGCGAAATCCACTTCTCAAGACGCGCCAGCTGTGGCCGCAGGCTCCGGAAGTGATTGAGCACGATGACCCGTCCACCCGGCCGGCACACCCGCCACATTTCCCGGAAGACGGCGACGGGATCCGGAACCACGGACAACACGTACGGCGCATACACCACGTCGAACGAGTCACTGTCGAACCGGAGGTCCGACGCATCCATCTGGAGCAGCCTCGCGTCGATCCCCGCGCGCAGCGCCCGTTCCCTGGCGCGCTCCAACATCGGCTGCGACAGGTCGATTCCCGTGATCCGGCTGCCCGGTGGATACAGGTCGAGATTAAGCCCCGTGCCGACGCCGATTTCGAGAATGCGTGTTCCCGGACCCGCCTGCATCACGGCGACCGCACGACGCCGTCCGGGCTGCAGGATGGGCCCGAACGCCACGTCGTAGACCCGCGACAGCTTTTCGTAGACGCGCTCGACAAACGACGCATCAACGTCAGCCGTCGTCCGGCTGCCGCGGGCGTCGGAGAAACTCATCCGCGACTCCAGGACAATACGTAGGCCGGCGGCAGATTCCGCATCACCAGACGACGCTCGGGCCCGGCGCCGAGACGCGCCGACAGTTCACGGCGGAACGTCGTCGCCAGCGGCATGGGAAACCCGTGCACGTACTGGAACGTGGTGAATGTCCCCCCCGGAGGGAGGACCTCGGCGATTCCATCAAGGACCTGTGCAGTCACGGCTGCTGGTAACGATGCAAACGGCAGGCCAGACACGATGTGGTCCACGCGTGTATATCCGTGCTCGCGGGCGATGGCCGGCAGTTCAGCGGCGGAGCCGCACACCACATCAATGCCACGCAGGCGCCCCGCCAATGCCCTTGCGAAGCCGGCATCGAGTTCTATGGCCAGGCACCGCGCATCGTGCCCCAGGCGCGCCGCAATCTCACGAGTCACCACGCCGGTTCCGGGCCCCAGCTCGACGATGCTGGCATCACCGGAGAGGTCGAGTCCTTCGAGCATTTCAAGGATGAGGGCACGCGAACTCGGCGTCACCGCGCCGACGGTGCGGGGGCTGCGGACGAACCGCCCTAACATCGCAAGGTGTTCGTTCATGAAGTGGCGACTATACCGCGATTTCCTGCATCAATCCGCGCACAAGCGCCTGCGCCGATGTTGGCTGTCCGTGGAGACTGCTCACGCGAACCCCGCGCACACGTTGCCGCAGGGCTTTCGCCATTTCGAGCGACCAGGTCCGTCCAGCAGCGGACTCGTCGTCGGCTGCCCGCAACCGCGCAAGCAGTGATTCAGGTACGCGGGCTCCGGTGACTTCGCTGGCGTGAAACTCGACCTGGCGCAGGCTCTCGACCGCCACCACCGCGGCAATCACCGGCACACCGGTGCGCTCGAGCCTTGGGAGAACTGCGTCGAATGCCTCGAGATCGAACACCGGCGGCGTCAGCAGGTATTCCGCGCCTGCCTCGATCTTGAAGTCGAGCCGCCGCCATTCCGCTTCGAGGTCGGGTGAAAACGGATTAACCGCCGCGCCGATGACCAGCGCGGTCTGCTGGCCCAGCGCCTGGCCGCCAATATCGAGCCCCTGGTTAAGGCGTGTCGCCATGTTGAGCAGGCCCACCGCGTCGATATCGAACACCGACGTCGTGTCCGCATACGCCGCCTGCGGCGCCGGGTCCCCGGTCGTCAGCAGCACGTTGCGCAGCCCAAGCGCATGCGCGCCGAGCAGGTCCGACTGCAGCCCCATCAGACCGCGGTCGCGGCACGCCACGTGCAGGATGGATTCCAGACCCGAGTGCCGCTCGATGTGCAGGGCAAGGGCGAGCGCGCTGACCCGCGCGCCGTTGCGCGGATAGTCGGGCACGGAGATGGCCACCGCGCCGGCGTCGCGCAGCGCGCGGGCCTGCGCTGCGGCGTCCGACAGGTCGAGGCCGCGCGGCGCCGAGGCTTCGCCAACAGGCACAAACTGCCCCGCCGACAGCGCCCGGCCCAGAGCCGAGCGCGCCGAGAGCGGAGCGGCGGGGCGTGCTTCCGCATGCACCCCTTCTACGTGATGGCGCACCGGCGCGGCGACGGGTGCCGCCTCGCGCACGGCCCTCGCCATGTGCCGGATGTGTTCGGGCGTCGTCCCGCAACAGCCTCCCACCAGCCGTACGCCGGCGGCGACAAACCGTCGCGCGTAGGAGGCCAGGTATTCCGGCGACCCGAGGTAGAGATTGCGTCCGTCCACATCGCGGGGACGGCCGGCGTTGGGTTGCGCCGACAGCGGCACGGTCGTGACGGCGGCCAGGCGCTCAAGGGTCTCGAGCATTGCGGCCGGGCCCACGCTGCAGTTGATGCCGATGACGTCGGCACCCGCCCGCTCGAGTGCCGGCGCAAAGGCCTCGGGCGGTGTTCCATCGAGGGTGTTGCCATCGTCCTCGGTGGTCATCTGGGCGATGACCGGCAGGCGCGACACCGCGCGCACGCCCCGGATCGCTGCCAGCAGCTCATTCACGTCGCGGAACGTCTCGAGGATGAACAGGTCGACGCCGCCCTCGGCGAGGGCCGCTGCCTGCTCACGGAAGAACCCTTCGGCTTCGGAGACGGCTGTGCGTCCCCACGGTTCGATCCGAATGCCGAGTGGCCCCATTGCCCCGGCAACAAACGCCGTGTCTCCGGCCGCGCGGCACGCCAATTCGGCGCCGGCCTTGTTGATGGCATGCACGGCGTCGCCCAATCCAAACGAGCCGAGTTTGATGCGGTTGGCGCCGAAGGTGTTGGTTTCGAGCACCTCCGCGCCGGCACGGAGGTAGTCGTCGTGGACGTCAGAGACTAGGCCCGGATCGGTGAGATTCAGTTCATCGAAGCAACGATTGAGGAAGACCCCGCGCGCATACAGCAGGGTGCCCATGGCCCCGTCGCAGACGAGTGGCCGCGCTCGCAGCGCCGCGAGAACGTCACGGGACCGGCCGGACGCCACGGTCAGCGCGCCTGCGGCGCCGGTGTCTGCGTCGACGCCGGCGGGACCAGCAACTCGGTCTTGTCCCACACGAAGTCGGTGTTGCTGTAGACGGCCAGTTCGTAATCCTTGCCCATGAAGATGGCCGAGACCGGACATGCTTCTTCACAGAAGCCGCAGAAGATGCAGCGGGTCTTGTGAATCTGGTACAGCTCCGCGTAGCGGGGGCCGGCCATGACCGAGCCGTCATTTTCGGCGGGTTCCAGATAAATCGCGTCAGCGGGACACGCGACCGAACACAGGCCGCAGGCCACACACTTCTCGAGACCGTTTTCGTCCCGCATCAGCACCTGCTTGCCTCGGTACCGAGGGAAGACGGGCACCTTCTGGTCCGGATAGTTGACCGTGATCGGCTTCCGGAACATGTGCTTGAAGGTGTTGGCGAACCCCGTGATAAACGGCCCAATCATGCTCTCGATGATACCAAAGCCCGCTGGACGTGACCCGCATGGGGTGACAAAATCCAGAAAGGCTACGTCTAACCTGGCTGAAGGAGACCCAAACAGGTGGATACATCCCGCTTCCCATCACGACCCGACACGCCGACCTCGCCCTCGTCCTCCTCGCCGGAGTGGCCTCGAATGGTCGAGCCCGAGTCGGATGAAGCCTGGGCGGCCCTGGGATTCACGCCCCCCACGCCAACCACCCCTCCACAGCCCCTGGCCGCCGGCAGCACGGGACGAATCAAGATGGATCGCCGGGGCGTGATCCTCGCGCGCATCGGGGAAGAAGTGGTCGCGTGGGTGAAAACGCTGGCGTCGGCTGCCGTCTACGCCACCCTGATCGTCACCTTTGGATTCCAGGTCGCCAGAGTCGAAGGCCAGAGCATGGCCCCCACCCTCGAGGATCAGGACCGGCTCATCGTCAACAAGCTGGCGTATCAGCTCGACGATCCGAAGCCCGGCGACATCGTGATGCTCTACTACCCGCGCGATCCCGACAAGTCCTTTGTGAAACGCGTGATCGCCGAACCTCTCGATACGGTGCGGATGTCGGACGGACGCGTCTACGTCAACGAGGAGCTCGTCCCCGACGACTTCATCCCGGCCGAGTTCCAGTCCAACGACACGATGGCGCCGGAGCTGGTCCCCGAGGGCTACTACTTCGTGATGGGAGACCATCGGAACAACAGCTCCGACAGCCGGCACTGGGGCATGGTCCCGAAGAAATACATCCTCGGCCGCGTGCAACTGCGCTGGTGGCCGTTCAGCCACGCCAGGGTCTTCTGATCGTCTGATCAGTCCGACGCCGGCCCGCTGCCGTAAATCGACGCAATCTGCGCCGCGTACATCGTCTCGATGACGCGGCGCTTCACTTTGAACGTGGGGGTCAGTTCGCCGCCGGCCTGACTGAACTCGCGGGGCAACAATCGGAACTGCTTCAGGCGCTCATACTGCGCGAGCCCGGCGTTGACGTCTTCCACGACGGTGCCATACAGGCGCAGGACACTGTCAGTCGACAGCCAGCGCTCGACATCTTCCGGACGTTCAGGCACCGGCTGCCCGACCCGCGCCGCCAGTTGCGTGAAGTCCGGCACGAGCAACACCGCCGGATAGTGCCGGTGCTCCCCCACGATCACCGCTTCGGAGACCAGCGGGTGCGCCTTGAGCTGCTGCTCGATCGGCTGCGGCGCGATCTTCTTGCCGCCCGAGGTGACGATGAGTTCCTTCTTGCGATCGGTGATCCGGAGGTAGCCGTCGGCGTCCAGTGTGCCGATGTCGCCGGTGTGGAACCAGCCATCGCGAAGCACCTCGGCGGTCTCTGCGGGGCGCCGGAAGTAGCCCTGCATGATGTTGGGACCCGCGCAGAGGATCTCTCCATCCTCGGCGATACGCAGCCGTACGCGAGGCAGCGCCACGCCCACCGCTCCGAGGCGGACGGCATCGTTGGGGGTCACGGTCAGGACAGGCGCGGTTTCCGTCAGGCCGTATCCCTCGATGATGGGCAGGCCAAGCCCGAAAAAGAAACGAGCAACATCTACGTTCAGCGCTGCGCTGCCGGACACGACAAACCGGAAACGTCCGCCCAGTCCGGCACGCACCTTCCGGAATACGAGGCGCTCGGCCAGCGCCGCCTGGACCGCGACCGCTGCCGGCATCGGGCGCCCCTCTGGCGCGTAATGCCCACGCGTCCGCGCCACGTCCATGCCCCACCGAAACAGGCGCGCCTTGATGCCTGTGAGCGTGCTCCCCTTCTCGAGGATGCGCGCGCGGAGTTTCTCGAACACGCGCGGCACGCCGGTCATCACCGTCGGACGGACGACCTGCAGATCGCGACCAATCGTGTCGTTGGATTCAGCAAACGCCGTCGCGATGCCGTACGCGAGATAGACCCACGCGACCATCCGCTCAAAGGCATGCGACAGCGGCAGAAACGACAGCGCCGTGTCCTCATGGCTGACCGGCAGGATTTCGCAGATGTCGACCAGGTTCGCGATGAGGTTGGCGTGGGTCAACATCACGCCCTTGGGTTCACCCGTGGTCCCCGACGTGTAGATGAGTGTCGCGAGCGAGTCCGGCTGCACGCCCGTGACCCGCTCGTGGTAGCGCGCCACCGCGTCCTCGGTCGCCACCTTTTCTCCGAGAGCGTCGAGGTGAAACAACGTCTCGACCGTCATGCCGTGAGGCGCGACCAGCGCTCCCGGTGCCGGGTCCATCACGATGATCGTCCTCAGCGTGGGTGCCAGTGATGCCGCAGCCAGCATCTTCTCGAGTTGGACAGCGGTGGACACGATGGCAATGGCGGCGCCACAATCCCGCACGATGTACGCGGCCTGCTCGGCGGTCAGCGTCGGATAAATCGGCGCCGTCACACCGCCGGCCGACAACACGGCCAGATCCGTCACCACCCATTCCGGGCGGCTCTCCGACATCATGACCACGCGATCGCCGGCGCGCAGTCCCAGTTCCACCAGCGCAAGATGCCGATGCAACACCTGACGGGACACCATGTCGGCGTCGATCCAGGCAACGCCGTCCGGCCGGCAGCGCCCGAGCAGGTCAGGCCTGCGGTATCGCGCAGCCACAAATGCGGGCAACCCCGCGAGGGTCCCGGGAAGCTCAGCGGCGAGCGGCGCGGCCATTGGCGGGAAGTCTACGATATTCGCCGCTTCGTCCCCCACGCTTGTGCTGCACCATCACGTTGGTGACGACCATCGTGCGGTCGACGGCCTTGAGCATGTCGTAGATCGTGAGTGCGGCGACCGACGCGGCCGTCAACGCCTCCATTTCCACACCGGTCGGCGCATGCGTCCGCACGCTGGCCACCACACGGTAGCCCCATCGGCGCGGCTGCAGTTCCACCTGCACATGACTGATGGGCAGCGGATGACACAACGGGATCAGTGAGGACGTCTGTTTGGCCGCCATGATGCCGGCGATCCGCGCCGCCTGCAGTGGATCACCTTTTTTCACGGCGCCTGTGCGGATGGCCCGGACCGCCGCCGGGGACATGTGCACCTCTGCCGAGGCCGAGGCTTCGCGATCGGTCGCGGGTTTTGCGCCCACATCCACCATCGCCACGCGGCCGTCGCGATCCACGTGCGTCAGCGCTGCGTCAGTCTTCTTCGTCATCACCCGACTCCCCGCGCGCGAGAAAAAACGAGAGGCTTTCAAGCGAGACCGTCAGGTCGACATTCTTCATCTTCACGCCCGGCGGCACCTTCAACGTCCCGGGCGAAAAGTTCAGGATGGCGCGAATCCCCGACGCCACCACCAGGTCGGCGACGTCCTGTGCGGCGGCAGCCGGCACGGCCAGCACCGCGATGTCGATGCCTTCGCGCTTGATCACCTTGCGGAAGTCCGCCATGTCGAGCACACGGATCCCTCCGCGAGTCTTGCGACCGACCTTGCCGCGATCGGCATCAAACAACGCGACGATCTCGAATCCTTCCTGGCGAAAACCGGGATAGTCTCCCAGCGCCAGCCCGAGATTGCCCGCGCCGAGGATGGCCACCCGGACGACGCGATCGAGACCGAGAATCACGCGCAGGTGCCGCTTCAACTCGCGCACGTAATACCCGACGCCACGCACGCCGAATTCCCCGAAGTACGCGAGGTCCTTCCGAATCTGTGCGGCATTGAGGTGGAACTGTTCGGCCAGCGTCCGCGACGAGACCGTCTTCACGCCGGCCGCGTCGAGGGTGTTCAGGCAGCGCAGGTAGACCGACAGCCGCGTGGCTGTCAGTTCCGAGACCTGTTCTCCGCTCCGTCCGCCCTTGTTCCTCACTGACACAAGCGAGGATTCTAGCAGTGCGCGAGGCATCGATCGCCCAAGTCCGCTACCATCGGACAATGAACCGCTTGACCGCCCGGGGCGCGGGGCTCGTCGTCGCAGCGGCGTGTGCCCTGACTCTGCCGGCGTCCGCCCAGGTCATGACGCGGATGGCCACCACCATAGGCGCGGTGCGCGCGTACCCGGCCTTCTACCACGACAAGGCCGTGACGATTCTCGCCACGCCCGCCCCGGACCCGACCGGACTCACCGGCGTATCCGTCCCCGCGCCTGCGCGATTCATCCTGCAGCCGCGCTCCGGCCAGTTGCCTCAACGCGACGTGGAACTGCGCGGGCGTCTGTTCGATGTCGGGCGCTTTCTCTCGGATGACTCCCGGCTGGGGCCACTCGGGCTGCGCTCCATCATCGAAGCGGTGTCTCCGGACCGCTGGCCTTCGCGGGAGCAGTTGTTCGTCCTGACCGGCACCACGTGGTCGGAACCTCCGTCGGCCACCGACGTGTCCCTGCGCGCCATCGCGCTCAACCCCGAGGCGTTTGCGGGACGCACCGTCACGGTCCGGGGTCGGTTCCGCGGACGCAACCTGCTGGGCGACCTGCCCGCCTGGCCACGCGAAAGCCAGTGGGATTTCGTCCTGCAGGCGGCCGACGCGGCCTTGTGGATTCTGGGCCGTCGGCCACGCGGCGACGGATTCGATCTGAATACCGCTACCCGCGCGCACACCGGCCGGTGGCTCGAAGTCACGGGACCGATAGAAATCCGGGAATCGCTCCCGGTCCTGCTCGCGCAACGCATCAGCACGACCGCCGCAGAGGAGGACACAGCCGAGTTGCCCGAGCCTCCGCCGCCACCATTGCCGGCGCCTGAGGTGGTGTTTTCGGCCCCCGCACAGGACGAAGTTGCGGTCCCACCCGACGTCACCGTGCGCGTGCAATTCTCTCGGCCGATGAAGCCATCCTCATTCGAGGGGCAGGTCCGGGTGCGGTATCGGGCGCCGGACACACGCCAGCCGCCGCCCTTTGCCATCGTCTATCGGGCGGCCCCGATGGCGGTCGAACTGCGATTTGAGTACCCCCTCGCGACGGGGGCGCAGGTCGAGGTCCTGCTCGGAACCGGCATCGAGTCGACGGACGGCGTGAAACTCCCGGCGACCACCTTGCGGTTTGCGACCTCAGGGTTCTGACGCGAGGCGCGGCTCGATTGCCGCCCGCACCTGTCGAATGACGGCGTCGCGATCGGTGAACTCCAGCCCGGCCGTGGGCACACCCGGCGCAAGGGTGACCGTGACCGTCGCCGGCCAGATCAGGACACTGCCCTTGCGCATCGCCCGGCGCGAGCCGGTGATCGCCACCGGAATGACCGGCACTTGAGCCGCGATGGCCATCACGAATCCCCCCTTCTTGAACGGCAGCAACTCGCCGGTCCGACTGCGCGTGCCTTCGGGGAAAATGACAAACGACGTGCCCGAGCGAAGCGCCTCTGCGGCACGGTTGACTGCCGGAAGGCTCTGGCCGGGATTGGCTCGCTCAAGCGGCACGAACCCGGCAGCGTCAAACACACGGACCAACAGCGGGAGCTTCCGCAGTTCAGCCTTGTAAAGCACCGCGACGCGGGGAAACAGCGTTCGCAGGGCCAGGAATACGGCGGGCGGTTCGATGTTGCTCGCGTGATTGGCCGCGTACACGGCTGGACCATCTCTGCGGATGTGCTCCTGCCCCTCGACCCGGATGCGGATGCCGGCCAGGCCGAAGCCCAGTCGCACCCCTCCCTCCCCAATGCGATACAGGAGCCGGGCGTTCCCCGCCAGGGCTGTCCACAACAGGCCTACGGGCGCCAGGAGCAGTACATAAAAAAGGACCCCGACCAGTGTGGCCAGGGTCCTGATTGCCGCGATGCCTGTGGCGATCACGCAGCCCGACGAAAGCGACTAGGACGCGCGCGCCGCACGCCGGCCCGCGGTGGCCTTGGCCGGCTCGTCAGTCGAGGCCTCCACTTTCGGCGCGCGAGTCGGCTTGGCCTTCGCACTCGCCTCGTTTCGGGCCTGCACGCTGAAACACTGTTCGAGCGAGCGGTCGACCAGTTCGTCAATGACCAGCGCCTTCTCCCCCATCACTTCCGAAATCTCGGAGACGACGAGGAACTTGGCCCGGTCAAGCATGCGCTTCTCGCGGAACGAGAGGCTCTTCTGCTTGGCCAGATGGCTCAGGCTCTTGAGGACCTCGACCACGTCGTAGATCGAGCCGGTGCGCATGCGGTCCGAATTGTCCTTGAAGCGCCCCTTCCAGTTCTGGTGGCTCTCGATCCGCCCGTCGCCGAGCAGGTCGAACAACCGCTGAACTTCCTCGTCCGTGATGGCGCGGCGCAGGCCGACCCCGTCAACGTTGTCGACCGGCACGAAGACTGTCGTTTCATTGGCCATGCGCAGCTGATAGAAGCCGCACGTGGTGCCCATGATGGTTTTGCTTTCAATTCGCTCGACAATGCCGAGCCCGTGATTTGGGTAGATGACCTTGTCGCCGATGTCGAATACCACGTGCCCCCCGGTTACGAAAACTGTCCCTTCATTATACCGGACAGTCTCGTAACCGGCAACGTTATTGTCGCCAAGCGATTGAAAATACGATACTTAGCGTCCGATCTTGCCGCTGAAGCCCTTCCCGGACCGTGGACCGAGGTTATCGCGCACCGGCGCGGTCTCCCGTTCAGCCACCGCGAACCCCGCCTCGTAGACCATCTGCGCGACGCGCTGCAGCTTCGGAAAGATGATCTTCTCCACTGAGTCGGTTGGACGGTGGTAGTCGGGATGCGTGCCCGTGAAGAAAAACGCGATCGGGATGCCCTTGGCGGCGTAGCTGTAGTGATCGCTGCGCGTGTAGAAGCTGTTGGGATCGCGCGGATCGTTGTACTCGTAGTCGAGCACCATGGGTTCGGCCGTCCCCAGATTGGCATCCACCACCATGTTGTGCAGGTCGGTGGAGATCCTGTCTGCGCCAATGACGAACACAGTACTCGCCTGTGACGGGTCATCGTCGCGGTTGCGGCCAATCATGTCGATGTTGAGCTGTGCGACGACCGAGTCGAGCGGCACGATTGGGTGGTCCGCCATGTAGCGTGACCCCTGGAGGCCCCCTTCTTCACCCGTGTGCCACACGAAGAGCACCGAGCGGCGCGGCTTCGGTCCTGTCGCAAACGCCTTGGCGATGCCGAGGAGCCCCGTGGAGCCTGAGCCGTCATCGTCGGCGCCGTTGTTGATGAGGTCCGGCTCGCCGTCAGGCCCGACCGGGCTCGCGCCACGGCCTCCCACCGAGACCGGAGCCGGCAGGTAGCCGGTGTGATCCAGGTGCGCGCCGAACATGACGTAGGTCGACTTCAGCTTCGGGTCCCGACCTTCCACGATCCCGACGACGTTCTTGGTCAACTGCGTCGCAATCACCTCGTACGTGTTGTTGACGTCGATGGTGACCTTGACGCCGCGCAACGAGAAGGTCGGCAGGGGCTCACGCGCGTCGGCCTTGGCGCGCAGGTCGGCAAACGACGTTGGCGCGCCGGCCAGCAGGGCCTCATAGACCCGCTCGTCCGCCGTCAGCTGCGGCGCGATGGGCAGGTCGACGCGCTGGACGCTCACGAGATCCGCGGGAGCCGCCGCCGTGCCGCCCCGACCACCCCGTCCGCCTGGCGCGCCACCGCGACCACCGCGGCCCGTCCGCGCCTGCGCGAGTGCCGCCTGCGCCTGTACGACCGCCAGATTCGCCTGCTGCAGCGCCTGCTGCGCCTGCACCAGCGCCTGTTCGGCCGGCGACAGTGGCGCCGGCTGGGGCGTGAATCCCATGGCCGCGCGCGCCCCCATGGTTTCGATCGCGTAGCGGCTCCGGGCGCCGAGCAATCGCTGGATGTTCGTCGAGGTCTGCGGACCGTTGCCCATCCACACCACCAAACCGCCCTTCGCGGCGCGGCCGGCATAGTCGTCGATGGCCGGGTCGGAGACCTGGAGTCCATAGCCGACAAACTCCACGCCGTCGAACGTCAGGGTCTGGCGGCCTCCGGCATTGGTGGGAAACGTCACACCCTCGCCGTGCTTGAAGACGACCGGGGCGCGGCCGGGCGCTTCAATCGTCAACGTCGAGTTGTTGGTGATGCGGTACTCGCGCTGCTTCACCGTCTGAAAGTACGTGCCGTTGTCGCCCGCCGGCTTCACGCCCATTTCCTTGAGCCGCTCGGCGACGTACTGCGCCGCCAGGCCGTAGCCTTCGGTGAAGATCCGGCGCCCCTGCATTTCGTCTGACGAGAGATACGTCAGCCACGTGCGCAGATCGGACTCGGCAATCGTCGTCTTCCTGCCGCGCTGGGCTTCGGGCGAGGCCAGCCACGGCCCGGCAATCAACAAGGTGGCGGCAAGCGCCCCAACACGCAATACGGACCGATTCATGATGACGACTCCTTGCGTCGCGTCCCCGCGGCGCCATGCAGGATGCTGGTAATAATCGTGCTGAGAAAGCTGACGAGCAGGGCCGCCATGAATGTCGTGAACATCCCGCGCAGCTCGAATCCCTCGAGCAGCCACGAGGTCAGCCACAGGCAGAAGGCGGAAATGACGAAGTAGAACAGCCCCAGCGTGAGCACCGTCACCGGCAGGGTCAGCACCACCAGTACCGGCCGGACGATGGTATTGATGATGCCCAGGACCGCCCCGGCGACGATGGCATCGCGGACCGAATCCACACGCATCCCACTGAACAGGGGGGCTACCAAATAGATGGCCGCCGAGTGGGCGATCCATCGCAAGACGAGTCCGGCCATCGTTTCTCCACGAATGTTATACTGCCTTTCTCACTCGGCCGGAGTGGCGAAACTGGCAGACGCGCGAGACTCAAAATCTTGTTCGCTTAACGGCGAGTGTCGGTTCGATTCCGACCTCCGGCACCAAAATCATCTGTAATCTTGAATCTGAAATCTTCAATCGGAGATCGGGGAATCGGCGATTTCAGATCGCGCAATCTGAATCTCTAATCGGCCATCTCGCCATCTCGTCATCTCGCCATCTCGCCATCTCACCGCCTGAAGAGCACGGGCGGGCGGTCGACCGTCAGCACGTCCAGCACATCGCCCTGCTGCCGGAGTTCGTCGACCAGTGCGCGCAGTTCCGCGTGGGTGCGCAATCTCGCGAACGCCGGGTCCGACTCCAGCAGTGTGATGTCGCGGAATCCAGCATTAACTGCGCGGCGTAACGCGGCCAGCGCCTTGTCCGCGGCCTGCAGCCGGGCTTCAACCGAGGCCGTCAGATACCAGCTCACCGGCGATGCATCGTCAATCGCGAGCGACGCGTCGAGATAGTACTTTGCGCGCGTCCACTCTGACTCGCTGATGGCCTGTTGGGGCAGGTAGAAGCCCAGTTGCACGCCGAGTTGATTGAGCCGGCGGCCCGCTTCCTGCGCCTCATCGACCGCATCGCCTTCCGCCTGCTGTTTCAACCGGTCAATCGTGAGTTGGGTGACCAGCTCATCCACGGGCATTGTCGCCGTGCGCGCGCCGATGGGAAATGCCTCGGCCACGATCTGCAGGCGCGCCTCCACCCAGTTGATCGCCGCGCGTGAGGCCGACTTCCGCTTCTTCAATTCAGCGCGGGTCTGCGACATGGACGTGAGCCGCTTGGCGGCGGCCAGGGCGTAGTCCACATCACGGATGCCCTCGTAATCGCGCGCCATGGCGGCGTATTGCCTCGACGCCTCGAGCCAGGCGCCCCGCGTCATGCGTTCGGACGCGATGGAGGCATCCCGGCGCCACCACTGGTTGATCAGGGCTTCGTCGATCGGCCGGCTCCCCGCGCGCATCGCGCGCAGTTCCAGCCACTCGACCGCGCGCATCGCCGCATCCGCCGGCATCCAGCTGTGCGCGCCGGAAATCCGGTCGATCCGAAACGGGGCGTTGAGGGCGGCCAGCTCGTGCGACAGCAGGTCGACCTCGTGGTAGTTGTAGTCACTGGTGCCGACGGTGCCGTAGTAGAGAAACGGCAGGTCCCGCCGGAGACGCACGTCCGCGTGGAAGCCAGCGCCGGCGCCAATCACCCCGGGAAGGACCGGCCGCGTATTGCCCAGGACCGTCGCCGTGCGCGCGGTCCCGGAAAAGCCGGCCACATAGATACGTCCGGGGGCCAGCGTGAACCAGCGATTCGCATCCGCCCACATCGCCTGCATCGCGATGAAGTTGGGGTCGCTGTCGCCGTCGCTCGCCGTGTTGTAACTGCTGATCAGGATGTAGCCGAAGCGATCGGCCGCCGACTGGAACACACGCGCCGGGACGCGGGCGCGGCCGCGAGGGTCCATCAGAAACAGAATCGGCGTGGGACGGGACGACTCAAACCCCGCAGGCAGATACAGCGCAAACTGCTGCGACGGGTTGGACGCCGACTGCACACGTTCGATCAGCCGGCCGGTGGGAAAGGTCCGCGTGTCCTGGGGACGCGCGGCCGGGCCATACACAAACGCTCCAGCCAGGAGCGCGCAAACAACGAGGGGAGCGTTCACTACTGTGACTACAGCACATCCCCCATCGGCGCTTACCGGATTGCCGCTAGTATCTGAGAGATATGCGCGTCAGCCGCCGTGACTTCGTCCGTACCGCCGCTCTTGCCGTGCCGGCACTTGGCCTGCACCAGCGCCGGCCGGCGTCTCGCAAGGTCTGGCTCCCCCGTGAATCCTCGGTCGGGGCGGCGTTGCGCGCGACGGGCGCTCCCGCCAATCCCCTGCTGGATTTGGTGCGATCACCCGCCGCCGCCGGCGTTGCGGTCCCCCGCCCGCCCTTCGATCAGGATTTTCTGCAACCCGGGCTGGGCAAGGGTATTCCCCCCCGTCTCATCGTCGATCCGGTCGAGCGACTACGGCGGCAGTATGCGAACCTGAAGCGGCACTTCGTTTTTGAATACTACGCGTGGTACCGCACCGATCCGTGGAGCCACTGGAATGAAGCCGGTCACACACCACCGGCCAGTATCGCTGCCTCGACAATGCCGGCGCTTGGGCCCTACGACTCCAGCGACATGTCCGTCATCGAACAACACGCGGAGTGGATTGCGCAGTCGGGTGTCGGCGCCATCGCGCTGAGCTGGTGGGGCCCCGGGTCCTCCGACGACCAGCTGACCCATCGAATCATGGACGTGATGCGTGCGCACGACATTCACGTGACCTTCCACATTGAGCCGTACGGGGCTGAACGCGCCTATCGCCTGGCCGACGATGTCTTGTATCTGCTTCACGAGTACGGTGAGAAACGCCGCTGGGACAACTTCCTGCTGCACGAGTTTGCCGACGGCACATCCGCACCAGTCCTGAAAGGGTTTCGCACCATCCTCCCGCCGACCGTCGTCGACTGCCGCGGCATCACGCTCCCCGTCCCGGACTATGTGCCTGATGAGGTGTGGCGCGCCCAGCTGGACACGTTGCGCGAGTCGATCCACTCCACGTTTCCACGGTTCACGTTTCTTGCGGACTCGCTCGATCTCGGCCGCACGGAGGCGGCCGGTTTTGATGGGATCGCGATCTACGACAGCTACGTGCGCCCATCGACGTGGTCGCAGGCCGCCCAGACGTTCTCGAGTCGCAACCTGGTCTCGTCGTTTTCCATCAACTGCGGCTTCGACGGCTATCTTCCTGTCGTCCCTCGCGGGGAGTGTGACATTCCCCTGCCATTCGAGCCGCCGGTCGGGCCGGTGGTGTGGTCCGACGACTCGTCGCGCCTCGCCGCCGAGACTGCGGCGCGCGCGCGCATCGCTGAATCCACACAGGCCACGATCGGCGTGCAAACCAACCGGACCGGCGCCAACGACCGTCAGGGATTCTTTCTGGCGTACGTCAATACCTTCAACGAGTGGCACGAGGGCACGGCCTTTGAACCGGCCCGGCCACGCGCAGGGCTGACGCAGGAGGAACGCGCGCAGGGCTACCACAATCCGGATGTCGGCACCTGGCGCCTGGAGCAGTTGCGCACGCAACTGTCGCCGCTGCTCGCGTGATTCGGCGGCTGTCGTTTCACACTGACTGGCAGTGCCGTCACAGCGGCCGGTGTTGTTCGTCCAACTGGCCCATTCCCACCGAGCACGTCGAATACGAGATCCTCTCGCGCGCGCTATCGACCGGTCCTTTGCTGCCGGCGACGACGGCGGCACCTGCCTTCACTCAGATCGACGAGGACATCCTGCTGGGCCGGCACGACGGACGTTGCGTCTTCCATGACGGCGCGACCGGCGGTGGCTGCCGCATCCATCGCGCCCTTGGCCACCATGCGCTCCCGCTCGCCTGCCGGCAATTTCCCCGGACCGTCGTGCAGCATGGCGACGATGTGTCCGTGACGTTGTCGCACTACTGCCCCAGCGCGGCGGCGTTGCTCGAGCCTGGGGCTGAGGCCGGGCCGACGACCACGCCCGGCAGCGCCCGCTCCACCAACGTCACCACTACTGCGGCCACCACCCAGTTCGTGGGCCTCGTGGCCTCCGGCGATGTCCCGCCGCTCCTGCACGCGCGCTGTCAGTTCGGGTGGGAGGAGTGGTTTCTGTTTGAGGAGTTGGCGGTGGACCTGCTCAGCCGCGAGGCCTGGCACGGCCTCGCGGCCCTCGCGCAGATCGTGGAAGACCTCCGCCAGTGGGCGCCCGGTGGCGCCTCACTGGCGGAGGCCGTGCGGCGGGTGTTCGCGGCTCCGCGCACACCCGGCGAGGTGCCGGCGATGCGCGCGGACGTGATCGCCGCGCGCATCGCCGATGCGCTGGCCGCCGCGCCACGGCGCCGGCACGGCCGACACCCGCAGCCCGACCATCGACACCAAGTTCAAGGCGACCTGCACCGGCACGCTCGCCAGCACCTGCTCGTACGCCATCCAGCAGGCCTGGGTCGGCGCGCAGGCCTTCAACGTCTACAACTTCGGCT
>CBINOO010000053.1:0-25739 GCA_966252305.1 uncultured Acidimicrobiia bacterium
GGCGTCGCGGTGTACTTAGCCGAGGGCACGTCCGCGCCCCGTCGAATGGCTTTGCGCGGCGCTGGTGATCCGGCAAACCTCGCGGCCATCTGAGAGCAGGGCGGCGCCGACCGCGGGCACGGACGCACCTTCCGCTTCGAGCTGCATCAGGTGTTTTGCCACTCTGCCGCCGCCACGATGCAACACGCGCACGATGACTTCCTGGCCCACGTAACAACCCTTTGACTGGCTGATGGCGCGGTCGAGGAGTCCGGCCTCCAGAGGAATGGTCTCGGTCGTCATGTCCACGCCAAACATCGGCCGGCCTGCATCGATCCGCAGCGCCTCAAACGAGAACGGACTCGCGGACGTGCCGGCCACGGCTGCGGGGGCGGTGCCGTTGGCACCCGGCATCCAGACCTGAAACGTCGGCAGGGACGTTTCGTCCGTCCGCACGACGCGCACCTCGTCACGTGTGACGTGGCCCCAGATGGGCAGCGCGGAGAGCGTTGCCGTGTCGACTCCGGTCAGGCCGGCAATCGCGTCAGCGGCCTTCCCCCCTGCACACATCAGGCACATCCAGGCGGATGACTCATCCGTCACGCGAACGTCTTCCGAGAAGATCAGCTGATCGAACTTGCTCTGCAGCTGGGCGGCCAGGTCAGCGGGCACCGACGCCCAGACCCCGGTGGCGTCGCGAAGCAGCTGCAGATCGGTAATCATGCGCCCCTGCGGTGTCAGCCACGCGGCGTACACACCCGCCCCATCTGAGAGGTGCTCGACGTCATTGGTAACAAGGGCGTGCAGGAACCCGGCCGCGTCCGGGCCTTCAAAACGCAACAGTCCGCGCGGTGGGCCCGCGAGCCATCCGGCCTGCTCGGTGATGGTGAGATACTGGGACGTCATGACACAGCGCCTTCGCTATTGTACGGTCGCCTTTCTGGTCGTCATGGGTTTCTCGACGTGGACTGCCTCACCATTGGCGCAGGCGGACCCGTCGGGAAATGCCGCGTTCACGATCTTCCTGAAGGGACAACGTATCGGCACCGAAGAGGTGTCGGTGGTGCGCGATCAGAATGGGCTGACGATTTCTGCCAGCGGGACCACCGGCGCGCCGTTCAACCTCAGCTTCGACACCTTCATCGCGCGGTACGCCCCGGATGGCACGGCTCGTTCGCTGGAGCTGAGCGCACAACTGCGAGGCACGTCGCTGTCGCTCAAGACGACGTTTGAGGGCACGACGGCCACATCAAACGTCGTGCAGGCCGGGCAGCAGTCGCAACTCAAGCACACGGTATCGCCGACGACGATTTCGCTGCCCAACAACTTCTACGCCTCGTACGAGGCACTTGCGCTTCGGCTGCACACGGCCAAACCCGGCGACACGATTCCGGTGTTCATCGCGCCTCAAGCCGAGCTGCAGGTGCGGGTCGACCAGATGACGCCGCGGCGGATGGAGACGCCGACAAATGCCACGGAGCTGCGTCAGTTTGATCTGACCTTTCCGAATCCGGGTGGCGCCCTGCGCGCCGAGGTGTGGATCGATACACGCGGCCGGCTGGCGCGCCTTGCGATTCCCGTGGCCTCGGTGGCCGTCGTCCGCGACGACCTGACCACCGTCATGGCACGACTGGACACCTTCAGCCATCCCCGCGACAAGGACGTGTTCATTCCGGCCAACGGCTTCAACCTCGCGGCGACGGTGACGCCGCCGGCGCCGCCGGCTGGCGCCGCGGCCGGACGCGACAGCCAGAAGGCGCCTGCCGTCATCCTGCTCTCCGGATCGGGCGCGCAGGATCGCGACGAGACGGTCTTCGGCATTCCGATCCTCGGCCAGATCGCCGCCCGCCTCTCTGACGCGGGCTACTACGTCGTTCGTTACGACAAACGCGGCGTTGGGCAAAGTGGCGGCCGCATCGAGTCAGCCACACTCGATGCGTACGCCGAAGACGCGCGCGCCGTCGTGCAGTGGGTGCGACGTCAGAAGGAAGTCGACCGGGATCACGTCATCCTGGCGGGCCACTCGGAGGGCGGCGCGGTCGCTCTGCTGACCGCCGGACGCAATCGCGGCGACATCGACGGCATCGCGCTGCTGGCCGCGCCTGGAACGACCGGACGCGAGATCACGCTCGCGCAGCAGAAGTACCAGCTCGACCGTACGCCGACCGAATCGGAGGCGTCCAAGCAGCAGAAGGTTGAGCTCCAGACGCGGTTGATGGATGCCGTGGTGACAGGACAGGGCTGGGAGACCATCCCACCAGAGCTGCGCCGCCAGGCAGAGTCGCCGTGGTTCAAGAGCTGGCTGACCTACGACCCTGCCGAAGCCATGGACCGCACCCGGCAGCCGGTGTTCATCATCCAGGGCAATCTCGACGTGCAGATTCCGCCGATGCACGCCGACCGGCTGGAAACGCTCGCCAACGATCGGTCACGCACAGAGCCGCCGACGCGCAAGGTCATCGTTCCCGGCGTCAACCACCTGCTCGTGCCGGCCCAGACCGGCGACCTCACCGAGTACGACAAGCTGACGGACAAGAACGTCTCGAAAGCGATCACCGACGCGTTGATCGCGTGGCTCAACGATGTGACTCGGCGGTAATCGCGGTACACTCATCGCCGCATGGCCGGATGGATTCTGCAGAGTAATGACGACCCGCCGCGGGTCGTTCGGATCACGCCTGGTGTCGCCCGAACCATTGGTCGCGGCGCGCAGGCCGACTTCATCTTCGAGGCGCCGCTGGTCTCGCGCCTGCACTGCCGCCTGACGGCCGACCCCACCGGCCAACTGGTGATGGACGACCTCGGGTCGACCAACGGCACCGCCGTCAACGGGACGCCCACCGCCCGCGCGGTGTTGCGTCATGGCGACGTGTTGTCGATTGGCCGGCTGACGCTGACCGTTCAGGACGACCAGTAAGGCCTACTGCAGGAACGGGTTCGTTCGACGTTCCTCCCCAATCGTCGTGTCCGGTCCATGGCCGGAGTGGACGATGGTGTCGTCGGGATACGCAAACAGCACCGTGCGAATCGAGTGCAGAAGTGTATCGAGGTCGCCGCCGGGCAAATCCGTGCGGCCAATCGACCCGGCGAACAACGTATCGCCAACAAACAGCTCGCGCGCGGTGTCGCCCTTCGGGCCGATTGCGAGGCAGACACCGCCAGGGCAATGTCCCGGCGTGTGTCCCACTTCGACAGCGAGATTGCCGAACGTCAACGTCTGCCCTTCTTCGTAGAAGCGATCTGGCGGAGGCGGCTGCTGTGCCTGCAAGCCAAACATGCGGGCCTGTTCCGCGGTCCGTTCGTACAGGAACAGGTCATCGCGATGCAGCCATACCGGAACGCCCAGCGCTGCCTTTGCGGCGCCGACGCCGGTCACGTGGTCCAGGTGCGCGTGTGTCAGCAGGATCCACTTCACCTGCACCTGTTCACGCGCCACAATCGCCAGCAACTGGTCCACATCGTCTCCCGGATCGATGACGACGGCCTCGCGGGTGCGATCGCAGGCAACGACGTAGCCGTTTTTGTAGAAGGGAGGCGCGGCGGTGGTCCAGACATGCATAATGCGATTATGACTCGCGCCGACGTCGAGGCTGCGGCTCGGGGCCTCCGCGTCTGCCGCACTCCCCTGCTCAGGTCCACCTGGTTGTCCGACCGCTGCAAGGCGGACGTCTGGATCAAACTCGAAGCCGTGCAGCCGGGCGGCTCGTTCAAGATTCGCGGGGCGACGTGGGCGCTCACGCGACTGCATGTGGAACGTCCGGACGTGCACGAGGTGGTCACGGCGTCGGCCGGCAATCACGGTGTGGCAATGTCGATCGCTGCGAAGGAACTGGGATTCCGCCTGCGTGTGCACGTCCCGGTCACGGCGCCGGACGCGAAGAAGCAGACGCTTGTGGGTTACGGCGCGACCCTGGTTGAGGCTCCCGATTACGACGCCGCTGAGGAAGCCGCGCGGCAGGATGCACGTGAGACCGGCACCATCTTCATCTCCCCGTACAACCATCCCGACGTGATCGCCGGCGCCGGCACGGTGGCGCTCGAAATGCTCGAAGACCAGCCCGAGCTCGACGCCATCGTCGTTCCGCTGGGCGGCGGTGGACTTCTGGCTGGTGCGGCTCTCGTCGCAAAGACCCATACACGCGAGGTGAAAGTGATCGGCGCCGAAGCGGAGGCGTCGCCCGTGTTCTCCGCGGCACTGTCACACGACGCCATTACCCCCGTGCAGGTGTCGCCGACCCTTGCGGACGGCCTGGCCGGCAACCTCGAGCCCGGCAGCATGACCTTCCCCCTTGTGCGCGAGCTGGTCGACATGGTGGCGCTCGTGGCTGAAGACTCGATTGAAACCGCCATGCGGTCACTCGTGTGGCGGGAGCGCCTCGTGGCCGAGGGGGCCGGCGCCACGGGCGTTGGCGCACTGCTGCAGGGCGGACTTCAGCTCGAGGGCGCGCGCATCGGAGTGATGGTGACCGGACGCAACGTCGATCAGCGAGTGCTTCGGAAGATCCTTGCGTAGCCTCATCGACCTCGTTCGCACCAACAGGAACTTCCGCTTCCTGTGGTTCGGCCAGATCGTCAGTCAGCTCGGCGACTGGTTCAACACCGTTGCCGTCTTTTCCCTGCTGTTTGAGCTGACGGGTAGTGCGACGTCTGTCGCCCTGATGATGGTGCTGCAGATTCTGCCGGTGGCGATCGTTGGGCCCGCAGCAGGTGTGGTCGTCGATCGATTCGACCGCCGCCGGATCATGATCGCGGCTGACGTCGTGCGAGGCACTGCCGTGCTCGGGTTGTTGTTCGTCACCTCGGCCGACCGTGTGTGGCTCGCATATCTGGTCACGGCGCTGATGGTGTCGGCCACCGGATTTTTCGAGCCGTCGCGTTCCGCCACGGTGCCCACGATCGTTGGACGCGAACGGCTGGTGGCCGCCAATGCGATCTCGACCGGCACCTGGTCAGCCATGCTGGCGATCGGCGCATCACTGGGTGGCCTGGTCGCTGCGACGCTCGGACGTGACGCTGCGTTCATCATCAACGCGTTGTCGTTTTTTCTGTCGGCGGCGTTTCTGTGGCAGCTGCGTGTTCCGGCGCGCCCGGTCGAAGGTCGAGCGGCCGCGGGCCTGGCCGGCATCAAGGACGGCCTTGCCTACATGCGCGCGCATGGGGATGTCGCCCGCATCGCGTTCGTGAAGGGCGGATGGGCGCTGGTCGGCGGCGCGCTGCTGCTCCTCACAGTGTTTGGAGACCGCGTGTTTCGCATCGGCAACTCCGCTGATGCGGGCATTGGCGTGTTGTATGGCGCGCGCGGAGTCGGTGCTGCGCTTGGTTCGCTGATCGTGTCGTGGCTCGCCGCGCGGCAACAGAATCTCGTGCGCCTCATCGCTCCCGCCTATTTCGTCGCCGGCGCCGGCTACGCCTCCCTGGCGATCGTGCCAAACATCTGGGTGGCAGCAGTTGCCGTCATCGCCGCGCACATCTTCGGCTCCATCCTGTGGGTCTCAAGCAACGTGTTGCTGCAGATGCACGTGCCCGATCAGTTCAGAGGGCGAGTGTTTGCTGCCGAGTTGTTTGCGCTGGCCGTTGTGCAGTCGTCCGTGTCGTACCTGACAGCCACGGCGCTCGACGCGTGGCACATCTCGCCCTTCGTGCTTGCGGCCATCGTCGGATTCTCGTTGTGGATTCCTGGGGCGTATTGGTTGCTGCAGCGTCGGCGGTCAGCCTAACACCGGCGACGATTGACACGATCACCAAGTCCGGCAACGCCCTCGCGCAACGCGCGGCCGGGTGGTTTGGCGGTCTCCTTTTCGCGATGCGGACATCTCATCACTTCGCAAGCACTTCGCGGACTTGATGAGCCAGTGCGTTCGGAGAAAACGGCTTCTGCAAGAAGTTCACTTCCGCGTGGAGAATGCCGTGTCGTACGACCGCATCGTCGGTGTAACCAGAAAGATAAAGTACCTTCATTTCGGGGTAGAGGCTCAGCAAGCGCTCAGCGAGTACCCGCCCCCCCATACCGGGCATCACGACATCTGTGACGAGCAGGTGAATCTTCTCCCGGTGGCTCGTGGCGACCCGTATGGCATCCTCACCGTGGCTCGCTTCCAGGACGGTGTAGCCGCACTGCTGCAAGGTGAAGCGGGCCAGTGCCCGAACGCCGTCCTCGTCCTCGACCAGCAGTAACGTTTCCGTCCCACGCGGGGCAGGACCGAGGTCAGGCCAGGACTTTCCACGTGGCGCGGCCTGGTCGACGCGCGGGAAGTAGATCTTGAAGGAGGTTCCCACGCCAGGTTCGCTGTAGACCTCGATCGTCCCGTCGCTCTGCTTCACGATGCCATGAACCACCGCCAATCCCAGACCAGTACCCTTTCCCGCCCCCTTGGTGGTGAAAAACGGCTCGAACAAATGACGTTTGATCTCTTCGGTCATGCCGATTCCCGTGTCCGTGACCGCCAACATCACGTACCGACCGGGCCGCACGTCCGCATGGGACCGGGCGTACTCCTCGCCGAGGGCGACATCGCTGGTTTCGATGGTGAGTTTCCCGCCTTGCGGCATGGCGTCGCGGGCGTTCACCGCGAGGTTCAGCAGGACTTGTTCCAGTTGCCCCGGATCGGCTTTTACGCTTCCGAGCTGGGGATGCAACGCGGTCGTCAAGTGGACGTCCTCGCCAATGACGCGACGGAGCATCTTCTCAGTGTCCCGAACCACGTCGTTCAGATCCAACACCTTGGGTGCCAGAACCTGCTTCCGGCTGAACGCCAATAGCTGCCGGGTCAACGATGCCGACCGCTCGCCAGCCTTGCGAATTTCCTCCAGCAACTCCCGCTTGGGATCATCCGGGGGCGTCGATTGAAGCAAGAGTTCGCTGTATCCGGTGATGATAGTGAGCAGGTTGTTGAAGTCGTGGGCCACGCCACCCGCCAATTGCCCGATGGCCTCCATCTTCTGAGCGTGGCGCAATTGCTCCTCAAGTCTCCTCTGTTCGCTGGTGTCAAGGAACGTCACCACCGCGCCGACAAGTTCCTTGCCCCGCCACATCGGGTATGAGAAATATTCAGCATCGAAATTCGTCCCGTCCGCTCGCCAGAACACCTCGTCCTTGACGTGAGTCCCTTGCCGAGTTTGAATCGCGCGAACGATCGGGCATTCCTCCTCGGGGTACGGACGCCCATCCGGCCGATGGTGGTGAATCAGGAAGTGCATATTCCGACCCTTCAGCTGCTCGGGACTGGCGTAGCCGAGGAGCCGGGCGCAGGTCGGGTTTGCGAGCATACAGTTGCCGTGAAGGTCGATTCCGTAAATAGCTTCGGCGGTGGAATCGAGCAGTAACTGGACGAGTTCTTCCCGCTCGCGAACGGTTTCCGTCGCCTGCTTGCGCTCCAACTCGCCCGCCATCGCCGCGCGCAGACGTTCGAGCCACCAGTCGAGACGTTTCCGTTTGAATTCGGAAACCGGCATCGGTTCGGGGCGAAGGATGAGTTCAGGCGGCTGGTAGTAGGGATTGGGACAAACCAGATCGCCGATGGCCACCAACGGGTGGGTGACGAGCATGTCATGGATCAAGGCGGAATCGAATCGCGGGCGCAAGTAGTGGCACGCGATCACCGCTCGGTGGTCGGCCAGGAATTCGTTGAGCATCGCTTCGTATTCGACCAACCGATCGCCTTCCAGGCTTGCATCGAGCGCCCAGGTCATCTCTCCTTGGAACCGCAAACCGGCGTAGCCATCGGCAATCGCCGCAGACTCGCACTCCGCCAGATAGTCGAGCATCTTGCGGGCGTCGAACTTCCCCTCTCGGAGGTAGACGTCGTGTTTGGTCAGGATCTTGAGTGAGCCCTTTTCGGCTTCTTGGGCCACGTTCACGCCCAAGGCAGCAAATCTCTGGACGACTTCATCGAACGGCGAATCGTTCGCGACATAGAGGCAGCGCTCGCCAGTCCGCAACCCGGCGGCGATGAACGCCACGGCGCAGGCGGTTTGTTCAACCAAGTTGTCGTGAATCGGGCAGAGGTGATCGCCTTGGCGAAGTTTCGCGAGCTCGTGATCCAGTTGAGTTGCCATAATCCCCCCGTTGGACACGACCGTAGCGGCCTCCAAGCCGGTGGATTCGCATTGATTGGTCGTGCAGCACAATCCTGCCGCCGAACGCCGACGTTCACCCGCGGCCACATAGTCGCACCGGCAGCCGTCTGGTGCAACGCGAGTTCGGCTCGGAGTTGCCCAGCCCGAGCCACGTCCGGACCACCGCCTCGGCCTGCGTCCACGGATCACGGGGTACTGCGGAATTTTTCACCGCTCCCATCCATGTGTGCTCCAGCGGCGGACGGGGAAGGACTGGCGCGTCAGCGGGGTTTGGACGGGCGAATCTCGATCTTGCTCGGCAGGCTGCGTCCGTGGTGCCCCAGCAGATCCATCACAGTTTGCGCCACGTCATCCGGGCTCAGCTTCCAGCTATCGTTTTCGGGGCGTCCCGATGGACCAACGAAGTCGGTAGCGACTGACCCCGGCATGATGACCGACACGCGGATGTCGTCCTGACGCACCTCAAGCATCAGCGATTCGCTGAAGGCCACGAGGCCCGCCTTCGAGGCGCAATAGGCCGCGCCGTTGGCGAAGTAGTTGCGGCCCGCCAGGCTCGCAATGTTGATGATCCAGCCACCGCCGGCTTGACGCAGCGCCGGCAGCGCGGCGCGGGATGCGTAAAAGACACCGGTGAGGTTCGTATCGATCACCTGAGCCCAGTCTTCATCCGACGTGGCTTCGACGGTGGAGAAAGCGCCAACGCCCGCGTTGTTCACGAGCACCGTCAAGGAGCCGAAGGTGTCGACCGTGTCAGACACCAGGCGGTCGACCGCCTTGCGATCGCGCACATCCACCATGCGGCCTGCGACGCGGCCCGCGGCATTGTGCTCGGCGGCGAGGGCTTCGACTGTCGCTTCCACCTGACCGGCCTGCCTGCCCGTCAACATCACGGAGTGTCCAGCCTTGAGAAGCGCGGATGCCGTCGCTCGACCAATGCCTCGTGTGCCGCCGGTGACCAGTGCTGTATGCATGATTCGATTGTCGCGTACGATGGTGTCCGTGCCGACGTTCGTCCGCAACGTCGTGATCAATGCGCCGATCGAACGGGTCTTCGCGTTCCATGAACGGCCTGACGCCCTCGAGCGCCTCTCGCCTCCGTTCCCGCCGTTAACCGTGATTCAAAGAACCGGCGGCATTTCCACCGGCGCGAAGGTGCACATCCGCATCGGCTTCATCGACTGGCACGCCGTGCACACGGCTTTTGACCCGCCGCGCCTCTTCGTGGACGAACAGGAGCGCGGTCCGTTTCGGAAGTGGATTCACCGCCACGAATTCGAGGACCTCGGTGATGGGCGCACCCGCCTGACCGACCGCCTCGAGTTCGAGCTGCCAGGCGGAGCCCTCCTCAATCGCCTGCTCGCGCCGTTTGTGCGCCTCGGGCTGGGGCAGATGTTCAGCTATCGGCACAGAGCCACGGTCGCGGCGTGTGAGGGTGCGGCTTCCATCGACAGACGATAGGAGTTGACAAGGGTCGGCCGCGAGGCGCACCATGCTCCCCATCGTCTATCGATAGGAGCACACGATGGCCAAGGCTGTTCCCCCTGATCTGCTGCCCGGCACCCTGGACTTGCTGATCCTCCGGCTGCTGGCAACTGAGTCGATGCATGGCTACGGACTCGCGCAGCGGCTCAAGACCGTGTCGCGCGACGTACTGCAGGTAGGTGAAAGCTCGCTCTACCCCGCGCTTCAGCGCCTGCTCCTCAACGGCTACGTCGACGCGGAGTGGGGGCCGTCAGAGAACAATCGGAAAGCCCGCTATTACACGCTGACTCGCGCCGGGAAGAAGCACCTCGCGGCTGAGCAACTGGAGTTCGAAGAACTCGTCGCTGCCATTCGCCTGGTGCTCGAGACAGCGTGATGCCCGCCTTCATCCGCCGCCTCATCGCCCGCATCAAGTACCGGCACTTCGACCGCGACCTCGAACAAGAACTCGCCGCCCATCGCGCAATGGTCGAAGACGACCTCCGTGCACGAGGCCTGTCGCCCGACGATGCCACGCCGGCTGCGGCACGGGCGCTCGGCAACGTCACCTACATGCGCGAAGAGGCCCGCGGTGTCTGGATCGCACGCTGGCTCGAACAGCTGTCGCAGGACGTGCGGTATGCGGGGCGGAACGCACGACGAAATCCCGGCTTCAGCCTCGGCGCGGTGTTGATCCTTGCACTTGGCGTCACAACCCTGACAGTTGGCTTCTCCATGGCCAACGCCGGCCTCCTGCGGCCGTGGCAGGTCGCAGACCCGGACTCGGTGGTGATCATTCGGGCCCGCCCGGCACCACAGCAGCAGCGAGGCTCGCTGTCGATAGACGAGGCGCTCTACCTGGCGCAACACGCAACGACGGTATCGGCGTTGACCACATTCATGAACGGTGGTGAGCGCGTCGATGGAGACGGTCCTGACGTGCAGGCGCTGTACGTGACAGATCGCTACTTCGAGGTGATGGGAACGCGGATAGTCTCGGGCCCTGGGTTCACGCGGGGCGGCAGCATGAAGCCCGGGACCAGGGAGGTCATCATCAGCGACCACCTGTGGCGGACCTACTTCAACGCGGACCCGGCAGTCGCCGGCCGCACGGTGCAGCTCTCGTCGCAGTCCTACACCATCGTCGGCGTGGCCCAACCAGGCTTCGAAGATGTCAGCCGACTCCGCATTCACCTGTGGATGTCACTGACGTCGTCGGGTTTCGGCGGCCCGGGCAGATTGGGTGGGTTGGTCACGGCTCGTCTCAAATCCGGCGTCTCCGCCGACCAGGCATTGGCGGAGTTGGAAGGACTGAGCCGGCAATTCCGACGTGACCGCAACGAGCCGTCGTTTGGTCTGGTCGTGACGGACACCCGGCCCATCAGCAACAACCGTCCGGCCGTACCGCAGGAGTACCTGTACATTTTCGCGGCGTTGGCGCTCATCCTCGTGTTGACCTGCTTCAATGTGGGCAGTCTCCTTCTCGCGCGGTCACTGAAGCGACATCGCGAAGTCGCCATCCGGCTGTCTCTCGGCGCCGGACGTTGGCGGGTGGCGAGGCAGCAGTTGACAGAGGCATTCCTGCTCACGGCGTCAGCAGGAGCACTCGGGGTAGTCCTCGCGTATGCCACCCCGCACATCCTCGTTGCGCTCACCGACAGTGCGTTGATGCGTAGAGACTACTTCGCGCCTGACTGGACCGTGTTGGCATTCGCCCTGGGCTTGTCGGGACTGGCTGCAGGGCTGGCGGGAGGAGCCGCGGCGAGGAGTGTCGGGCGCGTGAGTCTGATTCGCTCGATGAGCGCTGGACACGGAGCGGATTCTCGCTCCAAGGGCGCGCGCCGTCTCCTGATGGCGGTGCAGGTTGCTATCGCAGTCGTTTTCCTGACCGGCGCAGGCCTGCTCGGGCGAGCTGCGGTCGCCGGCGCGGCGACCGACCCCGGGTTTGCGGTAGACGACGTGTCGTTGGTCCGTGTCACGTTCCGTGAGGCGCTGTCCCGGGAGCGCCAGAGCGCGTTCACCCGCGATTTTGCGCAGGCCGTGCAGGCCGCGCGCCTCAACAACGTCGCCTTCACGCAGTCGCCGCCGCTCATCAGAGGCGCGAGCACATCCATTCGCGTTCATCGACCAGGGGAACATCCCAGCGCGGCCGACTTCGTCTCCAGCCGTCCGGTATCCCTCAACTACTTCGATGTCCTGCGGATCCCTGTGGTGGCTGGTGAGTTGCCGCAGGCGGCTGCGACCACTCGAGCGCTGATCATCAACGAGTCTGCGGCACGACGGTTCTGGCCGGACGCTGACGCTGTCGGGAAGACTCTCATCAGGCCCACCGTGAACGAACCCATCGAGTACGAGGTCGCTGCGATTGTGCGAGATGTACCCATTCGATCACTCGGCAGCCTGGAACCCGTGGTGTATCAGCTGTCTGACAGCCTTCCGCTCGCGTTGATTGCCGATGCGAGCAGCCACACGCTCGAGTCCATGCGCGCCCTCGCCGGCACGATCGAATCCTCCAGCAGTCTTGCAGCGACGCCTGTGCGGGACCTCGTGCGCGACAGCTTCGCGGAGACCGTCGCCACCAGTCGCATGGGCTGGATGATTGGATTCGCCGCGTTGTTGATTTCCACTCTGGGAACGTTCGGGGTCTTCTCCTACTCAGTGGAGGAACGTCGACAGGAGATTGGGATCCGTATCGCCCTCGGCGGATCCGCGCGCCACGTCCGGCGTGAAATCCTCCGGACCGGCCAACAGGCCGTGGTCTACGGTCTCGTCACGGGTTTCGTCCTGTGTGCGCTGGCTGCCACCCTCTTGCGACACCAGCTCTTTGGATTGCAACCACTTGACTTCACGACGTACGCGCAGGTCGCCGCCATCCTCATTGTCGCGACGATGGCGGCACTGTGGATTCCAGCCAAGCGCGCCATCCGGCTTGATCCGTCTGTCACGTTGCGCAACGACTAGCGTTTCCGGAACGCCATGCCCACCTTCCTCCGCCGCCTCATCGCCCGTATCAAGTACCGGCACTTCCAGCGCGATCTCGATCAGGAACTCGCTGCCCATCGCGCAATGGTCGAAGACGACCTCCGCGCACGAGGCCTGTCGCCCGACGATGCCACGCCGGCTGCGGCACGGGCACTCGGCAACGTCACCTACATGCGCGAAGAGGCCCGCGGCGTCTGGATCGCACACTGGCTCGAACAGCTGTGGCAGGACGTACGGTATGCGGGACGTCAGTACCGCCAACAGCCCGGTCACGCCGTGGCGGCGGTGCTCACCCTCGGCGTTGCGTTGGGTTTGGTCACCAGCGTATTCGCCGTCTTCAACAGCCTCTACCTGCGCACTTGGGACGTACCGGACGCAAAGTCGCTGATTGTCGTGTCGGGGCGCACGGACACGGGCTGGAACTTCACGTCGTTCTCACTCGACCAATATCGGCGGCTACACGAAGCGATTACCGCGACCGACCTAGCGGCATTCGAGCATTCGACGTTCATCGTCGGAAACGGGGCGGAGACGGAGCTGCGGGTCGATGGACACTGGGTGTCAGCTGATTTCATCCGCGTCGTGCAACTCGGCGTGGCCGTGGGCGCCGGCCTGGACGGCGCGTCAGCTGAGCCACGGGTGGTGATCTCCGATCGACTCTGGCGGTCGTTGTTTGGTAACAGACCCGACGTCGTTGGCCAGGCAATCACCGTTGCGGGTAAGAGTGCGACGGTCTCAGGTGTACTCGAACGTGGGTTCAAGGGTCTGCCACCCGATCACAGCGACATTCTTGTGAACCTGGGCGCGAGGGACTACTGGCAGCCCGGCTGGTCCGCGCCGGCAAAGTCCCAGGAACTGCAAATAGTGGGACGGCCCCGTACAGGTTTCACGCGCAACGCTGCGGTCTCCGAGCTGGCCTCAGCCGGCCCGGCGTTGTTGGAGCCCACAGTGACGTCAGTCAGAGGCCTGCAGACAACCTTCGCTGACCTGAAGTCGGTCCCCAGCACCGTGCCACGCGTTCTTGGTCTGGTCTTTCTGGGCACAGCGCTCGTCCTGGCCCTCGCCTGCGCCAACGTCGGCAGCATGCAAATGGCGCGAGGTGTCAAACGTCAGCGAGAGCTCACGATCCGGCTGTCGCTCGGCGCCAGCCGAGGTCGAGTGGTCCGACAGTTGCTGATCGAGAGTCTCGTAATGACGGTCGCTGCGGCCTGTCTGGGGTTGTGGATGTCGACTCTGCTTCCGTCCCTGGTCCTGTCGTTCGACACCTCAACGTACCTGTGGATCTGGACGCCGGACCCGCGGATGTACCTTTTTTCGGCCATTGCGACGACTGCCACCTGCGCTGCCTTTGCGATTGCTCCAGCGTTGCACAGCTGCCGAGCAGCGCGCCTGGTGTCGCACTCGGCCGCCCCGTCGGCCGCAGGACGCACACGCTCGCTTATCCTGTCGACGCAGATTGCCTGCGCCATCTCATTGGTGCTCGCAGCTTCGCTGCTGGCGCGGGGTGTTATCAAGACGGCCCGCTCCGATGGTGGATACGCCTTGCGCGACCTCGCAGTGGCATTCATCATCAAGCCGACGGGTACGTACGATGCCGCCCGCAACCGAGCACTCCTACTTCATCTGACGCGGGAGCTCGGTGCCGCAGCGCCAGCCACGCTGGCCTTGACAGAACATCCACCACTCGCCAACAGAGTGGCGACTCTGGAGGATGCTTCAGCAGGGCGGCTTCGGGGAATGTCGATGACGTCGCAGGCCTTCGAAGTTCTCGGCCTCAAGCTTCTCGCGGGCCGCATCTTCGTCGATGTTCCTGAAGCCAAGGAAGTTGTCGTGAATGAATCCCTGGCTTCCCGACTCTGGCCTGGGGTGTCGCCGCTGGGTCGGCGCGTCGCTGATCATCTCGTGGTGGGGGTGAGCGCCGACGCCAGGCTAACGGATGCCACGCGGTCCGAGCCTCTCTTCTTCCGAGCGATACAGTCGCCGTCAACGTACTTCATCACGTTCCGCCGAAACCGCGGAGCTGAAGATCGCGTACGTCATCTGCTTGCAGCATTCGATCCGCGCCTGACGATTCGGCTGCAGCCGCTGTCGGAGGCCGTCATGGATGACCTGCGCGGCTCGATTTTGGGAACAACCGTCGCGGGGGCCCTGGCGGTCCTCGCCTTGCTCCTGGCGATTGTGGGAGTCTTCGGAGTCGCGTCATTCATCGTCGAAGAACGGCGCAGGGAGATTGGCGTCCGGCTGGCTCTTGGCGCGGGCCGCGCGCACATTCGCGGCGCGGTGGCGACACAAGTGCGCTGGCCCCTAATCGGAGGTGTCGCCGCTGGGTTAGTCATGTCCGTGCTCGGTGGCACCACCATGCGCGCGTTCCTGATTGACATCTCGCCTTTTGATCCGGTGAGTTACGCCGTGGTGGGCCTGGTCATCCTCGCTGCCGGAGCCGCGGCTGCTGCCGTGCCAATGCGACGGGCACTTTCGGTGGACCCAGCCATCACGCTTCGGTCCGAGTAGCTCTCTCGTCTTGCGACTACGCTCTTGTCGGGCGGCTGAACCAGCCGTAAAGTTGAGCCATGCGCATTGCCGTTGAACTCGAACCGGCGCAGGCCGATCGCCTGCGCGAGGAAGCGGAACGCCTGGGTGTGCCACCGACCGACCTGGCTCGTGCGGCCATCGCGGACCTTTTGGGCGCTCACGACAAGCAACTGACGGACGCTGTCGACCGGGTTCTCTCGAAGAACCACGAGCTCTATCGTCGATTGGCGTGATGCGGTATTTGACGCTCGGCGAGATCCTCGCCCTGCATCGGGCAGTCATCGAACGAACCGGAGGCGGAACCGGACTCCGGGACTTGGCACTTCTTGAGTCGGCCGTCGCCCAGCCAAGGGCGACTTTTGACGGTGTGGACCTGCAGCCCACTCTGCAAGACAAGGCAGCGGCGTTGTGCACCTCCCTCGTCCAGAATCATCCGTTTGTTGACGGCAATAAACGGATAGGTCACGCGGCTATGGAAGTCTTCTTGTTGCTGAACGGCTTCGAGATCGCCGCTTCAGTCGACGAACAGGAGCAACTCATCCTGCGCCTGGCGCAGGGAGAACTGCGACGCGCCGACATTGCCCGGTGGCTCCACAGTCACATCGTCCAGGTGCCAGACGCATCCAGCGACTGATACCATCTCGCCATGGCTTACGTTGATGGTTTCGTGATTCCGATGCCCAAGTCCGCGGTGCCCGCCTATCGCAAGATTGCCAGGAAGGCGTCAAAGGTGTGGATCGAGCACGGCGCGCTGCAATACGTCGAAGCCGTCGGCGACGACATGGACATCAAGCAGGTGAAGTCGTTTCTCTCGCTCGCAAAGGCGAAGCGCGGCGAGACGGTCGTGTTTGCCTGGATTCTCTACAAGTCGAAGGCGCACAGGAATGCGGTCAACAAGAAGGTGATCGCTGACCCGCGCATCGCCAACTTCGATCCGCAGTCGATGCCGTTCGACATGCGCTACATGGCTTACAGCGGCTTCAAGGTCATCGTTCAGGCCTGACGCTCACACCTTCCTGACCACATCCCCCGCGCGCACCTTGCCCGGCATCACGACCCGCGCGTTGATACCGCGGAGTCCAAGGGCCCGCCCCTCGGGTGTGTTGACCCATTTGAGCGCATCAAGTCCGAAACGGGCCGCGAACTTGTGGCATCCGGTGTGCGGCTGACTGGTGACCTCGATGAGGGCGTCACCAATCAAAAGCCGTGTCCCTGGCGGCACGTTTGCCTGGCTGAGATCGAAGTCCACGAACAGCTGATCACCGGCCAACGGCCAGCGCTTGATCGGACCGGCGATCGCCTCGATCGCTCGCGTCATCATCAGGTTCAACTGCATGTCTGGATGGGCGGCGCCATCCGAGGTACGCGAGCTGCGGCGAGACTGCCACGTGTCGCCGACGAGGCCAACGGTCAGATCAAGTTCACCTTCGGCCAGTACCTCGCGTCCATCAACCACAGGCCGACGCACGATGAGCTCGAGGCGGCCGTTGTCACGCGGCGACTGCCGGATGTGAGGCAGCGACGCCTGCAACTCGACGAGTGTCTTCGGATGCACCTGCTCAAGGCCCACACACGCCATTTGCGTCCCTCCCTGCGATCACCGCGCAACGGCGAGCCGCACGCCAAGCCCGACAAACACAGCGCCGGCCAGACGATTGAGCCACAACGACGCGCTCGGCTGCCGACGCAGACGGGTGCTCACGCGTGCAGCCGCCAGAACCAGGCAGAGACACCACACCATGCCGCCGGCAACAAACACCGACCCGAGGAAAAGCATCGCGAGAGCGCGCGACTCGGCTGCGGGCGATACAAACTGCGGCAGGAATGCCATGAAGAAGATGGCCACCTTCGGGTTGAGCACGTTGGTCAGCAGACCGGCGCGAAACACGGCCCAGCCGCTTCCCCGCTCAAACGCCGCGAGATCCGCAGCCACCCGATTGGTGAGCAGCAGACGGAGACCGAGCCACACGAGATACCCCGCGCCGGCGTACTTCATCGTCGCAAACGCCACCGGCGATGCCGCGAGAATTGCCGAGATGCCAACCGCCGCCAGCACGGTGTGCACAAGACAGCCGGCGGAAATGCCCAGCGCCGAGTAGAGGCCCGCCGCACGCCCCTGCGACAGTGTCCGACCGAGAATGTAGAACGTGTCCTGTCCGGGAGTCATGTTCAGCAACAACCCCGACAGGATGAACAGCGGAAGGTCGTGTGTGCCGAACATCAGTCCAGGAACTCGACCTTGCCGGTCTCGAGCGAATACTCGGCGCCAACGATCATCAAGCCCTCGCGGGCGATCAGGCTCTCGAGAATCTCCGAACCGTGGCGCAGGTGGTCGACGGATCGGCGAATGTTGGCGCGGACGGCCTCACGGACCAGTGCGTCTGGACGGCTCTTCAGGTCGGTCGACAACAGTGGCTCCACCGATGGCCGCACGCGGTCGACGATGGCCTTGAGGTTGCGGGACTGGTCTGGCAGCGGCCGCTTGAGCTGCTCAATGGTCGCGGTGATGGCACCGCAAAGCGAGTGTCCAAGCACGACCACCAGCCGCGTGCCGAACTGCGCCGCCGCAAACTCGACGCTGCCGACCTGCGACGGCGCCACGATATTGCCGGCGACTCGAATGACAAACAGATCACCCAGCCCCTGATCGAACACGATCTCGGCAGGCACACGCGAGTCAGAGCAGCCAAGGATGATCGCAAACGGCTCCTGCCCGTCGGCCACTGCCACGCGCCGCGCCCGGTCGGTCGCTGCCTCGCTGTTGGTGTGGTCGTCGATGAACCTGCGGTTGCCCTCGCGAAGTCGTTCAAGTGCTTCAGCTGCGGAAATCATCGCCAGCCAGTATGCCCGATCCGCTGGAGTAACATGAACGACCGCATGTCGTACATCGCGGTCATCGGCGCCGGCCCGATCGGCGCCACCGTGGCACACACACTCGCGAGGCGCGGACGCGCCAGAGACATTCGCCTGTTCGATTCGGCGGCCTCGGTCGCGGCGGGCAAAGCACTGGACATCCGCCAGACCGGCCCCGTCGAAGGTTTCGACACGTCCCTGAGTGGCAGCGGAGATCTGCTCGGCGCCGTTGGCGCTGCCGTGACGGTCATCGCTGACGATCACGGTGAGGGTGCATGGGCCGGCGAACGAGGACTGGCCATGATCTCCCGGCTTCGCCGCGCGGGCCTCCTGTCCCCCCTCGTATTCGCCGGCACGGACCAGACGTGGCTGATGGAAGCCTGCGTCCGCGAACTGGGTATCGACGCGCGGACGATGGCAGGAACCGCCGCAGGCGCCCTGGCCGGCGCCGCTCGTAATCTCATTGCCCTCGAGGTCAACGGCTCCGGCGTCGACGTTCACCTCACCGTGTCCGGCCGCCCTCCGGCACTGACGTTCGGGTGGACCAGCGCGCGCCTGGGCCACGCCCTTGTCACCGATCGGGTGCCGGCCCACAGACTGCTGGCCATCGGCGCACAAGTGCAGGCGCTGTGGCCAACTGGGCCCCATGCGATTGCCGCAGCCACAGCCCCGGTCGTCGAGGCACTGACGGGTCACGGCAGACGCGAGTGGCCCGTAGTCACGGTGCTGGAGGGTGAAATGGGTGTTCGGGGCGTCGCGGCGATGCTGCCCGTCCGAATCGGCCGAGGACGTATTCAGGAGCGGATCATCCCGACACTCAGTCCCCAGGAACGCAACGAGTTGTTGACGACGCTGAGCCGCCCCTCCGTCACCCGGTGACGGTCCGTCGACACATCGCCCGGAACGCCGCGCCGATTTTCCACGCCGAACGCTGATCTTCCCTCGTCCAGGCTGCTGGCACACCGCTTGCTGGTCCACAGGGCATGGCTACGACTCCTGTGTCATCGACCACCAGCAACCCCCTCGCCGGCCTCGTTTCACGGCTCACGCAGAAGTACGACAAAAACGGCGACTCGCAGATGTCGAACACGGAGTTCGGCGCGTTCCTGAACGACTTCCTGACCAGCTCGAGCACGAACTCGACGTTTGCTTCAGGCACGGCCGCCAGGACGTCAGGAGCCGGGCTCACTCCCGGCAAGATGGAAGGTTTCGACGCCACGAAGCTGGCGAATACCTCCCACAACACCATCAAGTACCAGGTGGGACGGGTGCTCCAGCAGTACCCCAACACGCCGCAGGGACTGCAGGACGCGCTGCCCGCAATTCAGCAGATCGTCCCCGGCGCCAAGATTGTCGGCACCAACGGCGACAAGCTCGACTTTGGCGGCTTCATTGACGCAAAGGGCGACCGCATCAACATCGTCGACGTGCTTCGTGGCGGTGCGCTCGGCGGCCAGGCGTGGCAGTGGCTTGCTGACTAGGTGGCGAGGTGGCGAGATGGCGAGGTGACGAGGTGACGAGATGACGAGATGGCGAGGTCACTCGAAGACGCTGGTGAAGGCGTGTTCGACTGACGACATGACGTCGTCCATCGAGACTTCCCGCCCGAGTTCCTGCTGAATCGACGTGACGCCCCGGTCGGCGATGCCGCACGGCACGATCAGCCGGAAGTGTCGAAGGTCGGTTGACACGTTCAGCGCGAAGCCGTGGCTGGTGATCCAACGGCTGATCCGTACACCAATCGCCGCGATCTTTAGCTCGCGTCCCGCCGGTCCAACCCACACACCCGACAATCCTTGAACGCGTGCCCCGGCGATGCCGAAATCCGCAAGTGAGCGGATGAGCACTTCCTCGAGATCGCGCACGTACCGGTGCACATCGCAACGGTCCGGCCGCAAATCGAGGATGGGATACGCCACAAGCTGACCGGGACCGTGATACGTCACGTCCCCACCACGTCCGGTCTCGTGCACAGCCACGCCTTCGCGAGCCAGTTCGTCCGCTGACGCGATGATGTGATTGGGGCCCTGCCGCGTCTTCACACCCAGCGTGATGACCGGCGGGTGCTCGAGTAGCAGAATCGTGTCAGGAATCTCGCCGGTTCGACGCGCCTCGACCAGCTTCGCCTGGCGGACCAGGCCGTCCGCGTATTCAACGCGGCCGAGGCGCTCGACGATCAGACCCAGCTCTCCTCGAAGTTCTGCAGGCGATCCTTGATGGCCTGCAGGAACCGGCCGGCATCAGCGCCATCAATGAGGCGATGGTCGTACCCAAGTGTCAACACACACATCGGGCGGATCGCGATCATGTCGTCGACAACGACCACTCGCTTTTCCACCGTGCCGACGCCCAGAATCGCGACCTGCGGCTGGCTGATGATCGGCAGCCCCCACAACGCGCCAAAAATCCCGGGATTGGTGATGGTGAACGTGCCACCCTGCACCTCGTCCGGCTTGAGCTGCTTGCTGCGCGCGCGGCCGGACAGGTCCTGAATCGCACGGCTGATGCCGAGCATGTTGCGCTCATCAGCGTTCTTGATCACGGGCACGATGAGGCCCTGATCCAGCGCCACGGCGATGCCGAGATTGATGTCGCGCTTGAAGACGATGTTGTCGCCGTCAATCGACGCGTTGGTGAAGGGGAACTGCCGAATGACGTCAACAGTGGCCTTCGCGATGAAGGCCGTGTACGTGAGCTTCACGCCGGCGGCCTCGTACTCCGCCTTCTTCTTCTTGCGCACCGCATCCACGCGGCTGAAGTCCACCTCGTACGCCGAATACACGTGTGGCGACGTGCGCAGGCTCATCACCATGTGATCGGCGATCTTCCTGCGCATGATGCCCATCGGCTCGATACGCACGTTGGCGCCGGGCGCAAACGCGGGCACAGCCGCAGCCACGGGCACTGCAGGAGCGGTCGGCGCTGCCGGCGCGGGTGCCGTGGAGGCGGCCGGCGCGGAAGCCCCGGCAGCGATGTGCGCCTCGATGTCCTTCTTCGTCACGCGGCCGGCAATACCGGTGCCGGACAGTTGCGCGAGGTCAATGCCGTGTTCCTTCGCGATGTTGCGCACAACCGGCGACGACTTGGTGCGCAGCCGTCCTTCCAGTGTCGTCTCGTCGATGGCTGGAGCAGCGGGCGCGGCTGAAGTTGCGGCGGCAGCAGGCGCTGCAGCGGCGGCAGGCGCGGCAGCGGGGGCCGTCTCGGTCGCCGGCGCAGAAGCAGCAGCCGCCCCGGACGCTGCGGGCTGCTCACCAGCGGCGCCAATCAGCGCCACAACGCTGTTGACCGGAACGGTCTCCCCTTCCTTGACCTTGATGTCGATGAGCACACCCGCAGCGGGTGATGGGATCTCGGCGTCCACCTTGTCCGTGGAAATCTCGAACAGCGGCTCATCACGATCGACGCTGTCTCCGACCTTCTTGATCCAGCGGACGATGGTGCCTTCCGCGATTGATTCGCCCATCTGGGGCATGACGACTTCGGTAGCCATGATTTCTCCGTGCGCGAGCTCGCCTGGCGCCTTACAAGTGTATCGCCGCGCCGTGCGTGGCGTGTGCCGCCTCACCCACCGCCTCCGACATCGTCGGATGCGCGTGAATCGTGCGGATGAGTTCTTCAACGGTCGCTTCGAGCCGCAGGGCGACGCCGGCTTCCGCGACAAGCTCGGTCGCGCGCGGGCCAATCATGTGCACGCCGAGCAGCTCGTCGTATTTCTTCTCGGCGACAATCTTGACGAAGCCTTCCGTTTCGTTCGCGATCTTCGCGCGACCCAACACACCGAACGGGAAGACACCCACGCGCACGTCGTAGCCGCGCGCGATCGCTTCCTGCTCAGTCAGCCCGATGCTGCCGATCTCGGGATCGCAGTAGGTGCATCCAGGCACATGGTCGTAGTTGATTGGCGTGACGTCGTGACCCGCGATCCGTTCTGCCAGCAGGATGCCTTCCGCCGAGGAGAGGTGCGCGAGCTGCTGATGGGGCTTGGGCCCCATCGTGATGACATCGCCCACGGCTGAGATGCCGGGCACGTTGGTGCGGAACAGGTTGTCGACCTTGATGTAGCCGCGCTCCATCTCGATGCCGAGTTCTTCGGCACCAAGCCCATCAGTCACCGGTCCGCGGCCGGTGGCCACGAGCAGCTTGTCGACGACCAGCGTCTCAGGCTCGGCGCCATCCTTCTGCATCGTGATGGTGACCTTGCCGTCGGCCACTGATGCCGAGGTCACACGTGTGCCGGTCCGCACTGCGATGCCGCGTTTCTTGAACGCCTTCTCGAGTTCGGCTGACACGGCTTCGTCTTCGTTGGGCACCAGTCGCGGCAGCAGTTCGATGATCGTCACCGCGCTGCCGAAGCGGCGGTAGATCGAGGCGAACTCCACACCCACTGCGCCACTGCCCATGATCGCCATCGAGCCCGGCACTTCGTCGAGCGCAATGGCCTGGTCGCTGGTGATGATGTGTGTGCGATCGATCGTGATGCCCGGGATGCTGCGTGCCGACGAGCCGGTCGCGACGATGATCTCTTTGGCTTCAAGCGTTGCCGGCGCGTCGCCGGTCACTTCGATGCGCCCCTTGCCCAGGAGCCGCGCCGAGCCTTTCACCCAGGTGATCTTGTTTTTCTTGAACAGGAACTCGACGCCCTTGGTCAGCCCCGTGACGATCTTTGAACGGCGCGCGTTGACGCGGGCCATGTCGATGCTCGGCTTGACGTCACCAAGGATGACGCCCCACTCCCTGGCCTCCTGGGCCACCTTCAGCGCATGGGCATGTTCAAGCAGCGCCTTGGTCGGAATACATCCCCAGTTGAGGCAGGTGCCGCCCAGCGTGGATTGACGCTCCACAACGGCCGTCTTGAGCCCAAGCTGCGCGGCTCGGATGGCGGCCACGTATCCACCGGTACCGGCACCAATCACGACGACATCAAATGACTGCGTCATAAACACGCTACGGTAACAAAAAATGACGCCCGGCGACCAGCGAAGCGCTGACCGACCGGGCGTCTGAAACTGCCGAATCCGGCGGCTACTTGCGCGGAAGGACGGCGTCCTTCAGCTGCTTGGCGATTCGCGCCTTGACGACGGTCTTGGCGGGAATCTTGATGGTCTCACCCGTGGCGGGGTTGCGACCTTCACGCGCCTGGCGATGCTGCACCACGAGCTTGCAGATCCCCGGCAGGGTGAATTCGCCGGTGCGCTTCAGTTCCTTTTCGGACAGCACCAGCATCTCGTCGAACAGATCTCGCACCACGGTTCGCTTCATGTCGAACTTGTCGGCGAAGTGGGCGAACAATTCCATCTTGCCCATGCGGCGGGCGTCAGCCATTGGCGAACTCCTTTGTCATGCGTCGCGGAAAGCGGCGGGTATCGTAAGCCCCTGCTCCGAACGGTGTCAATCAACCCCTACAATATCAGCATGTCCGCGCTCGAAACGTTCCCGAATCCGCGCCCCGATCGTGATTTCGAAATTGATATCCGGTGTCCTGAGTTTACGTCGATGTGCCCCAAGACCGGTCTGCCCGACTTCGGGGAAATCCGTATCCAGTACGTGCCGGACGCCACATGTATCGAGCTCAAGTCGCTGAAGTATTACCTGCTCGACTACCGGAGCCAAGGGATCTTCTACGAAGCGGCCACCAACAAGATCCTGGACGACCTGGTGCAGGCCTGCGCGCCGCGCCGCATGACGGTCACGGGCGCCTTTACGGCCCGCGGCGGCATCACGACCACGGTCGTCGCGACCCACACCAAGTCGTAAGCCTGGTCCCCGGCTTGCTCTCTTAGAGAGCGTTTGACGGCCCCTGCCCGACCGGCTGGGCACAGGTGGCAATTTCTGCCACTTTCGACGCTCCCGGAAGAGGCAGGTTGCGCGATCTCTGGTTGCGTCGACGCCGCTGGCGTGTCGACCGGTCCATCCCAGGTGAGCAGCTGACAGCGGTCAGTGTGACTGCCGCTGACACCGGCGAGCAACGGCGATTCCTGCTGCCCTGTGAGCCGAGTGCCCCAGCCCGGCCACCACGGGCGCGGCAGGTCAGACGCGGGGAAGCGCTGGCAAGAGCGGCAGGCCTCGTCAGTCACACCCACATCGCCTTCACACCGGTGTCCGCCGTGGCGGCCCGGATGACCCTGCACGCTTACCAACTGGAACCCGCGCTGGCATGGCTCGCGGGTCGCCGCCGGCTGCTGATTGCCGATGTCGTAGGCCTGGGCAAAACGATCCAGGCCGGGCTCATCATCGCGTCAGCACTCGAGCGATCGCGCGACGCCCGAGTGCTGGTGCTGACGCCTGCGTCACTGGTGCATCAGTGGCGCGACGAACTCACGGCCCGTTTCGGCGTCGAGGCGCGAGTGGCTGACGGTCAGTCACTCGCACAGTTACGCGCGCGCCTGCCATATCTCACGTCGCCATGGCTGCTGCCCGGTGTCTGGCTGTCGACACCCGACTTCTTCAAACAACCGCATGTCGCCGAAACCCTGCCCGACACTCCCTGGGACATTCTCGTGGCCGACGAAGCGCACCAGCTGTCGGGTGCGTCGCAACGACACGAGGCCATCGATGCCGTCGCCCGTCAGGCGCACGCGGTGGTCCTGCTCACAGCCACGCCGCATGACGGCGACACGACGCGATATGAACGCCTGCGTCGCGTCGGTCAGCGGCACGCTGCCGACGCGCTGACGACGTTTCGACGCGTTGAACGTCCTCCCTCACACGGGCGCCGCACGCGATGGGTGCCCGTGGCGCTCACGACCACCGATCGCCAGGTGCTGGCAGCCATCGATCACTTCGAGCGCCGGCATCGCGGTGCTGCAGCGTCGAGCGGGCTGAGTCTGCTCTGCTCGGTGTTTCGAAGGCGCGCGCTCTCGTCGCCGGCTGCATTACGCGCTTCGGTGGCACGCCGGCAACAGATCCTGACCGATCCCGGCATCCCGTCAGAACGCCAGCCGACCCTGTTCGACCTCGATGTCTTCGATGAGGAAGACACCGCTGCGCTCGCTGTGGACACAACCGTGCCCACGCGCTCTGAACACGCCTGGCTGTCGCGACTGGAGTATCTCAGCCTGCGGACGGCACACGGCGGCCGGGAGGCCGCGCTGCGCACGCTCCTCCGACGTCGTCAGGAACCGGCCATCGTGTTCACGCAGTATCGCGACACACTCGCGGCAATCAGTCTTGGACATGCAGGCCGCCGAGTCGTGTGCCTGCACGGAGGCATGGCACGCCCCGAGATGGTCACCGCGCTCACAACGTTTCTCCGGGGCGAGGCCGATACGCTGTTTGCCACGGACGTCGCGAGCCAGGGACTGAATCTTCAGAGCCGGGCGCGGTGGGTCATTTCGTTCGAGGTGCCGGCGACACCGCTGCGCCTCGAGCAACGTATCGGTCGCGTGGACCGCCTCGGTCAGGCGCGGCCGGTGCACGCGACGCTGCTGGCCAGCCGGCATCCAACCGACCTGGCGCAACGTGCTCGACTCGCCGACCGGGACGCACGGAGCGAATCGGCGGACCTCAGGTCGTGCGGCCGGTGGACCAGGGTCGCAGCCACTCTTGCGAGCTGGTTCGAGCGACAGCGGCAGTTGCGGGCGCGCTGGCAGACCGAAGGTACGCCCGGTCCGGTCGACGTCACGCTGGAACAACCCACATACAGCCGGCTGTTCGGCTGCGCGCCGGCCGATACCAAGATCTCGCTCGCGACGCTCGCCGCCGACTCCGGCGAGCAGCTCGAACGGCGCCTGGTCGTCACGTCTGGCGCCGAAGACGAGACGTCTGCGCGTTCGTCATTGGAGCGCCGCGCCCACATGCTGCGCGCGCGGCTGGTGACGCGCACGCAGCGTGCCGCCCGGCTGGCGGCGCCGGCGACC
>CBINOO010000054.1:0-25528 GCA_966252305.1 uncultured Acidimicrobiia bacterium
GCGGACCTGGTGGACCTGCAGGACCCGGTGGACCTGGTGGACCCGTTGGACCTGGCGGCCCCCGTTTCGGCCCCCCACCCGCGCAGTACGTGAATGAACTGAACGCACAGGTGCAGTTGTCCGAGCAGCAGCGGGCCGACATCCTGGCCGTGCTGCAGGCACAGGAGACGCGCCTGGGCGAATTGCAGGACAACGCCCGTCGCCTGTTCATCGAGGAACAGCAGGCGCTTCACGATCGCGTTGCGGCGCTCCTCACGCCCGAGCAGGCCGAGACATTCCGGACGTGGGTGGCGCGTCGAACGGGCCAGAACGGGCGCGGGCGCCGGTAAGCACACGACGGCCGGGCGCGTGGCGATGGTAAGATAAGGGCTCCCTACCGTGTGGTGGGTGTAGCTCAATGGCAGAGCACTGGTCTGTGGCACCAGTTGTTGCGGGTTCGATTCCCGTCATCCACCCCATTCCCTTCTTCCTTCGGTCGGGCAAGCGCCTATAATCGCCGGGTGCAGCCGCCTTCAACACCCCACGCAGCGGATGAACCGCTGTACGAGGCGTTTTATGGTCTTCGTGAGCAGCCGTTTGCGCTGACCACCGATCCGCGGTTTCTCTACATGTCGGACGCCCATCGCCGGGCGTATGAAGAGCTGCTCACGGGCTTGCGTCGGCGTGAAGGCGTGCTGCTGCTCACCGGTGATACCGGCATGGGCAAGACCACGCTGTGCCGAGCCGTGGTCGAGGCGCTGGGACCGCGCACGTTTTCGGCGCTCATTCTCAACCCGTACATGTCGGACGCTGAAGTGCTGCGTGTGTTGTTGCGCGACTTCGGCCTGGTGACCCGGGACGAAATCCGCAAAGGCGCGTTCTCCAAGGCCGACATGCCGCAGCTGCTGGATACCCTTGAGGGTTTCCTGCGATCGCTGCTCGCGCTGGGCTCCTACGCGGTGGTCATCATTGACGAAGCCCAGAGCCTGAGCCCCAAGGTGCTCGATCAGATTCGTGTGCTCGGCGGCTACGAGCAGGACGGACAACGCCTGCTCCAGATCATCCTCGTCGGTCAGGCGTCGCTGCTGACGACGATCAAGTCGGACGCTCTCAAGGCGCTCGACGAGCGTGTGACCAGACGTGCGGTGCTGGGTCCGCTGCCTCCGGCCGAGGTCGACGCGTACATCCAGCATCGCCTGGCGATTGCCGGTGGACGGGACACCGTGGAGTTCTCAGCCGAGGCCGTCAACCTTGTGGCGGAAACGGCGCGAGGCGTGCCCCGCCGCATCAACCTGCTGTGTGACCGCGCGCTTGAAGCCGGGCGTCTGGACGGCACCAACGTCATCACCCCGGAGGTCGTGCGTCGGGCCGCCGATGCCGTGGCCGGCGCGCCGCTGACTGCCGCGCCAAAGCCGTCACGTGTGGCGGCTGCTGCTCCGCCACCCCCGCCACCACCGTCCGTCTCTCCGACGCCCGCGTCCACTGACGCGCCGCCCGCAGCGACCGGGCTTGACCTCGATTCCCTTGGCCTGAGCCTCGATCGCGGCCTGGATCCCGAGGACGGTCAGGCAGGCATTCCGATCTCGTTCGGGCACATCGAGGAAGAGACGCCGAAGAAAAATCCGTTTGGCGCCGTGTTGTTGTTCGTCCTCCTGCTGATTGCTGGCGCGATCGGCGCGTACGTGGGCCTGGTCTACGTCAACCGGGACGTCGCACCTCCGGCGCTGCCCGCCACACCACTCGTCGAACCACAGGGGCCGAAGTCAGAATTCGTGCCGGGCCCCGACGAAGAGCGGTACATCATGCAGGAGATCGAGAAGGCCCGCACCGGCAGGGGTGGAGGCGGCGGCCTCTAGCCGAGCCGCCAGACCAACGCGACCAGCTGCACGTTGATCGCCCCGCGTTTGGGCGTCACCGCAATCGTCTCCAGCACATCGTCGGCGGCCGCGGCTTCGACTGCGGCAACCGCATCGGCGATCTCGGTCTCGAGACGCGCGAGGTTGTCGCGTGCGGTCGCGAGGTTCTGTTCCGCGCGCTGGACATCTTCGGCCTCCTTGCCTCCGCGCGACCATGACTTTGCAGCCGTTGTTGCCTTGCCGAGCGTGCCGGCGGTCAGCCCGCCGCGACGACCAAAGATGGCGCCCAACACGGCAGTGCCAATGGACGAAGCCGTGGAGAGCGTCGCGTCCACGCGATGGCGCGAGACGTCCTGCTGTTCCTTGCCGAGTGCCTGCTCGGCCTTGCGTACACGTTCCTGCGCAGTGGTGAGCTTTGATGCGAACTTCGCGCGAACCTTGTCCACCGCAGCGTCACGTGATTCACGCTTCGCCTCAGCCAGGCGGATACGGAACGCACGCTCGTCTTCGTCGGCGCGGGACGTCAGTTTGAGTGATGGCTCGTAGAGCAGTTCGAGACGCTGATCGCGTGTGAGCCACCGTTCGAAGTCGGTGGTCCACTTGGTGAACGCCCTGGCTTGTCCGGCCTGCGCGGGCACCGACGACCACGCGGCATCGGTGTCCGGCTCGGAGGTCAAATCGTTCGGCGCGACGTCGGCCTCGGCGGCCTGCGCCCAGTCCACGAGCGGCGCTGCGCCTGACAGCGGCAACCACACGCGCACCTCGCGACGAGTGTCCACGCCGCGTTTGGCGTCGATGAAGTCCACTTCCGCCGCACCGTACAGCCACGGGGTCCACGTGCGCCCGCCGCCGCCTGGCGCAAACCACTGCGGCACGTCGGGCGGGAGCAACGGACGTGTGCCAGATGCCGATGGCGCAGCAACAGGCGCCGCACTCGCCGTAGCGGCAGTTGGCGTCTCGACAGAGAGCCGCTTGATGTCTTCGCGTGTGAGGGGCCCTCGCAGGTACGAAAGTGCCCAGCGGCTTTCAATCACCACCGGCGCTTTCGCGTGGACGTTGTGCACGTAGAAGCGGCGCTTGCCCAGGCCGGTGATTGTGGCTTCGGCCGATGCGCGATCAAACGTGCCGCCACCGGAGCCTTCCAGACCATCCAGCAGCCGCGCGCGATCGCGTTCGGTCTGCAGGCGGCCAATCATCCACACGCCGGCGTTGGCCAGCGCCTTGTAGTCAAGGTCCACGGGATTCTGCGTCGCCAGGCACACGCCCACACCAAACGCCCTCGCCTGCTTGAACATCGTCAACAACGGCCGCTTCGATGGCGGATTCGCGACCGGCGGCAGGTAGCCGAAGACTTCGTCCATGTAGAGCAACGCGCGCAGGCTTGTGGTGCCCGGCTGCGTCCGCATCCACGACACGACTTCACCCAGCAGCAACGACACCACGAACATCCGCTCCGCATCATCGAGATGGGCGATCGAGATGATCGAGACACGCGGCTTGCCGGTGGGACCATACAGCAGCTGACCGATGTCGAGGGGATCGCCGTCGAGCCACGCGGCAAACCCAGGCGCGGCCAGCAGGTTGTTGAGCCGCGTCGCCAGCGCGAAGCGATCCTTCTGCGGATAAAACGCATCGAGGTCCATCACGCCGACACGGGTCACCGGCGGTGTCTGAATCGCGTGGATCAACCCGCCAAGATCGAGCGAGGCCCCCTCGCGCCACGCCTTCGAGACGATGGTGGAGAGGAGGATGTGGTCGCGGCTGGTGAGGGGATCGTCGGTGATGCCGAGCAGGCTGAGCAGGCTGCCGACCGTGCTGGAGACACGATCTCCCAGCAGTTCCTCATCGTCTCTGATGGCAGCCGGGGGCGCGGCCAGGCTGTTGAGAATCGAGAGCGGCCGGCCGGCGCGTGAGCCCGGCGTGTACACGGCAAGGTCCGCCGTGGCGCGCAGGCGGGCAATGCGTGCGCCATCCTGTCCCCAGGCCGCCAGGCCCTTCTGCCAGAGTTCGGCCTGCTGCGTGGCGAAGGCGTCGACAGTCATGCCCTGACGCGCGGCTTCGTCGGCTTGCACCCAGGGCGCAAATGCGTCCCGCGACAGCGAAGGGAATGTCAGCAGCAGGTTGCCAACGTCGCCCTTGGGATCAATCGCGAGCACCGGGATGCCGTCAATGGCGGCTTCTTCAAGCAGGTCGAGGCACAGGCCCGTCTTGCCGCTGCCGGTCATGCCGACGCAGACCGCGTGGGTCGTGAGGTCCCGGGCGTCGAGCAGGTACGGCTCCGGCGAGGTGGCGCCTGTCGCGTCAACCGGGCGGCCGAGGTAGAAGAGACCGAGCTTCTCGAAGTCCGTCATACGGCCGTTAATCCTGACACACGATCGGGAGCGGGGCACGCCCGCAGGCGATCAGTGTCCGGACGCGCCCGTGTGATTCGCGCAGGAGACGTTCGGGTTGAACGACGCGAACACGCCCCTGGGGTTGTCACGGTACAGCCAGACGTGGCGATCGAAGTGCGGCTCGAACTTGTGCGCTTCATCAACCTCGGTGGACGGGTCGTCGCGCATGTGATCAAACGGCACGCCGTGAAAGCTCGGGGGCGCGCTGTTGCCGGCGGCCGTCCACGCGGCCTCAAACGCCAGGTTCTCCACGGCCACGAGTTCGAGCCCGCCGTTGGCCTGTGGTTCGTAGATGAGAATGGCCGGCTGCAGGAAGTCGAGGTGGACGCCTGTGCCGTTGACACGCGGATTGGGCGGCGCGGTGATGCCCAGCAGGTCCATGCGCACGTAGTGAATGCCCATCGCGCCCAGTTCGGCCGGCTGGCCCATCATCGGCGCGGTGTCGCACAGGTCGAACGGATCGCGCACGTACCCTTCGGCGAGTGCGACGTTGACGTCACGATATTTCGCCGTCGCCTCACGCATCTGCTCGAGCGTTGGTTCTCCGGGCCCTGGTAGCGGTGCTGCCGCGGGCATCGACGCCTCTTCGGTGACGGCTGCTCCGCAGGCGACGGCGCCGGCAGCAATGAACGCGACGAACACTCGTGACATCCGGGTCATGGTTCCTCCTGTGTCAGGTCAGTCGTGGACGGGTGGCCATCAGCGCCGTGATGGCATCGGTGACATGCACTTCCGTGATGTGATGGTCGCCGCGTTCGCACCGGAGGCGATGGGCGGTCATCAACACGTCGACATCGCGGAATCCCTGCGGCGTCTCGAACTTGTAGCAGGCCAGTTCGACCTTGAGGCCGTTGGGATCGCGCAGGTAGATGGAGTTCATGAAGCCGCGGTCGCGTTCAATGAACTCGATGCCCCGTTCGCGAAGGCGATCGGGCGCGAGCTGAAATGTCGCTCGCGACACGTTGAAGGCAATGTGTTCAACGCACCCGACCTCTCGCGGGGCGTGACGGCCGGCATCGGGTGTCGACTCGTTGGTGAACACCGTCAGCAGTCGACCATCGCCAGGATCGAAGTACAGGTGGTTTTCATCCGGCTTGCCCAGATTGGGCTGCTCGAAGATGAAGGGCATGCCGAGCGCGCCCTGCCAGAAGTCGATCGCACTTTGTCGGGTCGAGCCGACAAGGGTGACGTGGTGAACGCCCTGCACCTGGATTGTTGGCACCGGGGGAGTATAGTGCAGTGACTCAACCATGACACACGATTGTCAACGCGTTGTCGCGAGGCTGTCGTGTCTCCGGTCCACGCTGTAGGACCATGCCTGTGTCCGCAGCGGTCTCCCGCGCGTCCTTCGGTCTGGTGCACGGCCGTCACCTCGTCTACAACACCTGCTGGGAAGATCCACGGCTCGACCGTGAGGCGCTGCGCCTTGGCGCCGATGACACCGTCGTGGTGATCACGTCAGCCGGGTGCAATGTGCTCGACTACGCGCTCGACGGGCCCGCGCACATTCACGCCGTCGACATGAACCCGCGACAGAACGCGTTGCTCGAGCTGAAGATGGCGGGCATCCGCGCGCTCGACCACCACGACTTCTTTGCGCTGTTCGGCCAGGGCGCGCACACACGGTGGACCGAACTGTACGCCGATGCGCTGCGCCCCCATCTGTCGACGTGGACCCAGGCCTTCTGGGACCAGCACGGCCATGTGTTCAGCGGTCGCACGCGCCGGGGCTCCTTCTACTTTCACGGCACCACCGGCCTTGTCGCCTGGGCACTGCGCCTGTACCTGCGTCACGTCAAAGGCGCGCAGGACGATGTACAGGCGCTGCTCGGGGCGACGACCCTCGACGAGCAACGGGCGATTTACGAGGACCGTGTGCGGCCGCGGGTGTTCGGACCCGCGTTGCAGTGGCTGCTTGGTCGCGACGCCGTGCTTGCGTTATTGGCTGTGCCGGCGCCACAACGCAGGCATCTCGAACGCGACTATCGACACGGCATTGCCGACTTCATCCGCGAACGGCTCGACGAGGTCTTCACGCTCCTGCCGCTGTCCGACAACTACTTCTGGCGTGTCTACATTCAGGGTCACTACGACGCCGCGTGTTGTCCCGAATATCTCAAGCCCGCGTCGTTTGCTGCGCTCAAGGAGGGCCTGGTCGATCGCATCACGACGCACACGATGACCGTCGAGCAATGTCTGCGGCAGCTCAACACGCCCGCCACGGCGCTGGTACTGCTCGATCACATGGATTGGTTGTGTGACTCCCGGCTGCCGGCCCTGCAGGCCGAGTGGCAGTCCATCGTGGATCACACGACGCCGGATGCGCGGCTCATCTGGCGCAGCGGCGGGCGGCACACGGATTTTGTGGATGCGCTCTCCGTGGAGCGTGCGGGACGCACATCGCGGCTTGGCGAGATGCTGCGGTATTCCCGTGCACTCACCGATGCCCTGCACACGCGCGATCGGGTGCGCACCTACGGCAGCTTCCACCTCGCGCAGTTCGCGTGCTGAGAGACGACTGGCGGACGTTGTGGGCGCTGCTGCGCCCGCAGCCGGCGCTGGGCAGTCACGCCGCATCGCTCCAGCATTTTTATCAGGAACAAGCCGGCGACTACGACCGCTTCCGTGAACGCCTGCTCACCGGGCGCGAAGAACTGATCGAGGCGCTGCCGCTGTCGCAGGGCGACACGTGGGTGGACGTCGGCGGCGGCACGGCGCGCAACCTGCACTACGCCGGCGACCGGCTGGCGACACTCGCGCGCGCAGTCGTCGTCGATCTCACACCATCACTGCTCGCGGTCGCCAATGCGCGCCGCCGGCAGGAACGCTGGACCAACGTCACGCTCATTCACGGCGACGCGACAACACTTCCCATGGGCGATGGCACCGCAGACGTCGTCACCTTCTCCTACTCATTGACGATGATCCCGGAGTGGAGGGCGGCGCTCGCCGAGGCCGCACGTGTGCTGAAGCCGGGCGGTGTCATCGGCGTGGCGGACTTCTACGTCTCGGGCGCGAGGCCGTCGGCACTTGCGCACCACGGCGCGCTGACGCGAGCGTTCTGGCCGCGCTGGTTCGGGCAGCGGCACGTCCGACTCAACCCTGACCATCTGCCGTACCTGATCGACACATTCGAGCCGGTACGCATCGACGAAAGCCGTGCGCCGGTGCCCTATCTGCCGCTGGGACGTGTTCCCGTGTATCGCTTCATCGGGCGGACGCCGGCACGTAAGTAAGCGCCACCGCGCCTGAGCTGAATTCCTTCCGTCCGATCAGGCGCAGGTCGACGAACTTCGACAACCCGTCAAACAGCGTCGGCCCGTGCCCGGCAATGCGTGGATGGATGATGAACTCGTATTCGTCGATGAGGCCCAGTTCTGCGAGCGCGAATGGGAGTGTCGCGCCGCCAGTGGCCAGGCCTTTCCCCGGCTGTGCCTTCAACGCCCGCACCGTCGTCTCCAGATCGCCGCGGAGGAGCTCGGCGTTCCAGTCCACCGATTCAAGCGTGCTCGACACCACGTATTTCTTTGCCGCGTGGATCGTGTGCGCAAACGGCAGCATCCACGGCTCCATCCAGTCTGGCGCCACGCCTGTTTCGGCGACACTGCGCCAGCCTTCTTCCATCATCTGGTAGGTGACGCGCCCAAGCAGTAGCGCGTCGGCGCGCGCGATGCCTTCTTCCGCGTGGCGGTGCGTTTCCTCGTTGGGCATCCCGACACGATGGTCGTAGCAGCCGTCGAGTGTGAGGTTGATGGCGTATCGAAGTGGTCGCATGCTCAGACTATCTTCGCACCACGTTCGGTCAGCGCTTCGCGCAGGATCGACCGATGGCACACCGCCTCATCGTCGCAGTAACAGCCCAGGGAGAAGTTGGAGGTGTGTGACAACGCAGCCAAGGCGTCAAGCAGATGCGCAGTGTCGGGCTGTTTCAGTTCGGCGCGGTACCCTCGCGCAAAGGCTGCCCATGCGGAGCGATCCGTGAGGATCGATGTGCGCTTCATCAGGTCAGCGCTGGGGGCGATGTTCGGCAGCCACACGTCGTACCAGTTCTCGCGCGCGTAGTCTTCGCGCCGCACGCCTCGTGGCGGTCGACGCACGGTGCCCAATCGCACCCCTTCATCTTTGAGCCGTGGACTGCCGAGCTGGACGATGCGAATCATGGGGTGATTGTCGAGTGTCAGGCCGTGCGTTCGCCGAACCAAAAGCACAGGCCGTCTGGAGCGACAACGTAGAACACGCGAAAGGAGCCGTGCGGACCTGATTCAGCGTTGATGTCGGAGGTGGACTTGTTGAGCCCCTTTGCGCGGAACTCTTCGAGCAGTTCGTCGAGCCCGGTCACATGAAAGGCGCAACCGTCCTGTGACGGATCGCCACCGGTTTCGGCGATGGCCATCTGAATCCCGTCACGGGTGAGCACGGCCTTCTTCACCGGCGACTCGGTGCGCGACTCGATCGAAAATCCCAGCACATCGGTGTAGAACGGCAGTGCCGCGTCGACGTCCGGCACCGGCAGATTCATGGCGTCGCCCTGGTAACCGAATGCAGCGGTGAGCATGACGGAATGCTAGCGCAATCGTGGGTGCCTACGATGCTAGCTGATCCACAACATTCTGGCGGACTGCACCGTCCAGGCTCCATCCACCTGGTGGAGCAGGAACAGCCATCCTTTGCCGCACAGCGAGCCGCAGAAATAGGTCGCGTAGACGAGGGCGTGCCCATCCTGTGAATAGGCGGGAGCGCTGAAGGCGGCGTAGCCAATCGTCCGCCCCTTGTTCTGTGCGAGGGTCGCGACAAGTTCCTCGGCGCTGAAGGTGATCGCGTTGAACACACTCGTCGGTGGGAACGGTGCCGGCCGAAGATTTCGTTGGCGGAGGTCTTTCACCAGCGCAGTGCGCGCAGGGGCGCCAAGCAGATCAGCGAAGACAAGTTCCCGGATGCGCGGTCCGCCTTCGAGGGCGTTGAACACAGGGTCATCGATACAGCCGACCTCCCTCTGTTGCGCGATTGCCGGATCACAGATGGCAAGTGTGTGGTCGAAGATGAGCAAGGGCGGTCGCGCCGGAAGGCGGCTGCCGGCGGTCACCTTCTCCATCTCCGGGCGAACCGTGTGGGCGACGACGGCCTGGTAGATCGCGGCGTCCTGCGCCGTCAGTTCTGGCGGTCGCTGCACGGCGAACACGTCCGCTTGATGATCGCGGAAGCCGTCGAGCCAGGGGCAGGAGCTGACGTCGGATTGCCGCTTCTCGAACTCGATTCGGCACCCGCCCTCCTGAAGAATCTCGATCATCTGGAAGCGCTGCCCCTTCCCGATGGTGAAGGGCTCGGGGACGGCCACATTGAGGACGCCGCGTACTTGGCGACTGCCGCCATCGGCGCGGACCGGAACGTCCTGCAGTACCTCTATCGTGACAGGCAGCTGCCATTTCGTCTGTCCGGCTACCCGCTCGCCTGCGTGGACTGCCCCTGCGTTGCCTCCGACGAACAGCAGCGTACTCACCAACAATGCGGCAACCCCGGCGCCGGCCATCCACTTCATCGCGACTTTGCCCGCCCGTCTACCCGAAGAGGATGCGATACAGGATCATTCCGGCCACCAGCCCCAGCACCATCCCCATGCTGAACTTCTTTGTCCCGTCATTCGTGCTCATCGTTGGTCCAACCTCCGGGGCATAGGGTACTGCATCCACATGTACCTCGACAGTAGGAGAACACCGCAGGAGGCGGCGCGGTTGATGCGGCGGCACCATGTTGCTAGCATAATGCTAGCAAAGGACAGCCATGCCGACGATTACCGTGCGCAACGTTCCTCCGAAGGTCGTGCAGTCGCTGAAGGCGCTCGCCAAACGACATAACCGGTCGATGGAGCAGGAAGTTCGTGAACTGCTTGAAGGGTACGTGGCCGAACGGCGCGCCATCCTGGACCAGATCGAAGCGGGCTGGCAGCAGCAGACGCGGCGGCCGACCGCAGCTGAAGTGGATGCGTGGATGGCTGTAGGCCGGCCGTGAAGGCCGTGGTCGATACCAACGTCGTGGCGTACCTGCTGCTGGGCACGCCGACGTTCGTGGATGAGTCGCGCCTGTGTTTCGAACGAGTCGGCACTCCGCTGGCCCCGGCTCACTGGGAGGCTGAGCTAGCGAACGTCATCTGGATGGCCGTGAAGGCGGGAGTGATGCCTCCCGTGGACGGGCCGGCTCGGCTTGGACTGGCGAGGCGTCTGGGCATCGAGTCTGTCGCGACCGCGACGCTGAGCCAGGGTGCCCTCCTGCGCGCCATTGAGTCCGGCATCTCGGTGTACGACACGCTCTTCGTGGAGCTGGCGGCACGCTCCTCGTGTCCGATGATCACGTTCGACAAAGCCGTGCTCAAGGCCTTTCCGGAGATTGCCGTCCGGCCGCGCGACCTCTTTCACTCCCTCAATCCACGATAAACAGCCTGGCGCCCGTGGTTGTGCGTGAACGGTGCGGCTCGGCGTTGTCGGCGACCTGATAACTCATGCCCGGCGTCAGCGTGAACGTGCGTCCGTCTTCCAGCTCCGTGTGAAGCTCGCCCTCAAGGCACAGCAGGATGTGTCCCTTGGCGCACCAGTGGTCAGCCACGTAGCCGGGCGTGTATTCGACCATCCGAACACGAACCGGGCCGAAGTTCTGCGTCTGCCAATAGGCTTTGCCGGTTTCACCGGCGTGCTCGGTTCTGGGGACGGTGGCCCAGTCGGTGGTTCCGAACGGAATATCGGTCAGGTTCATCGTGTCCTCTGCGATGCCCAGTGGTCTTCAGAGCAGGCGACATCCGGATGCAGCGTCCATCTCCTCCAAGCTGACCGGCTTCCGTCCGGGCGTGCGCAGCAGCCCCTTGAGATCTGACACGTCGACATCGGCGGCTCTCACGTGGACGCTGCCGTGTTCGTCGATGATGAAGTCGACGGCATCGCCCGTCTGCAGCCGCAGATGGTCGCGCACCTGCCGAGGCACCGTGATTTGTCCCTTGCTCGTCAGCCTGGCGCTTGGCATGAATCGGCCCTACTTCTTCCTGACGCCCACACCCGGCCTGGCGGTGACCTGAATCATCCAGTCCGCGATCTGGCGTTCGTCGAGATCGCGCTCTGATGTGAGGTCCACGCCGCGAGTGGCCTTGCCCATGGCCACAGGTGTGACCGGCGGCACCGGGGTCAACTCCGCGCCGTTGATGAACATGAGTTTCACGTGGTCGGCAAATCCGCCGCAGCTGAAGCACCAGCCGTTGCCGACGCCGTAGTAGGCCATGCCCCACTTCACGGAGCGCTGCAGGCCGGGCAACGTGGCCGCGGCGAGCGCGTCCACACGTTCGACGATCGCGCGCTGCGGTTGCGGCAGGCTGGCGATGTAGTCAAAGACCGGCTTGTCGCCGACCGCGGCTTTTGCCGCGCTGGCCTTGCCGGTGAGCATCGACGTCGGCAGTGATGTCTTCGGTTTAGCGGTCGGCATGGGGAGAAGTGATGAGGGGCCCGACCACGGACACCTGATCATCCGGCTGCAGGAGGGCCGCGGGCAAGGCTTCTTCCTGCTGGTTCGGACTGCTGGCGCGGGTGACGGTCGACTTGGCCCCGGTGGCGTAATCAGGGACTTGCGGCACGACGCCGCCGGCGGCCTCAATCGCATCGGCCACGGTCATCCCGGCGCGCCAGGGAACGAGACCCGGTTGCTTCACGTTGCCGATCACCGCGACCACGCGATCGGCGGCTATCGAAGGAGCGGGTTCTCGCCGCGGCTGAATGGCGTCGAGCACGTTGATTGTCGCCTGCCCCAACGGTGCAGTGGTGGTGAGGTCGCAGTGGTAGGCGCGCATCTGAAGGCGGGACTCCCCGTACGCAAAGACCAAGAAGCGTTGGCCAGTGCGGAAGGCATAGGAACAGGAGGAGTTCCCGATCAGTCCATTCGGCATGGCTTCCGCACCGGATGCCATCACGACTTGGGGACCGAGGTCGCCCTTCCAGACTGACTCAACACTGAACCGATACGTCAGCTGATTGGACGCCACGACTTCTCCGATGAAGACCGCGCGGGCCCTGTCCAGCCGGTCACGGACATTTCGCCTGACTTCGTCCGCACTCGGAGGCCTCGGACTTGCGGCTGCACAGGCACAGCTATAGGCGTCGGTCGGCACTGCGATCCATCCAAGCGCGAGCGCGACGGTCACGATCACTCGTCTCATGGTGGACTTCTCTGCTTTCGCTTCCGATCGTCTGCGAATCACGCCTCGCCCAAGCCAAGCACCGGCGTTGCCTCGGTGACGGGCGTCCAGGCTCCGCTTGCCTTCAGCGTCTGGATGTCGACCTGTCGAAGGAAGAAGCGCGTGAGTCCGCAGCCTTCACACACGACGACGTTGAGTTGCGCTCGATCCAGTTTGGGCATAAGGTGTGGCCCCCACGTGCCGTTTGCCGGTGTCGCGGCCACGGTTGTGTAGAGCGCCGTGCCGCCGCAGTGTGGACAGTCTGTGACCTTCATCGTTGCGCTCCCTCCGGACTACCGGCCGTTGACGCACCCTCGCGAGAACTTGATTGAAATGACCGTCTACTGACAGGCCCCGGTGACGGCTTGGACCATTGACGGTGGGACGCGTCGCCGCTGCCCGTCACGTTCGACGACGTACGCGAGCGCGCCTTGGAATCATTGCGATCAGGGCCGCTTCGACTCCATACGCTTGTTAGCCGGTCGCTGACGTGAGGCACGCCAACGTCGCAATGAGGTCGCGCTCTCCATTGAGCGACGACCCGCCAACAGGCCTTCGACCGAAATGTCTTCATCGAGGTCTGGCCAGTGGATTCCGGACCCAGCACCGATGAACTCCCATCGACGTCGTTCAGCGGGGCGCCCTTCGGCCAGTCTCGGATACCAGTCGAGTGGCACAGACACGGTCCGGCCATCACCGAGCTCGACCACGAGAGCAGTTCCCGTAACGCGGACGTCTGCGGCGATGGCCGCTTCACTTGCCGGACTTGAAGTACTCATGCCATGCCTTCGTCAATTCCACCTGGTGCTCGCCTACCAGGCCTTCGATCTTCCTCAAGACGGCCTGGATTCAGCCAGAACTTCGCGGCCTTGTCGTCACGTCCAACATGCACGTGAATCGGTTCGCTGCCATCGCTCGAATAGAAGAAGAAGCGATAGGGCCCGCTCCGCAGCACCGTTGGGCTCATTTCGACGATTCTGCCAGTTTTTCAGAACGCCGAAAAGACCAGGAAATATTCGGATTGACCGCGTGGATATTGGCACCGGGTTGTGTAGAGCGACGTGCCGCCGCAGTGTGGACAGTCTGTGACCTTCATGGTTTCGATCCCTCCGAACTACCAGCCGTTGACGCACCCTCGCGAGATGCTGAGCCAGCGTTCCTTCACGCTGATCAGGACCACCTGCAGCGAGTCTGACGGCAGGCTCCATGTTGACTTGTTGCCTTTGATTGCCGGATCCAATTCAGCGATGCGCAAGCTCGGTACGCGACGGACCACCTCGGCTGCCACCTCGTCCAGATCCCGGCCTTCGGCCAGCCGCGCATGTAACGCCCGAAGGCGGAGACCATCCGAGTGTGCCGTGAACGTCAGGATGAACTGGTGGCCGGCAAATGAGACCGGAGCCTCGAGACCTTCACATTGCCCGGTGTCGTCGACGTTTGGCTTGAGCTGAAGGGCGCGCCCGTATTCCGACTGGGCCTCCGCGACTGTCATGCCCAGGGCGTATGGCCCGAGACTCAGCTGACCGTGCGCCAGACGGAGGGTGGACTCAGGACGCAGTGCCTGATCGCCGCCAGCCGACTGCAGCCCGACGGGAATCAGGACGAGCATCAGGAAGGCTGCGATCGGCATTGGGCTTTGACGGCGGGCTGATCATAGCGCTCGGCCGCCACTTTCGGGTCCGACTGTTGGTCACATGGCACAGCGCCGCCAATCAGGCGGTCAGACGCTTCCATTCGCCAATGAACAGATCAACTGCTCGGTCGGTGCGGAAAATCTCAGAGAGCTCCCATCCCGCCTTCCCGGAGCCGTTGAAGCACTTCACACCGATCGCACCGTTCAGCCGCGAGGCCAGGTCTGCTTTGAAGTCCTGGTCGACGTGAACCCACCGAGAAAAGGCCACACTGAGCCGCCCGGAACAAGACACTTTGAAGTACTCGACGTCGAGTTTGCCGTGTAGCGGCCCGCGCACGGTGAAAGAAGCTCCATTGGTTTCCGGCCACACGATGCGTAGTCCGTCGCCTGCGCCAAACTGCAACAGACGTTCAATAGTTCCTTGTTCACGCACATCCAGGCCGCTGACGCGACGATGAAAGGCCGCCTGTGGTGTCAAGGACGGCGGGAGTCGATTCAGCACTAATCCCGGCGCGACCGCATCGACCATTGTGTCCAGCGCTACGATCGTCGGGGAGTCGTCTGGGGTCGAATCTAGGTCATTGTGCCAACAGACGATCCAGTCGCAGCCCTCTCCTCGCCCGCGGTGGTCGCGGAAGAAGTGGCTGGCGTTCAGCTCGAACTCTATCCGCACGACCTCGCCGGTCTCGGTATCTACGGCCTTGCAGTCCGGAAATCCGGTCCGCGCGTTCTCGATCGCCAATGGCCTCGGCAGGTGTTCCAGCAGACGACCAAACAGGATGACGACGTCCTGTTCGTCAGTCGGCTCCCACCTGAAACCGCGGAAACCGAACGGCACGTCGTGAGGAATGTTGGACTTTGTGTCTCTCACCATCTCCCTCCACTCGCATGCTACCGCGCCGACCACTGCTATTGGGCAAGACCTCCCCCGACGCAGGGCCTTGCTTTGGTGGTCGCAGCCCACACGTCCTGTGTGGTCGAAATTGAGTCAGGAGTAGGATTGGCTCGCTCATGGAAACTCACCCGCGTCAGCATCCCCGCATCCTTGCCCCCTTGCCTAGCGAAGCAAGCCTTCACCCTGGTCGCTCGGGACCGAAACGGCCGGCCACGACGGCCCATGTGGGTGCAGCTGACAGCACGTCATGTCAGAATGAGCGCCACTGCGCCGATGCCCCGCTGGACGTAGGGAAGTCAACTGCGGGCCGCAGGGGAGCAACCGCATTTCACGCGTCTTCAGCGCATCGCAACGCCGACGAACTATGAACGAAGCCGACACCTGCCGAACCTACGTCGTCCCCCAGCTGCAGGCAGCTGGCTGGGACAACGCTCCGTTCTCTATCGCTGAGCAGCGATACTTCACTAATCCTAAGGGGCGCGTCCGCGTCGTCGGCGGGCAAGTGGTTCGCGGCAAGCCACAGCGCGCTGATTACTTGCTCCGCTACCGGCGCGATTTTCCCATCGCAGTTGTTGAGGCGAAGGCGGACTACAAGACGGCTGGGGCCGGTCTTGGGCAGGCCAAAGAATACGCGGAGATTCTCGATCTCAAGTTCGCGTATGCGACCAATGGCAAAGGCATCGTCGAGTTCGATTTCACCACTGGAATTGAGCGAAGTATCGACGCCTTCCCCACGCCAGAAGAGTTGTGGGGACGACTGAATGCCAGCGACCCGCTTCCTGCCCCAGCCGTGGCGAAGGTGCTTGCGCCGTATCATCCCGATCCCGAGAGACCACCACGCTACTATCAGCAGATCGCCATAAACCGAGCGGTTGAAAGCATCCTGCGCGGCAGGAAGCGTCTCCTGATTACAATGGCGACCGGCACCGGAAAGACCGTGGTGGCATTCCAAATCTGCTTCAAGCTTTGGGAATCTCGTTGGAACCGCGGCAACGACCCCGTCAAACGCCCCAAGATCCTCTTCCTCGCGGACCGCAACATCCTCGTGGATGATCCGAAGGACAAAACCTTCGCGCCTTTTGGCGACGCACGCCACAAGATCGAAAACGGTGAAGTCGTCAAGAGCCGTGAGATGTACTTCGCCATCTATCAGGCCATCGCGGAGGACGAGAAGCGACCCGGCCTCTACAAGGAATACGCCCGAGACTTCTTCGATCTCATCATTGTCGACGAGTGCCACCGTGGCAGTGCCCGTGACGAATCAAATTGGCGCGCAATTCTCGATTACTTCGAGCCGGCAGTGCAGATTGGCATGACCGCGACCCCGCTGCGCAAGGACAACAAGGCGACCTATCGCTATTTTGGAAACCCGATTTACCAATACAGCCTTCGTCAGGGCCTCGCCGATGGTTTCCTCGCGCCCTATCGCGTCCATCGCGTCGTCACTTCCGCCGATGCTACGGGGTGGCGACCCACTAAGGGTGAGCTCGACAGGTTGGGTCGCGAGATTCCCGACGAGGTATTCCACACCCCAGATTTTGAGAGTCGCCTTTCCCTACGTCCACGGTCCGAGGCCATCGCGGCACATCTCACCGAGTTTCTCAGGAAAACGAATCGCTTCGACAAGACCATCGTTTTTTGCGTGGACCAAGAGCATGCCGACGAGATGCGTCAGCTGCTGAACAATCTGAACGCTGACCTGGTTAGAGACCATCCCGACTACGTTTGCCGGGTCACTTCGGACGAAGGAGACATTGGCAAGGGACACCTCGGGCGATTTCAGGAACTGGAAACCGACACACCTGTCATCCTCACCACTTCGCAGCTGCTCAGCACCGGCGTAGACGCCCCGATGGTGAAGAACGTGGTTCTCATCCGCATGATCGGAACGATGACGGAGTTCAAGCAAATCATCGGACGCGGAACGCGCCTACGCGAGGATTATGGGAAATTCTATTTCAACATCCTCGACTACACGGGCACTGCCACCCGCCACTTCGCAGACATTGAGTTCGACGGCGACCCGGAGTTCATCTCCGAGGAAAAAATCGACGAGAACGGCAATACCACCACCACGACAGTCGTGGATCCAGGCCCGGAAGACCCGGGAGAAGGCGGTGGCAGGATTGTCATCAGCGACCCGGAACCTCCGGTTGTCGTTGAACCGCCGGAGCCACCTGCTGACCCGCGCAAGTTCTACGTGACTGCAGGCTCGGTGAAGGTCGTCATCCACGCCACGCGTGACATCGGCCCAGACGGCAAACAGCTCTCTGTTACCGAGTTTCGAGATTACACCGGTGAAGTCGTCCGCGAACTCTTCCCAGACGTGGCTACATTCCGGCACGGTTGGGCCGACGCGGATCGCCGTACGGAAATCCTCGCAGCCCTTCAGGAAAGGGGCATTGACCCCGTCGCAGCCGCCGACGCGCTGGAGAATCCCGATGCCGATCCATTCGACTTGCTCTGCAGCGTCGCTTGGAATGCACCGGTTCTCACTCGCAGGGAACGAGCCGCCCGGCTTCGTACCGCCAAGCCCGACTTCTTCTCCGCTTATGGTGAGGCCGCCCGGCAGATTCTCGATGCCATTCTGTCGAAGTATGCCGAACACGGCCCGGCGGAATTCAGTATTCCGGAATCGCTCAAAGTCCCACCCATTTCCGACCTTGGTAATGTCACGGAAATTACCGAACGTTTCGGCGGGCCGGACCAGTTCCGTGCGGCCGTGGCGAAGCTCCAGGAACACCTCTACGCCGCATAATCAAGCGATCTCATGACCGCAAAGAAAACAGCCACGAAGAAACCGCGCCAGAAGAAGGCCGCAGCGCCGCTGACTACCGCCCAGCGCCTTGGCGCCCTGATCAAGTCTGCCCGCCAGATCATGCGGAAGGACAAGGGCCTGAACGGTGACCTAGACCGCTTGCCGCTCTTCACCTGGATTCTCTTTCTCAAGTTCCTCGACGACCTAGAAATTACCGCCGAGGGCGAGGCGAAGCTGGCCGGTAAGAAGCATCAGCCGGTCATCCAGCGGCCCTACCGCTGGCGCGACTGGGCTATCCAGCCCGACGGCATCACCGGCGATGAATTGCTCAAGTTCATCTCGCAGGACGAGGCCATGCGGCCCGACGGCACGAAGGGCGCGGGCCTCTTCGCCTACCTCCGTGGCCTCCAATCAGAATCTGGCAAGGCGCGGCAGGATGTGATCGCCAACGTGTTCAAGGGCGTCGCCAACCGGATGGAGTCCGGTTACCTGCTCCGCGACGTCATCAACAGGGTCAACGGCATCCACTTCACTGCCAGCGAAGAGATGCACACCCTCAGCCGACTCTACGAAAACATGCTGCGCGAGATGCGCGACGCGGCGGGCGACAGCGGCGAGTTCTATACCCCTCGCCCGGTTGTGAAGTTCATGGTGGATGTAACCGCGCCGCAGCTGGGCGAGACCGTGCTCGATCCCGCCTGCGGAACCGGCGGCTTCCTCGTCGAGGCCTACGACCACCTCGCCGCCTCATGTAAATCCGTTGCTGATCGACGGGTGCTCCAGCGGGAAACGCTCTTTGGACAGGAGGCCAAACCTCTGCCTTACATGCTCGTGCAGATGAACCTTCTTCTGCATGGCCTCGAATACCCGAACATCAAGTACGGGAACACGCTCGCTGTGAAGGTTACGGAGATCGGCGATGCCGACCGCGTAGACGTTATCCTCACCAATCCACCCTTCGGCGGCGAGGAGGAGCGCGGAATCCTCAACAACTTTCCTGCCGACAAGCAGACCGCCGAGACCGCGCTTCTTTTTCTCCAGCTCATCATGAGAAAGCTCAAGCGCCCGGCCCGTGGGAATCCCGGCCGCGCCGCCGTCGTTGTGCCCAACGGCGTGCTCTTCGGCGATGGGGTCTGCGCTCGCATCAAGGAGGAACTGCTCAAGGAGTTCAACCTCCACACCATCGTCCGCCTGCCCGAGGGCACCTTCGCGCCCTACACGGACATTCCGGCGAATCTGCTCTTTTTCGACCGTTCCGGGCCGACGAAGACGATCTGGTACTACCAGGTCCCACTACCCGAAGGCCGGAAGAAATACACCAAGACCATGCCCATGCAGGTCGACGACATGACGGCGTGCAAGGCCTGGTTCAGCGCGAAGAAGCGCATGGAGAACGAACGGGCGTGGAAGGTGGATTTCAAGGGCATGCTCGACAAGGCCGTCGCCGAGGCCACCCCACACTGGGACGCCGCTCGCGAAGCCAGCACCCGCGCCCACAAGCTCGAACGCCAGGCGAAGGAGACCAGGGAAGGCCTCCGTGCGAATGGGCAGGACGCCCAGCAGAAGGCGAAGCGTCAGGCGCAGCTCGTTGAAATTGAAGCTGCCGCCAGGAAGGAGCGTAAGCTTCAGGCTGACGAACAGGCCGTCGGCGACGCTCTCTACTGGCCGCTCTTCAATCTCGACCTCAAGAATCCGAACGGCGCCGAGGCACTCGAACACCGCGAACCTCGGGAACTCGTCGCCAGCATCCTCGACAAGGAACGCGAAATCCTCCGGCTCATGCAGGAACTCCGAACTGAAGTGGAGTTGCTCGCGTGAAGAAGGGGTGGAGTCAGGTCGCTCTTGGGGAGGTGCTCGAAGGCGTTTCGCGTTTCGAAGCGCCACAGCCGGGCGTGCAGTACCGTCAACTTGGTGTGCGGTTGTGGGGCGAAGGTGCCTACGAGCGACAGCCGGTCAATGGTGGTGACACGCAATACACCATATTCAACCGATGCGAGACGGGCGACTTGGTTGTGAACAAGATTTGGGCTCGGAACGGCAGCGTGAGCGTAGTCCAGCCAGAGCTTTCGGGGTGCTTTGTTTCGACCGAATTTCCAGTGTATCGGTCAAAGTCGGCAGCCATCCCTGGGTGGCTGCGCCTGATAACCAAAGCGCCGTGGTTCTGGACCGCCTGTGACGAACAGGCGCGTGGCACGAGCGGCAAGAACCGTATCAAGCCTTCCGCCTTTCTTGACATAGAGATACCCCTACCACCGCTGGAGGAGCAGCAGCGCGTGGTCGCCCATCTGGAAGCCGTCGAATCCCGCCTCACCCGCATTCGGCAACTACGGGAGGAACAAGATCGCGAACTCAAAGCTGTCCTTGGGTCGGCATTCAATCGCCTCGGAGCCCATGCCGAGTCTAAACCTATGTCCGATATCGCGCCGCTGGCATGGCGGCAGATCACTATCGACCCTGACGCGAGCTACACTGAATATGGAGTTCGCAGCTTTTTTAAGGGAATCTTCTTCCGCCGCAAGGTTCTCGGATCTGAATTTACGTGGCAGAAGCTGTTCCGGCTTCACACGGGCGACATCGTCTTCAGTAACATCATGGCCTGGGAACAGGCTATCGCTGTTGCAGGACCGGAACAGGATGGCTGGGTCGGTAATCATCGCATGCTGGTTTGCGAACCTCGGCGCGACATGATTCTTCCTATTTGCCTGCATCATTACTTCATGACCACAGACGGTTTCAACAAGGTGCTCCAAGCCTCGCCAGGAACCGCCGCCCGAAACAAGACCCTTAAGGCGGAGAACTTGATGGCGATTCAAGTGCCCGTTCCACTGATGCCCCAGCAGCGCGCGTTCGAGGCCCTGTGTCGCCAAATTCAGGGGATCCGAACCAATCAAACACCTCAGGTCGTGGAACAGAACGCCCTTCTCCCCTCGCTGCTTGACCACATCTTTCACCCGTGAACGCGGATGGCGAACCTCGACCAACTCCGGCACCCGGACAACCTTGGCCGCACCTGGCGTTGGCTGCGGTCGAATCCCGACGCCGTCTATAAGTCCTATTTTCGTTCGCTCTATGAGCGTTATGCCACTGCCGAGAACGCGCTGCTCGATGATCTCGCCGACCGGCTCAAGCGGGGCATTTACGAACCGGAGCCCTCGACGAAGCTCTTCCATCCGAAAGCGTCCGGCATTCTCCGGCAGTATTCACTGCTCGGAGTTGAGGACCAGATTGTCTACCAGGCTGCTCTCAATCTCATCGCGGAGAAGCTCCAGCCACGCGTCGTACAGCGCTACCACAAGTCCGTCTTTGGCCACCTTTATGCGGGCAAGACATCGACGTGGTTCTACCGCAAGTGGACGGACGGCCACCGTGCCTTCAACCAGGCTACCAAGCAGGCATACGCCGACGGCTACGTGTGCACGGCGAGCTTCGACCTCACCGCCTGCTATGACAGCCTTGACCATGGGGTGCTGAAACACTTTCTTGGGAAGCTCGGATTCGACCAGGAATTCTGCGCCAAGCTAACGGAGTGGCTAGAGAAGTGGACCGCAACGGGGCGCGGCATCTTTCACAACCATGGTATCCCGCAAGGCCCACTTTCCTCCGGGCTGCTGTCAGAAGTTGTGCTGTCGTACTTCGACGATCTGAAGCTGAAAGCCACCGATTTTCGCTGCCTCCGCTATGTGGACGACATCCGGCTCTTCGCTAAGGATGAGCACACCCTCCGGCGCCTCCTCGTGAAGCTCGACGAGATGAGCAAGGATATCGGTCTCTTCCCTCAGAGCGGGAAGATCCGTATCCACCGGATCACAAACATCGATGACGAGCTCAAGTCGGTATCCGATCCGCCTGAGGCAGTCGTCACCCGGCGCTTCATTGACCAAAAGAACCTGTTCGCTCGGATCAAGCAGCTGACGCCACGCTACAGGATCGTGAACGTGACACGCTTCAAGTACCTGCTAGCCCACGCGACCCCGTCGGCGCCCCTGACAGCCCGGCTCTGGCGCATCCTCGACAATCATCCGGAGATCTACCGTAGTGTCTGCAATTATCTGAAGCGCTACCAGAGGCTCCCACGCGTCGCAGGCGACAAACTCGTGGAGGCCATACAGGCGAATGGACTCTACGCCTCCGTGCGCGCGGAGTTCATCTTCGCTGCAGATGGACGACTTGAAGTAAAGCTAGACAGGAAGCTGGCAAGAATTCTCAGGAAGCTGTGGACGCCGAAAGCCATGCCTGCCGACCTCCAGGTCGCCGTCGGTCGCTTCTTGATGAGGACAGGTGACCTGTCCGCGGCACAGGTCGCTTACGCGTGCCGGAGTGCTCCCTCCGGGTGGACCCGGGCGTCGCTAATCGAGGCAATCACGCCATCGTCGCTGGGCGCATCATCGGTCGAGCAAATAGTCAATGACGGAGTGAAGGACAAGAGCCGCGACGCTGCTTTGGCGGCTGGATGGAAGGGTTTTCAGGTCGCTCACGTCCCACCCGGAAAACGCAAGGCATGGAACAAGTCCGCTGAACTGCTGATGCGTGAGCTGGGGATGATCCAACGCTCCACCGCCAACTACTGCGGCATCAATCACGCTTTGGCGAAGCTCGACAAGGCTGTTCCTGAAGCGAATTGGCAGAGGTTGTTTGGAGTCCGCTACCGGCAGGCTGAAGTGCAGGCGGTCGAGACCGTTGCGGCTTCTGGTGTCAACATCACAGGGTTCGTGAACTTGCTCGACGTATTCAATGACCTCATGTTGGATGCGATCTTCGCGAGGGACGGTAGCATCGGCAGTTACTGTCTCGGGCAGATCGGCAGTGTTCTGAATGCCCCAACAGGGAGACTCGCGAGCAAGTTCCCGATGACTTATGACCTGGCGAAGCAAGTTCATGAGCGCCGCTACGAGAGCATGGCGTCGCACCCCTTGATCAAGCAGACGGGAAAGGCGACAAAGCGAATCAGCTACTCGTTTCTCCCAACGGCGAAGAGATTGCTGCGGAAGTGCATTGAAGAGCTGAAGGCTGCCGGTCTGGTATAACTGCACATGGCGTCCGCCGCCCAGCGCGCAAGGAAGCCACTCCTTCGGCAACAACGCTGCCAACGCTGGTCGACATCAGGGCTAGACTGTCTTCTTCCCTTCTCAGTCGGACACTCCACTCCTATAATCGCAAGCAGATCCAGTTCCGTAGTTCGCACGCCGGACTGGTGCGATGACTGGCCGCCCTTGGGCGACAGAAGATTCGGAGAGCCAGCTTGACGCCACAATCTCCCTCGTTTTTCGAGGCTCGGTTCCACAGCGCCGACCCGCACCCTCCCGAAGACATCCGGACAGTATACGAACGGGACCGCGGCCGGGTGATTCACTCCTCCGCTTTCCGTCGTCTTCAAGGAAAGACGCAGGTGATGGGAGTCGGTGAAGGTGACTTCCATCGAACGAGGCTCACGCATTCGATCGAATGCGCTCAGATCGGCGCTGGCCTAGTCGATCAGCTCAGTCGAAAGGAACGCGTTCCGCTGAAGTTCAACGAATGGATGCCGTCCCGAGCACTGGTTGAAGCTGCATGCTTCGCGCATGACCTGGGGCATCCCCCGTTCGGCCACGGTGGTGAAAAAGCGCTCCACGCAGCGATGGCTCATAGTGGAGGGTTTGAGGGCAACGGCCAGACGTTGCGGCTGCTAACAAGGCTGGAGAAGTACTCCAAACACACATGGGGAATCAACCCGACGCGAAGGCTGGTTCTTGCGGTTCTCAAGTACCCCGTGCCGTACTCGACTTTCGATCAAGCCAAGCACGCAACCAAACCTCCAAAGTGCTTTTTCGACGAAGAACGTCCGGTTGTCGACTGGGCTCTTGAGGGATTTTCAGCGCCAGATCGAACAGCGCTGTTGGCGCGTGACAAGAAGGGCAAGGCTCTGCACCGCACGTTCGACTGTTCGGTCATGGAACTGGCCGACGACATCGCGTATGGGATCCATGACATTGAGGACATTGTCGCGCGGAAGCTCGCGACCGAGAATCAAGTCCGAGCCGCACTGTCCAGCGCGTTCAGCGCTGTGAACGGCAAGCTGGTAGCGAACACAGGTACGATTGACGCGGATTCTGTTTCGGCCGGGCTTTTTGGCGGAAGTTTTGCTCGGAAGCAGATGATCTCCAGGTTGGTGAGCGCCTTCATAACTTGCGTGACCATCGGTTTGCGTCAGACATTTGAGCATCCGCTCCTCGAACACCTGGCCGTGCTTCCGCAAGAGCACAGACAACTCCTTGACGCACTCAGAGACATGTCGCTTGAACTCGTCGTCTCCAAGGCACCCGTGCAGCAGCTGGAGCGTCGGGGTATGAGAATCGTGTCCGACGTCTTCAAGGCGCTTCGTGACGATCCAGAGCAACTGGTGCCTCAAAGCTCGTGGCAAGACGGAGACGTCAACGCTGCGGTCGAGAGGCGGGTGTGCGACTACGTTGCCGGAATGACCGACGGATATGCTGAGCGCGTCTATCGGAGGCTTTTCGTTCCCGGGTTTGGGAGCAGTAGCGATGAGCTCTGAGAACGTGGATGCTTCCGGCGGGCGCCCCGCCTTACCCCTCTACTCCGCCTGCCCCACCGCCTCCGAGACAGTGACCGGCGGCCAGGCCATGGACGTCGGGGCGCCGGCGCGGCGGTCGCGCCACTCGAGCACATACGCCAGCGGCACACGCACGGGGCCCCACGAGATGAGGCGCACGGTGGCCATCACGGCGCGCAGCCACAGCGGTCCGCCATCAGGCCAATGCTGCGACAGCTGCGACCCGCCCTGCGACGTGAGCACCGAAATCCGGTCAGTCCACGAACGCCAGCCTTCGGGATGACTGCGATACGGCGTCACAACATCCGCCACCGACGAGATGGTGCGGCCAATGACATGCTCCGCATACGCCGGCATGGTCATCACAGTGCTGATGCCGGCCTTGATCTCATGCACGAAGCCGGCAAACGACGAAGCGTGACTGAGGTTGATGAGCGCATTAGGCGCACACGCATGACGGTCGCCGCCGGAGATGAGCGGATGCCCGGTCTCACGCGACATGGCCACCACATCCAGGTTCTCCCCCCACGACCGATACCCGTTGAGCTCGAGCGCATGGAACAGATGCCCATACTGCGAAATGGTCCGCCGCACCATGCGCAGATGCGCCTCCGGCCCGACATCCGACAAATCCCAGAGTGGATGATTGAGCACGACGAGCACATCGTCGACCGACGTGAGCTCCTCGATCAGCCCACCAAGCGGCTCGGTGTCCTGATCCGCCGTGTAGGCCTCAAGACGATCAAACCACTGCAGCGCCGACGCACTCGGGAGGTTGTGCACACCCACATGCAGGAAGCCGTCACCAATGGGCACGGTCCACTCAAACGAGAGCGGCGAACATCGCGGATTAAACGTCTTCTGCAACTCCAGCGGCGCCGTGAGACTGTCGTGGTCGGTCACCGAGACGATGGGCGAGAGACCAAGCGCGGAGATCTGATCAGCCTCGGAGTCATAGACCGCGCGTGGACTGACCGGTGGGTGCCACCATCCCTTGGAGAAATCCACGCGACTGCCCGACCGGCGCTGATGCGCCTCGACCTCGCGCCCGAACAACGTGCCCACCACCGGAATCTGCAGCACATACCTCGGCAGGTGCTCGAGGCTCTCGCAGGAATAATGCGTGTGCGCATGCAGCGACTCACCGGAGAGGAACTCGGGGCTGAGGTCCTGAGACTTCTTGAACGCGCGCAGGTCCGTCGGAATGGCTCGGCGGGATTCGGGAGTCATGTCTGCACCTCGTTGGTGCAGGGTAGTACTG